>CAYNLK010000053.1:0-42090 GCA_964398055.1 uncultured Caldilineaceae bacterium
GGCTTACCCTGATTTTTTGGGCTTGGCAAATGTTAAATCTGTCGGCCAATCAGGTTGATATCACCAAGCCACAACCTTCCCCACTTTTTGAGTTCATCTGTTGAAATGTTCAATGGAGGCATAAAATTTGCTAATTCCGCCACGATGTACCCCTCAACTCAATCTAAATCCAGTTCGTCTCGCATAAGTTTATCTAAGGGAATATTGAAAAAATCGGCCATTTTGACAATCAAATCACCAGAGGGTTGCCGGAGGCCATTTTCAATTCTGCTGATTTGAGCCTGACTGGTTTCTAAAGCTTTGGCAAGTTGCCTTGTGGTTAAACCACGCTGCAATCGAAGAGCTTTTAGTTTTTCGCCAATTTGCTTCATGCCTCAAGTATCCTGCATTCCCAAATTAAATGATACCATTTGACATCAAGGGTACTTTGTGTTACAATAAGATACCATATGGTATCAAAGAATTTTCTGATTTCATCTGACATTGAAGGAGTTAAAATGGGCACCTATAGCCATAAACAGGTGCTGTCAGATTATGCCAACGGCAACATAACGGCTGAAATGGCAATAGGTCACGGCCTTCAGCATATCGACAAATTATATGAAGCCCAAACTGCCGCTAATCTCAGCCGATATGAACTGCGGAGCAAGGTTGACACTCTCGAAAATACGGTAAACACCTTGCAAGCAGAAGTTGCCCGCCTGACCCTGTTGATAGATATGTTTATACCCAAAAATAAACAGGAATCTTCAAACAAGGTAAAACAGCAACCTTAACCTACCAGGGGACAGGCATCTCATTGCAAACCCGTGAAGTCTGCTACACTTCACGAGTTTTTTATGTTATGTGGTATAATAGGGCAAACAGTTAATTTGAGCAAGCGTTCCTGTTTTGGGGGTTAGAAAAAATCATATTTAACGGGGGAACTTATGAAAATTGCGGTAGCCAGCGACGAGAAAACTCAATTGACGGATTTTGTGGTAGAGCAGCTCCGGCAGCGCGGCCACGAAGTGCTCTTGTTCGGCCCCCTGGCCGGCGACAACCTGCCCTGGACCCTGGCCTCGGAGAAGCTGGCCGATAGCGTGGCCGGTGGCCAGGCCGATGAGGGGGTGCTCTTCTGTTATACCGGCACCGGCGCCTCAATCGCCGCCAACAAAGTGCCGGGGATTCGAGCGGCCCTGTGCGCTGACGCTCAGACGGCTCGCGGGGCGCGCTGGTGGAACGATGCCAACGTGCTGGTCATGAGCCTGCGGGCAACTTCGACTGAGGTGGCTAAGGAAATTCTCGACGCCTGGTTTGCCGAGACAGTTCGACCGGAAGAGATCGCGACAATTGACCAATTGAAAGAGATCGAAGCTCGCCACGCGGCAAAATAGCCGTCGTGGATAGGTTTAAGGAAATAATAACTTTACTTATCTTGTGTTGCTCATCGGTGTTGTTGGGGGTGGGTGGTTGTTCTACAGGCTTGCACTGGGCTGGGGTAATTCTACTCAGGGGGGTGAAGTAGTAAACTTTAGCGGAGATTTGAATTCGAATAAGTGGCAAAATAAGTTCAAAGACGATGGGGCAGCGCCAATTAACACCCTCTCCTTCACCCGGCCAGGACACGAGCCAGGTTGTCCGGCGTGAGCAGGTCGGCGCTTTCACTGATTTCCAAAAAAGGGCGTACATCGGCGGCGGCCTGACTCCAGTTGGCCTCTTGCAGCCGGGTTCGTACCGCCTGCCGCCAACTTGATTCGGCCAGCGGTGGGCCGGGCCAGCCGGTCTGCTGTAAAGCATTGTTCAACAGGATCAGATTAGGCGGCGGCCAGGCCGGGTCGCTGAGATACCAGAGCAGGTCGTACAAATCGCGCCCTTTCAGGTAGGGACGCTGCAATATGGCATGCAGCTTGCCGGCCAGCAGCGAAGCGCGATCGTGATGATGCAGTTGCAAAATAACGTGGCGGCGCACCACCGTGGCGGCTAACCCCGCCCCGGCGGGTGGATGGGTGTCTACTTCCAGCTTGACCGCCAAAATTTCATCTCGGTGCGGTGAGAGGCTGAATTCGAAGAGGAGGCCGGGGAAGCGCAGCCAGGCGCTGTGAACTGTCTTCTGATCGTTATATTTAATCTCCAGGGCATAGCCTTCGGCGGTTAGTCCGGTTCGAATGGCCCGCAAAATGTTGGGCAGGTTGTACTGTTCCGAGGCGCGTTCGAGGGCAAAATCCAGGTCTTCGGAGTAGCGCGGGGCGGCGTATAGAAAGCGTAGAGCCGTGCCGCCGTGAAAGGCCAGTGATACAAAGGCGCCAGCCCGCTGGAGCGCCTCCAGGATGCGAGCTTGCAGGTACTCGCGGGCCACATTCCGCCCGTGGAGCGGGGTGGGAGCAGCGCGAATTAACTCGGCCAGGTAGTCTTTCATAGGCTTTGATACTGTTCTGCCTCGGCGCGGGCCAGATCAATAATGAAGTGAACGGCGCGGCGCAATTTGGGACGACCGCTCTTTTCAGCTAATTCAACCAGCCGTTCCAGGTCAAGCCGTTCCAATGCTTGCAACCGCAGTTCGGACAGGTAGGCCGGGTCATCGCTGCCAGGGTGCAGGCTAATCAAATCAAGCAGAGCTTTTTCGGGCAGGGCCACAAAAGCCTGCTGCTCGCTATCCAGGGGCAGCCGCCGGTAGCCGTGAAAGCAGGCGGGTTTTACGTGGTGAAAGCGGTAATCGCCCAACGGTGTTTGCCAATGGCCAGGCCGACCGGTGGTAATGCTGGTGATTACGGGCGTGTATTCCGGAATAAGGCCGTAATGAGCCAGGGCGGCTTGTAGGCTAACGTAAGAGCCGTGTACCAGGGCATTAGCCACCACAAAGGGATGGGGCTTAACTTTTTGGTAGGGCGGGGCCAGGGCATACAGCCCTCGACGCAGTTGAACCAGCCGTCCGGCGTTAACCCAGCGCGAAAGCTGGCGGCGCACATTAGCCGGGTCTACCGGGCCGGCCAGAAGCAATCCGGTTTCAAACACAGGCTCAGTATTGACGATTTTTAATAACTGAGAGAATTCCATAACGATATTATGCCAAAAATGGCAAATTATTGCAATAAATTATGTTATTTTCTATTCGAGACTGTTGAACCCCATCATTTGCCGAATTTGTCGCTTGAGCACGGCGGGAGTATTCTACAATCCGTCACGAGATATGATCCGTTCTGATGTGTTAGCGGCGAGTACCCGCTTCAGCCGTCGCTACTGGTTGCGGTTAGCCGGCTTCTTTCTTTTTGCCCTTACCTGGGCTGTACTCAGTCTGCCGGTCTCGCTGGGCGCGCTTTTTATGTTCGGGCTGCTGCACGCGCCGTGCGGGGCCAGCGGAGTCACGCCCGGCGACTATGGCTACACTTGGGAAGACATCATTATCGAGGCCCGGACCGGCGGCGCTTTTCAAGGCTATTTCATTCCTGGAGTGAATGGAGCGGCCATCATCATCCCGCCCGCCCTGGCCGAGGGCCGGGGCAATCGCCTGCACGAAGCGGATGTTTTAAGGCGTCACGGCTACAGCGTATTGACCTTTGAGTCACGGCGCTGCGCCGGTATGGGGGCACTCAGCCTGGGTTATCAGGAGACGGCCGAAGTAGCCGGCGCTGTGGCTTACCTGCTGGCCCGGCCTGAGGTCGATCCCAACCGGATTGGTATCCTCGGTTTTTCCTCGGCCGGCGCGACCGCGGTGATGGCCGCGGCCCGGTTACCGGAACTGCAGGCGGTGATCGCCCAGGGCGGCTACGGCGACTTTCCCGAGGAGACGCTGGGCCCGAGTGCTCAAACCGGAGCGATTGGTCTCTTCCAGAACCTGTTCAATGGGTCGGCCCGGTGGACTTACCGCCTGGTCACCGGCATCGATATCGACCAGCTAAGCCCAAAGGATCTGATTAACCGCATCGAGCCTCGGCCGGTGCTGCTGATCTACGGCAGCCGGGAAGTCAGCCTGGTGGGGGCGCGGCAGCAATTGGCCGCGGCCGGGCCAAATACCACGCTCTGGGTGGTGCCCGGCGCCGGCCACGGCGACTACTTGCAGGTTGCCCCACAGGAATACGAGCGCCGGGTGGTAGCGTTCTTTGACCAGGCGCTTAAGTAACGAGATCGGATTAGGGATTTGGGGCTTTACGGTTAAAATATATGTTGATACACTTCCGGTTGAATCTTTATCAAATCAAAGGTCTTTAAATTAGAGTGGTACAGTCTCAAAACTTGAGGGCACAATGAAAGTAAAAGTCACCGAGGCAGGTGTAGTTATTCCTAAGAAACTTTTAGCAGGTGTAGCAGAGGTTGAAATCCGTAAGGAACGCGACATTATTTTGGTTGTTCCGGCGCTCAAAGAAGACCCTATCTTTATGTTAGGGATGAATCCGATCCTTTGTGACACACCTGACGCATCTGAGAATCCTGACAAATATCTTTATGTGTTTGGCAGATGAAATCCCTCTTGCTTGATACCAGTTATCTCATAGCTCTAGAGGCAGCTGACGATCAGAATCACAAAGTCGCGCTGTCACATTGGCAGAAGTTGCTTAAGACATTGCCGCCATTGGTAACCACTTCGTATATTTTTGACGAAGTGGTTACTTTTTTCAATAGTCGCGGCCATCATACTAAAGCTGTTGAGCTAGGCAATAACCTGAAACAGAGTGCTTCAATCGAGTTTATTCACGTAGATGAAGCCCTGTTTTACGAAGGTTGGCAATACTTCCAGACACATTCTGACAAAGCTTATTCACTAACGGATTGCATCTCATTCGTGGTAATGAAACAGCGTCGAATCAAAGCAGCGCTGACATTTGATCGACATTTTGTTCAGGCCGGGTTCGAAAAACTACCCGAAAAAACCACCTAACCAGTGGATTAAGCTGTCGCCGCCAACCCGAAAACGTACTTATTCTCAGGATAATCGCTCATCATTTCATACTCAGGAGAAACAATGTCTACTTCAATCATCCCCCCCAACCGCATCAAACAAGCTCTGCAAGCCGGTCAAGCGGTGGCCGGCACTATGGTCGTCGAGATTCGCCAACCGGCGGTGATGCAATTGCTGGCCAATGCCGGCTTTGAATTTGTCATTATCGATAATGAGCACGGCGCGTTCAACCTTGAAACCATCGCCGATTTGAGCCGGACGGCCCTTTACGTAGGGCTAACCCCGCTTGTGCGCATCCCCGACCTGACCTATCCTTACGTGGCCCAAACACTCGATGCCGGAGCCCAGGGGATTATGGCGCCTCGCATTACCGAGCCGGAACAGGTCCGCCAGGCCGTGCAGATGATGAAATATCCCCCGCTCGGACAGCGGGGCAATGCCCTCAGCCGGGGCTATACCAATTTCAAATCGGGTCCGGTGGCTGACGTGATGGCCGCGGTGAATGAGGAAACCATGCTGATCGTGCAGATCGAAACCCGGCCGGCTCTGGAAAATCTCGAGCAAATCATCACCATTCCGGGCGTTGACGCCGCCCTCATCGGCCCAAACGATCTTTCCATTGCTCTGGGGGTGCCGGGCCAGCTTGAGAGTTCCACCGTCCATACGGCCATCAGCCACACCATTGCCACCTGCCAACAGCATGGAGTGACGCCGGCCTTGCATATGAATGAGGTCAATCTGGCGGTCTATTGGGTCAAACAGGGCATGCGCCTCATCAGCGTCGGTTCCGAGGCCGGGTTGATGATGAAAGGCGGGCTGGCGGTCACCACGGCGTTGGCTGAAGCCCTGGGCCGTTAGGCTGCCAGGCCGTTAGTTTTGCGCCACTTGAGGCGCGCCGGGAGCTAAATCCAGGATGAATGGACAAATTGATTTAAGCATCGAACTGCAAACGATCATCGATCAGATTAACCAGGCTTTTGAGGCCAAGAACGCCGTGCGTGACCTGACCTTGAGTCGTTCCCGCGCTTTGATTCGTTACTGCGCCAACTCTATTCGGGCCACCCATCGCGGCGATGACGATGAGGCCCAGGCGTTGTTGCAAACGGCTCGCCAGGCCGCGGCCGAAATGGTAACCGATGCCCGCCAATATCCCGACGTCTATCACGCCGGCTACACTCAGGATGCCCTCAAGGAGTTGGCCGAAGCCCACCTGACCCGGGCCGTTATTCTGTCCAAGCCTCTGCCCACCCCGGCGAACCTGGCTGTGGAAGAGGCCGCCTACCTGAACGGTTTGGCTGAGGCGGCCGGTGAACTGCGTCGTTTTGCCCTGGATGCCTTGCGCCGGGGCGAAGTGCGGCAGGCCGAGCAAATCCTCAGCCACATGGACGATATTTACAGCGTTCTGGTTACGGTTGACTTTCCCGATGCCATTACCAATGGCCTGCGCCGCAACACTGATATGGTTCGGGGTGTGCTGGAGCGCACCCGCGGCGATGTGACCACCGCTGTGCGCCAGGAAACGATGAAAGCCGCGTTGGCGGCTTTTGAGCAGCGGGTTGGGCTAAGTGACTTGGCCGGACAGGCTCAGGCATATGAGCCAGATGCCGATTGAGCCTGGCGGCTCAGCCCCGCCGCCGCTGATCCGGGCCAGTGAGTTGGCCCAATACGGCTTTTGCCGGCGGGCCTGGTGGCTGGGCGCAGTCAAAGGCTTACCGTCACGAAGTCAGGCGGCCCTGGAACAGGGCGCTCGCCATCACCGGCAGCACGCTCGTCAAGTTGATCTGGCCAGGCGCTGGCAGCAAGTCGGCCTGGCATTATTGGGGAGTGGTCTGGTGGGGTTGCTGGCTGCCGGCCTCCTGGGATTGTGGGGGTAAGATGCTCTGGCTGGCAGCGCTGGCAGTGGTTTTACTGTTGTTGGGATGGCTGGCCCTGCGGCGGGCCGGTAGTTTACGGACCGAGAGCGGTTTGCCGGCCGGCCGGTTGATCTACGCCGATACCTACCCCACCGACTGGCATCCGCCGGCCAGGCCGCTCTATTCGCCCACCTACAATTTGGTCGGCAAACCCGACTATCTGGTCCGCACCGCGCAGGGAGTCATCCCGGTTGAGATCAAGTCGACCGATGCGCCCGATTTACCCTACCTGGGCCACTTGCTCCAGTTGGCCGCCTATGGCTTGCTGGTCGAAGAGACTACCGGCCAAAGACCGCCCCGCGGCCTGTTGAAATATGCCGACGCGCTTTACGAGGTGGATTTTACGCCGGAACTGCGCCGGGAGTTGCTCGACACGCTGGCCGAGATGGGCCAGACCCGGTTGGCCGAGAACGTGCCTCGCAGCCACGCTCAGCCGGCTAAATGCCGGAGTTGCGGCTGGCGCTACGTTTGTGATGAGGCGTTATAAGGCCGGGATGTCACACAAAAAAGCCCCTCGTCACGTGAAACGAGGGGCAAATAATTGATGTTCTGGCCGAATTTGTGGCTGCCGCTTATTGATTTTCGTCCGGCGGGGCTGACTCCAGCGGAAGGAGACCTTCCTCTTCAGGGGTGGGCGTTCCCGTTGCTGGCGGAGCGGCGGCTTCACCCGGTTGGGGAGTCAGGGTCGCCGGATTATCCACTTTTTCCCAAATCTGGTCCACCACCTGACCTTCGGCGCCCATAATGCCCCGGCTAAGCCCGTTGACGATCACCTCCACGCCGCCGGCGTTACCCGCCCGAATGGCCACTCGCTGCTGGCCGGTCCAACTCCGTTGTTCGCCGGGTTGAAGCACCCCCTCAAATACTTTGACGTCGTCGGTTAGAATCTGGATCCAGGAGGGCTGGCTGATGGCCAGTTCCACGGTGACGCCGCCGTAGATAATCGGCGTGGGCGTATCGGTGGGGGGCAGCGGGGTGGGCGTATCGGTCGGCAAGGGGGTGACGGTTGGCAACAGCAGGGCGGCGTTATCGGTCAGGGCTTTTGGGTCCGGTGTTTTGGTGGGCGTCGGGGTCACTCCCGGCGCAATGATGGCGCCGTAGGCCAGGTAACCGGCGCCGCCAACGACCAACACAAAAAGGAAAAGCCCAATCAGTACATCCCAATTGAGCAGGGGGCGGGGGGCCATCGACAGATTCATAAACTCGATGCCGTCGGCGGTGAGGCGTTGGCCTTTGATGGGGATCAGGCCGTTACCATCATACAGGGTGAGGGCCTGGATAGGGTCTAGCTTGAGGAATTTGGCGTAGTTGCGGATCAGCCCGCGCGCCACAATCGGCGACGGAAACTGCTTGAAGTTATCCGTTTCCATCGCCTGGAGTAGATGCTGGCGAATATGGGTCGCCGCCTCTACCTCCTCCAGGGTTAGCCCTTGGGCTTCACGAGCTGTTTTGAGCATCTCACCTAAATTGGCCACAACGCATCTCCACGAACAATCTGGCCGGCCAGGGTGACCAGCTACCTGCCAATTCAACCAAAAAAGAGACCTTCCTTCCCAAGAAGGCCCACCAAACAACAAATCGCAGACCCATATCTTACACGCACCCTCCCAAGTGTCAAGTTTCTTCCGGCTTATCTGGACCTAATACGAATCCAATGTCCCCATAGTGACAAATGTCACCTCAAGAAAGTGACTTTCGTCACTCTTGCCGAATGGCTCACATTCTTGTATCTTGGTAAAAGAGTTTTTGATTATTTCGCGAGTCCCCTCGTTGCGGACATTAAACAGGGCTTGCTGATCCACCAACGTGACCTATTTTGGGTCGAAAGTAGAGAGTGGTGGGAAAGGTTGGAGAATTTATGGTTATTGTCGCGGTGATCGCCGGCGCAATTTTCTTGGTGATAACCCTGGGGCAATGCTTGTTTTCTGGTCGAGTTATCGGCAAGGACTCAAGCGATACAGCCGGTGGACAAGATTGAAACGTTGGCCGAATTTTCCTAAATGTGGAGGGGCAAACAATGCAGCTCCAAATAAAACCCATTACCGAGTTTGACCGCTCTTGGATGCAGGAACTCCTCCAAACCTGTTGGGGCTCTACCCGGGTGGTTAGCCGCGGCCGGCTGCACCAGGCCGACCAACAGCCCGGCTTTGTAGCCGAGTTATGGGGCCAGAAAGTTGGCCTGGTCACTTATCAGCTTGAGGGCGACCAGGCCGAAATTGTGACTCTGGCCAGCCTGGTCGAGCGGCAGGGCGCCGGCACGGCTTTGGTTGAGGCAGTGCGCCAGGCGGCCCAGGCGGCCGGTTGTCGCCGGCTCTGGCTCATTACCACGAACGACAATCTGGCCGCGCTCCGTTTCTACCAGAGGCGGGGTTTTGTGCTGGCGCAACTTCATCCCAACGCCATCGCGCAATCGCGCCGGCTCAAACCTGAGATTCCGCGGGTTGGCCAGAATGGTATTCCCATTCGGGATGAAATCGAGCTTGAGTTATTGCTGACGACAACGATCAAATAGATGCCCGACCGCCGACGGCTGACCGCTGACCGCCGTATCAATGGCCGTCAGCGGTCGGCGGTCCTAAAGGAGAATTTTGAAGATGCCAAACCACCACCCACCTCAAGGCCGCTTGGCCGGTAAAGTAGCTCTGATCACCGGCGGCACTTCTGGCATTGGCGCGGCGACCGCCCGGCTCTTTGGCCGGGAAGGGGCAACCGTGATCATCACCGGCCGGCGGGTCGAATTGGGCCAGGCTATGGCGGCTGGCATCGCCGCAGACGGCGGCCGGGCGCGTTTCATCGCTGCTGACCATACCCGGCCGGAAGATTGCCAGCAGGTCATCGAGACCATTATGGCCGATTTTGGCCGGCTGGATATTCTGTTCAACAACGCCGGTATCGTCACCAGCGGCACGGCCGAAGCAACCACTGAGGCCGGGTGGGCCGCGGTGCTGGCGCTCAATGTGACCGCGGTCTGGCGGATGAGCCGGCTGGCCCTGCCCCATATGCGGGCGCAGGGCGGCGGTGTCATCATCAACAACGCCTCGGATTGGGGGGTGGTCGGCGGGCGTGAGGCGGTGGCCTACTGCGCCAGCAAAGGCGCGGTGGTGTTGCTGACCAAGGCGATGGCCCTGGATCACGCCCGGGAGAATATCCGCATCAACGCCGTTTGTCCGGGCGATACCTACGTAGAGCGTTGGGCGCAGGCGGGCTTTCAGGGTTCGGCCGGCAAGGATTTTGAGACCGCGCTCAAGGAAGCCGCCGCGGCGCTGCCGATAGGCCGGCTTGGCCAGGCCGAGGAGATTGCCAGAGCCGTACTCTTTTTGGCCAGCGACGACTCATCCTTTGTAACCGGCGCGGCCCTGCTGGTCGATGGCGGCAATACGGCGGCGTAATGGCTAGAGCCACCAGACCTCAGCCGGCGACAGGCTCAGGGTTGTTGTGCTCTAAGACTTGGTGTCCTTCGTGTCCTTGGTGGTGAATGAGAAACACGGTAAAAAAGTGCCCTGAGTTTAGCTCGGGATCAATTCATGCAGTCTGAAACACAATTGACACCTTGCCCGAAACATGCTATAATCCTCCCTGCTTAAGGGAAAACGCGTCTCCGTAGCTCAGTGGATAGAGCATTTGGTTGCGGACCAAAAGGTCGCAGGTTCGAATCCTGCCGGGGACGCCTGAACCCAGGAAAGTTGTTCTTTAAAATCTAATCCTTTGAGAATAACTGAAGCCGTCGCTGTTCTGATACACAGGACAGAGGAACTTCCCGACTCTCGGCTCTTGAGGTTGAACCTCGGAGCAAGACCGCCTCACGAAACAGTAAGTGAGGGCAAAGCACTGTAAAGTGGTTTGACTACAACCGCAACAGAGAGCAGACCAGCCCCAGGCTTTGCCGAGGGGTGATGGGTGAAAGGGTAGGGTAAGAGCCTACCAGCGGTGTCCGGTAACGGCCCCGGCTGGGCGAGCGTGCGGTCGAGAGCAAGGTGAGCGGGCCGGGCCGGCAGGTTCGGTCTCATCGCAGTAACACCGGTAATTTAGGGTAACGCCCTATGAGCCAGGTGGGACCACCCTCTAACTTGAGGGTGAGACAGATGACGGCGCGGCATAGCCGACAGAATCGGGAGTATGCAGGTTATTCTGCAAAGGATCAGGCCAAATCGTTGCGGGGTGGAGCAGAGGTAGCTCGCCAGGCTCATAACCTGGAGGTCGGGGGTTCGATTCCTCCCCCCGCTATCGTAAGGATGAAGGGTGAAAGATGAAGGATGAATCAATTGATTTATCCTTCATCCCTCTGCCTTCAGCCTTCATCCCTAATACTTAGGGGTGTAGCTCAATTGGCAGAGCGGCGGTCTCCAAAACCGCAGGTTGCGGGTTCAATTCCTGCCACCCCTGTTGTGCGGGCGTAGTTCAGTGGTAGAACGTCTCCTTGCCAAGGAGAAGGTCGTGAGTTCGAATCTCATCGCCCGCTCTGTTTAAACAGCCTTACTTACCGGTAAGGCTGTTTTTGTCTAGAAGATTACTGCACACGTGTGCAGCCAAAATGAAGCGGGGGGACTCAATGGTTGTCAGGAGGAAAAAATGTTAACGTCAAGAGAACGCGTCAGCTTGGCCTTGAATCACCAGGAGCCGGACCGGGTTCCCCTCGATCTGGGCGGCACGCCAGTGACCGGCATGCACGCCAGTTCGGTTTATATCTTGCGCCAGGCTTTAAGGCTCGATCCCCCCGGCACGCCGGTGAAAGTCATCGACCCCTATCAAATCTCCGGTGAAATCAAGCCGGATTTGATCGAGGCCCTGGGCGTGGATGTGGTCGGAGTGGCGCCACCCCGCAATTTCTTCGGCTTCAAAAATGAGGGCTGGCGAGAGTGGCAATTGTCCGACGGCACCCCGGTGCTGGTGCCGGCCCTGTTCAACATCGATCCGGAGCCGGACGGCTCTATTTACCAGTATCCCGAAGGGGACCGCTCGGTTCCGCCCAGCGGGCGCATGCCCAAGGGTGGCTTTTATGTAGACGCCCTTATTCGCCAGCCGCCCATTGACGAGGCTAATCTTAACCCGGAAGATAACCTGGAGGAGTTCAAGCCGATCAGCGCAGCGGATCTGGACTACTTTGCCCGCGAAATTGAACGGCTCTACACCGAAACCGATAAGGCGATTGCGGCCAACTTTGGCGGGACTGCCTTTGGTGATATTTCCCTGGTGCCGGCTACCTGGCTCAAACAGCCCAAAGGGATTCGTGACGTGGAGGAGTGGTACATCAGCACCTTAACCCGCCCGGATTACATCTATCAGGTGTTTGAGCGCCAGGCTGACATAGCCCTGGCCAACCTGGCCAAACTCCACCAGGTAGTTGGTGAGCGCATTGCGGTGATCTATGTGACCGGCACCGATTTTGGCACCCAGCAGGCCCCATTTTTGTCGGAAAAAGCATATCGAGAATTGTTCTTCCCATTCCATAAAAAAATTTGTGACTGGATTCACGCCAATACCACCTGGAAGACTTTTATGCATTCCGATGGCGCGATTGTGCCGCTGCTGCCGAGCATGGCCGAGGCCGGAATTGATATCCTCAACCCCATTCAATGGACGGCCAGGGATATGGACCCCCAAACCCTAAAAGATTGCTTTGGCGACCGGTTTGTTTTTTGGGGCGGCGGGGTCGATACCCAGGGCACCCTGCCCTTTGGTACGCCTGCCCAGGTTAAAGAGGAAGTCAACCGAAATATCCATATTTTTGGACGGGGCGGCGGTTACGTTTTTAGTACGGTGCATAACGTCCAGCCCGGCGTACCGGCCGAAAACCTTCTGGCGCTGTACCAAACTGTCCAGGCCGTTCGATCTTATCCCCTTGCCTGACCAACCCGCGACCGACCGGCTAACGAATCAATGTTGAAAATCAGCTCAAATCAAACGTTTACCTATTGACAATCTGATAGGACTGTGGTACAATCCAGCTATGCACACGTGTGCATAACCTGGAGGGGGCTATGCCGGTTACCATCAAAGATATCGCCAAAGCCGCCGGTGTGTCACATACAACTGTTTCCCGCGCCCTGCACGGCAGCCCCGCCATTAGCCCTGAAACAACAACCCGGATCCGGAAATTAGCCCAAGAGATGGGCTATACGCCCAGCGCCGTCGCCCAAAGTCTACTGGCCCGCCGAACCCAAACCATCGGCGTAGTTCTGACGACCATTGCCGACCCTTTTACGGCCCAAATAGTGGGCGGGGTCGAAGAGACGGCTCAGGCCGCCGGTTATAGCGTTTTCCTTAGCACCTCCCATGGCAATCCTGATCAAGAGATGGCGGTGGTTGAAACCTTTCACCGCCGCCGAGTTGATGCTATTATTGTGGTAGCCTCACGGGTTGGTAGTTTATATAGTTCCCGGCTCAATCAGATTCGGGTGCCCATTGTTTTGGTCAATAACCAGGAGGAGGGGGATTATCTCTATTCGGTGGCGGTGGATGATATCAGCGCGGCCCAAGAGTCGGTGGAATACCTGATTGGCCTGGGCCACCGGCGTGTGGGTTACGTGGGCGCAGTGAACCGGCCCAAGTCCAATCGACGCCGGCAAACCGGCTACCAGACTGCCCTGCGGCAGGCCGGTATTCCGATTGATCCAGGGCTGATCCAGGCCCCTCTGGCTGACAACGACCTCGAGCGAGGCCGGCTCGCTCTGGCCCAACTCAGCCTGACCGGCGCTACCGCCGTATTGTGCTATAATGATCTGACTGCCATCGGGCTGCTACTGGCCTGTCGCCAAGCCAATATCGCTGTCCCTCAACATTTCAGTATTGTCGGTTTTGATGACATCGAACCAGCTTTCTACGTAACTCCACCTCTGACTACCGTTCGCCAACCTCGGGTCAAACTCGGACAACTGGCCATCCAGATGGTGCTTGATCTGCTCAACGGCCAAGAAGTGCAGAACCAAATCTTGAATTGTGAGCTGATTGTGCGCGAGTCAACCGCACGAGTACCCAATTGAACGCCTTGATCTGTTCTTGCTGAAACCTTTACCGAACTTCTAATCTATTCTATGACCAAAAAGAAAGGATGTCGTGGATGACAGCCCAAGTCAATGTTGGACTCATTGGCGCCGGCCGGATTGGCCGGGTTCACGCCGAAACCTTAGCCTACCGGATTCCGGAGGCCAACCTGGTGGCCGTGGCCGACGTATTTTTGGAGGCAGCCGAAAAATGCGCGACCGATTACCGGATTCCGCTGGCTACGGCAGACCCGCAAGTTGTTTTGAATGATAAAACGATCGATGCGGTTATCATCTGCTCCAGCACCGATACCCACGCTCAATTCATCTCCGCCGCGGCCGAAGCCGGCAAACACATCTTCTGTGAAAAACCCATTGCCCTTGACCTGGCCGTTATCGATGCGGCGCTGGCCGCGGTCGAGCAGCGTGGCGTCAAATTGCAGTTGGGCTTCAACCGCCGTTTTGACCCGAACTTCAAGCAGGCCCGTGACATGGTCGCCGCCGGTAAGATCGGCACACCGCACATCGTTCACATCATTGCCCGTGATCCGGCCCCGCCGCCGGTCGAATACATTAAGGTTTCAGGCGGTATCTTTTTGGACCAAACGATCCACGATTTTGATATGGCCCGCTTCCTGATCGACAGCGAAGTTGAGGAAGTGTATGCGATCGGCGGGGTGATGGTTGACCCGGCCATCGGTGAAGCCGGAGATATTGACACCGCCATCATTACCTTGCGCTATGCCAATGGCGCTATCGGCACCATCGATAATAGTCGCCGGGCGGTCTACGGCTACGACCAGCGAGTGGAGGTGTTTGGCTCGGCCGGCTCGATTGTGGTCGCCAACAAAACTCCTCATACCGCTATTTACAGCAACGCCGACAGCGTCCAATCGGCCAAACCGCTCTACTTCTTCCTGGAGCGGTACATGGATGCCTACCTGGCCGAAATGAGGGTCTTTATTGACTGTATCTTGCAAGATACTCCCCCGCCGGTGACCGGTTTGGATGGCCGGATACCGGTGGTGATGGGTCTGGCTGCCTGGAAATCCTACCGCGAAAACAGACCGGTCAAACTGGCTGAAATCGCCTGAGGCAGCTTTATAGGAGGCCACACGTTGAACAGTAACGTCGAAACCGTTCAACGTGAGCCACGTTATATCGACCAGAAAGGAGGGATTAACGGCGATAACAGACCAAAATATTATCACGGTGTTACTGCTCACAATTTGTATCTATCAAAAAAATTTACGTATGTCTGAAGGAGGAAAAATAAGTGAGTACTAAAAAGTTGGCCTTGGTAATCGTTGGTATCGTGGTGATGGCGCTACTGGTTGCCTGCGCCGGGCAACCGGTGGTGGTTGAAAAAACGGTTGAAGTTGAAAAAATTGTCACCGTTGAAGTTGAAAAAGAGGTCGAGAAGATTGTTACGGTTGAGGTAGAAGTTCCGGCTGAGGCTGCGGCCGAACCTGCACCTCAGGTTACCCAAACGGGGTTGGTCATCGGCCTGGCGGTTCACTCCAACCCGGCCGAGGATAGTTTCTGGGGCGTGGTGGAAACCGGGGCCAAGGATGCGGCCGCGGCGATGGGGGTCCAACTGAAATCCGGCGGCAGCGGCGATCCGGCCGAGCAGGCCCAACTGGTTGAGAATCTCATCGCCGACAGGGTCAACGGCATCATCGTGTCGCTGGCCAACCCCGATGCGTTGAAAGACTCGGTTTCCAAAGCGGTTGCGGCCGGTATCCCGGTGATTACCATCAATTCCGGGGTGGATGTTTACAAAGAGCTGGGCGCGCTCACCCACGTGGGCCAGACCGAGTTTGTGGCCGGCCAGGGTTCGGGTGAGCAGTTCAATGCCGCCGGCGCCACCAAGGTCCTCTGCGTTATCCACGAAGAGGGCAACATTGGCCTGGAAGAGCGCTGCGACGGTGTAACCGACACCTTCACCGGCCAGGTGGAGCGTTTCAACGTGGCCACCACCGGCACGCGTGACATCGCCGGCACCCTGGCCACCATTCAGGACAAGCTCATTTCCGACCCCAGCATCGATGCCGTGATGACCCTCAACCCCGATATTGCCGGGGCGGCCCTGGACGCCATCAAGGCCCAGGGCGGCGGGCAGATGTTGGCTACCTTCGACCTCAGCCCGACTGTGCTGGACGCGCTCACCGCCGGCGACATGCTGTTTGCCGTTGACCAGCAGCAGTACCTGCAGGGCTATCTACCGGTGGTCTTCCTGACTCTCTACAACACTAACCTCAACACCGTCGGCGGCGGCCTGCCGGTGCTCACCGGCCCCGGCATCGTAACTGCCGACAATGCGGCCGCGGTTAAGGACCTGGCGGCCAAAGGCACGCGCTAAACGCTTATCCGGGTAGGTTAATTTCGGCGGGGTGGGCAAAGTTCCCACCCCGCATCTGCAACAGTCAAAATCAAAGGGGTGTGACCAATTTCAGTTGTAGGGGCGTTCGGCGAACGCCCAAATTGGGCCAACCAACCAGGGCGAATGCCATTCGCCCCTACATTAAAACTCATTTTGGTCACAACCAAATCAAAGAGACAAAGCGTTTGGCTGGGGAATGGATCATGACTCATTTGAGGAGGGATAAATGGCAACGAGTACGATGAGGGCGGCCAGCAAAGATGAACGGATGGCCGAAATCGGTCTGATTAGAAGATTATTCCGCCGTCCGGAAGTTGGAGCGGTGATTGGAGCGGCGGTCGTCTGGATTTTTTTTGCGGTGATTGCGCCGATGAACTGGATCTCGGTTGATGGCGTCGCCCGTATTCTGGACCCATCCTCGACCCTGGGGATTATGGCGGTGGCCGTGGCCCTGCTGATGATCGGCGGTGAATTCGACCTCTCCACCGGGGTGATGACCGGCACGACCGGCTTGATCGCCGGCATCCTGGCCACCGAACTCGGTATGAATATCTGGCTGACGATGTTGATCGCCCTTATCTTTGCCCTGGCCGTGGGCTACATCAACGGCCTGATGGTCATCAAGACCGGGTTGCCCAGCTTCATTGTGACCCTGGCCACCTTTTTCATTCTGCGCGGCGCGAATGTGGGTGTGACCCGGCTGGTGGTCAACCAGGTGCGGGTTAGCGGTATCGATGCCGCCGCCGGTTTTGCAACCGCCCGCACCCTTTTTAATACCGAGTTTTATCTTTTTGGGGTTGAATTCAGGACTACCATCATCTGGTGGATTGTGTTAACGGCCCTGGCCACCTGGGTTTTGCTGCGGACCAAATACGGTAGCTGGATTTTTGCCGTAGGCGGCGACGCCCCGGCGGCCCGCAATGTGGGGGTGCCCTCGGATAAAGTGAAGATAGCTTTGTTTATGACCACAGCCGGAGCAGCCTGGCTGGTCGGGATGATGAATGATCTGCGCTTGCGCTCGGCCGTAGCCAGCCAGGGGATCGGCCAGGAGTTCGTCTACATCATTGCGGCCGTCATTGGCGGTTGTCTGCTGACCGGCGGCTATGGTTCGGCCATTGGCGCAGCCATTGGCGCGTTGATCTTTGGGATGGCCCGGGTCGGCATCGTCTTTGCCGGTTGGGATACCGACTGGTTCTTTTCTTTTCTCGGCGTTATGTTGCTGGTGGCCGTTATTGTGAACAACTATACCCGCAAGCGCGCCGAAGCGGTGAGTGTGGCCGTGGCTAAAGCTAAAACGGAAGGGGAGGAGAAATAATGGCTGAACCAATCCTGGAAGTTCGCAATATTACCAAGATGTTCGGCAGCGTTATTGCCTTGAGCAACGTGTCGGCCCAGGTAGCCCGGGGTGAAGTCACCTGCTTGCTGGGCGACAACGGCGCCGGCAAGTCGACCCTGATCAAGATTTTATCCGGGGTACACCAGCAAACCGAGGGTGACTATTTCTTTGAAGGCAAGAAAGTGCTGTTCAATTCCCCGCGCGAAGCCCTGGGGCAGGGCATCGCCACGGTTTACCAGGATTTATCGTTGATTCCGCTCATGCCCATTTGGCGCAATTTCTTTTTAGGCGCGGAGCCGGAAAAAGGCTGGGGGCCATTCCGCCGCTACGACGTTGACTTTGCCAAGTGGACCGTGCGCGAGGAGCTGGGCAAGATGGGCATCGATATCCGCGATCCCGACCAGCCGGTCGGCACCATGTCCGGCGGCGAACGCCAATCGGTGGCCATTGCCCGGGCCGTTTATTTTGGGGCCAAGGTTTTGATCCTGGACGAGCCGACCGCCGCCCTGGGGGTCAAGCAAGCCGGCGTTGTCTTGAAATATGTGGCCCAGGCCCGCGCCCGAAATTTGGGGGTCATTTTTATCACCCATAACCCCCATCACGCCTATGCCGTTGGCGATAAATTCATCATCCTCAAGCGGGGCCGGACGCTGGGTATCTGGACCAGAGATGAGTTGAGCCGGGAAGAGATGATCAGGAGCATGTCCGGCGCCGATGAGCTGGAAGCCTTGAGCCACGAACTCGAAGAGGTGGCCCGGCAGGATGCCGCCAAAGACGAATCGCTGGGCGAAATTGAGCGCAAGCTGGCCGAGTCTTTAGAAACCAGGTTGTTCGAAGAGGAGGAGAAATAGCCGCGCCAGCGCCAAGCCATAGGCTGACCCGAATGATCTGCCGCCGGACCACGGCTGTTCTGGTCGTGGTCTTGCTGGCGATGGCGCTCCTGGCCGGCGGCGCGCTGTCGAGTCGCGGGTCAACCAGGCCTCCACCTGAACAATACCCCAAGCTCATCATCGATCCTTCTGTGGCCGCCGATCTTAGAGCCGTGGCGGTAGACACCTGGGTCAAATTTTTGACCGTGTTTGAGGCCAGAAGCAACTGCTTTGGCGACGTCCGTTTGGGCGCGGCCCGCGACCTTACCAGCCGGGCCGGCTACGATCCGGCTATCGCCACGGTCACCGTGCGCGTGCCGGCTACCGCCACGATGCTGCAAGAGGCGCTGGTCCACGAGTGGGCGCACCATCTTGAATTTCAGTGCGAGGCGCACCAACAGTTCAGGCCGATCTTTTTACGGGCGCAGGGGCTGCCGCCAGACACCCTGTGGCGGCCTGATAACAACCCGGCCAACACGCCCGAAAGTGCCTGGGCTAACATCCCCTCTGAGCAATATGCCGAAGCCGCCATTGAACTGGTGTTGGGGCGGCGGCAAATCCCCACCGGCGTCCATCTCAAACCGGAGGCTATCCAGGCCCTGGCCAAATGGGCCGCCGGGCAATAGTATCGCCATAATTGCCACAACTCCGGCACATAGATTATAATCTTCGCGCTTGTCTCAATCATACATAGTATAAAGTTGAATAAAGGGGGTCCTATGTTCAAAAAAATCTTGGTAGCCGTTGATGGGTCCAAATATTCCAATCGCGCCGTTGAGGTGGCCGTCGATTTAGCCAAACGTTATCAAACCACGGTGCTTTTGTTGCACGTCATTCGCAACCTGTCTCTGCCGGAAGAAATTTTGGAAATGATGGCCAGAGGTGAGGTGACCGAGTCGCGGCTGGAACTGCTGCAAGATTCGGCCGAAATTATTCTGGATAATGCCAGGGAGAAGTTCGTTCAGGCCGGTCTGCCCGTTGAAAAGAGCGAATTCATCATCGGTCCTCCGGCCAGCACCATTGCCGCTTATGGCGAGGAAAACGGAGCCGACCTGATTATCCTGGGACACCGCGGCATCAGTTCCGAAGGGGAGGAATTGCTGGGCGGGGTGGCCCGGAAATTGACCAATATTTCCAGGATTTCGTGCCTGGTAGTGAAGTAACGAACATCCGGTAGCAAGAATAAGACGAAGGGAAGAGTATCATGCGCCGACTTCTCGAGCTATTATCAGTTGCCGCGATCCTGAGCCTGACCGCCTGTGGTCAGGCCGATACTCTCCCAACCACGGCTGAAGCGGCGGTGGTCGAACCCGCAGCTACGACAACGGCCACCCCCGTCCCCACCGTCTCCGTACCGACGGCTACCCCTATACTTGCGCCGCCCAGGTCGACTGTGACTCCAACCCGGCTGCCGGCAACGGCGACGCCGCGACCAACGGCCACCCCCTCACCAACAGCCACGCCTCACCTCTACGTTGTCCAGGAGGCGGATACGCTGCTGGGCATCGCCTTTAACCTGGGCATTTCCGTGGAAGAGTTGTTGGCCGCCAATGGCCTCAGCGAAACGGATTTCTTGCAGGTGGGCCAGGAATTAGTGATTCCGACTGTTGTAGTCACGGTCGAGGCAACAGGCGCCGCCACAACCACGGCGGTAGCTCCGGCTGCCGGCGAGGCAAAGCCGGCCGCGGCCGTTGAGCGCGCGCCCGCTCCGCCCCCAACTCCAACGCTGGCCACTACGCCTCTGCCCACCGTGACCCACCCGCCTGGGATCAACCCCCTGACCGGCCTGCCGGTAGCTGACCCGGCCGTTTTACAGCGCCGTCCGCTAATGGTGCGCATCGGCAATGACGTGGGGGCGCGGCAATCTCAAGTAGGCCTCAACAGCGCCGACATCGTCTACGAGGAGATCACCGAATGGTGGGTGACCCGCTTCACCGCCATCTTTCTGGCCAACACCCCGAACGCGGTAGGCCCGGTCCGCTCGGCCCGGCTGATTAATATTCAGTTAGCGCCCCAGTATCAGGGGGCGCTGGCTAACTCCGGCGGCTCCGACCCGGTCCGTTGGGAAATTTCGCAAGCGCCCATTACCAATCTGGATGAGTATTACCATCCCTCGCCCTATTTCTACCGGCCTAACCAGGGCTGGCAAACCCGCCTGGCCATCGATGCCCAGGCCGCCCGTGACTACATGATCGCCAAAAGGCTGGACGCGCCGGTGAGCCAGCAAGGTTTTAACTTCAGCGATACCATCGACCGGGGGGAGCCGGCCAAAAATATCTTTATTCCCTACCCCCGGGCTACCAGCTTCACTCAATGGAGCTATAATCCGGCCAGCGGCCAATACCTGCGCTACATCGCCGATCAACCGCTGATGGATGCCGACAACGGTCAGGTGACTGCGGCCAATGTCATCGTCTACTTTGCCGAGCATCAGGAAACCGACATTGTCGAGGATAGTAACGGGGCCACCTCGATTCGCATCATCGTCAACGGTAAGGGGCCGGCCTGGTTCTTTCGAGATGGCCAGCTGAACAAAGGCTTTTGGGCCACCGACGGCCGCCGCACCCCTCATTTTACCTACGAGGATGGCAGCCCCTACCTACTCAAACCCGGTAATAGCTGGATCGAGGTTGTGCCGACCTCTTACAAAATCGGGCTGAACAGTCCCGATGAGGCCAGTTCGCGCTAAGACTATTCCATAGAAATAATTCTTCCAATGTCCGTATGGCGTGGCGCGCATTTCGGATTAAAACCCTCCACCCAATACATAACCTGCAACAAGTTAGAGAGGACAAATGGCGGCCGAACTCCAGCTCTCTTTGCTCGGTAAATTGCAGATCAAACGAGCTGGCCTGCCAGTCGGGGGTTTTGTCTCCAGCAAGGCTCAGGCTTTGCTCTGTTATCTGGCGGTGACCGGCCGGCCTCACCAACGTGAGATGCTGGCCGCCCTGCTGTGGGGTGATTTGCCGGAGGCTGAAGCCAGGGCCAACTTGCGCACGGTGCTGTTCAATCTGCGCAAGCTGGTGGGGGATCATCTGCAGATTAGCCGTGAAGCGGTCGGCTTCAACCGCCAGAGTCATTACTGGCTGGATGTAGAGTTATTTCTGGCCTGGCTGGCGGCGGCGGAGTTGCCGGAAACGCCAGCTTCGAGCCAGAGGGCGATCTTGCTGCCCCCCTTGCGCCAGGCGGTTGAGCTATACCGCGGCGACTTTCTGGAAGGTTTTGCCGTGCGCCAGGCCGACAGCTTTGAGGAATGGCTGCAGGCCCAGCGGACCTATCTGCGGCAGCGCGTGACGCAGGCCTTACATTCCCTGGTCGCGCAGCTTACCCGCGCCGGGGAATACGCTGCCGCCATCGATTACGCCAGCCGTCTGCTGGCCCTTGAGCCGTGGCGAGAGGAGGCGCACCGCCAGTTGATGATCCTGTTGGCCAAGAGCGGCCAGCGCAGCGCCGCCCTGACCCAATACGATGCCTGCCGCCGGTTGCTGGCCGAGGAACTGGGGGTCGAACCGTCGGCCGAAACCCAGGCCCTGTATGAGCGATTGAAAATGGCCGGCGCCTCTCCGGCCCACAACCTGCCCCCGCCGGCCACCCCGTTTGTAGGCCGGGAGCAAGAACTGGTCCACCTGGCCGACTACTTTAGTCTGCCGGCCTGCCGGCTGATCAGCCTGGTCGGCTTGGGCGGGGTGGGCAAAACCCGGCTGGCTCTGCAGGCCGGCATGGGCAACCTGGCCCTCTTCCAGCATGGCGTTTTCTTTGTCTCCCTGACCGCGGTCGATACCCCAACCGGGGTGGTTAACCACATTGCCGACGCCCTGAACTTCTCTTTTAGCGGCCCAGCTGAACCGGAGACCCAACTGCTCAATTTCTTGCGGCCCAGGGAACTGTTGCTGATCCTGGACAACTTTGAGCAACTGCTGCCGGTGAACGGGGGAGTCGAGTTGCTGCTGAACCTGTTGCAAGCTGCGCCCCAGCTTAAACTATTGGTAACTTCGCGGGAACGGTTGAATGTGCAACAGGAGTGGGTGATCGAGGTGGGCGGGCTTGAATATCCCGGCAAGGGACGTGAAGTAGGAGAGCCGGCGAGCCAATCAATTACCAATCTCCAACGGCCACAATGTCTCCAATCCCCCATCTCTAATCTCCACGCCTACAGCGCCATCGCTCTATTTCTGCAAAACGCCTGGCGGGTACAGGCCGATTTTACCCTGACCGAAGCCAACCAGACCGACGTGGTGCGCCTGTGCCAACTGGTGCAGGGCATCCCCCTGGGGTTAGAACTGGCGGCCACCTGGCTGCCGGTGCTGACCTGCGCCGAACTGGTAGCCGAGATTGAGCGCGACCTCAATTTTTTGACCACTTCGCAGCGCAATGTGCCGGAACGCCATCGCAGCCTGCGGGCGGTGTTCGAGTCGTCCTGGCATATGTTGGCCGAGGCGGAACGGCAGGCGCTCAAACGGCTGGCGGTCTTTCGGGGCGGCTTTCAGCGGGAGGCGGCTGTCCAGGCGGCTGGAGCGAGCCTACCGCTCCTTTTGGGGCTGTTAGGTAAGTCGCTCTTGCGCCGGGATCAAACCGGCCGGTATGATATACACGAATTGGTCCGGCAGTTTGCCGCCGAGAAACTGGCCGAAACGCCGGCAGAACATATTGACGCGTTAGATCGCCACTGCGCCTACTATGCCGGGTTATTGCAACAGTGGGATAAACCTTTAAGCAGTCCGCGCCAATTGGAGATTTTCCAGGCAATTGAAGCCGATTATGAAAATATCCTGGCTGCCTGGCAGCACGCGGTGGGGGGTGTCCATGTAAGTAATATCAGCCAATTTCTGTGGGGTTTGTGGCTCTTTCACGAGGCGACCAGCCGGTATCACCAGGGATATGCTATTTTTTCCGCAGCGGCGAAACGATTAAGTCAGGCCGAAACGTTAAGCGGAGTCGCGCCGCAGCTCATTTACGCCCAGATTGTAGCTCGAGAAGGTCGCTTTAGCCAACGGCTGGGCCGTTTTCAGCAAGCCACCGAACTGCTGCAAAAAAGCCTGGCCTTACTGCGGCAATTCGACGCCCCCCGCGATATAGCCCTTGTCTTGCAAATGCTGGGCTATTTGGCCTGGGGTGGCGGTGAACGCGCCCTGGCCAGACAACACTTTACGGAGAGCGCCGCTTTGGCCAAACAGGGCGGCGATGCGGCGCTGGCGGCTTTTTCTATTTCCGGCCTGGGTTGTGTGGCCAATTCGCAGGGTGAGTATGACCAAGCTGAGCATTTTCTGCGAGACAGCCTGGCCGTGCTGCGAGAAACGGATCGGTCATGGCGGCTGACCGCCACTTTGAGTTTTCTGAGCCGCACCCTTATCCTTGTGGAACGCTATGGGGAGGCCGAAGTTGCTTTAAGGGAAGCTCTGCAGTTGAGCCAGGCTGCGGGCGATCAATGGAGCATTGGTTATTGCTCTAGCTTCTTGGGCGAAGTGGTGGGCCGGCTGAGCCACGATCGCTATCCTGAAGGCAAGCAGTTACAGCAGCAGGCGTTGATTATTTTTCGAGAGGTAGGGGATCGCTGGTTGATGGCGACGGTTCTATTTCAACTGGCCCAAACCTGTTTGGCCCTGGACGACTATGCCGAGGCCCGGCAGCATCTCCTTGAGGCGCTACACATTGGGCTGGAATACCGGATCGTGGCTATCATGGTCAACGCGCTGGCCAGCCTGGCCGATACCTATGTGCGCGCCGCCGCTGATCGGCTCGACCCGAATACCCGGATTATGGCTTTAGAATGGCTGGCTCTGGCCGTTAACCACCCGGCAACCGATGAGCACACCCGGGCGAAGTCTGCCCGGCTGCTGGCCCAACTTGAAACCGAACTGCCCCGTTCCGTGGCCGAGGCAGCCATAGAACGGGGCCGGGCCAGATCACTGGAAACGGTGGTGGCCGGGATATTGGCCTCTAATAAGGTCTAAACAATGAAATTCTGGTACGGTGAGTAAGAATTTTTGAGTCCACAGATAGACCCAGATTACCATAGATAATTTTGGTTCTTTGGGATTTTCCGTGGTGTCCCCCAATATTTAGGGGCGATCCCTTGTGGCCGCCCTGGGCAGGCACAAGACCTGCCCCTACTCATCTGTGTCTATCTGTGCTCATCTGTGGATCCCTGTTTAATTGTGGCTTGCCCACTTTAAGTTTTTAGAGCCTATCAGGGCTGACTTGGCTCAATTGCTGACGAGGGCCGTGGTGTAACCATAGCCGTTGTCATTCCAAGTCGAAAAATCACTAGTGTACCCGCACAACCCTACTTCATAGGTTCCGTTCAACCCTTCGATCACCGCCGATAAACCGAACAAGGCGCGTGTGTTCTGGGGAACCCGCAAATTCTGCACACCCGTGCCCACCTGAGTCAACGTTCCGTTAGGTAGTTGTTTGTAGCAAATCCAGAGATTTAACCCTATTCCACCACTTGCATATATAATCGAGCCAACTGCCTTGTGCGAAGTTACCAGGACTTTTTGACCGCTGATGACAGTGACGGTGGCCTGAGGGCCAATCTTGTTGAGTGAAGAGCCGGGGTTAAAGCCAGTGCCACTCGTAAACACCATCGTCACGCCAAGCGGCTGGGGCGACCACTGCGAGCCGTTCCATTTCAAGACCTGGCCGCCAGCCGGGGCCGCGCTGCTCACACTGTAGCCATTGAGCGCCCCGGTGGAGCGGCTGAACAGGGCATAAGGCGCCGCAGTTAAGGACTGGCGCGGGTCAAACAAGGTGAAGTTGCCGCTGCCGGCCGGGCAGCGGGTGGCAATTTGCAGCCAGCGGGCCTCGCCGGCAAAGGCGGTTGGGCCAAACTCACCGCCGCCGTTCAACTGCACCGTGAACAGGCCGCCGCTGACGATCACATTGGCGACGGTTTGGGTGCTACCCACCTGGCTGCCGCCATTGGCCGCATCGTACAGGCTGAACTGGAAATCACAGGCGGCGTTGACCGGGCCGTTGGCGTCGGTCAGCCGGCCCTGGTAAGTGAAGCCTGTGCCCAATGCGGCCTGGGTCTCAAGGCCGCCTTGGGCCAGCACCGCGGTGACGCCTGCCCCGGCTACGCCGCCGGCAATTATGGCGGCCATAAGTACGATCACGAGAGATAAAGATGAAGATTTGGTGAGCATAGTTTTCCTCCTTTGATCCTTTTATTTGATTATTACTCGGTAGTGGGTGTCGATTTACGCCGTTCCAGCAGGGCCTGAATCGGCTGGCCGACATCGACCATTGTCTTGAGGCCGATGAAAGGCAGCAGGAAACCGGCGCTGTGGAAGGGCGCGGCGCAGACGTCGGCAAAAACGGCCAGGTACAACAGGGCCACCCGGCCCATGCTCTACTCCCCCAGCTTTTCGGCCTGCACCAGCGACAACGACCGTCGCCCGACCAGGTCGGACAGTAAGCCGATCAATTGAAAAGTCAGAATCCCCGCCAACCCCGACCGGAGGGCAACCCCCTCCAGCGAAACGCGCATCAGCAAGAACAGAAACGTGGCGATAAACAGGCCGGCGCCAACCGATAAACTCACGGCAATGACCAGGTAACTTTTCAACATTTCGGTGCGATCATACAGAACGCCGTTGGCAGTGGGCCAGACATAGCGCTGGACTTTTTGCCCGGGCTTTGGCCTTGTTACCACCCCGTGGCCGGGCAGCGACATGCCCGTCACTTCCTCCTGGGCCGGGGCCAGTAGGCGGATGCGCAGCGCCACCAGCAAGATACCCACCAGGGTTTCCAGCAGGTAGAGCAGCATCGTGGTTGACCAGCCCCAACCCAGGCCAAAGAAACCGGCCGCCGGCACGACATTGATCCCTACCGCGCTGAGAATGGTGGTGATCGTCGCCAGGGTTGATTTTTTGATCATCCGGCCCACCTACTTCAGCAGCAAAGGTAAATAAACCTTAACCTGCCCCGGTGACGTGGCCGGCCCCTGGCCAAACCAAAAGCCGCCCGACAGGCTATAGCCCCCACCGTTCAGCCTGCCTGCGTCCGCCTGGCCAATCGTGCCGCTGAGGCTATACCCACCGCCGCTGCTCGACCCGCCGCCGCTGTCAACTGTCCACCAAGACAGGTTGTAGCCGTTGCCTTGGGCCAGGGCCGCCGGGGCGGTTAGTAGAAAAAGAAGGGTGATGAAGATAAGCAACTGTTTCATAAATTTGTCCTCCATTTGAGCCAATCCCGTCTGGGTAACTACTCACCAGACTCGAAAAAACACCCATTTTTAGGGCCGGGATTAGGGGATTAGGGGATTTTTTTCTTATCTTATCCCTAAATCCTCTAATCCCGACGAAATTATCGGGTTTTAGGGGCAGGTGGTGAGTAGTTACCAAAATTGATAATGACCGGGTGGCCTTAATTGCTGACGAGAGCCGTGGTGTAACCATAGCCGTTGTCATTCCAACTACTAGGATTATTGCTATACCCACACAACCCTACTTCATACGTCCCGTTCAACCCTTCGATCACGGTTGACAAGCTAATGGGGACACGCGTGCCAGTGGCAACCCTCACCCCAAAGATGCTTTGACCTACGCTCACAATACTGCCGCCAACCGGGCGGTAACAATTGTAGACGGTGAGTGCAAGCCCCCCAGTAACGAGAGTGGACCCCATCGCTTTACCCGAATGAACTGCAACTTTTTGCCCATTTGTTACGGCCACTTGCACAGGTGGCGCCAAAAAATCCAGGGAACTGGGCACGGAGGGATTACCCTGACCACTGGTAAAAACCATGGTCACGCCAAGTGGTTGGGGTGACCACTGCGAGCCGTTCCATTTCAAGACCTGGCCGCCAGCCGGGGCCGCGCTGCTCACACTGTAGCCATTGAGCGCCCCGGTGGAGCGGCTGAACAGGGCATAAGGCGCCGCAGTTAAGGACTGGCGCGGGTCAAACAAGGTGAAGTTGCCGCTGCCGGCCGGGCAGCGGGTGGCAATTTGCAGCCAGCGGGCCTCGCCGGCAAAGGCGGTTGGGCCAAACTCACCGCCGCCGTTCAACTGCACCGTGAACAGGCCGCCGCTGACGATCACATTGGCGACGGTTTGGGTGCTACCCACCTGGCTGCCGCCATTGGCCGCATCGTACAGGCTGAACTGGAAATCACAGGCGGCGTTGACCGGGCCGTTGGCGTCGGTCAGCCGGCCCTGGTAGGTGAAGCCTGTGCCCAACGCGGCTTGAACCGTCACCCCCCCTGCTTCCCCCCCGTCAAGGGGGGGGATAAGAGAGGGGGGCTGGGCCAGGGCCGAGCCGGGACGGTTCAAAATGACGGTACCGAGGTTGACCAGGGTCAACAGGGTTAAAAAAATGGACAGCCAAAGTTTACGCAGCATCGTTTCCTCCTGAATGAATGGTTATTTAGCTTACCTGGGCGTTCATCCGGCGCAGCCGGTCGGCCATCACCCGCATCACCTGGATGGCAAAATAAGGCGTATGGTGGACATGCACTTTGAAGCGAGTCAGGTTGAGCCACGCCAGCCGGCAGTCGGTGCGAGCGATAGCTGTGACGCTGCGGGCAGCGGCCTCCAGCAGGGCCAGCTCGCCCAAAATACCGCCAGGACCGACGGTTTCCAGCAGTTGCTCATTCAACAGCAGGTCCACTTCACCCTCCTGGACCACATACATCACCTCGCCGGGATCGCCCTGGCGAAAGATCAGTTGGCCGGCCTGGAAGGTCTCAACGTGGGGTTCGTGTTGGAAGATATTGGCTGTAGTCACGCTGAGCCTGCTTTCTCCGCCAGTTCTGGCCGCGAGTTCACCTGGCAGTTGTTTCCAGTATAACCGGCCAGCGTTTAGAAAGCGTCAATTTTCGCGTCAAGAGAGCGTCAATTGGGGCCGAATTGGGGAATTCGTCAAAAAAATCCGGTGGGGCAAAGGAACCGGTGAGGCCAGTCAGGGATGATAGGCTCAGTGGAACCAATTTTTGCGGAGTGAGGCATCCCTAGATACCGAACGGGGCCGCATATCTGCACTGGCGGTACAGGTGCCAGTGTCTGACCCAAAGTGTGCTGGCTCCTCAAATTTGGAAATACTAGGGCTTACGAATCTAAAATAGGGGAAGTTGCAGCTTCAATGAAATCAACGCTCGCTGCTCAGGCCGTCTCTGCGCCGGCGGCGCGCCAGGAAATAAATCCCTGCGCCTAGCGCCGCCAGACCGACCAGCAAACCGCTGAAGTCGCTGATGAACTGGTTGATCAGCTCCCACTGGCTGCCAAAGGCATAGCCCAGACTGCCGTAGAGCACAATCCAGGTGAACTCCCCGGCGACATCATAGGCCAGAAAGCGCCAGAAGGAGTAGCCGCTGCCGCCGGCGATCAGGTTGGTGGGCAGGGCTAGCGGGGTTAGAAGAAAGCGGGTCAGGTAGATAGCCAGCCCGCCGCGGCGTTCAAAGGTATCGCGGGCTTTTTGCCAGGCCGCCGATTGGCCAAAACGGCGCTCGACCCACCCCTTGGCAAAATAGCCGATGGCATAGCTGGCGCTATCACCCAGCACTGCCCCTAACAAACCCAGGCCAGAAGCAGTAAATAAATCCAACACCCCTTGCCGCACAAAAGCGCCCGCGGCCAGCACAAATAGTGTGCCCGGCACCGGAATGCCCAGGGCGCCTAACAGCAAGGCCAGCCCCAACGCCAGCGGGCCGTACGTGAGCATCCCGGTCAGAAACAGTTCGATTAGGTTTAAGTCGGTCATGGCAGCGACTCGGGGGTTGGCGGATGTTCGGCCTGGTACTGCCGCACAACTTCTTTGACCTTGTTCAAAATAGCGGCCGGCTCGCCCGGCGCATATTGACGGTTCAGTTGGCCCAAGCTCTTGTTCTGGTTATCGGGCTGAGGAATACCGATTTGGGTGAAGATATACGCCTCCGGCACGTCATAAGCTGCGGCAATGTAGGGAATGGTCATCCAGCCGCGGATCAGCTCGACATCGCTCACGCCCGGCTGCAGGCCGGTCTGCTGGATGCGCAGGTATGACCGGACTGCCCGAAATCCGAAAAATAACACCAGAATCATCCCCAGCACGATCAGACCGATGATGAGGATTTGGCCGGTCCGAGAGCTCCTGGAGGGAGCGGGAGATGGGTGGTTCATAACTTTTCCTTTCACCTAAAATTATGGTGGCTCTTTGGGAATTTTCGTGGGTACCACAAGATATAGTGGTGTAGCTTGATAGCCACAAAAGTTGCCATCGCCAGAAAAATAAGGCAATATAGCCGGTTCGCTCATGTAGGTAAATAGGTGAAATGAGGTATCATCAGGGTTCTCAAGAAGTCAGGAGTGACCGATTTGAGATTATGAGACCACTCAAACATCGCCACGTACTGAGCCAAGTTTTTTTATGAACACCGCGAAAGGGCCGCAGAAAGTTACGCAAACCGGTCCAGATGCCTTCCATAGTGTTGCAATGAACTTCCCGGATGCCATCGCCATCATCATCCCGAGCCCATTCTTTCTGAGAATGACAGACCGTGCCGTGCCCCCGACCGGTTTCAGCCACTCGATGATAGGCGTTACTCTCATCGGTGTAGAGGGTGGTGGTCGGCGTGGTCTTGTGTTCGACTTCAGGTTGAATGGTGTCCTGGGTGGTATCAGCGCACACGGCCAGCCGAATTTGACCTCGTTCCCGCCCGACCAGCCCCAAAACCGGGGGGCGGTCATTGGCCAGCGTCCCTTTACCGGGTCGTTTGTTGGCCCGGCGGCGGGGTGGGTCGGCCGGGTCAGGATGTTTGCGGCCCTTTTCGCCCGCGTTATTGTTGGATGCGATGCCGGCGGGTCAACAGCGTCCCATAGTCCACCCCCAGTTCATCCGCCAATTGCCGGGTGGGGGTGCCTTGAGCCACCCCACGCATAATCAGCACGATCTTCCGGCAGTCGTAATGGGTTCGTTGCCAGATCGTGCCGGTGAAAAGGTTTATTACCACAAATCCGACAACGATAATCACAAATAGGATCACGACGCCGGTCATGGGGCTGCTGGTCTGGCGGAAGGGGATGACCGTGTTTACATTTCAAACCGTCGGGATGCAAGGTTTTTAACAGAAAGTTGTAACTTTCTTGCTCATCCAGTAACTCGGTCAGGGAAAAGCGTATGGCCATTGTCCAGCTCCTCTTCATAACAAATTGTGGTTAGAGTATACCATATTTCCCCTTTTCACCTAGAATCCTACATGAGCGAATCTTGTTGGTTCAGAATTTTACCTGCTGCTGATCGGGCTGCTGATTCTTCTGGTTGCTCTTGCCCTGAGCGGTAATGCCATCATCAGAGGCTCGTTCGCCTGCAAATACTGCCGGCAATATGCTGTGCCGATGTTTCTGGAAGAAATGCGAGCCATCCCGGAGATGATACCGGGTATCCGGGAGAGCGGTTTCTACGTGGGCGGTTTCAACTGGTTTACCGACTGGTTGGTGTCGCCCCTGGTGATGGTGGGGTTGAAATTGGCGCCGCGCCGCGGCCTGTGGCCGTTGGCGCGGCTTTTCCGCTGGAGCCTGAACACCTTTTCTCGCTCACCGTATGGCACAATGCTCAAAGTGGAGGCCCGCGGCCGGCAAGACGGCCGGGCCAAAGCGGTCGATGTGACCCTCTATCACCCCGATGGCTATGTGTTCACCGCCGTGCCCGTAGTCGCCACCCTGCTGCAACTTCTGGATGGCTCGGTCCGAAAACCGGGGCTGCATTTGCAGGCCCACCTCGTCGAACCGCAGCGACTGATGGCTGATCTGGCCCGGCTGGGCATTGAGGTAACCTCTAGCAGCCAATAGCAGCAAACCGTGTTTAGGAGAAAAGTTGAAATTCATCAAGATGTTGATGCTACATTTTTGCCTCAAAGCATTTTGACAACTGTTTTTTTTGGATTATACTTAGTGTGTAATTTACTATATTGGGTTACCATTACAAAAAATCAATGAACACACTCGCTCAGGCCAAACCGATTATCCAGGCTGCACTAACCGAAGACCTTGGCGACGGCGATGTAACTACTGCTTACACTGTTCCTTTGGAGTCTAGCCTGAAGGGCCAATTGATCGCCAAAGCCGCGGGCATCATTGCCGGGCTGGACGTCGTCCACTTGACTTTTTTGTCGCTGGATGAACATGTCCAATTCAGCCCCAACCTGGCCAACGGTGATCCCGTAACGGCCGGCCAAGTGATTGCCACCGTGAGCGGGTCGGGCCGGGCGCTGCTCAGCGGCGAACGGGTGGCCCTTAACTTTCTCCAACGCATGTCGGGTATTGCCACGCTCACCCGCCGGTTTGTGGAGGCGGTCCATGGAACCGGGGCGATTATTCTGGACACGCGCAAAACCGCGCCCGGCCTGCGCCTGCTTGATAAGTGGGCTGTGCGGCTGGGCGGGGGTCAAAATCATCGTTTTGGTTTGTTTGATATGGCGCTTATTAAAGACAACCATATTGCCGCCGCCGGCAGCATTTCCGCCGCAGTTGAGCGGGTGCGGGCTGGAGCCAAGCGGGACCTGCCCATTGAGGTCGAGGTCAAGAACCTGACTGAACTGGAGGAGGCGTTGGCGTTATCGGTTGACCGAATCTTGCTTGACAATATGGGTTTGGCTGACATGGGTAAGGCGGTCCGTCTGGCCAACGGTCGAACGCCGCTGGAAGCATCCGGCAACATTACCCTGGAAAATGTGGCCGCGGTAGCCGCGACCGGGGTTGATTACATCTCCGTTGGGGCCCTAACCCACTCGGTGCAGGCGTTGGATGTTAGTTTTATGGTGGAGAGTGGAGATTAGAGATTGGGAAATTGTGGTTATTAGTCAAGTGGAAGGTAAAGAATGTCAGTTGAAGAAACCTATGTGCAAATGAAAAGTAAGTTGAACAAAGTTGTGCCAGATTTTGAACTACGCTACAAAGCCGAACTGGCTTATCAAATCAACCAGCTCAAAAAAGAGAAAAATGCCGTAATTTTGGGTCACAACTACATGGAACCGGCCTTGTTCCACTCTATTCCCGATTTTACCGGCGACTCGCTGGAACTCAGCCGCAAGGCTGCGACTACCGACCAGGATATCATTGTGTTCTGTGGGGTGAGATTTATGGCGGAAACGGCCAAAATCCTCAACCCCGCCAAAACGGTCCTGCTCCCGGCCAAAAAAGCGGGCTGCTCGCTGGCCGCCAGCATCACCGCGGCGGATGTCCGGCAGTTGAAGGCTCAATTTCCCGGGGTGCCGGTGGTCACCTACGTTAATACCTATGCTGAGGTCAAAGCTGAGAGCGACATCTGCTGCACCTCGAGTAATGCGGTCGCCGTGGTAGAATCGCTCAGGAGCGACACGGTCATCTTTATTCCCGACGAATACCTGGCCAAGAATGTGGCCAGGGAAACCGGCAAGCACATTATCTTTCCGCTGCAAAATGGCGATGGCTCCCCCGGCCCCGCCGCTACCGGGTTGGATTACCAGCTCATCGGCTGGCGCGGCCGATGTGAGGTTCACGAAAAATTTACCGTGCAGGATATTAGGAATGTTCGCCGCCAGTTCCCCGACGTAACCGTGCTGGCCCACCCGGAGTGCCGTCCCGAGGTAGTCGAGGCGGCCGATTTTTCCGGCAGCACCACGGCCATGGTCAAATTTGTTGAACAAACCGATCGGCCCCGTTATCTCCTGCTAACAGAGTGTGCCATGGGCGATAATGTTGCCGCCGCCAATCCCGATAAAGAGATGCTGCGGCTCTGCGCTGTCCGCTGCCCGCATATGAACGAAATCACCCTGGAAGACACCCTCAACGCCCTAAAATACAATCAATATGTCATTGAAGTGCCGGAAGATATTCGGATCAGAGCGGCCAAATCTGTCGAGCGCATGCTTGCCATTGGCTAAAACATGAGCGATTACCTTGAAACCGACGTTTTGATTATTGGTTGCGGCATTGCCGGCGGCACGGCGGCCTTCCTACTGGCCGAAGCCGGCGTGCCGGTGACGGTGGTGACCCGCGCCCACAAGGCCGAAGAGTCCAATACCTATTATGCTCAGGGCGGCATTATTTACCGCAGTCCCGCCGACTCGCCGGCGTTGCTGGCCGAAGACATCAACCGCGCCGGGGCGGATCACTGCAAACCCGAGGCAGTTCAGCTGCTGGCCGTAGCAGGGCCACAACTGGTTAAGGAGATCCTGATCGATAAAGTCGGCGTGGCTTTTGACCGGACTCCCGACGGCGAACTGGCCCTGGTCCGCGAAGGCAGTCATTCGCTGCCGCGCATTCTGCACGTTACCGATGCCACCGGCCGGGCCATCGAGGTGGCCCTGATCGAGGCTCTGAGCAACCACCCCAAGGTTACTTTGCTCACCGGCCATACCGCCGTGGATCTGCTCACCCCGGCTCACCACTCCCAAAATCGGTTGGCCGTTTATCAACCTCACACCTGTGTGGGGGCCTATCTCCTGGACCAGGCCCAGGAGCGGGTGATTTGTTGTTTAGCCAAAAAGACCATTCTGGCCAGCGGCGGCCTGGGCCAAATTTTTTTGCGGTCAACCAATCCGGCGGGGGCGCGCGGTGACGGCCTGGCCATGGCCTACCGGGCCGGAGCACGGGTCATCAATTGCGAGTTCATTCAGTTTCATCCCACCACCTTTCACCATCAACAAGCCCCCCACTTTCTGATTTCCGAGGCTGTGCGCGGAGCCGGGGCGCGTTTGGTTGATTCCACCGGCGCCCCTTTTATGCACAAGTATGATCCGCAATGGAAGGATCTGTCCCCCCGCGATGTGGTGGCTCGCAGTATGCACCGGGAGATGATGGCCAGAGATGTGCAAAATCTGTACCTGGACCTGCGCTCTTACATTCCATCCGACCAGATTCAAGAGAAGTTCCCCAATATTTACCAGAGTTGCCTGGCTTATGGTATCGACATTAGCCGTGACCTGGTGCCGGTTGTGCCCGCGGCGCATTATTCTTGTGGGGGCGTCTGGACAGACGAATGGGGCCAAACGACCATCGCGCAGCTTTATGCCATCGGCGAAGTGGCCTGTACCGGGGTGCACGGGGCCAACCGGCTGGCCAGCGCGTCGCTGCTGGAGGGGCTAACCTGGGGCCACCAGGCGGCGCAGCACATTCAAGCTACCCTGGCCGGCTCCCCCGCTCTCGGCCAGGCCGATATCCCACCCTGGCACGCTACCGGCCAGGATACGCCAGATCCGGCCCTCATCAGCCAGGATATGAGTTCGATCAAGCACATGATGTGGAATTATGTGGGCCTGGTGCGAACCACGCCTCGTCTGGCCCGGGCCATCCGCGAATTGCGCCACCTGGAAGTTGAAATTGAAGATTTCTATCGCACCACCCGCCTGACCGACGAATTGATTGGCCTGCGGAATGCTGTTCGGGCAGCCATTATTGTGGCTAACGCAGCCTGGGAAAATAAGCAGAGTATGGGTTGCCATTACAGAATTTAACGACAGCGCGGCAAAATACTGAGAGGGACCATTTTTTATAATTCAGCCAGGTTACCGGCTGCTGCCCAGCGGCCGGCACGTTTTGCGCATCGAGGTGGGGTTGGCCAATTGAGTGGATTGCGCTAACGGCTGTCCCTGGAGCTTCAAGCCCCACGTAACCAATTGGAGGCCAACCCAGCCAACAACCCGCTGCAACCTGGTTGATCTGTTGGCCTGTCCTGCTTCAATAGTTTTGATCAGGCGTCGCTGGTTGGCTTCATGCAACAAATCTTTGTGGCGCTCACGCGCTACAAACTCAGCATTCCCCGGAAACATTATCAAACCTCCTCCGTTCAATGAACAAGGCGAATATCTATCGGCAAAACTAGGCCGGCGGGTCGAACCAATAAGCCAGGTATTGCCAGGCGCCCCACGGCGCATAAATCGACCGGATTTGGGCCTCGCTGACCGGCTGACCGGCAAAGTATTTTTTTGAAACATGGGCCCGCAGTTCGGTGTCGATGGCCAGATAATCGTAGCGCCCCAGAATCATCAGCAGCGTGGCCGCGGCATAGGGACCGACCCCCTTGATCTGGCGGAGAGCCTGGTGCAGCGCTGCGGTGGGCAGGGTTGGATCGGCCAGGGCGTCCAGGTCCAGCCGGCCGTCGGTAACGGCTGCGGCCAATTCCCAGACGTAGCTGCTCCGGTAGCCCAAGCCGATGTGCTGCCGGAGAAAGTCCGGCCCGGCTGCGGCCAGCGCGGCCGGGGCGGGAAAGGCCCGTTGTTCCGGCTCACCGGGCAGCGGCTCGCCGAGTTGGGCGGTGAGCCGCTCGACCATGCGGCGGGTGCCCGACCAACTGATATTGGTGGTGCACAGGGTGTAGACGATATCTTCAAACAGGGTGGGACAGCGCAGCAATCGTCCACCGCCCGGCCGCAGGCGCAACTGCCAGTGGTCCAGTTGCGCGGCCAGGTGGTAAAATTCGGTCAGCTCTTCGTCAAGCCGCAGCATCCGCCGTACTGCGCCGCGAATCTCAACTTCTTCGGCCGGGGTGAGCGGTTCGGCCGTCTCGGCACCGATTCGCACCAGCGAGCCAGGATTGTGGTCGCCATCGCTGAGGCGCAACCGGACCACCCGGCCATTGGTAAGCTGGTGAATCCGGCTGAGTTCAGTCGCGTCCGCCTGCCACTCGAACGGGCGAAGCATCACCCAGCCGTGAGCCGTCGCGGTCGACTCGAAATCGAAGGGGCTGGGCGTTGTTTCTTCCAGGATTTGACAAATCAATTGGACGTGCATCGTTGGTTTTACTCCCGCAGGCTGGTGAAATTTTTGGTTGGGCCTGGCCGGCGACTCTGACCAATCGCCCCGGTCGAATTGGAATTTCGGCAATGATGATGGCCAGCACTACCAGCAGCCCGCCCATCGCCCGGTTCAAGACGAAAGTTTCGCCCCCCAATGTCCAGGCAAACAGGGCGGCAAAGATCGGTTCCGCAGCCAGGATCAGTGAAACCTTGACTGGCGTAGTAAATTTCTGGGCCACCATCTGAATGACAAAAGCTGACAACGTGGGAAACAAGGTTAAGAACAGAATGACCCCGACGGTCCCGGCTGAAGTTACGGTAAAGGGTAATCTAAAAACCAGGGCAACGATAACACTTAACCCGGCCACGGTCAAAAATTGTTGAAAAGTGAGGACATACGGGTCGAGATTGGCTTTGGTGTATCGGTCGGCCAGCAGAATGTAAGCGGCAAAGGCCAGGGCGGTGATGAGGGTGAGCAAATCACCGGCGTTGATTTCGGCCAGGCCGCCGGTTAAGAACCATAAGCCGATCAACGAGGTCAGGACCGCCGCGATTTTCGATAGGGAAGGTAATTCGCGAAAAAAGACGTAGGCCAACAGCGGGACAAAAGCCACAAACAGGCCGGTGATGAAGCCCGAGTTTGAGGCGGTGGTATATTCCAGGCCAATCGTCTGGGCGACGTAACAAAGCCACAACAACAGTCCCAACAGGCCGCCGGCCTTGAAGTTGCTGAACCAGGGCTTGCGCCGGTACAACATATAGCCGCCCATGAGCAAAGTTGCCAAAACAAAACGATACGCCACCAACACCACCGGGTCAACGTAGGCCAGACTATCCTTGACCACAAAAAAGGTTGAGCCCCAGATGGCGGCAATGTAGAGCAGCCCCAGGTCGGCCAGGCGACTGCGGGAAAAATTGCGCGGCATTGTCTCTCATCCCCCCTTGACAACCATCTTGTAACTGGCTATAATCATAAAAGTGGTTACATTATAACACGCCTTTTGTAACCTGTCAAGAGTTTTTTATTGGTTACAAGGAATAAACGCGGGCACTTTTTTGGATAAGACAGCCGATGATCGAAACCGACATCTACGGTGGCAAGCTCAAACTAAAAGAACAGCGCCTGTGTCTGGATTTTGCCAACACGGCCAACTGGCACGCCAGCGCCCAGCCTGAAGAGGAGCTGACCAGCTATGCCGATCTGGTGGGTTGGGGCCGGCAAGTCGGCCTCTTGACCGCTGCGGAGGCCGAGCGCCTGCTCCAGACGGCGGCCCAACAGCCGGGGGACGCGGCGGCGGCTCTGGCCCAGGCAATTGATCTGCGCGAGGCCATCTACCGGATTTTTTCGGCCATTGCCGCCGGCCACACCCCTGAGCCGGCTGACCTTACGCTTTTGAATGGCTGGTTTTCCAGCGGGTTGGGACGGCTTCAGGTTACTCAAACTGCGGGCAGCTTTGGCTGGCAATGGCAGGGAGCAGCCGCGGCGTTCGAGGGGCTGCTCTGGCCGGTCGCCCACTCGGCCGCGGAGTTATTGATTTCGGCTGAGTTGGATCGGGTGAAGGAATGCGCCGACGAGCGGGGCTGCGGCTGGTTGTTTTTAGACACCAGCCGCAACCGCAGCCGGCGCTGGTGCAGCATGGAGAGCTGCGGCAACCTGGCCAAAGTGCGCCGGCATCGGCGCAAGCAGGCGGGTGCTGATACGCACGAGCATAATATCAATCAGCCAATTTGAACGTTATTGATCTGATGGACTGGTTTGGGCTTGGGCCGGTCCTTCCTCCGCAGCCTGATTGACCACACAGGCACGAGTCAACACCGCCAGTTGTTGCTCCAGGGCGGCGATTTGGACGGCCTGCTGCTGGGCCAGTTGGTACAACCCCTGAATGGCGGCCAGGGCCACGCCGTCGACGTCAACGCTGTTGAGATACCGTTCGTCCTCGCCCAGGCCAAATGCCTGCCGGAAATCTTCGGCCATCGGACCGATGTGCCGGATCGACGGCTCTTGCGCCCGGTAATTCCAGGTGGTGATGGGGACAGTCTGCAAGCGGACCAGGACTTCCTGCGGATCGATCGGTTCCACGTTGGTCTTGGCGGCGCGACTGCTCAGCGATTGCCAGGAACCGCTGCCGGCCGCCAGGCGCACCCCGGCTTCAGCCGCGCCGGCCGCATCGATGGCCATAATGAGACGCATCCCACCCGTGGCCCGGACCGCAAACTCGTTGGCCGCGGCGGAGTTGAAGTCGACATCATTTGAGTCGGCCAGCAGGATGGCGCCCGGATGGTTCGCCTCAATCTGGGCGCGGCGGCCGGCCGCAAAGCTGTAGTCGCCGCCGGCCCGGTTGGCAACGCCGCCGGGAACGGTGGCAAAGATGCCGCCGGCGTGGTTGTCGACGCCGCCGCCGACAGCGGCGCCCAGATTTAGGGCGCGATTATCCTGCCCGCCGCTGATCGTAGCATAGCGAGCGTCCTCAACGTCGTCATTCAAATTGCCGGCCTGATTGCCCCGGCCGCCGCCGACGGTGCTGTACCGGTCGGTGGCCTGGTTGCTCAGGCCGCCGGCAATGGTCGCATCCTCACCGCTGGCGATATTGCCGGCTCCGCCGCCGACGGCGGCCCGGCGGCCGCTGGCCAGATTTTCAAGCCCCCCGCCGACCGTGGCGTAAGCGGCGTTGGCCGTGTTGCGCACCCCGCCGCCGACCGTCGTCTGAACGCCGCTGGAGGTATTGCGGGTCCCGCCCCCCACGGTTGCCTGAGGTCCGCTGGCCAGGTTGCCCGACCCGCCGCCGATGGTGGCATTCAAGGCGCTGGCGGTATTGACTGTGCCGCCGCAAATGGTGGCATAGCTATAAATAGCCCTATTCCATTCGCCGCCGCCGATAACCACGCTGCCATTGTTGGCCAGATTATTGGCGCCGCCGCTAATGGTGGCCCGAAAGCCGGTGGCCTGATTATGGTAGCCGCCGCCGACAGTCGCCTGCTCACCGGCCTGGTTGTCGATGCCCCCGCCAATCGCGCCTGAGTCGGTGGTTTGGGGCTGGGGATGAGACCGCCCGGCGATGCTGATTTCCGCGGCGTTGGCGAGTCCGGCCACAGTCAGAGCCAGGCCGGCCAGCAAACTCAGGCGTAGATAGATTGCTTGTTTTGCCATCAAAAACCTCCTCAAAATAACTCACGTAGGTTGGGTCGAGGTACGAGACCCAACCTACTGGCTGGCTCAATTCTCGCCGCCACAACCGGCCGGGCGAGGCCAATGGCCGGTAATGGCGGCTTCGGTTGACGGCGGCCGGCACGAAGCCCAGGCCAGATTGGCAAAACTCCGGCCGCGGCGGTCGACCTGGCAGGTATCGGCAATGACCGTCAGCTTCAACTCGCCATCGGCCAGCTGCCACCGGTAAAGCCCCACGGTATCAATGCAGGTGGGGTCGTTGAATAGGTTTAGTTGGTTGCCCGACAGGGTGAAGGAACCCAGGCTAAACCAGGCGGTCGACTCGTGGAAGATGCGATACATGCCCCGATCCAGATTCAATTTCCAGACGCCGCCTTCGGGCAAATAGTCGGGACAACGACGACACGGCACCGGGGTGGCTTCTTTAGGCTCAAATTTAACGTAGATGCCGTCCAAAGTGGTCGGGGTCGGCGGCGGCAGCGGGGTGGTGTAGGGGTAGGGCGTTTTTTGCAGGATGGCCAGCCAGGGATCGGCCGGGGCCGGTGGGGTTGGGGAAAGGGTTGGAGTGAGAGATGGGGGAGTCGTCGCAATTTTCGGCGGGGAGGGAGCGGTAGGCGCAGGTTTTGAGGCGGCGAGGGTTGAACAGGCGCTGGCTGTCAATAAGATAAGCAGGCTTGTAATCAGCCAGACAACCTTTCCATTTTGAAATAGGCAATCTCGTCCTGCCATACGTTTGACTCCTTTGCCGCAGCCGTGATCGATTGACCGCTTAGATTTGACAATAATTTATAACCTGCTAAAGTTGTTTTGATAGTTAGATTATATGTCATTTTTTCTAACCCGTCAATAGCGTTTTGATGGTTAGATATGGTCGTGATAGATCGATTTGAGGGTTGGAGCAACGACCGCCAATCGCGCCGGGAACTATTGGCTGCTCTCAAATCCAACTTGTTCGAGGTATGCCATGAAGAAAGGCTCCGCAACCAGCAGCTTTGGTACAAGTCCAAGAATTAATCACGATTCGTCGAAGTATTACAATTCCAAATTGTATGCAGAATTGTCGGCCCCAGATGTTTCACACCCGGTGGCAGACAACCCCTTTCCGGCCGAATGGGCAAACCAGATTATACCGGGTAGCGCTGAAGAGATGAAAGAGTTACCCGATCACTCCTTGCACCTGATGATTACATCCCCTCCTTACAATGTAACCAAAGATTATGATGAGGAGTTGTCGCTCCAGGAGTATCTCAATTTGCTCCGGCAGGTATTTTTTGAAACCTATCGGGTTCTGGTTGAGGGGGGCCGAGCCTGTATCAACGTGGCCAATCTTGGCCGAAAACCCTACCTTCCTCTCTCCGATTATATTTCTCAGCTTATGATTGATCTTGGTTTTCGCATGCGGGGGGAAATTATTTGGAACAAAGGCGCCGGGGCCGGGGTCTCGATGGCCTGGGGGAGTTGGGCGTCGGCGGCCAATCCTGTCTTAAGAGATGTGCACGAATACATTCTGGTATTTTCTAAAGGGGCATATGCCCGCAAGAAGCCCCCGGATAAGGAAAACAGTATCTCCAAAGAGCAGTTTATGGAGTGGACCAAGTCGGTCTGGACCATGAGTCCTGAGTCGGCCAAAAAAATCGGGCATCCGGCCCCGTTCCCGGTTGAATTGCCATTTCGTTTGATCCAGCTCTACTCCTTTACCAATGATATTGTGTTGGACCCTTTTATGGGCAGTGGTTCAACGGCTATCGCGGCCTTGAAAGCCGGCCGAAAATACGTGGGCTATGAGCTGGATCCAGAATATATTAAACTGGCTGAAGAGCGGATTGCCCCTTTTAAGCTGCAAATCCCGCTGGAACTATAGAGATGCGGTCGTCCGTCAGCGGTCAGGCAGGAGTCGTCACGAGCCTGCGGCACACCACCGACGCGAAGCGTGAAAATCTCTTTCGGTGGTCGGCGGCTTCGTCCCGAGGCTCAGCCCGAGGGGTCTGCCGTCGGCGGTCTATTTTTTAAGGAGCGCCATGTGGTTATAGTCCCCCCGGAAAGACCCCCTTTCAAAGCGGTCGGCGGCTGGTTGTGCCTGGACTTTGTCAACTCGGTCAACTGGGACAGCCCGGAGCGGGCCGCCGAGCGTTTCTTTGACTACACCGATTTGATCCGATGGGGTCAATTTGCAGCTATCTTGACCGAAGTCGAAGCGCAGCAGTTGCTCCGGGCGGCGGCCGGTCGACCGGCCGAGGCCGCGGCGGTTTATGAGCAGGCGATCACCCTGCGCGCCATGTTGCATCGAATATTTTCCGCAATTGCTCGTCAACAGCCGCCTCCTGCCGTCGATTTGGCCAATTTGAATGGGGTTCTGGCCGAAATGTTGGCTCAAACCGGCCTCGTACCAACGGAGAGGGGCTTTACCTATGCCTGGACCGGCGCGGCCGATGACTTGGGGCGAGTTCTCTGGCCGATTGTCCATTCGGCGGCAGAGCTGCTGACCTCGGAGCAGTTGGCGCGGGTGGGGCAATGCGCCGGGGAGAGCTGCGGCTGGCTCTTTTTAGACACCAGTCGCAACCGCAGCCGGCGCTGGTGCGAGATGGAACACTGCGGCAACCGGGCCAAAGCCCGGCGGCACTACCAGCGGAAACAGGCGGCCGGGTCAGGTTAAGAACGTGTTTCTTAAATCGAATCCGGTAAAAATCGATCCCCGCTTGGCGTGTCACTAGTATGATAAAAGGCAACTGATATAAAATAGCTCACGGACCTGGTAGATCGATTGTCATTAGTATGATAAAAGGCAACTGATATAAAATAGCTCACGGACCTGGTAGATCGATTGTCATTAGTATGATAAAAGGCAACTGATATAAAATAGCTCACGGACCTGGTAGA
>CAYNLK010000054.1:0-26574 GCA_964398055.1 uncultured Caldilineaceae bacterium
GGTGGTTTTCTGCTTCGGCTTACCCTGATTTTTTGGGCTTGGCAAATGTTAAATCCGTCGGCCAATCAGGGTTATTTTACAAAACCTTAACCCCGGCTTAATCCTGCCTTAAAACTGCTCTGGTAAACTACTCCAATTGACTAATTTTCAACAAGAACCGAGGTATTCCAAATTGTCAAACACCATCAACATTACGACCGATTATCACATGCATTCCACCTTCAGCCCGGATGGCGACCACTCCCCGGCCCAACTTTGCCAGCGCGCCCTGGAGCTGGGCTTGACCGAGATTGCCATCACCGAGCACGCCGAATGGCAGCCGGCCAGTTCGCTGCACGATTTCCCGCAAGCGGCGGCCTACTTTGCCGCGCTGGAACAGGTTCGGGCCGAATTTGGCCGGCGCGGACTGACCGTCTACAGCGGCGTTGAACTCGGCAATCCCCATCACTATGCCGCCCAGGCCGGCCAACTGCTGCGGGCCTATCCCTTTGACGTGGTCATTGGCTCGCTACACTGGCTGTATGGCGAAAACATCCATCTGGCCGCCTGCTTTGCCAACCGCCAGCCGGACCAGGTTTACGCCGACTATTTCGCCGAGTTGGGCCGCATGGCCCGGGATTTTGATTTTGACTTTGTGGCTCACTTTGACCGGATGATCTGGCGAGGCACACTGCTGGGCGCCACTTTTGATCCCTGGCGGCTGGAGCCGGTGATTCGCCCGGCCCTGGCGGCCATCGCCTGGAGCGGCAAGGCGTTGGAACTCAACACCCGTTTTCTCACCCACACGCCCAACTGGAACGAGGCGCTGGTCACGATGTTTGGCTGGTTCCGGGAGGCCGGCGGCAGCCGGGTTGTGGTCAACTCCGATGCGCACCACATCACCGAGCTGGGTCGAAATACGGCCATTGCCGGGGAACTACTGACCGCGGCCGGCTTTGAGCTGCCGCAGCAGTTGTGGCGAGTACCGGTCAGGGCCACGGCGCTGGCGTAAAATCGGAATCAATTTAAGGTGACCGGCACTTTTGAAGTGCCGGTCACCTTATCTGCCCAACACGCTGGATACACCCTCAACCGGACTGGCCTTGCCTCCCAAGTCCGAATAAGTATAATCAAGGGATATTATCGATTTGCGATTGACGGCACTTGCCCCGGAACGAAATGGGGGCGCCACACCTGCCCTGTAGATTTGCTACTCGCCATTCGCTATTCGCAATTTGAGATTTGTCCCTTGAGAATTGCCATCAATGCCTGGTTTTGGGATAATCCGGCGGTAGGCAGCGGCCAGTATCTTAAATATCTGGTCCCGGCCCTGCTGCAAGCTGATCCCGACCTTGAAATCAACCTGATCACGCCCAAACCGGTTGAACCGACATCGGACTTACCGGCCCAATCTGTAACGTCGCGCCTGAAATTCCAGGTGAGGCCCACTCCTTTTGCCAACCAGTCCGTTAACCTGGCCAAGGTTTGGTTCGAACAGGTTACGTTTCCGCGGGCCTGCCGTAAATTGGGCGTTGAGCTGGCCCACGTGCCCTACTTCGGCTCGCCGCTCTCGCCCACGGTCCCAACCGTAGTGACCATCCACGACCTGATCCCGCTGGTCTTACGGGAATACCGCGGCAACGCGGCGGTGCGGCTCTACACCTCGTTGGTCGCCGCGGCCGCGCCCCGGGCCAAAATCATCCTGGCCGATTCGGAATGGAGCAAACAGGATATTCTGCGCAAACTGGGCGTGGCTGAGGAGCAGGTCAGGGTAGTCTATCTGGCTCCGGCGCCCCACTTCCAACCGGCCAAAACCTGGCAGCAGGTGATCGAGATCAAGCAAAAGTATAACCTGCCGGAACATTTTGTCCTTTACCTGGGCGGGTACGACGTGCGCAAAAATGTCAAAGCCTTGCTGTACGCCTACACCTGGGTCAGCGCTACCCTGGCCCACCAATATCCGCTGGTTCTGGCGGGCAAGTTGCCGGCCGAGGACACACCCTTCTTTCCCGACCCGCGGCGCACGGCCCGTGAATTGGGCCTTGAGGAATGTATTGTTACGCCGGGCTGGATTGCCGAGGCTGATTTACCGCTTGTGTACGCCGCGGCCGACGTCTTTGTTTACCCGTCTCGCTATGAGGGCTTTGGCCTGCCGGTGCTGGAGGCGATGGCCTGCGGCACGCCGGTGGTAACGACCAACGCCAGCTCGATCCCGGAACTGGCCGGGCCGGCCGCCTTTCAAATCGACCCGGACGACACCAAACATATGGCCGCGCCGATCATCCGCCTCTGCACCGAGGAGGAGTCGAACGACGACATGATCGAGCGCGGCTTTGCTCAAGTGGAGAAGTTTAGCTGGCAGAAGACCGCCACAGAAACCTTGCAAGCTTATCGTGAGGCGGTGCAAAAGAGATAGACTTCTCGCTAATGGATATTGCGTGTTTCGTGGTGCCTAAACTTTCACGAAATACGCACCACCCAATATGAAATCTATCATCTTCATTGGTAAAACCTGATGAAAGTATTGATGCTTTCCAAAGCCTGCATTGTAGGCGCTTATCAAAAAAAATTAGAGGAAATCGCGGCCTTTGAGGAGGTCGAGTTGACCGTGGCGGTCCCGCCCTCATGGGAGGACCCGCGTACGCCAACCCGTCTGGAGAAAGTGCATACCCAGGGGTATGAGTTGATCGTCACCACCATCGCCTTTAACGGCAACTATCACCTTCATTTCTACCCAAAATTGAGGCAAATTGTCCGCCAGGTAAAGCCGGATGTATTCCACATCGACGAGGAACCGTACAACCTGGCCACCTTCCAGGCTATGCGACTGGCCCAATCGATCCGGGCCAAAACGGTGGTCTTTAGCTGGCAGAATATGTACAAACGCTACCCACCCCCGTTTAGTCTGATGGAGCGATACGTTCTGGCCAACACCAACGCCCTGCTGGTGGGCAGCAGTGAAGCCTGGCAGGTCTGGAGCCGCAAGGGCTATGCCGGGCCCATCCACCTCATCCCCCAATTTGGGGTAGACCCGGCCATCTACTATCGCCACGAACGGCCGGCCCGCCAGGGTAAGATGAGCGTGTTCAAGCAGCGCGACAGTCGCCGCCCCAGCCAGCCGGCCCTGGTCATCGGTTATGTCGGCCGGTTGGTCGAGGAAAAAGGGGTGGACATCTTATTGCAAGCGGCTCACCAACTGGTCGGCCCGTGGACGATGCATATTCTGGGCAGCGGCCCGGATCGAGCCCGGCTGGAAAAAATAGGCCAATGGCTGGGTATTGGCCCGCGCCTCACCTTTGACCAGAAATTACCCTCCACCCATTTGCCCCACTACTTTAGCGGCTTAGATGTCTTGGTGCTGCCCTCGGTCAGTCGCAGCAATTGGAAAGAGCAGTTTGGCCGGGTGTTGATCGAGGCGATGGCCTGCGACGTGATCACCATCGGCGCTCGCACCGGAGCCATCCCCGAGGTGATCGGCGATGCCGGGTTGACTTTTGCCGAAGGCAACGTGGAGGAACTACGGGCACATTTGCAGCGGCTCATCGACGATATCGCCCTGCGCGATGAGTTGCGCCGCAAAGGCCGCCAGCGGGTCACGGAAAATTACACCCAGGTCGCCATTGCCAAAAACACGGTTGAGGTTTATCGCCAACTTCTGGCCCCTGAAATAGTTGCCGCCTCAACCTGACCAGCTGACCTGGCCAGGCCATTTTCCACCAAAAAGAAACACGGAGATGTCTGGAGGTTGCTCAGATCGCCACGGAGTTTTTCCCCCGTGAAACTCTTGCCTTCTCCGTGTAGCTCCGTGTAACCTGCCTGCACTGGCGCGCCAGAACAACTTTTGCGAGTTACTGCGCCACGATCACCTCAGCAACGGCAACGGTAAAACCGGCCAATACTTTTGACCTGGCCGTTTCCCCTTGACCAAAGCGTCCCAGCCGGGTATAAACGCCTTCTGCCAGAATGAACACCTCAATCACACCTGCCTGCGGATCGATAATCCAATACTCGGCTACGCCGGCCTGGGCATAAAGGTCAAACTTGGTCACTTGATCGTACTCTCGACTGCCGGAAGAGAGAATCTCGACCAGCAAATCTGGCGCCCCATTGACATTTTTGTCGGTGATGATCTTGAGTCGCTCTTTGGCTACGAACAAAAGATCGGGTTGAACCGGCGTCGCGCCGGGTTCCATGACGACGTCGCAGGGCGCATCGAGTACCTCGCCCAAATCATGTTTTTTGACATAATCCCAGAGAGCAAATTCCAGGTTGCGTGAGATACGCTGGTGCCGGGTAGAAGGCGCGGGTGTCATATAGAGTTCTCCCCAGATGATTTCATAACGATAGCCGTCGTCGGGCAAGTCCAGGTAATCCTGGTACGTCCACTCCCCCGGACCGGGCCATTGCCGCAGCGGCAGCGCCGTTGTCGAAATTGCCTTTAGGACCATTTTTCATCACCTCTCAGGAAATTGTATCTTGTGATGGGTCAAAGGTCAATCGTTAATACGGATACCAGAAATCTTTGGTTTCCTATTCTCGTTCCCAAACTGTAGTTTGGGAACGAGAGTAAAGGCCAATCGTTAATACGGATACCAGAAATCTTTGGGCTTGTCGTCAAAATCCCAATGGACATGCTTGGTTTCCAGGAAACTCTCCAGCCCTTCCTCGCCCAGCTCGCGAGCATTGCCGCTCAGCTTCATCCCGCCAAAAGGACCAGCATAGTTGTCGGTGAGGGGATCGTTGATCCAGACCGTCCCGGCCCGGACCTCCTCAAAGAACCGCTTGGCCAGGCGGGCGTCGTTGGTGCGGATAACCGCGCCCAGCCCGTAGTCGCTATCGTTGGCCAGGGCAATGGCTTCATCAAAAGTACGGTAGGTCATAATCGGAATGGTTGGGCCAAAGGTCTCCTCGCGCATACACTGCATCGAGTGGTTGACGTTGACCAACACCGTCGGCTCGTAGAACCAACCCTGCTCCAATTTTTCGGGCGCCCGGCCACCGGTCAGCACCTTGGCTCCCTTGCTGACCGCCTCAGCCACATGGCTGGCCACCTTGTCGCGGTAGCCCGGCGCGGCCAGCGGCCCCATATCGGTAGTTCGCTCGATCCCCGGCCCCAGCCGCAGCCCCCGCACAAAATCGACCATGGCTCCGGCAAAGGCCTGGCCCATGTGCTCCGGCACGTAGACCCGCTCGGTGGAGGTGCAGACCTGCCCGGCGTTGATCAGGGCGGCATAGGCCACCGCCTCGACCGCGGTCTCGATGTCGGCGTCGGGCGCGATCACAAACGGGTCTTTGCCGCCCAGCTCCAGGTGCAACCGCTTGATCCGTTTGGCGGCCAGCCCGGCGATACGTTGCCCAATCCCGGTGGAGCCGGTGAAGGCAATCACCGGCACGTCGGGGTGTTCCACCAGCACGTCGCCCACCCGGCTGCCGCGCCCGGTCAGCACGTTGACCACCCCCGGCGGGAAATGATCCAACACCAGGTGGGCCAGACGCAACATCGAGAGAGGGGTATGGGTGGAGGGTTTGATGATGACGGTATTGCCGGCGGCCAGGGCCGGGGCTACCTTCCAGATCATGAGCAGTAGCGGATAATTAAAGGGGACGATGCAGCCAACCACGCCATACGGCTCTTTGAGCACAAAGTTGAATTGCGAGCGGTCAGATGGCGGGATGACCCGGCCCCGGTAGTGACGGATCAGGCCGGCGTAATACTCCAGCGTGCCGATGACCCACTCGGTTTCCTCCTCGTTTTCAGAGATGGCCTTGCCCTCTTCCAGGGTCAGCAGTTCGACCACGTCATCAAAATGGAGGCGCAGTTTGTCGGCGGCCTGCTGGAGCATTCTGGCTCGCTCCAGGGCGGTAACCCAGCGCCACTCGTTGAAGGCCGTCTTGGCCGCTTCGATAGCCTTGAGCGCGTCCTCGGCTGCGCCGTTGGGCACCGTGTCGATGACTTCGGCCGTAGCCGGGTCGAACACCTCCAGAGTCTCACCGCTGCTGCCGGTGACCCACTCACCATTGATGTACATTGGCTGCATAAGTTCAGTCTCCTTTGCTCAAGAATTTTTGGGCTGTCACGGCGTCAACTTTAAACACCTTGACTAACTCAGCTCATTAGCTCTCCGCCAAAGATCCGGGAAATATTCTAGCACACGCCGTTTAAGCCCATAGCCTAAATCACTTTTTGGCAATGGCTCAAGTTTGAATACTGGTGATGACCATATAGCCTTATCAGATAGCCTTATCAGCAAAAGGATAATATTTTAACTGGCCACCTGAATGCCCGTACCATTCTATCATTACTCCGTCATCATCACGGCCTATTAAACGCCTGCCATCCACTTCCCAAGACAAAGTTTGAGGGTCTGGTAATTGAACCGGAAACTGAAAGAGTCTGTACCGCCCAGTTGCTTTATGCCATTGCAACAATAAATAGAAGCTCCGGTTTATCTCAACTGTTCCCTCTTGCTCTAAACTGACTTCATTGTGCCAACTTTCAACCAGACCGAGAAGGATTTTTCCAGCTGTATTGGGATCGGTGTTATAATCAGCTATACTTCTGGCTCTCAGACCATCCCAAAATTTACCTGCTGAATTGGAAACTTCAACCGTTACTCGTCCGGTTTTTTCAACAATCTGCAAAGTCTGACGCATCTTACAAGAGATGCCATAGTAAATTTTCTGATTGGGGGAAAGTGGAACGAGGACATCAAAAATAGCCTTACTTTCTTGAGCAAGACCATCAAAGGCTAAGGCAACAGATCGCTCAAAATCTCGCCAACCGGGCAAACTTTTACCTGGCTCAAAAACAAGTTGTCCCGTGCCATCTTGAAAGGTACTCAAAACTAGGCGCAGTTTTTCAATTTGGCCTTTTGTGGGTATACTACCTGTAAAAGTATAGCTCATTTGAGCTACTCCAAATCTAATTCATCTTTCAAAAGCTGGTCGGTACTGACCTCAAATAAACGAGCAACTTTAAGTACAAATTCTGCGGTCGGTTTTTTCTTGCCAGACTCTAATTCGCTGATATATCCATGAGCACTAAAGCCAAGTTCAAATGCCAATTCCTTGAGTGTCATTCCACGTTGAGTACGCAAAGTTCGTAATTTTTCACCAAACCTTTGCATCCGTTGTCCTTCGTAACATTAAAGATTTGACAAACACAATTAAACATGGTAAATTTCTCTAATAGAGACAATTCTATACTTTAAAGAGACCATTCGATGGATAAAAACGAAGAGTACAAAATAATAAATAGCCCTTTTAAATGGGTGGGGGGCAAATCTCGCCTGCGAGAGCAAATAGTTGCCTTAATTCCTGAGCATACCTGCTATCTAGAACTATTTGCCGGTGCAGCCTGGGTATTATTTGCCAAACCACCCAGTAAGGTTGAAGTACTTAACGATATAGATGCAGAATTGGTAAACTTTTTCCGAGTTGTAAAGTATAAACCCGAAGAACTCATCCGATCTTTTGAGTGGGAACTTGTATCCCGCGCCGAATTTGAACGCCTGGCTAATTTGGATACCTCAACCTTAAGCGAAATAGAACGTGCTCATCGTTTTTATTACATTATTATGGCCGGTTGGGGCGGCGAATTACACTATCCCCGTTTTCAAACCAGTATCACCGATGGTGGACACGGAAACCGGCTCATTGGCGCTTTAAAATTTTTACGACAGAGAATTGAACCAGTCTACGAACGTTTGCAGAAAGTTGTCATTGAAAATCTGGACTGGAAAGATTGTTTTGATCGTTATGACCGTGCCAAAACTGTGATGTATATTGATCCTCCATACCCCGGTAATGGCTGCAATTATCTTTATAATATGAGAAGTTGGGACGATCACTGGCAATTAGCCGACCGTTTACACCATTCAAAATGTAAATGGATTTTATCGTCGTATGATGTACCAGAAATCCGTAACTTGTATCGTGGTTATAATATCATCTCTGTCCAGTCTTACTCAGGGATGCAAGTCAAGAAAAACGATACCTCACGCACACTGAACAAAGAGGTATTAATCACAAATTTTGAACCACCTCAAATAGAAAGTAAAGAAGTTAAGGCAGGACAACTTCATTTACTTGAAGGAGACATTTCTTATGGGAACAATGCCTCCTAACTGATGTTATATTAACATAAAAGAGATGTAAGTACAATTGCCTTACATCTCTTTTTTTGTCTTTTACAATAGAGTCAGGTAAAAGACCAAATCTAAATTCTGTTTCAGCTCATTTCATAAGTCCACACTTTTCTGTAAAGCCGCGGCGATCAGCGGCGGGTTGGTAAACAACGCTTCGTGGCCGGCGTCAAGCTCGACTAACTTGTATTCGCCCAGCCCCTGGGCCATGCCCAGATAGGCCCCCGGCGGTAGGGAGGCGTCATTTTTGCAGAAGATAACACTCTTCGGAACATCCAACTGCTCAAACTCTGCCGTGTCGACCGGGGTGGTGAACAGCGCCAGCGGTTGGGGCACCAACCGGCTGATCAGGGCGTCCTGCTGCTCGACCGGCTCACCAGCCATCAACACGTTGCGTACAAAATCTGCCAGCACCGGCACGGTGTTATCCGGCGAAGCTTTGGCCGCGGCGGTCAGCCCTTCGGCCACTTCGGGTGGCACCAAGTCGAACTGGCTTTTGCCGTTGGGCAGGATGAAGGCATTGAGAAAGACCAACCGGGCAATCTTGGCCGCGGCTTTGGGCGCGGCCGCCTGCAACAGAAAGCCGGCGCTAGAGTGGCCCACCAGGATCACCGGTTCCGGCTGCCGCCCAAGGACAGCGACAATTTTATCGACGTAATCACTGAATTTTATCCCGGCCCGGTCGTCTTGGGGCTGGTGGCCGGGCATCGTCGGCGCTTCGGCGGTGTGACTGGCTTGTTCCAATTCCTTGATAACGCCTGCCCAGCACCAACCACCGTGCCAGGCGCCATGAATGAGTACGAAATGATGGCTCATATTTTTGCTCCTATCCACACCAATAAAGGGGGAGGGGCGGACGGACGGACGCCCCTGCTTCCAAATTCACCTCAAGCGCATCGATTAGATCATCAAGCTACAAATTCAACTGGTCGGCCACCCAGGCCAGGTCTAGTTGCTCCAGCTTGTAGCGGGTGGGGACGCCGGTCTCCACATCCCAGTCATTCTGGCGGAAATATTCGTCCAGGGCCTGCTCAAACTCGGCTCGATCCAGTTTGATCCCCTCGGTTGGACCGCCCTTGAGCGCCTTCTTGAACATCTTCTCCGGCAACCTGTCCTGCGACCGGTCGATGCCTTCACGGGCGTTGAAAGCCCGCAGCATATTCAAACGCCGCTCGCCTACGGTCAACAACTCGTCAATGCTTACATCCCAGCCGGTAACGTACTCGACCATTGCCCGCAGTTCTTCCGGCCCGTAAAGCTGCCAGGCTGGGCCGTAGACGAACTGGCACACGTTGACGCTGTCCATCAAGCTGTAGAGGTATTGGGTGAGGCGGGCATACCTGATCTTCTCCGGGCCAAGCGACAGGGCCGGCTGAGCCTCGGTCAACCCCAACGCCCCCAGTCGCTCCGGATAGGCCACTTTTTCTTCGTAGACCGGGTCATGCTCGCTGCTCTGGTGATCGGAGCCAAAGGGGTTGGCGGCGTAGATCACGGCCAGGCTGCGCTTCAGTTGGGGCATATGGGCCGGCGCTTCTTGCTTGTGGCTGGTCAGGAGGAACTCCTCAGTGCCGCGGCCAATGATAGCCGCAGCTCGCTCAGAGCCATTGGCCAGGATGTCGCCAAAACCTTGGCGGTTGGCAATCATCTCGGTCAGCTTGACCATGGCCGCGGCGTTGCCAAAATTCAGCTCCAGGCCACCGGTATCGGCCGTGGTGATCCGGCCCTCTTCAAAACATTCCATAGCCCAAGAGATGGTGGCGCCGCAAGAGATGGTGTCAAGGCCGTACTTGTTGCAGATTTCGTTGGCCTTGGAAATGGCGGCCAGATCGCTGACGCCACAGTAGTTGCCCAAAGTCGAGGTGGTTTCATACTCCGGGCCGCCGTAATGGGGATCGACCTGGTACGGGCCATCCTTGATTTCGACAATCCGCTTGCAGCGCACGGTACAGCTATAGCAGGTATCGCGGCCTTTCAGGTCCTGCTTACCTTCCTCAACTCCCCGGAGGATCGTGTCGTACATGGTCGGGCCATCGATTTTTTCCCACTCGTCAAAAACGCCGCTGTTGAAGTTGTACGAGGGTAGCATACCAAGCGCTTGTTGCGCCCCGGTGGTTTCAGCCGTGCCATATTTGCCCAGGCCGGCCACATCTGAGGAAGGAAAGAATTTGGCGCCGTAGCGGGCCAGGTCATTGAGCGCCTTCTTGTTGGCCACGCTAAAATTTTTCTTACCCTCTTTACCGCGCACGACAACGGCTTTGAGGTTCTTGCTGGCCATCACCGCGCCCATGCCGGTGCGGCCGTTGACCCGATTGCTCATATTGACGATGGCGGAGAAAAGTACCCCTTTTTCGGCGGCCGGTCCAACCTGGGCCACTTCAATTTGATCGTCGCCCAGTTCCTCTTTCAAGATGGTCTCGACCTCACCGGTGATTTTGCCCCACAGGTGGCCGGCGTCGCGCAGTTCGTACTGCCCATCATTCACCCACAAATAGACCGGCCGGGGCGACTTGCCGGTGATGATAAAGGCGTCGAAGCCGGCAAATTTCATCTCGGCCGGAAAGAAGCCGCCGCACTGGCCGTCGCCAATGGCGTCGGTTAGGGGACTTTTGGCGCTGGCGGTCATCCGGCTCTGGCCGGAGACCGGCGCGCCGGTGGTCACACTCACCGATAGCGCCAACACGTTATCCGGCCCCAGCGGGTCGACGCCGGGGGGCATCTCTTTGAGCATGTAATACATGTTGAGCGCGCTGCCGCCCATGTACTTCCGATAAAAGGACTCCGGCGGTTCTTCAACCGTCATCTGGCCGGTCGTCAGGTTGATGTGCAAAATTTTTCCGTTGTATCCGTTTGGCATTGTTGTTCTCCTTTGAATAACTGGATATTGATTGGTTGGTTAGTTGGCTGGTTTGTTAGTTGGATAGTTGGCTGGTTAGCGGCCGCCTCCCATCATTCGAAACAGGTGCAGATCGTCGCCATCGTGCAGCACGTAGTTAAGATTAACCTGAATGCCGTTGACGGCGACGGTAATGGTCTGCTTAATCATCAACTGGGCCACGACTTCGGCCACGGTGGAACCTGCCGGTAAAGCGAGGCTGGTCTTGCCTTTAGCCTGGCGGGGTAAATAATCTCGCAAGATGCCGTGTAAAGTCAATTTGACTTCCAAATTAACAACCTCACGCCACTTTGTGTGAATAGTCACAACCCCATTATAAACTGATGATATCTTCCGAACAAGAACACCCTTTCCGTTAAGTAAGTCGCTCCCGCCGCAGCGCCTTTATTGGCCCAAGAATTGCCCAACAAGGGCTTGTCTGGGGTTATGACTTAAGGTACAATAGGGACGGCGTCAGCGTTAGTTCAACTTGTGTGCCTCTATGAAAGAGACTATCCGCAAAATTTTAGCCCTGGCGGCGGCCCCGCACGGCCAGCGAGCCAAAGCGCAAGAACGAGCCGCCCGCGGGTTTGAGCAAGCTCACCGGCGAGCTTTTATGCAGGATATGCTGGCCCTGGTCCGCTACGAACCGGTCGACTTACTCCCCTTTGAAGCAGTTCTGGAAAAACTGCACCTCGGTAGTAAATCTTATCTCGGGATTCAACAAATCCCCCTGGCTCAGATTGTGGGCAGTGTTAGCCGCTACGAGGATTTTACTCGCACTTTTATGCCGCGCAAAACCAGCAGCCGGCGCCGTTGGGAAAGTGTTGAAAAACTGGCCGATCGGCAGGGCTGGCCGCCGATTGAGGTTTATCAGGTCAGCGATACCTATTTTGTGCGTGACGGCAACCATCGCGTCTCGGTGGCCCGGCAATTGGGCCTGGAAACGATTGAAGCGCACGTGTGGGAGTATCCAACCCGCGTCCCTTTGGAAGCTGACGATGATTGGGATGATTTGATCCTGCGGCAGGAATACCTGGAATTTCTGAGAGATACCCAATTGGACCAACTCCGGCCGGAGCAATCGATCATTTTAACCATTCCCGGCGGCTATTGGGAATTAGAGGAGCATATAGCCGTCTATCGTCACTGGCTAAACCTGGAACAGCGCCGCGAAATCTCCTGGGCGGAGGCGGTGGCAAGTTGGTACGATACGGTCTATGCGCCCTTGATCAAAAAAATCCAGGCCGAAGAAATCCTCTCTTTTTTCCCCGGTCGAACCGAGGCCGATTTAGTGGTCTGGATCTTGCGCCACCAGGAAAAACTGGCCCGGCGCTATGGCGGTGAAGATGTTCTGCCCGCTGAGGCGGCTGAGGATTTTGTCGAACGGACGCGGGCCAACCCGTTCCGCCGGCTGCAAGCCTGGATCGAGCGAATTTTTCTGGGGAAACCGGTGGGGTAAGAGGCTGGGTGGCTGGATGGATAGTTTGTTGGTTAGTTAGTTAGTTAGTTAGTTGGTTGGTTGGTTAATCAGCCAAGCTGCCTAACCATCTAACCACCCAACTAACCAACCACCCAACCCCCTATTATTGACTCTTGATCTCCGTCCACAACCGATCATAAACAAAAACGGTTTCACCCAGCGGTTTCATCAATTCCAGTTTATCCATAACCTCGGGCGGGGGATAGATCCCGGGGTCTTCCAGAATCTCCGGAGCAATAAACTCTTGAGCCGCTTTATTTGGACTGGCGAAGAAGGTAAAGTTGGTAATGGCGGCCCCATTTTCAGGCTCGAGTAAGAAGTTGATGAAATGCTCGGCGGTGGCCCGGCGCTCGCTGGAGGCCGGGATGCATAGATTGTCTTGCCATAAAACGGCGCCTTCCTTGGGAATAGCGTAACCCCAGTCGCTTTCCCCGGTTTCCTCGTTGTACGTTAAATCCATCGTTCTGAACGCGTCGCCGCTCCAGGCTTGCGAGATGACCACCTCACCGGGAACCATCAACTCCTCAAAATAACCTTCACTATTGAAGGTTTTGACGTAAGGCTTAATGGCCAAAATCGCGTCTTTGGCCTGCTTCAGGTGTTCTTCATCCCGATCATTGATCGAATAACCCAGGTATTTCATCGCCGCGCTCAAAACCTCCCGCTGGTCGTTGAGCAGGTTGATCCCCCCCCTGGCCCATTGTTGAGCCAACGCCGGGTCAAATATGTAGGCCCAGCTATCGGGCGGCTCATCGCCAAACAATTTGGTGCTGTAGGCAATACCGGTAGTGCCCCATTGATAGGGTAGGCAATATTTGTTGCCCGGATCGTAGGGCGGATCAAGGAATTTGGGATCAAGATTTTTGATATTGGGGATGTTGTCTTTGTTGATTTCGGCCAGCAAACCCAACTCGATCATCTGGCCGACCATATAATCGGAGGGGACAATCACATCGTAGCCGGTGGCGCCAGCTTGCATTTTGGCTAACAAATCCTCATTGCTGGCAAAGGTGTCGTAGATGATCTTAACGCCATAGTCCGCTTCATATTTGGTCAACAGCTCTTCATCGATGTAGTCAGCCCAGTTGTAAACGCTCAACTGTTTGGCCAGAACAGTTTCAGCCCGCTCACCTTCGACTGAGTCGCCGCCGCTTTCCCCGGAGGGGGCGGCCGGCTGAACGGCCGGGTTGCTACACTGCGCCGCCGCAAGCGCCAGAACCAAAAGAACCGCCAAAACAAGCAGTAACCTGTGTTTCATCATTTCTCCTCCTGCTTTCAATATTTTATTTCTATCAAAATCTGTTTTTCTTGACCTCATCTTGCGCCCACAGCCTTACCAGGCTAATCAACCCGGCGCGTTAAAGGTTTCCCCATTTCACCTCAGATGAGTGACACAGTCTACCTCCTTTGGATAACTTGCGCCAGTAACACCAAACCGATGGAAAAAATCATCAACAGGGTGGCCAGAGCGTTTAGATCGGGGGTAACGCCAAATTTGACCTTGGAATAAACCAGCAGCGGCAGTGTGGTGGAACCAGGGCCGGCGACAAAGAAGGTGATCACAAAATCATCCAGGGACAGGGTAAAAGCCATCAACGCCCCGCTGATGATACCCGGCATCAACAGCGGCAGGGTTACCCGGCGAAAGGTCTGCCACTCATTGGCGTACAAATCCTGAGCCGCCTGCTCAAAGGTGGTGTCCATATCTACCAGCCGCGCCCGCACCACTGTGGCCACAAAGGAGATACTGAAGGCCACGTGAGCGATGGTGATGGTCGTCAACCCCAGGCCCCAGTTGAGGCCAAGCAAACTCTTGGCCATATTGAAAACAATGATGAAAAACAGCAGCGTGGCCAGGGCAATGACGATTTCGGGAATGATGATTGGCATATAGAGGATGGCGTCAAAAGGAAGTTTGAAGGGGAAGCGGTGTCGCTCCATCGCCAGCGAGACCATCGTCCCGATGATCGTCGACAGGATCGTCGATACAATGGTCACCACCATCGAATTCCAAAGTGCTCGCAGGATGGCGGCATCCTGAACCAGCGAGGTATACCACCTGAAGCTAAAGCCTTCCCAGACGGTTGGCACTCTGCCGGCGTTAAAAGAAAAGATGATCAGCACCAAAATAGGCAGGTAAAAAAAGCCAAAAACCAGGATGGCGTTAGCGGCCAGAAATTGCTGGCCAATCGAGATGCCGGCCGCGTCCCGGAGAGTCCGCGCCCCCCAGACCGTACTGCCCACAAAGACAATGGCCCCCATTGGAATAAGGGCATAGCTGCTGGCTTTGTCAAGATTTACCAGGCCGACGAAAACGGCGGCCGCGCCGGCCAGGGCCACTCCAAAAGCGACCACAGCCAGCAGCAACGCCAATCCTGAATTATGTCGTTGCGCCGGTAGAGCGGCTGATCGAACGCTCATCCTTTTTTCCTCTAAGTTAAAATTGCTCAGTCTGAACCTTACGACCGCCGACGGCAGACAGCTTGGCGCACGAGGCTAAAGCCATCGTGCTGAGAGAGCGAAACCCTTACGGGCTAAAATTCTAGCTCGAAGAGCTTTGCCCTTTCAGAGCGACGGCTTTAGCCTCGCTCATTGGCCCGGTTATCGGGTTTGGAAGGTAAATCCATAGATAGAGTTTACTGAGTACCCCCTCTTTTCGGCGGTCTGCGGTCAGATTTACCCAGATTTTGGATCGGTTGAGAAGTACAACTTTACAGTCGGCTCAGGCCGACCGGCTGCCGCCGATACGAAAGTAAAACATGGTGGCAGCCAATACCATCACCATCAGGATGATGCCCAAAGCCGAGCCAAATGGCCAATCTCGCACCGTCATAAACTGCTGTTGCAACAAATTGCCAACCAGAAAAGTGCTGCCGCCGCCCATCAAATCGGGGGTTACATACGCTCCCAGGGTGGGTATAAAGGTGATGACGGCCGCGGCCACAACGCCCGGCATTGTTAGCGGCAAGACGATGCGGGTGAAAACTTTGACCGTATTGGCCCCCAAATCCTGGGCCGCCTGGACGTAGTTGAAATCGAGCTGCTCAATCGAAGCGTAGAGCGGCAAAACTGCAAACGGCAGGTAACCATACACCATCCCCAGCATAACCCCGGTTTGGGTAAACATAATTTGCAGCGGCTGGTCGATCACGCCCAGGCTGATGAGGATGTTATTGATAATACCGGTATCCCGGACAATAAAGATCAGGGCATAGGTGCGCACCAAGAAGTTGGTCCAAAAGGGCACCATAACCAAAAAAATCAACAACCGCTGCCGGCTGGGCGTTTGGCGGGCAATGTAAAAAGCAAAAGGGTAACCTACCAATAGACACAAAGCCGTGTTGAGAATGGCCAACCAGACAGATTTCCACAAAATACGTAGATAAATCGGCTCGCCGAATACCCGGATGTAGTTGTCGAGGGTAAAGGTATATTCAACCACGCCGGTCAACGAGCGCCGGCTGAAACTGACCACCAGCACCACGATCAGCGGGGCGATAAAAAAGAGACCCAGCCAGAATAGGGTGGGCGATAACAAGATCGCCAGCAAGCCTTTATTTTGTCTGCCTGCTTGTTGCATGGCTGCGCCTTTCGTTAGCCCGGAGCGCAAGATTAATTGGTCAGCACCAGGGCGCTATCAATGGCCCAGGCCAGGCAAACCTGGTCCCCCCGCCGGTGAGGCCGGGTTTCCGCCGCATTGCTGCCCACGTTCTGGATACGGACCACCACCCGGTGTCGTTCGGCCAGGCACATGGTGTAGCGGGTATCGGTGCCAATGTAGACGGCCTCCTGCACGATAGCCGGTACACAAACCCCGTTCTCAGCAGAGGCGGTTGGCTGCAGCGACATCTTCTCCGGGCGGATGGCCACCGTCACCGTTTGGCCCGCTCTGAGGCCGTTGCCGCCGCGGCCCGCAATCTGGACGCCGGCGCCCAGGTCAACCACGGTCTTGGCCGGGTTAGCCTCAACCACTTCACCCTCGATGAAGTTGGTCTCACCAATAAAATCGGCCACAAAGCGGCTGTTGGGTCGCTCGTAGATTTCCACCGGATCGCCCACTTGCAGGATCAAGCCATCGTTCATCACCGCAATCCGGTCAGACATGGTGATCGCCTCTTCCTGGTCGTGAGTAACAAAGATGAAGGTAATACCGACCCGTTCCTGCAGCTCCTTTAACTCCAACTGCATAGCTTTGCGCAATTTCTGATCCAGGGCGCTCAAAGGTTCGTCTAACAGGAGCACTTGCGGCCGATTGACCAAAGCCCGGGCCAAGGCGACCCGCTGCTGCTGCCCCCCCGACAACTGGCGCGGCCTACGATCGGCCAGTTCCGGCAAGCGAACCATTTCCAGCGTTTCATGGACCCGCTGCTTGATTTGGGCGCCGGGCACCTTTTTCATCTCCAACCCAAAGGCCACATTTTCATAGATGGTCATATGGGGAAAGAGAGCGTAATTCTGAAAAACAGTGTTAACGGGGCGTTTGTACGGCGGGGTATTGCCCATTGGCTTGCCGTGGATCATGATCTCCCCTTCGCTGGGCAGTTCAAAACCGGCGATCATCCGCAAACAGGTAGTCTTGCCGCAGCCGCTGGGGCCCAGTAGAGAAAAGAATTCGCCATCTTCAATCTGCAGCGACACATTCTCTACTGCCACAAAGTCGCCAAACTTTTTGGTGACATTTTGGAGTTCAACGTCAATTTCGGCCAAGGGACAACTCCTTTCAAGTCAGCAGATGATGGATTATTTGAGGTTTGGACGGAAGGAGGAGATACAAGAAAGGGTTACTGCTTGGACTTTAGTATAACTAAAAGCTGACAAACCGTCAATTAAAAAAGCCACCTTAGCTTGCCCCATTTTTGCCTCCCGGTTAAAATGGGATTATTGGAAATTTTATCCATGCCCACGGTACTCAGCCAACCATAATTGATCCAAGCTTTATGACAAAAATAAGGTTAGCGGTTACGGTAAATCAGGCACACTCCTCCTTTGGGTGAACCTTTGGGCTGTGGCCCTGGGGGACGTGTTTGGCTGAGTTTACCTCTCCAGCTTGGTTGAAGCCCGTCCAACCATCTTTGGTGGCGTGCCCACCGAGCTGCATTCTAGGATACCACTCCGGCGCGGCTGGCGATGTTTATCCCTACGCCAGCGCCCCATCCGTTTCTCCCCATATAGACAGATCGGCCCTGATCCGAATAATAAAATCAGGACAACTGACAATGACGCCAGGACGTTATCCCAGCCACTTTGTCTGATGGCGCCAGGTTGAATTTTAAGTTGGGTCAGGGCCAGGGTCACAATATTGGCAACTGTGTTAAGCCCAGCCGATCTGTCTAAATTCACAGTTCACCATTCATAGTTCACAATTCACTATTCACAATTATCACAGGAGGTTATTCATCATGCCGACCAGACAAAAAGCTCAAGTTATTTTCAACCGAGCGATGAAAGTTCTGGCCAAAGGCGTTAGTTCAAATTTCCGCTATTGGGGACCTGACAGCACCCCAGTGGTGGCCCGCGGCAAAGGGGCCAAAGTGTGGGATGTCGATGGCAACGAGTTTATTGATTACCGGCTGGGCTGGGGGCCGATCATCTTGGGTCACGCCGACGAGCGGGTCAACCGGGCCGCGGCCGAAGCGATGGCCCACGGGGCCGTTTTTGCCACGGCCACCGAAATGGAGGTCATTGTAGCTGAAAAACTGGTGGCCATGATCCCCGGCCTGGAGATGCTGCGCTTTACCAACACCGGCACCGAGGCAACGATGCACGCTCTGCGGGTGGCCCGCGGCTATACCGGCCGGGAAAAGTTCATCAAATTTGAAGGCCACTATCACGGTATGCACGATTATGCCCTGTTTAGCACCGCCTCCTCCTACGTCGGCTCGATGGGGTCGCGGCGCAACCCGGTCCCGGTTCAGGTTGGTTCCGGTATTCCCAAGGGCATTCGAGAATATGTGATTACTGCGCCGTTCAACGATTTTGAGACCATCGAGCGACTGGTCAAAGATAATTACGGCCAGTTGGCCGCCATCATCACCGAGCCGTGCATGGGCAATGTGGCCGGACTGGAGCCGGCCGCAGGTTTTCTGGCCCACCTGCGCACGTTGTGCGACCAGTACGGGATTGTCTTGATTTTTGACGAGGTCAAGACCGGCTTCCGGCTGGCCAACGGCGGAGCGCGCGAAACCTATGGCGTCATCCCGGACCTGGCCACCTACGCCAAGAGCCTGGGCAACGGTTTCCCGGTGGCGGCTTTTGGCGGCAAGCGGGAGATTATGGACGTCATCGGCCCCGGCAGCCTGGCCCACGCCGGCACGTTTGGCGGCAACGCCATCAGCATGGCCGCGGCCAACGCCGTGCTGGATATCCTGACCGAAACACCCGTACTGGCCGAACTGGCCAAGCGGGGCCAGCGGCTCAAGAGCGGCTTTGGCGAGATTTTGAGCGACGCCGACATCCCGCACCAACTGAGCGGCCACCCCAATATGCAGGGCTTCCTGATCACCCGGACCGAAATCAAAGACGCGCGCGACCTGGTTCATCACGACGCCGCCCTCTATGACGCCATCATGTTCGAACTTTACGAAAATGGCGTTTGGCCCGAACCCGACGCCCGCGAACCCTGGTTCCTGTGTGAAGCCCACACCGACGCCCTGATCGATGAAACCCTCAATCGCTTCCAGGACGCGGTCAAGGCGGTCAAACAGAAATTTGGCGGCTAAGAGTCGGACCGGGGCCGATGAATAGGGCTACTTGATTCTGCCCCCTGTTTTTACTCGTTCCCAAACTGAGTTTGGGAACGAGTAAAAAACTCCGCTGCCTGATCGATGCGGCGGAGTTTTCTATTTTCACACCTGGGTGAAGCGCAATTCCGGCAAAATTGTAGCCAGCTTCAAGCTATGCTAAAATGAGGTGAGTTTGTTTCAGTTCAACAGATTCCAAAATAGAGGAGCCGGAGATGAGCCAATACAGCAACGCCGACATCCGCAATTTGATGACCTCAGTCTTTGCCGATGAAGAAGAATTCGATTTTTTTATTGAAGATCATTTCTCCGAGGTCGCCGCCCAATTTGAGGCCGGGATGAGCTTCAAACGCAAGGCCCAAACCCTGGCCCAATATTGCCAGGACCGCAATCTGGTCAACCAATTGATGGCGCTGATTGCCGCGGATTTTCCGGCCCAATTTGCCGCCAGCGGCCTGCCCAAACCTGACTCCGACGCTCCGGCGGTTACCGAGACCGCGCCCCCCCAACCGGCCACAGCCGGCGCCGAACCGGCCGCCAAACCGGCCGGCCAGGATGTTTTCATCAGCTACTCCCGCAAAGACGAAGCCTTCATCAAGCAGTTGTATCAAGAGTTGACCGGCCGGGGCATCTCGGCCTGGTATGACCGGGAGAACATCGGCGTGGCCACCCACTGGCCCAGCCAGATTGTAGAGGGTATCCGCGACTGCAAGGTGTTCGTGTTAGCCGTCTCACCCGATTCGACCGCTTCGGTCAACGTGCGCAAAGAGGTGGATTTGGCCCAGCGGTATCAAAAGCAGATTGTGCCGCTAATCTGGCGACCCACCCAAATTCCGGTGGCGATGGAATATCAACTGGCCGGGATTCAGTGGATTGAGTTCAATGAATTGGCCACCCCGGACAAATTCAACCAATTAGCCGAAGTATTGCAGGGCCTCGTCGGCGGTGCATCTCTGTCTGAAGCCAGCAGCGGCAAGCAGATTGTGACTGAGTCAAAAGTTCCGGCGCCGGTGCCTGAAGCCGCGCCGGTACCGGCCGGTGGCCTGGTTCTGGATCTGCGTAAGAAGAAAACGGTCAGCCCAATTGGTTTGGGCGGTTCGGTTATTGCCAGTGTCGTCACTCAGTTTGGCTTGCCGGTAGAACAGCAGAATCTGGTCAATGCTGAGCTGAAATGGCTTTTCGGCGCAGCCGACAATTTCCTTAAAATTCGCAAGAATGAACTTGCTCGAAGCCAGGCTATCAGCATAAAAATTCCCCCGACGGCCCAGCCGCCACAGGGCAGCAACCGGCTGCTGGATTCTCTGGACGATTTTGACCTGCAAATATGGGAAGGCCAATTGGAGTCGATGTTGACTCGCATCAGAACCCATCTTCGCAATCTCGATATATTGATCGAACGCCAAGCCAATATGGGCGACGCCGGCAAGGGTGACGTCTATCTCCAAAACCAGATCAAAGGCTCCCGCCTCGACATCGTCAAAATCCTGCAAGAGATGGCCCAACTGCTAAACCAGGCTTACGGCATTCGAGTGACCAGCCCTGACCAACTGGTCGAGTTTCTGGAGCAATAAATGGCTGACACTTCCCGACAATTCGCCCCATTTGCCCAAAAGATGCGGGCCGAGGGGTTACCCCAGATTGTCATTGCCACCTTTGGCTATTATTACAAGCAATTGGCCCAGGGTCAGACCGGCTTCATCCCGGAAAACGAGATCGAACCGGTGAAATGCTTGCCGGATGCCGACACCTTCGCCGGACCGTTGGTTGAGGTGGGCCGGTCGGCGCTGGCCCACACCCTGATCCTCAAGCTCAACGGCGGCCTGGGCACCGGCATGGGCCTGGATCAGGCCAAGTCGCTGCTGGTGGTCAAAAACGGCCTGACCTTTCTGGATATCATCGCCCGGCAGGCCATTGCCGCCGGGTTGCCGTTGGTGCTGATGAACAGCTTTGCCACCCGGGCCGACTCGCTGGCCCGGCTCAACGCCTATCCCGAGTTGCAGCGTGAGGACATTCCGCTCGACTTTGTGCAGCACAAAGTCCCCAAAGTGGCCCAGGCCGATCTCAGCCCGGTGGTCTGGCCGCCGGAACCGGAACTGGAATGGTGTCCCCCCGGCCACGGCGACATCTACACCGCTTTGATTATCAGCGGTATGCTGGACAGACTGTTGCAGGCCGGTTACAAGTACGCGTTTGTTTCCAACGCCGACAATCTGGGCGCGGTGGTTGATCCGGCTATTCTGGGCTACTTTGTGCAGCAACGGCTGCCCTTTATGATGGAAGTAGCCGACCGGACTGAAGCCGATAAAAAGGGCGGCCACCTGGCCCAACGCCCCAACGGCCAGCTCATCCTGCGCGAGTCGGCCCAATGTCTGCCCGAAGATATGGCCGCTTTTCAAGATATCAACCGCCACAAATATTTCAATACCAACAACCTCTGGCTTCATTTACCAACTTTGCAGCGGGTGATGGCCGTCAAAGGCAATATTTTGGGCCTGCCGCTGATCCGCAACAGCAAAACGGTCGACCCGCGAGATAAAAATTCCACCCCGGTTTACCAACTGGAAACGGCTATGGGTTCGGCCATTGCCGTTTTTGAGGGCGCCGGGGCCATCCGGGTGTCACGGCGTCGCTTTGCGCCGGTCAAAACCAACAACGATTTGCTGGCCGTGCGCTCCGACGCTTACCTTTTGACCGATGATTACCACGTCATTCCCAACTCCGAGCGGACATACGCCGATTTGGTCATCGATTTGGACCCGGCTTATTATCACCGGATTGATGATCTGGAAGCCCGTTTTCCCAGCGGCGCGCCCTCACTGGTCGATTGCGCCGAGTTGACCATCAAAGGGGATGTCAAATTTGGCGAAAATGTTATTGTGAAAGGCAAGGTCCGGCTGGTCAATTCCTCAAACCGGCAGCAGATTGTCGAAGCCGGGGCAGTGCTTGAGGGAGAGTTGAAGCTATAGACCATCTGCCAAACCAAAAACAGGTGTCAAAACACGTACCACCCACCACGACGTTACGTATTGCGTATTGCGTGGCCTAGAAACGACCACAGTAACCTTTTCTCTGAGGAGAGTCAGGATGCGTTCCTTCATAGCCAATCGAGTTCAGCAAATTCCACCCTCCGGCATTCGCCGCTTTTTCGACATCGCCGCCACCATGGACGATGTCATCTCGCTGGGCATCGGCGAGCCGGATTTCGTCACACCCCAGGCCGTTCTGGACGCGGGGGTAGCCTCGCTGCGGGCCGGCCACACCCACTACACCTCCAACAACGGCACCATCGAGCTGCGCAACGGCATCTCTAGACATCTGAAAAGACTCTACGACGTTGAATACGATCCGGCCCTGGAGCTTGTGATTACCGTAGGCGTGTCTGAAGCGATGTACCTGGCCCTGACCGCCATCCTCAACCCCGGCGACGAGGTCATTGTGCCCCAGCCCTGCTTTGTCTCCTACGCTGCCGAAGTCAGCCTGGCCGGCGGCACGCCGGTGCCGATCGCCACCAGGGTGGAGAACAATTTCCAGGTGACCGCCGAAGAGGTCGAACGGGCCATCACCCGCCATACCAAAGCCCTGCTCATCGGCTATCCCAACAACCCCACCGGCGCGGTCCTGGAACGAGAAACCCTGGAAGCGATTGCTCGCGTGGCCCAAAAGCATGATATCTTGGTTATCTCTGATGAGATTTACGACCGGCTGGTTTACGGCATCGACCACGTCTGCTTTGCCTCGCTGCCGGGTATGTGGGAACGGACCATTTTGCTGGGCGGCTTTTCCAAAGCCTACGCTATGACCGGCTGGCGATTGGGGTACGCCGCCGCGCCGCCCGAAATTCTGGGGGCAATGAAAAAGATTCACCAGTACACTATCATGTCCGCCCCTACAACGGCTCAGGAGGCGGCCCTGGTGGCCCTGGAACAGGGCGAAGCGGCCATCGAGGAGATGCGCCAGCGCTACGACCGCCGCCGGCGGCTAATTGTAGACGGGTTGAACAGCATCGGCCTGAAATGTTTTGAACCGCGCGGCGCCTTTTACGCCTTCCCCTCCGTGCGCGGCTCCGGCATGGACGACGCCGAATTTGCCGAGCGGTTGTTGGACGAGGAGCGGGTGGCGGTTATTCCGGGCCGGGCCTTCGGCATCGGCGGGGCCGGTTACGTCCGTTGCTCATACGCCACGGCCTATGAAAAGATAGAGCAATCCTTAGAGCGCATCGCCCGCTTTGCCCGGCGGCATGGGTAGCGGGCAAGATTTTGTGACTACCTTGACAAGGTGATAGTCCCCCCTCAGCCGCATTCTTCGATACACTTTGCGTCATGATGCATCCTTCGACAGGCTCAGGATGCAAGCTGCGGTCAAGCCATTACCGTGGATACACCACCATCGGCGCCACTCGACCGCTGCCGTTGACCGTCTGGAACAGGGTTTCGGTGGCAAAAGCCTGGTCCAGGGCCTGGGCCAGATCGGCCAGAATATCGTCGGCGGACTCGATGCCGACGGCCAGCCGGATCAGGCTGTCGCTGATGCCGATTTCAGCCCGCTCTTCGCTGGAGAACTCGTAGTAGCTGAGCAGGGCCACCTGCCCCACCAGCGACTCCACCCCGCCCAGGCTGGGGCCAATATAGGGGATCTTGAGCTGGTCGATGAAATGGCTGGCGCCGGCTAAATCGGTGTCCAGCTCAAAGCTGACCACCCCGCCAAAACCACTCATCTGAGCCGCGGCCACCTCATAATCGGGGTGGCTGACCAGGCCGGGATAATAGACTCGCCGCACTGCCGGGTGCCTGGCCAGGAAGTGGGCCACCTGCTCGGCCGTATCGTTCTGGCGCTGCACCCGCAGCTCCAGCGTTTTCAAGCCGCGCAGCAATAAATAAGCAGTGTGGGCATCGCAAACATCGCCAAACATGGCCTGCGTTTCCTTGATGGCCCCAATCATGTAGCCGGAACCAACCACCACCCCGGCCAAAAGATCGTTGTGGCCGCCCAGATATTTGGTGGCCGAGTGAACCACAAAATCGACCCCAAACTCCAGCGGTCGCTGGTTGATCGGCGTAGCAAAGGTGCTGTCGATGACCGTTTTGAGCTGGTACTGCCGGGCAATGGCCACCACTCTTTCCAAATCAAGCACCCGCAGGTAGGGATTGGTCGGCGACTCCGACAGGATCACTTTGGTGTTGGGCTGAATAGCCGCTTCCAGAGCGTCGTAGTCGCCCATCGGCACCTGGGTATACTCCACTCCGTAACGAGTCAGGAATTTGGTCACAAACTGGCGGGTGCGGCGGTAGCAGTCGTCGGTCACGATGACGTGGCTGCCGGCCGAGAGCAGCGTGAGCAGGGTGGTGGTAACTGCGGCCATCCCGCTGGAAAAGAGGCAGGCCGCCTCGCCGCTGTCCAAATCGGCCAGTTTGGCTTCGACCGCCGCCACGGTTGGGTTGCCGTAACGGCCATACTCCTCCCGCTCGGTTTCATCCCCCCAAATTTTGGCTTCCATATAGTCAACCAGATCACGCGTATTTTCAAAAGTAAAAGTGCTGGTCTGCGCAATCGGCGTGGTCAGGGCGTGATATGGTTTGCTCCGCTTTTCCCCCGCATGTACAACTCGTGTCCTTAAACTTCCATTCGCCATCGGTCATTTCTCCTCTTGATGAATTTATAAAAAGATTGAACCTGCCTACCGGTTGACCGGCCCGTGTGAAGCGCCGCTCAACTTTGGAAACTGAGGTAAAAAAAGGACCTCTTCGGAAGAGAGGTCCTTTGGGCGGGGCTTTACAACCAACGAAAAAGCCCCTTCCAAAAGAAGAGGCTTTGCGGTGCGATATCACTCGCCTCATCTCCCAGAAGAATTACTTCTGCCGGAATTGGCACCGAAAACCAGTTCGACACATTCGTCGAACCGGAAAGGTTGCCGGGGTATCGTCGGGCCGGTCCCTCCACCCCTCTGGATGAGAACATCACTTGGTCTATTGTTAATTAGCACTTGATAAACGGCATCATAACACAGGATGGCGGCATTTGTCAAGTCCTTTAATGAATTTTTTGCAAACTGTTTATAAAAATTCTCAAAGCCAACCGCTTGACAGGAGGCCAACTCACTTTTAAAATCAGACCAATCTGTCTGGAGAACGGTGTCGTTGAGCTAAGACGAGCGATGAGTCATTTTCCGGCTAAAGTCTCGACTCCAACCCGCGACCTTAATGACATTGATCCAGGGAACAAAAATATGCCCGGCTTTGCCGCCAATCGACCAAACAGTACAGTTCGAGCGATTACCCAGGCCGACAACCGCGCCATTTTGCGGATGGTCGACACGGCCTGGCGGGTCTATCTGCGCCTGTCGCCGCTTGAGCTTGAAAACAAGCTGGCCCGTGTGCCGGGCTACCTGGCCGAGGATTATCTGGGCTTGCGCGGCTTTATGATCATCGAGCCGCAGCCAAGCCAGGTAGCCTTTTTATTGGCGGCCGGGTTGCGCGATACCTGGCACCCCAAACCATACCTGGAGCTGTTGTTACCAGCAGTCGAAGCAGCCGTCCAGGCCCACAACTTATCAAAGTTGGTTTTTATCGGCAACGCTGCCTGGCTGGTGCAAGAACTTAAGGAGCGTGGCTTTAGAACCCAGGAATGGGTGGTGACGTTGGAACGCTCCAGCCGGGAGGCGCCGCCTCCACCGCCCCAACGGGTCGCCCGCCTCCGCCCGGTTACGGCGGCGGACCTGCCCAGCCTGAGCGCTCTCGACGCCCTCAGCTTCAACGAAATCTGGCATTATGCCATCGACGATATTGCCGACGCCCTGCTCAAGGAGGGTTCATTTGTGCTGGCCGAGCTTGACGGCCGCCTCGTTGGCTACGAGTGGTGCGAAATGTACGCCAGCCACGCCCACCTGAGCCGGTTGGCCGTGCGGCCCGACTACCAGGGCCGCGGCATTGGGGCCCAGTTACTGCACCGGGCCATTGTCGACGCCTTGAGCCAGGGACTCGATCACATCACCCTGAATACCCAGGAAAACAATCTTCGCTCCCTGGCCCTGTATCGGCGCTTCGGCTTTGAGACCACACCTGAGCGGATGCCGATGTTGCTGAAGGAACTATCATGACCGCCGACCGCAGCATATTCAAACAGAAATAAGTGCTGGGCATTTTAATTCATAGCCAAACGCCGCTCATTCAATGGTAACCGGGGCTAACTCAATCCGTCCGACCTCGGCGGCATTTTGGGCCGGATCGTACCAGATCAGGAGGGGGGTATAGGGGCCGGGCGGCCGTGCGGCCGGCAGGGCCAAATCATACACGTCGGCGATGATTTCACCGGCCCGCCAGGCCGTGGTGGGATAGGCAAAATGGACCGGCGCCCCATCGA
>CAYNLK010000054.1:26584-40226 GCA_964398055.1 uncultured Caldilineaceae bacterium
GACCACTGCCACCGGTGAGCCGGCCGGGTCGAGCAGCCGGGCCGATATTTTCAAATCGACGGTGATAGGCTGGTTAACCTGCCAGAAGAGGGTCAAACGCAGCGGTGCCGGGCCTGCCCCGGTATGGGGCGGTCGAGCCAGGTTGTAGCCCAACAACGTTACCCCCGGGATGACCATCTGATCGACCACTACGGCAAATTCCGGCGGAGTGGTCGCCGGCTCCGGTTCCACCCGGATCAACGGCCCGACCGCGGCCAGCGACCAGCGGGCCGGCGCGCCCGGCAGCGGGCGGGTCAGATAAACGGCTTTGCCTGCGGCCAACAGATCGGCCACAGCCGCCAGACGGTCCGTTTCCAGATCCGCGGCCACGGTCTGGATATCGGGCCGGCGCTGCTCGGTTTGCTGAAAGTAGCGCAGCAGGGTCATTTCCCCCAAAATGCCAATTACGGCTGAATTATCGGCTGGCAGCGGTTGAGCCAGCATGTCCAGCCCGTAATCGTGCACCTGCCAGTTGTATTGTGACCGGAGGGCGGCCTGACCGGTTTGGAAAAGCTGCGCGATGATTATCGCAAAGCTGACCAGCAGCGCCGCCAGGACTACCGGTCGCCAGGCGGTATATTTGAAGGCGGCAAAAGTGTGCAGTAGAAAAGCCGCGCCCAGGCCGCTCCAGACGGCCCACAGTAGAAAAATGGGGATAAAAAAGACCTCGATGTCGCTGACGCGGTAGAAGAGGTTGAAGGCCAGGTAGGTCAGGCCGGTCAGGCCGGTCAGCAGCAACATTTTCGGTTGGCCCAGGCGGATCAGGTATAACAAGCCAATGAGACCGGGCATGGTGGTGTAGAACTGGTCGGCCAGCAGGCTCCAGTAAAAGGCCAGATCCCGGTCGTGACCAAAGGGATTCTCGAAAATAAACAATCCATAACCACTGGCGCTGACCTGGCGCCAGAAACCGGCCCAGCTATGGTGATAACTCCTATCCAGCGAGCCGACGTGGCCGCGCAGCGGCAGGTAAAGGTACAGCAACAGCGGCAGCAACCCCAGCACAACGCTCCAAACCACGACTCTCGGCTTGAACATGACGATCCGAAAGAAAAAAAGGAGGTAGAGCAGCAGCGCCGGCAAGATGAGCAGCATGGTGCGGTGGTGGGTCAGCGACAAGCCGTAGACAAAGGCCAGCCACAAGATACCGCGAGACTGCTGGCGCGGCGACAGCGTCGGCAGTAAGGTCGCCAGGAGCAGGACCAGGGCCACAAAAAAGGCGTTGAGGGTGTAGACCTCGGCCACGGTGGCCTGCTGCCAGAACACCTGGCCCAACCCAAACAACGCCGCGGCGATAACCGCGCCCAGGTGGGTTGGCCAGGCCGGCTGCCGGAGCGATATCTTAGCCCCGGCCCTGGGGACGACCACCTGCAAAATCAGCCGGTAAAGCAAGGCCACGGTCAGCGCGCCAAAGACGGCGCTTAACAGGTTGACCCGGTAGGCTACGTTGCCCAGCGGCAGCAAGGTGAACAGCTTGCCCAGCAGCGTGTAGAGGGGATAGCCGGTGGGGTGAGCGATGCCCAGTTGGTAGGTAACCAGTTGAAATTCCAGGCTATCGTCGAAGATGGCCACCACCGAGGGGGCCAGGGTAGTCAGGTAGAGGGTGAAGCTGGCGAGGAAGAGAGCGGCGGTGATGATGGAGCAGGGGAGCAGGCGAGCGGGGGGGCAGAGGGGAGAACTCTTCACCCCTGCTCCTCTGCTCCCCTGCTCCCCTGCTATGTTTAAGTGAGTGCCTTCGCTCATCCGCTTACCGCTCCGGTTCGATGGAAATCTCAACGCGGCCGGTCATCCCTGGCCGGACTTCAAAATCAGCCGGGTTGAAATCCAGATAGACGGTAAAGAGGGCGGTATCGCCATCTTTTTGGGTCGATTCCAACTCGATGCGGTAGATCACGGCCGGGAAGGGTACGCCGGTATAGCTCTTGAGAAAGATGGTCGCCTGATCCCCCACCCGGATGTCGGCCAGATTGCGCTCGCTGAAATTGCGGGTGGCAAAACGAAGCGGCTCCACCTGAGCAATCGTAATCGAGGCATTGGCTGTCGATACGCCGGGCGCGCCGTTGACCGCGGTCACCACCCCGGCCCAGGGCGCATACAGATAGGCTTTGAGCAAATTATCCCTGGCTTCAATAACCTGTAACTGGGCTTCGCCCAACTTTGCTTCATTGACCGCTTTGGCTTCGGGACGCAGGCCGGTCAGCAATTTGTCCAACCGGTTCTGGGCCTGGACCACACTCAAGCGGGCCTGGGCAATCTGGCTGGCCGTAGCCGGTTTGGTGGCTTCATTATAAGCCGCCTGGGCCCGCTCGTAATTGAGGGTGGCCCGCTGGAGTTCGGCGGCCTGGGGCGACATACCGATCCCTTCGGCATAGGCCACGGCATCATAGGCTTCCTGGGCCTGCCGCAGCTCGATCTCCCGCAGCCGCAGGTCGGCCGCGGCCTGGGTGATAGCCTCGTCGGAGGGCAAACTCAGCAACCGCTCCAGCTCAGTCTGAGCCGCGTCCAGACTGGCCTGAGCCTCGGCGACATCGCCGGCCAGCGCCGGCGCTTCTTCACTGGCTATTTGAGCCTGCAGCGAGGCAAGGTTCGCCTCGGCTCTTTTGAGCGTATTCCGCAAGTCGGTGTCGTCGATCTTGGCTAACAACTCCCCCTGATTGACCACCTGACCGGGTCTGACATAGACCTCTTCGAGGGTGGCGCTCACCCCGGCTGACTGAAAAGCAAAAGTCTGGGGCGGCAGCGGCAGCACCACCTCGCCATCGGCCGATATTGTCGATTGGAACAGCCGCACCGGGGTGGGTAGAGGCGTTGGCGTGGGGGTGGGAGTAGCGTCGGTCGAGCCAAAGCCGAAGCTGCTCAGTCCCGGTTCGCAACCAACCAGCAGCAGGCCAATGACCAGAAGCCAAAAGCAAGTGGTACGGGGCAGGCAGCCAGGGGATTGAAGGACGCGTTGGATCAATTGCAACTGGTTAATGATCATCATCCTCCGAAAACCAATGCCGGCTCATGCTTGAGCCGAGGTCGGTGATGCGTTTGAGCAGCCAGGCAAAAACCCCCGAGACGACCACAAAAATGGCGATATGGAAGATGAGCGGCAGGCCTAGCTGCTCGGCGCCGCTCAGCAACAGATAAACCATCGCTCCAAACAAAATGACCACTCCAAACGCAAAAATGATAAGCAAAACGATAGATTGCCAAAGCGAAGGGGGGTGGCTTTGGGTTATTTCTTCTTTGGAATTATCGACCGGTCGATTCATCAAGGGAATCATAGCCCGGTGGTCACGATTTTGGCAAGAACGGCGCGACTTTCTGGTCAGCCGGTCGTATAGATTATCAGATAGTGAGATTGTTCCTTACAAGACATTAGAGTACAACGATTTACTCGCAACAGGATTGACAAGAAGATACTTTTATGATATAATCTATCAAAATTACACGTAATTTCAATACAAATTACAAAAATATTATGAAAAAGGAGTTAAAAAATGGTAGAGACCAAGAATTCTCAAGAGTCGGTGGAAGAATTGAAAGAAGCGACCGAGGAAGTGGTGGAAAAAGCGTCAGAGGTGTTTGAAGAAAAGGTCGAAGAAGCCAAGCGCGCCGCCAGCAGCGCCAAAAGCTCGGCCAGCAAGACCATCAACGAGGCCATCCGGCAGGTTGAGACGATTACGGAAAATATCGGCAAAGCCCTCAGCAGCGCCCTGCAGGATCGGGCCAACGTGGTCATGGTCCGGGTGAATGATGACAGCCTGGCCTACCTTGATATGCTGGTTGAGGCGGATATCACCAAGAGCCGTTCCGAAAGCGCCGCCTTCCTGATCAATGAAGGCATCAAAGCCAATGAGCCTCTATTCGCCAAGATCCGCAACATCACCGACCAGATTGCGGCCCTCAAATCCCAACTACGCGAAACCGTTCAGGTTGAAGAATAAGATTGAAGCCGCCAATAAAACCATATAAGTTTCTATCAAACACCGCTGTAAGTTTCCCTGGCAGCGGTGTTTGATTTCTGAGTTAGGGTGGGTCAACAAAATCGTAGCGAAACTCGACCAGCAGAAACTGATCAGGCCCCAGATTGACCGGTAACTCGGCCAGGCCGACCAACTCGACGATATACTCCCCCTGGGCCAGGCCGCCAAACTCGACCGCATACTCGCCCAACTCTATCTTGCTGCCGGTCAGTTGCACGCCGCTTTGCCAGGTGCCGCTGCGCAAGATGACCGGATGATCTTTAAGCCCAACCGCCCGCACCCCGATGGTGCCGCTAACCCGGTCAACTGTTTCCGCCACCCGCCCCTGCCAGGCAAAGGCCGCTGTCGGGGTGGGCAGGGGGGGAGTCGGTGAGGGGGTTGGAGTGGGGAAAAAGGGCACGGCCGTAGCTGTCGGCAAAGTCAACTGAACAACCACAACCGGGGTCGCCGTGGCCGGCAGTTGCTCTGGTAAGGCCCCCCGGCCAACAATCAGCGGCGTTTCAGCCGGGGTCGGCGCCGCCGCGGGCGCGAAGTCAATTTCTGCCAGGCCGGCCCCATCGACAAACAGGCGCCGGCCGGCGCCGGTATTGACGGCCTCGACCTGGTAGACACCCGGCCCAAGCTGGCCAAACTCGCAGGCTAACGCGCCCAAGACCGGATTTGGGGCAACTTCACAAAAGCGCTCCGCACCCCGGGCCGAGCGTAAGGCCACAACCTGGCCAGGTCGACCGGCCAGGCGCACCCGGATAGTCGCCTCACGCTGGGGGGTGGCGATAGAACCGTTGGTATTCTTGAGCAGCCGGGCCTGCCAGCCGGTTATCCCGGACGGCAGCACTTCCACATCAAACATTACTTTGACCTGCCCCTGCGGCCAAACGGCGACCGGCAAACTCACACTCAGCCCCTCCGGGCTGACCAGGTAGTGGCCGGGCGTTAGATCCGCAAAAGTACAGCTATCCTGCCCGGCTGAACCCCGCCCGGTGATGCAACGCCGTTCCACCTCAAGCCCATCAATCGCCTGCAAGCGAACCGGCAGCCCTTCGATGCCCAAGACCTGAACGGTCAGCGCCGGGGCCGCGCCGCCGGTTTCGACCCGTTCGGTCACCGCGCCCAGCCAGCGCGTTAGCGGGGTTGGCGTGGGCTGCGGCGTAGCGGTGGCGGTGGGCAAAGGCGTCAGGGTGGGGGTCGGGCTGACCGTGGGGGACGGCGTCAGGGTTGGTGGAGCAGGGGTGAAGGTAGGCAAGGGTGGGAGCGCGGGGATTGCCGTAGCAGTAGAGGTAGGCATCGGGGTGGGCAAGACGGTGAAAAATTGAACCCGAGTTTCAGTGTTGCTCTTTAGCTCAACTTCAAACCGGCTATTCAACCCTACCGGCTCGATAATGTACCGGCCCGGGGTTAAACCGGTAAACTCGACCACATCCGGGCCTAACTCGTCCGGCTTTTGACCGGTGGGAGCGGTGTTGATCTCTTCGACCAGGGTGGCCAATCGTACCGGGTGGCCGCTCAGCCCCGTCACCTGCACTAACAGACGAGCAAACGGCGCGCCGATGCCCCACTTCTCCTCTACCAGGCGGCCTTCCCAAATCTGCCCGGCCAGGGGTGTGGCGGTTGGCGACGGCTGGGCGGCCTGGGTCACCGCCGCCGCCGGAATCTGGCTAAATTCAACGACCGCCAGATTATAGCCGTCGGCTTCCACCGGCAGGCTGGCCCCCAGCGAGGGGACACTCACCAGCCACGTACCTTTGCTGACCGGGGCAAACTCGGCGGTGTAGGGACCGTACTCCGGCTTACTACCCGACTCGGCGTACATCAAAAAGTCGCCGCTGCGCAGCTCGATCCGCACACCGATGAGACCATCAACCTTCACTCGAAAAATCGAGCCGGCGCCCTCGGTCACGCCCAGGGTGTTACTGGCCAGACGACCCACCCAGATTTGGGCAACCGGGGTAGGCGCAACCGTAGGTTGGCGGGTCCAGGTCGCTGCCGGTCGAGGGGTGGGGGTGCGGGTTGGCAGGCTGTCCTGGGTCGATGGGGCAGCCATGATTAACTCCATACCGTTGCTGGCCTCCCACAAACCAACAGCCAGAAAGATAACTGTTAACAGTAATGCCAGGTTATACCTGGCCATTCTTTTTCTATTCAAAGAGCCATCATCCTCAAATCAATAGAGACCATTCTAAATTGCTTACTCTAATTTGTATTATACGCCGCGGGCAGGGCTTCCTTCAACCAACCGCCGCGGGCCAACATTTTTGCTTGCCAGGAACATTGATTCAGGTTAAAATCAACCAAAGTCGATGGGAGGAACTTATGCAAATTCTAGGCATTGACATTGGTGGTTCCGGGATCAAGGGCGCGCCAGTCAACATTGAAACAGGGGTACTGATGACTGAACGGCATCGTATTGCCACCCCCCAACCGTCCGTGCCGGAGGCGGTGGCTGAGGTTGTGGCGCAGATTGCCCAACATTTCGACTGGGAGGGAGCCATTGGCTGCACCTTCCCGGCGGTTATTAAGGGCGGGGTGGCTTACAGCGCGGCCAACGTGGACAAATCCTGGATCGGCGCCAACGGCGAAAAGTTAATGGAGGCGAAAACCGGCTGCCCGGTCAGATTGATCAACGATGCCGATGCGGCCGGCCTGGCGGAGATGGACTTTGGCGCCGGCCAGGGTCACGCCGGCGTGGTCATCATCTTGACCTTCGGGACCGGCGTCGGCAGCGCCGTTTTTTACAACGGTCAGCTTGTGCCCAACACCGAGTTTGGCCATCTGGATATCCGCGGCAAAGACGCCGAGGATCGGGCCGCCGACCGCGTGCGCAAAGACAAAGAGCTGACCTGGGCAGAGTGGGCGGCGCGGGTCAATGAATTTCTGGCGCACATGGAAATCCTCTTTTCGCCCGACCTGTTCATTATTGGCGGCGGGGTCAGCAAAAAACACGATAAATTCTTTCCCTATCTAAAAACCAAGTCCGAGATCGTACCGGCCAAAATGCGTAACGACGCCGGGATCATCGGCGCGGCGATGGCGGCCAAATCACTTCTGCAACCCTGATTGTTGATAACCTGCCGGATAACTGTGGATAAATGGCCTGGAAACAGGGGTTTTTGTGGATAAGTTGCGGCTGATCGGTTGACTCTTGGGGCTAAGTTTGAACATATTAACCGGCTAATTTTGGACAGTGTGCTAAGAATTGGCGGTGTACCCAGGCCTACTGTTTGACAAAATCTAACAACTGTTAATTTATTTTAACATAACTTTTGTGGATAACTCAGCTATTACTGTGGATAAGTAACTTGATTTGGGGATAACTATTAAATCTTTCTTAAATTTTTTGGCAATGAAATTTTAAACCACAATATCTTGGGGCTTCGTCAACTCCTCCCCAAGATATTGAATCTGGCTGATTTGACAAAAATTTTCCAATTTGTTTGCGCTCTTTTCCTCAACTTATCCCGGCCTGACCTTCGAGTTTTCATTACCTCCCTAACCAAGATAACGGCTTTGCCCAAGTCTCAACCCCTAAATGTGGTGTCTTCCCTTTTGTTTGACTTCGCCTATCCACATATCCACACCCTCTACTACTAACTACTACAAATGACACTATAAAAACTTAGGTCTGATTGAATAACTTAGTTGCATATATCCTTGCGTGACTTTAGGTGCGCACAAATAACGGTACTGGAAACCAAAATTATCTCTGCAACCATATCCAGATTGGCCCAAACAAGACCGCATTTATATCTTTATAGACACCTTCAAGCTATAATTACAGTATGGAACCGTTGTCGCGAGCCCCAAAAAATAACCTAACCGACCAACACCAGGTATCCCCAGCGATGATTGCCGAGTTGGAAGCGCGCCTGACCCAAATCACCGGGCAACTCCTGGCCACCAATACCAGCCTGGAACATGAAATTTCCGACCGACTGAGTAAGGAGGATGAATTCCGCCGTTCAACCGAACAGCTGCGCGAACTATCTGCTCGCTTGCAGTCAGTTAGAGAAGAAGAACGCACTCACCTTGCCCGGGTGATCCACGACGAACTTGGGCAAGCCTTAACCGGACTAAAAATGGATGTAGCCTGGTTGCAAAAGCATTTGGATCAACAGCAGCCAGCCCTGCTGGAAAAAACCCGGGCGATGTCGGATCTGATTGATATTATCGTCCAGGCCGTGCGCCGAATTGCCACAGAGTTGCGGCCGGGCATTCTAGATCTTAGCCTGGTGGCGACTATTGAATGGCAGCTTCAGGAATTTCAAACCCGTTCAGGCATTAAGAGTAAACTTATCCGCGCCCCGGAAGAAACAACCCTGGATGCCGATGGAGCGACCACAGTCTTCCGCATCTTTCAAGAGATTCTCACTAACGTGACCCGGCATGCCCAAGCCACCCGGATTGAGGTAAGTATAGAAGAAAACGCCACATTTCTAACCCTCCAGGTACGGGATAATGGGCGAGGCATTACCGACAGTGACATCCACAGTCCCAAATCGATTGGCCTGCTGGGGATGCAGGAACGGGCCAGGCTGCGGGCGGGTGAGGTTCATTTTCAGAGTACGCCGGGTAAAGGCACCACCGTCACGGTCAGGTTGCCGTTAACAATGAACAATGAGCAAATGTTCGAAGGGATCACATGATCAAAGTACTCATCGCCGATGATCACCCGATTGTGCGTCAGGGGCTGCGGCAGATACTGTCGGGCATTCCCGATATGGAGGTGGCCGGTGAGGCCGTCAACAGCCAAGAAGCGTTGGATCAAGTTCGAGTGGGAGGTTGGGATGTGCTGGTACTGGATATTACTATGCCCGACCGCAGCGGGTTCGATATCCTCAAGGAGCTGAAACACGAACAGCCCGACCTGCCGGTGCTGGTCCTCAGCATCCATGCCGAGGAACAGTTTGCGGTGCGCGTACTCAGAGCCGGCGCGTCCGGCTACTTAACCAAAGAAAATGCGCCGTCTGAACTGGTCAAAGCCATCCGTAAAGTGGTAGGCGGCGGCAAATACATCAGCTCAAGCCTGGCCGAAAGCCTGGCCGCCGGCCTGGACGCCACCTCCGATCGGCCACGACACAAAGCATTGTCCGACCGCGAGTTCCAGGTGATGCAAATGATGGCCAGCGGGAAAACACTTGCAGAAATTGCCGAGGAGCTATCGCTGAGCGCCAAGACCGTCAGCACCTACCGCACCCGTCTCATGGAAAAGTTGAATTTAAAAACCAACGCCGAGTTGATCCGTTACGTCATTGAGAACGGCTTGATCGAGTAATGCCTCTGTCCTATCCGGTTAAATTGCCCCGCAGACGCAAAGCGCGCCGATAAAAAAAGAAACCTGCGAGGATCTGCGCGTTTCGCAGTCTCAGTAGATCACAGATTCAGCGTAGCAGGCGGCATAGGGCTGCCGCTCTACAGCAAGATTGTGATCTACTGAGTCTGTAGATTTTAATTCTTGCTCCTCTGCACCCCCGCTCCCGGGTGGTCCCAATCCTCTGCCAAATTGTAAGGCAAATACTTACAAAGGCATCAGTCTAACCCTTACAAAAAAATCAGATTTCCGCTGATAGTTTTCAGAACTCAGATCGGTTATCCTAATATTGAGGGTAGATCAGGAGGGTCTTATGCAACTCAATATTGGTGACCTTGTTGTTCATCCGGCCTTCGGACTAGGCCACATTGTCGAGATCGAGGAAAAATCGCTTTCTGACGAAGAGACGCGTCCGTATTACAAAGTCGTTCGACTCAAGCATACTATGTGGATACGAGTAGATGCTCAGGAGGTTACCGGTCTTCGGCTGGTAACGGCCAAGAGCGATCTGGACCATTACCGCGACTTGTTAAAAAGACCTCCTGTTCTCCTGAATACAGACCTCCAGCAACGACATCTGGAGCTGGTCAGCCGCTTGACTCAGGGCTCATTTCAGGGTGTGTGCGAAGTGATGCGAGATCTAACCGCCTGGGGTTGGCGTGAACCCTTAAACCGGGCAGACACGACCACTTTGCAGAAGACGCGGGAAAGTCTCTCGCAAGAATGGGCGGCAGCGGCTGGCGTCTCCACAACCGAAGCGATCGGAGAAATTGACTCCTTGTTGCTGGCAACTCAACCCGCCTAATACAGCCTCATCCAGGCGGTAAGCCAGAGTAAAGATAGAGTTGTTGAAGCGGTTGGTTTCAATAAAGCGGACAGCGCCGTAAGGTACGGTTAGCTAAATTTCTCAATCCAAAGAAATCAGGAAAGGAACGAACCATGAAAGGCAACGAAAAGCTGGTGGCGGTGCTAAACCAACTTCTGGCGGATGAGCTAACGGCCATCAGCCAATATATGGTCCACTCCGAGATGTGCGACAACTGGGGCTACGATAAACTTCACCAAGCCATCGAGCAGCAGGCCCGCGACGAGATGCACCACGCCGAGTGGCTCATCCAGCGGATCATCTTCCTGGAAGGTGAGCCGGACGTCTCCAAGCTCAACCCGATCCAAATCGGCCAGACCGTGTTAGAAATGATTGGCCGTGATCAGGAGGCCGAGCTGGCGGCCGCACGGGCCTACAATGCCGCCATCCGCCTGGCGCATGAGGTGGAGGACCAGGCCACCGCCGACTTGCTGACGAATATTCTCAAGATGGAAGAGGGGCATGGCGACTGGGCGGAGAAGCAGCGGGTGCAGTTCCAGCAGATGGGCCTGGAGAACTACCTGGCCAATCAAACTGAGGGGGCTACGGGATAGGGTTCTTCAGGATTTGCCGGGCGCTGGGCGTACCCCAAGATGTAAGGGCGAACCCTCACCTGCATCCGTACGCTGCGTGCAGCGCAGGTGCAAGTGTGTGGTCGCCCCAGGGCGCCTTCGGCAAGACCTGCCCCTACCCCCGGAAATTCCCAAAGACCCGAAAGGTGAGGATCATATGAGCAACAAACGACAATTCTCAGCTCAGGAAGCTCGCGCAGTAGGAATGCAGCTCGGGCTTGATTGGACAAAAGTCGACTTGGAGCAGTTTCGGCGTGGGCTCGAGGTAGAGCTTGAACATGGCGCGATTGACCCGGAGACCAATGTGACCGGTGATGACCTGGCGCTCACGGGAAAAATTGCCTGGGCGCACCTGAAAGAGATTCAAGACTACTACGCCCGGTTGGATCTGCTCGAGGCTGAGGCAAAAGGTTAGACGACGACTGACTACCAAGCTGTATTGGGGAGGCAACTGAAATGACAGATAATTATCTTAAGAACATGCTGGGAGAAAATGAACACATTGTCTTTGTCACCCGCCAACATTGGCTGATCCTGCTCGGTCAAATCCTGGCCAAAAGCGTGCTGGCCTTGGGCATGGTCATCCTGATTACCCTCATCTGGCGCATCTGGCTGCCCCAGTCGCTGGTGGTTCCCCTGGCCTACCTCTTGCTCATCCTGCCCTTACTGGGCCTGCTGCGGAATGTTATCATCTGGACGGGCCGGCAATATATCGTCACCGACTGGCGAGTGATCCAAATCTCCGGGGTATTCAATAAAGAAGTGACCGATTCCTCTTTGGAAAAGGTCAATGACGTCAAACTGGACCAATCCTGGGGGGGCGGCTGTTGGATTATGGGGACCTTGAAATTCTGACCGCCAGCGAGTTGGGGGTCAATCGGTTCACTCATGTCGGGCAGCCGATCCGCTTGAAGACGGCTATGCTGGATGCAAAAGAGAAACTGGAACACGGTCAGGCTGGCTTGGGGCAGCGCTCAGAGGTAGATATCGCCGGGCCGATTGAGCAGTTAGACGATTTGCGGGGACAGGGGCTATTGACGGAAAAAGAATTCCAGGAGCAGAAAGCGCAAGTACTGGCCAAGTTGTAAGTGGTATGACAATTTATAATTTTCACTCTAAAAACTTAAGGAGGTATTCCAATGTTATGGACAATTGTAGTAATTCTGGTGGTTTTGTGGTTGCTGGGCTTCTTGACTAATGTCGGTGGGGGACTTATTCACCTTCTGTTAGTGATCGCGCTGATCGTAATTGTGGTGAACGTGTTGCAAGGCCGCCGCGGCTAATTGACCCCCACTATGCTGAAACGATAGAGCAAGCATGGCGCTCCATCCATCTTCGCAACTATATAACTGGACCTTTCGACGGGTCGTGTGGGCGACGCTTGTCCTCGTTGCTGTCGTCTTTAGCTTCTGGTTGCTCTATCGGTTTTACCAAGTTGTTTTTATCTTGTTGATCGCCATCGTCATGGGTACGGTCATCAGGCCAGCCGTAGCCTGGCTGCACCGGCGAGGGCTTCCCCGGATCGTGGGAGTCATTCTGGTCTACCTCCTGCTACTCGCCTTGCTCATTGGTTTCGGGCTGTTGTTATTCCCGTTGGTTGCCGAGCAAAGCGTAACGATTGTGGCCGCAGTGCCGGGCTATTACCAAAACCTGCGCGAGTGGATCGTCAATTATCCTAATCAATGGCTTGGGCGTTTAGGTGAGTTCCTGCCCATTACCCTCTCAGGCCAGGGGGCGGTTCAGCAAACGGAACAGCAACTGCTGGATTTAGCCGGGCAAGTACTGGGGTACGCGGCCTCGGCGGCTCAAGTCCTCTTTACGGTCACGGCTATTCTGCTATTGGCCTTTTACTGGACGCTCGATGGGCCGCGCACCATCCGCTCATTGTTGCCGCTGGTCCCCATAGGCCAGCGCGAGAGTATGCGCGAACTTATCTCAGCCATGGAAACAAAGGTCAGTTCCTACGTCGCCGGACAAGCCATCCTGTGCCTGATCATCGGCCTGATGGCGTTGGTGGCCTATTGGCTCATCGGCTTGCCCAATGTCCTGGTTCTGGCGTTTATTGCCGGGGTAATGGAGGCCGTACCAATGATTGGGCCGCTGCTGGGAGCCATTCCGGCGGCGCTGGTTGGCCTGTCTTTAGGGCCTGACAAGCTGGTTTGGGTCATCGTCGCCACGGTTGTTATTCAGCAGTTGGAAAACAACCTGCTGGTGCCGCGGGTCATGAACAGGTCGGTCGGGGTCAATCCCTTCGTCTCCATGCTGGCATTTTTTGCCTTTAGCTCTTTACTCGGTCTGGCCGGCGCGCTGATGGCGATTCCCATGGCGGCGCTTATTCAGCTCTTACTGGATCGCTTCGTCTTTGGTCCAGCCGCACTCGAGCCGGAGGTCTCGACCGGCCGCGACTATGCCAGCCGGCTGCGCTATGAAGCGCAAGACCTGGCGCAAGACCTGCGCCGGCAGGCCCGGCTTAAGAAGGGGGGCTCGGATCTAGAGATCAAGCAGACCGACCAGGTGCTGGATGAGATTGAGGCCATTACCACTGACCTCGATTCGCTGCTGGCCCAGATCGATAGTTCGGGTGCGCCATGACGAAGCAGTTGGTCTGGTTCGGTACGGCGGTTATGACCACGCTGCTGGCCCTGGCGGCGCTGTGGCAGTTCCGCATAGTCGTCATATACGTCCTGGTCTCACTGGCGCTGGCGGCGGCGGTACGTCCATTCGTTAAGCGCTGGGTCAGGCGGGGCTTGGTGATGCGCCTGGCTTTGATTTTACTCTTTCTGGTTGCCCTGGGTAGCTTCGGTTTTTTACTCTTCCTGGGCAGTGTGGCCGCGACCGGTGAGATTCAGCAGTTGGCCCAGAGGGTAGCGGTGCAGGATGAGTGGCGGTT
>CAYNLK010000055.1:0-40059 GCA_964398055.1 uncultured Caldilineaceae bacterium
CCATACACTCATCCCCGATTAAGCCATCCAGGGTTTTTACCCCTGAACGGTTACAAGTAATTTATTCACAAGCCCTGCCGAAGCTTTCTCATGTTAGGTGACCGGCACTTTGGAAGTGCCGGTCACCTGATCCATCTAAAATTCTGAACGCACCTCTTGTTGGTCATAAAAACAGCCCCCGCGTCGGGGCTGTTTTTTGGTACATAATTTTTGGACCAGACTGGAACTAAACCCAATACTTTTCTAAGGGCGCGGTTAAAACCGTACCTGGAGGGCTACGCCGTGATGTCCGCCTGCGCGGACAAAAAGCCCCGTCCACCTGCGTGGACGGCTGGCTTTGGCCCTGAAGAAGCGATTTCAATCGCTTATTTGAAAAGTATTGGAACTAAACCCCCAGGCGATTGCGCCGGAGAATCTCCTCATTGGTCTGGATGGTGGTCACCTGGTGGCCCGGCAGGGGCAGGATACGCTCGTGGATAGTGTCGAGCAGCCACTCTTTTTGCGGGAAGAAGGCATCCTCCAGTTCGGCCGCCGGGGTAATCCAGTTGCGCGAACCGACCACAGCCACTGGCGCATCCAGGGTATCAAAGGCCAGTTGGGTGATATTCGAGGCCATGGTGTGCATAAAGGAGCCTCGCTCGCAGGCGTCAGAAGCCAGCAGCACTTTGCCTGTCTTCTTCACCGAGGCCAGGATTTTATCGTAGTTGAGCGGGTTGATGAAGCGGGCGTCGATCACCTCGGCGCTGAAGCCATACTTCTGCTCCAACTCCTGCGCCGCCTCGATGGCCCGGTACAGGGTCGCCCCAATCGTGATGATAGTGAAATCTTTACCCGGGCGCCGGATGGCCGGCTCGCCTTCTTCGACCTCGTAATACTCCACCGGCACGCCACCTTCAACCAGCGTTTCCGGCTCCGAATATAACCGCTGGCTCTCAAAGAAGACCACCGGGTCGGTGCCGCGCAGGGCCAGGTTGAGCATACCTTTGGCGTCGTAAGCGGTCGCCGGGAAGTAGACCTTGAGGCCGGGGATGTGGGCCACAATCGATGTCCAGTCCTGGGAGTGTTGCGCCCCGTATTTGGCCCCCACCGACACCCGCAGCACCAGCGGCATGGTCAGCACCCCGGCCGACATCGCCTGCCACTTGGACATCTGGTTGAACAGCTCGTCGCCTGCCCGGCCCATAAAATCGCAATACATCAATTCCGGCACCACCCGGCCGCCGCATAGAGCGTACCCAACGGCCGTACCCACAATCGCCCCTTCCGAAATCGGGCTGTTGAACAGGCGATGATAGGGCAGGGCTTCGGTTAACCCCCGATACACGCCAAACGCGCCGCCCCAATCCCGGTTTTCCTCGCCATAGGCGACCATAGTTGGGTCTTCATAGAAGCGGTGGATCATCGCCTCGAACAGAGCCTCGGCGTAGGTCAGGGTTTTGAGTTTGGGCAGCGGTTTACCCTCGGCATCGAGACCAAAGCGATGCTTGGCCTGGGTTACCTTCAGCCGGCTCTCCGCTTTGGGTTGGAGCACCTCCGGTTCGCCCTCGGCCATACGCTCTTTGAACTGGTTAGAGAACATCATCGCCCCAATCGTATCGACGCTGGTATCCACCCGGGGCGAAATCTCCAGCGACACCGCCGCCTGGGTCACCTTGACGATCTTCTCGACGGCGTCGGCCTGGATGGCGGCCAGTTGCTCGGCGGTAGCGTGCCCATTTTCCTTGAGGTATTCGCCAAAGTTGATAATGGCGTCGTGCTGTCGCCACATCTCCAGTTCTTCCTTCTCACGGTAGGCCATCGCGTCGGAGGGGGAGTGGCCGGAGTAGCGGTAGGTAACCGTATCCAGCAGCACCGGCCCGCGACCGTCCAGCAAAATCTGCTTTTTCCGCTCGATGGCGTCGGCCACGGCCAGCGGATTGTAGCCATCGACCCGCTCGGCGTGCATCGCTTCAGGGTTGACCCCCAGGCCCACGCGGGCCAGGATATCGAAGCCCATCGTTTCACCCTTGGGCTGGCCGCCCATGCCGTAGAAGTTGTTCATAAAGTTGAACAGCATGGGCGGCGCGCCGCCGATCTCTTTGGGCCACAACTTGCGGTACTGGTCCATCGCCGCAAAGGTAATGCCCTCCCACACCGGGCCGCAGCCCATGGAGGCGTCGCCGATATTGGCGATGACGATGCCCGGCTTGCGGTTGACCCGCTTGAACAGGGCCGCGCCTACGGCAATATCGCCCGAGCCGCCGACGATGGCGTTGTTGGGCATTACTCCGAACGGCGGAAAGAAAGCGTGCATCGAGCCGCCCATGCCTTTGTTGAAACCGTAGGCCCGGCCAAAGATTTCGGCCAGGGTGCCGTACAGAGCGTAATAGACGGCCAGCCCCTTGACGTTGCCGTTGCTGCTGAACTTCTCCACCACCCGCAGGGTCGCACCCTCATTATAATTCTCCATAATGTTGAGCAGCTCTTGATCGCTCAACTTCTCGATAGCCGAGAAACTCTTGGCCAGAATCTCGCCGTGGCTGCGGTGGGAGCCAAAGATGAAATCGTCGGGGGTCAGGTGATAAGCCTGGCCGACTGCGGCCGACTCCTGGCCGATGGACAGGTGGGCCGGCCCTTTGTGATTGTACTCGATGCCTTCGTACACGCCTTCTTTTTTGATCCGGTCGAGCATCGTTTCGAACTCCCGGATAAAAACCATATCCCGGTAGATACGCACCAGGTTCTCCGCGCCATATTTCTTTGCTTCGGCTTTGGGATCAGCCTCATACGCATTGAGCGGAATTTCGACGCTCTTGATCACGCCCTTTTGCCGGGCTTCCGTTGGGTCAATTGTGATTAGCTTGGTCATTGTTTTCTTCCTTGTTTGTTTTGTCTCGTTTGATTACAAGTCGCAGGTTGCAAGTCGCAGGTTGCAGGTGGCAGAGGGGCAGGGGTGCAGGGGTGCAGGGGCGCGACTTGCGACCTGCCAACCTTATAGAAACCCGTTTTCTCCGAGAAAACGGGTTTCTGAGCACGAATCTTTTTCTGAACATCTATACCTGCCACATGCCACCTGTTACTTGTCACTTGCCACTGTCACAGCGCTAGCAGCAATTGGATGTCGGCCAACCCCTGGGCCAGCGCCTGCAAAAAGCGAGCCGCCGGCGCGCCGTCGACGACTTGGTGATTAATGGTTAGCGACAGGCTGAGGTGGGGGATAAACTCGAACACACCCTCGACCTCGACCGGCTTCAAATTGATGTTGCCGACGCCCAGGATGGCTACCTCCGGCGGGTTTAGCACCGGCGTAAAACTCTCGACCCCCAGGTTGCCCAGGTTGGTCACGGTAAAGGTGCCGCCGCTCAACTCGTCGGGGTTGATTTTGCCCTCCAGGCAGGCTGTGGCCAGCCGTTTGCTCTCCATTGCGATCTGCTTCAGGCTGAGCCGGTTGGCCCGCCGAATCTTGGGCACCATCAGCCCGCGCGGGGTATCGACGGCCACGCCCAGGTGAACCTCCCGGTAGCGATAGATGGTTTCCTCTTTGAACAGCGCATTCAGGTCAGAGTGGAGCGGCAGAACTCTGGAGACGGCCAGCAAAATCAGGTCGTTGATGGTGACTTTTTGCAGGCCCAAAGCCTCGTCACTCTGCTTGAGCTGCTGGCGATAGGCCAGCAAAGCCCGGGCATCGGCTGAGGCGTTGAGGGTGAGCTGGGCCGTGGTTTGCAGCGACTCCAGCATCCGGGTAGCAATGAGCTTGCGCACGCCCTTGACCGGGATGATCTCGACCTCATCGGCCGGGGTGGGCTGCTCGGCCGGAGCGACAACCGGGGTCAGGTCGCCGGCCATGATCCGGCCGCTCACGCCCGAACCCTGCGGCGGCACGGCGTAGCCGCCCTGGGCCATCATCGTCCGGGCCAGCGGAGTCATCACCGGCTGCCGGGCGATCGCCGCCTGCACATCCCGCTCGACAATTCGACCCAGTGGCCCGCTGCCCTGGAGTTCGCTCACGGCGATCCCTTTCTCTTTGGCCAGCTTCCTGGCTCGGGGGGAAATTCGCAGGATTTCGTCGGGCTGGCCGGCGGGCGTGGGAGCCGGAACTGCCGCCGCGGCAGGTGTGGCCGGGGCCGGTTCCGCCGCGCTCACCACTGAGCCGCCGTCAGGCCGCAGCTTGCTCACGTCTTCGCCCGGCTCACCGATGGCCGCGATATTGGTCAGCACCGGTACGTCAGCGCCCTCGGGGAAGAAGTGGGCCAGCAGCGTGCCGGTCGCCGGGCTTTCCACCTCGACCAGCGCCTTGTCGGTTTCCACTTCGCACAGTACTTCACCCTCAGCCACCGGCTCGCCGACCTTCTTTTTCCAGCTAATGATGATACAGCTTTCCACGGTATTGCCCTGTTTGGGCATGATAACTACAGTTGCCATAAATCTATTACCTCGAGTATGTTTATGTAAGGTTACACGTTACAGGTTGCAAGCTGCAAGGTTCTAACCTAACCAGCTAACCAACCAACTAACTAACCGTCACACCACCACCACTTCAATCCCCAAAGCCATGACCTGAGCCAGTAACTCGGCCGGGGCTTGGCCGTCGGTGATGATGGTATCGATGTCCTCCAGTTGGGCAAAGGAGGCCAGCCCGACCCGATCCCACTTGGTGGCGTCGAGTACGGCAATCGTGTGGCGGCACATCGCCACCATCTGCCGTTTGACCTCCGCTTCTTCGGCGCTGACGTCGGTGAGACCCTCGACCAGGGTCAGGCCGTGCGCCCCAAAAAAACCTTTCTGGATATTGAATTTGCGCAGCAGCTCCAGCCCATCGATGCCGATCAGCGAAGCCGTGTCGTTCTGTAGGGTACCGCCGGGCATAACCACTTTAAGGTTGGGGATGTCCTGCAACTCCTGGGCCACCTTCAAGCTGTTGGTGACTATGGTCAGTTGCCGGCGCGGCTTGAGATGGGGCACAATAGCCAGAGTAGTGCTACTACTGTCGAGGAAAATGGCATCGCCATCCAGAACCAGGGCGGCGGCAGCTTGTCCGATGCGGCTTTTTTCTTGCACTTGCTGTTGCTGCCGTCGGGTTAGCGCCAGGTCATACAGAGTGCCACTGAGCGGAATAGCGCCGCCATGCGTCCGAATGACCAGATTTTGCTCGGCCAGAGCCTGCAGGTCAGCCCGAATGGTTACCTCCGACACGCCCAGTTGCTGGCTCAGTTCAGTCACCGCAACCCGGCCGGCAAGGTTGAGTTGCCGCAATATCTCCTGGCGCCGTTCTTCCAGATAAAGCTCTTTTGAGACCGTCATTAGCTTTCAGACACTATTTTTTACTTTCGATTTATTTCATTATACTATAAAATGAAATAATTGTCAATGAAGTTTTTCACAAATTGGCCTCAAAATTAGGACGAATTTTCTTTCGCATAGTAAATATGCTATACCAAAACCACTTACCCACCCAATAGGGGAGAGTAACCCTCATCTTTGATCAGAAGTCTTAGGTGACCGGCATTTGCCAATATAGGGGTATAAGTGTCGATCATCTGCTCGATCGTGAGGTTGTTATAACCGGCCGGCTATGCTATAATGAAGTGAAAATATTCACACTTCTGGCTGGCCGGTGCTTGTGACCTGGACTCCCACCGGCCGGGGTCGTCATCTTGCCGGCAGTCCAGGCGGCTAATCTGCTATGTCCTTTGACGAATCGACTTGCCCTGAATGTGGTTCATCTTTGACGCTATCGGCCAACACCTGCCCCACCTGCAGCGCCCGGCTTGGCCCGCTCTTCAGGCCAGACGACGCCTCTGAGTTTGATTTTGAATCTGAAGTTGCCCCTGGTCAAAGCGCCTGGCCCGGCGAGGCGCCGGCTACGATTAGAAATCCTAACCGGCCCGCGTTGCTGTCCATCGGGGTGATGGTCGGGCTTCTGGTTGTGCCGGTACTGTTGTTGTGGGCTTTGGTAAGCCTTGACTTCGGGAATTTTGCGCTCTTCATTCCCACCATCATCTTGACCGGGCTGTTAGCCATATTTGTCATTGCCTGGATGGTGGCCTGGCTGGGCGGCTTACGGCAATTGGGCCAAATTAGAACCTTTCTGGCCAGCGATCGTCCCCTGTTGCGTTGGAGCTACACTCCGGAGGAGTGGCGCGAAATCAGAGAGGCAAACTGGCAAGAAGAGCGAGGCGACTGGCGCATCCAATTCGGCTGCCTGGCCTTCCTCCTTGGCTTGGTCGGTCTGCTGGTGGGGGCAATGGTTGGCTTTGACGAAGGGCTTGAAGAGGCTATGATTTACGGCCTGGCCGGTGGGGGTGGCGGGCTGTTGTTCGGGGGATTGTTGGGTGGGGTGGTCGCCGCCGGCAATCACCTGGCCGTCCGCTCAGCCTACCACCAGGCCGAGCCGGGTATTGTTGCCATGGCCGCTCACGAAATCTACGCCAACGATCAATATTTCCGTGGCAACGGCCAGACAACTTACCTCAAACGGGCCAGCTTGCTGCCGGCCGAGCCGGACGTGCCACCCCGGCTGCTACTCGAGCTGAAAGTACCGCCCAAACCGCGTACTTCCAGCGATCAACAGTGGGAGGTGGTGGTGCCGCCCCGTTTGGTGCAGGCCGTTGAGGCGGTTCTGCCGCAGCTTAACGGCCCTAGACCAGCTCGAAATCGCAGGTAAAGGACGCCAATCATCACAATATCTCTCCAAGAAAGTGTGCCCTGACCCATGGATGAAAGTTCGCTTGAAGCCTTAATTGGTTCTACCCAATGTCTGCTCACCTGCGGCTGCGGTCTGCTAAACCTGTTGATAATTATAGCCACTGTGTCGGTGGCCAAAAGAAAAAATCGCAGCGCCGTACTGTGGGGACTGCTGGCCTTTTTCTTCTCGTTCCCGGCCCTGTTGGTTTTGCTGTTACTGCCTTCGGCGCAGCCGGCCTGGTCGCCAGCTTATGCTCCCCCGCAAGTTGGCCCGTATCCACCTTATTCACCGTCACCGTACCCGACTCCTTCGTCTGCGGCGGCGCCACCCCCCGGCGCATTCGACGCCACGATGATTCAACCGGCCGGTAGTTGGCGGTTGACAGTAATGCAGGGACCAGAGGTCGGTCAGAGTTATACCCTGGGCAGTCATACCCGGTTGGGACGCGCCTCCGATAATGATATTCGACTCAGTGACCCGCAATCGTCGCGCTACCACGCCCTCATTCAGCATCGCCAGGAAAGTTATCTCCTGAGCGATCAGGGCAGCGGTAACGGCACTTTGGTTAACGGCCGGCAAATCACCGGACCGACCCGGCTCTCGCCCGGTGATATCATTACTATCGGCAACACACAAATTAAAGTAGAAGAAGTCAGATAAGATCCGCTGGTTGGCCTGAGACTACATTTCGGACTGGATATAGTAAGATTTGGCAAAACATCTATTACGGTATATAATGCTTCGTATAATTTACCTTATACGAAGCATTAAGTAGAGTTGTTATGAACGATCAAAATGATAAAACTCCGTTGGTTACTTATGAGCGTGAGCGGGAGCTGTTTTTGAAGACGGCCGGCGGCGGCCAATCTCGCCACACCTCGTTGACTTATCGGAATGGCCTGGCCTATTTCCAGAGATATCTTGAAGAGAGCCAAGCCTGGACACCAAGCCAACCTATCGCCGAACTGCGCCCGGAGATGTTCCAGGAATTTCCGAGCTGGCTGCTCCAGCAAAGGTATCAACGATCTGAACGCTCTGCTCCTACCCCTCTGGCCGAGAGCAGCCGGGCTTTGTATTTGTTAGCGGTTAGTAGATTTTTGCGCTTTTTGGTTATACGAAAACAATTACCGCACTTTGATTATGCCGAATATGATCGAATCAAAGAGGAAATGTCACACGCGACGAACGTGAAAACCAGGCCAATTGCCCAGAAAATTCCCGCGGCCGAGATCGTCGCGGCCCTGGTTGAGGCGGCCAAAACACCGCCTCAGCTCACTGAGGAGCTACCTGCGGCGACGCATCACCGCCTATGGCTGGCCTGGCAGCGGAATCTGGCCATCATCCTGGCCTTGAAATCATCGGGGATGCGGGTGGGGGAGCTGGTCAAACTCAAACGGGCCGATCTGGACGAGGCTCGCCAGGGGGCCTGGGTCACCGGCAAGGGTCGCCAAACCCGCTTTGTAGCTTTTGACAATGAGGCCTGGGCAGCCATTCAGAGCTATCTAACCAGCCGGCAGGATGAGGCTCTACTGGTAAAAATAGCTCAACACCCGCTTTTTTGCCGCCACGACCGGGGCGCAAGCGCCGGCAGGCGGCTACCATTGACGACCCGCTCAGTCCAGCAGTTGTTCAAGCAGTTATCGACGCAAGCCGACCTGGCCCGGCGCTTTGATCTGTCGCCCCACTCGCTGCGCCATTACTTTGCCAACGGTCTGCTGGATTTTAGCGGCAACCTGGCCCTGGTTCAGGAGGCGTTGGGCCACCAGGATCCCAAGACAACTCGACGCTATACCAACATCAAGGTCGAGGAGATTGCGGCAGCCGTGCAGGCAATGAACCGGGCCGGCAAGGATTCGATGACCAATCGATGAAATCAAGTTGATCAAGCGATTCCTCTACTCTATTTGGATAGGGTGGGGAGGTATGTTTTTGTAGCTATCTGGCTATACGAAACAATTTGCGGATGATCCGGGCAAACAATGTCTCGATTTGCCATCTTACTAGACCAACAAATGGACCCTTCTGGATTCTCCGCCGTCAACTTGCACCCGTAACCTGCGACCTGTGACCTGTGACCTGCCACTTGCTGCCTCCTCCTCACACCAGCGCCCGGCCCCCATCCACAAAATAGACCGCCCCGGTTACAAAATCCATCTCCGTTAAGAAGACCACCGTCCTGGCCACATCCTCCGGCCGGCCGACCCGTTTCAGCAGCGAGTTCTCCTCGGCCCAGCGTCGTTTTTCTGGGGTGGCATCGTCTGGCAGCAACACCGTACCGGGCGCAATGGCATTGACCCGGACGTGGGGAGCCAACTCCGCTGCCATCACCCGGGTCAGCGCCACCAGCCCGGCTTTGCTGGCTGCGTGGTGAGCATACTGGGGCCAGGTCTGGTAAGCCGACAAATCGGTGATGTTGATGATCACCCCGGATTTTTGACGCAGCATCTGGGCCGCGGCCGCCTGAGCACATAGAAACGGCCCGGTCAGATTGATCGCCAGGGCTGCCTCCCACGCCTCATAACTGATCTCCAGAAAGGGCGACTTCAGCCAGACCGAGGCATTATTGACCAGCATATCGAGCCGGCCAAACTGCTCCACTACCTGGGCCACGCACTTTTTAGGCTGCTCTACCTGGCGCACGTCGAGCGGCAGCGCCAGCCCCTGCACCCCCTTCGCTTCAATTTCCGCCAGCGTCTCCCGCCAGGGTTCATCATCACTCAGGTAGGTAAAGGCGACGTGGACTCCCTTCGCGGCCAGGGTCAGGGCGATCACCCGCCCTACCCGCATTGCCGCCCCGGTGATGAGGGTAACCTTATTCTTGATTTCCATGATCGAGTCTCATTATTGTTTAACTACTCCACCCGGTGATGTTGGAGAATGATGTTACCTGCGGCCAAATCATCATAAGTTGGCGCCCCAGTGCTCCATTTGCCGAAGATAGGATGCGTTGCGTTACAGGCAGAAACCAAGATCATAACCAATACCAACACGCCAATTTGGCTGAGGTATAATTTTGTAGGGGCGAATGGCATTCGCCCGGTTATGGTGGCTTAATAGGGCGTTCGCCGAACGCCCCTACAACTCACGCTACATTCTTTTTCGTAGTACCGAGAAGCGAATAAATTGATCTTTATAGTAAGCCCGAGTGAAAATAACCGGACTACCATCCTCGTTATAGCCTACTTCATCAATGCGCAATAATGGTTGTCCCGGCTCCATGTTGAGCAAGGTGGCCAATTCTTCACTGGCGACCGCCGGGATGATTTCGGCCAGGTTCTGAATAGTTGACTGTCCACAACGCTGCTTCATAAAATCGAAGATGGGCTGTTGAAGTTCAGATTCAGCGTAGGTTTGGATAATGAGATAGTGGGGAATGAAATCCAGACAATAAATGGCGGGTTGGCTGTTAGCCACGAATAATTTACGCACAACCAGGGCTTGGGTGCCTGGTTCAACATCTAGTTGTACGGCTATTTCTTCGACCAGGTGAGGGTTTCAAAGGAAATCAGTTGGATGCTGGGTTCAAAACCAGCAATATAGTAAACGCTCTAAATTTGGCATTTGTCTAACAAATTTGAGTTTATATTATAGCGATTAATCAATCAAGTGACAAATATCACTTATCAGCCTGTTCCCTGCCAACATCCCCTGGGATCTGGGCTGGGGCTGCAGCAGGTGCAGGACTTGCGCCGGGCCGCGATCAAAGCTATCATCATGGCCGGCTAGACCGGCGGCCTCGGTTTCTACCTGGGCAGACGTTTGTGCTGGCATGGGGCAGCGAGTCGCTCAAAGCGCCGCCGCCCTGGGGCAAGGCCGCTCGGGGTTGATCCGGGCTGGGATCACAACCGCTCACCCTGACTTTTGATAGGTGTTTGCCACGCCGGAATCGTGTTATATTTAAGGTAGGATCAGCCAATAACCAGAGAGGGTAGCCCCATGAACGATCATCATTCTGCCGAAACGCCGGAAACCGGCCCCGAGCCAAAACCGGATGATTTGTTGCACGACCTGCTCAGCGAGTCAGAGAACATTCGCCTGACCGCGGTGCAGGCTTTAAGCCGGCTAACGCCAGCAACCGAGTTGATCTTGCGCAGCCTGGAAAAAACCGCGGCGCACGATCCAAGCCGGGTGGTACAGCAGACTGCGCTGGCGGCGCTCACCGCCTCAGCCTACCGCGATCTGCAGCGCCAGACCAGCCGCCTATCGGCCTCAGCCCGGCAAACCATTCTGTCCGAACTTGAACGGTGGCAGGCCGATGGCTTGCTGACGTCGCCCCTGGCCGAGGTGCTGCGGCAGCGTTACGTATTTGACCCGCCCGAGATCGCCAAAGCTGCCTCACCCGGTGAGGCCAAACCGGCTCCGTCGCTGTCTGAGGTGCTGCTGAGTGAAACCACCATCAAGGTTGCGCTGTATCTGGGGGCGTTTTTTGTATTGGCCGCGGCGGCAATTCTGGCCGCCGCGATCGAAGAGCTGCGCCTGCCCCTGCTGGGTGCGGCCACATTGGGGTTTCTGGCCGCCGCGCTGCTCCTGAAACGGCGGTTACCCCAGGCCAGTTTTGTACTATTTGTGGTTTTTTCGCTGTTGCTGCCCATCGACGCCGCTGTTTTACTCGACCAATTCGAGGTCAGCCGGTCAACCGCCCAACTCTACTGGATTGGCGTCACCTCAGTAATGGGTCTGGTCTGTCTGGGCGGCGCAATCCTTTATACCTCACGCTTTTTTAGCGTGCTGACGTGGGGCGCCGGCAGCGCCGCCGCTCTGCAAATTGGGCGCTGGTTCAACCTGACCGTTCACCTGGAGCTGTTTCTGCTTGAGCTGGCAACCCTGGTGGGGTTGGTTGGGGTGGCCCTGCTGCAACGCTGGCAGGATCGGGCTTTCTCGCGACCGTTGCTCTGGTTGAGCCAAATCCAGCAGTTTGGCCTGTTGGGCATATCGGCGGTCCTGGTTCTGCTGGCGTTGGTCGATGAGCCGTTGCCGGCGGCCGGCTGGTGGCTAGTGATTGGCGCCACCTGGCTGCTGGGAACAATGTTTTATGTGGCCAGCCACCGGCTCACCAGCTTGGCGTTGTTTCCGTGGCTGGCGCTGGCCGCCGCGCTGCCGGCGCCCTTGTTGTGGCTGCAACTTGGGTCGCCCTCTATCCTGGTTGTGGCTGCGGTTATGTGCGGCTGGGGCGTGCTTTTAGCTATTGCGGGGGAAGTACCGGCCCGATTATCCAAAGAGCGTGTGCAAGCCTACGCGCGCCCGCTGAGGATGGGCGGGCTGGCAATGCTGGCCCTGGCCCCGCTGCTAGGCTTGTTCGACCGGGTGGCGGTTAGCCCGGGCTGTCTGCTGGCGGCGGCGGGGGTGTACCTGATCTTAACTCTCTATCGGCCCCGTTGGTGGAGTTGGAGCAGCGCCCTACTAGCCGGCTCGCTGGCCTATTTGGCCCTCTTTTTCCTGCCTTCCGTGCAGCCCTATGGCTTCTATCCGGGCTTTATCCTGTTGTGGCCTGCCCTGGCGCTGCTGACTATACAGTTGGTAGCCCGGCGGGGATTTCGGGCTGACCTCCGCTGGCATCTCCCCCCGCTGGTGCTGGGGGGAGGGATTGGGCTGATGACCGGGTTGGTCCTGTTGGCGACCGGCCTGAGCGACGAACCGGGCCGGGCGGCCATTGGGTTTGTCATTGTTAGCGGCTATACGGCCCTCTTTGCCCTGGCCGACCGAAGGCCCAGCCTGGGGTATGGGGCGACCGGCAGCCTGGCGCTGGCCGTGGCCTTTGGGCTAATTTATACTGACCAAGACAGATGGATTATGCCGTTGATCCTGCTGGCCCTGGGATATGTCGGGGCCGGTTTTGGGTTGACCCGGTTCCGCCGGTTCGACCGGTGGGCCACGATGCTGCGCTGGAGCGGGCTAATGCTGGGAGCGTTGGTTTCGCTCACGGCCCCGTTTCAGGGCGGCGCTGCGGCCGTGATTGGCCCGGCCGTTGCGGCCACCTTCTTTGCGTTGGAGGCCTGGTACCGGCGCAACATCTGGCTGGGCTTTCCGGCCACTCTGCTCTACCTGGGGGCCTATTTCATCTTGTTACTTGAGCTGGAAATCACCCAACCGCAGATCTATTCAATTGGGGCGGCGCTGCTGGGCTTCATTATGCATTACCTATTGGGACGCACCGGCAACCCCGTGGCTGCCTTTATGACCGGCCTGATCTCGCAACTGATCTTGCTGAGCACCACCTACATCCAGATGGTAGCCACCGGCCGCTTTCTCTTTTTCCTGGTGCTGTTTGCCCAAGCGCTGGTCGTGTTGACCTACGGCCTGGTGGTGCGCTCCCGTAGTCTGGTTGGAGCACCGCTGGTATTTGTGGTGCTCGGCGTGATTACCGTGACACTTACCGCCCTGTCTGGCCTGCCGGCGCTGCTGCTGGTGGGCTGCACTGGCTTCTTGTTATTGCTGCTCGGCATTGCGGCCTTGCTGCAACGTGAGCGGCTGCTGTCCGTCTCCAACCGGCTCAGCAGCCGGTTGACGGGCTGGCAGGCTTAATAAGAGCGTGTTTCTTAAACCTCATTCCAAAGAGCGAAGCGCCCTAGCAGCCTAATTACCTACCCCCGCCCGTTTCAACAAGCGCTGCGCCGCCGCTCGACACTCGGCCAACAGGGCTTCTTCATCCACCACCGTCACCTGGCCACGTTCCAGCAGTACCCGCCCGTCGACGATGACGGTCTGCACATCAGGGCCAACTGCATTGTAAACCAGCGCGCTGGCCGGTTGATACACCGGCATACTGCGCACGTTGTTCAGATTGACCAGGGTCAGGTCAGCTCTGGCCTCAGTCGCCAGCCGGCCGATATCAGTTCGACCTAGCAGCCTGGCCCCGGCCGTGGTCACCATGCGTAACGCCGCCGGAGGCAGGATCGCCGTCGCCTGGCCGCTGCTTACTTTGGCCAGCAACACGGCGATCTTCAGCGTCTCCAGCAGGTCCTGGGAGTTGTGCGAGGCGGAACCGTCCGTACCCAGCGCCACCGGGATGCCCCGGGCCAGCATCTGGCTCACCGGCGCGGCCCCCGACGCCAGGTACATATTGCTGACCGGGCAGTGGACCACCGTCGCGCCGCGGCGGGCAATCATGTCGATCTCCCGCTCAGCCACGTGCACGCAGTGGACCAGTTGGAAGTCCGGCCCCAGCACTCCCAGCCGTTCCAGCCACTCGATGTGGCCCAGCCCGTTGCGCCGCCGCATCAGCTCGATCTCATCGGCGGCCTCGGCCACGTGAATATGGGTCGGCACGCCCCACTCCCGAGCCAGGGCCGCCGTTCGCTGCATCAGCTCGTCGGAACAGCGCCACGGCACCATCGGCCCAAAACTCACCGTGATCCGCCCCTGCGCCCGGTGCTGCCAGCTTTTGTACAGCCGGGTCATCTCGGCGATGATCGTCTCCGCCGGTTCGGCCGCCTCGCCCAGGTCCACCCAGCCGCGGGCCAGCCGCAACCGCAACCCCACTATCTCGGCGGCTTCAAAGGTAGCGTCAACGTGGGCCGGCGAGGTGGTAATTTTGTGGTGCTGCACCAGCCCGGTCACCCCGCAGCGCAGATTTTCCACCAGCCCCAACAGGCTGGCCAGGTGAACGTCTTCGGGCGTCATTGCCGCCTGCAGCGGCCACATCACCTTTTTGAGCCACTCGATCAGGCTTTTGTCATCGCCCAGGCCGCGCATAAAGCTCTGGGACAGGTGGGTGTGGCCGTTGATCAGACCCGGCAGCACCGCCATGTGGCTGGCGTCGATGACCCGGCCGGTGCGGTGCGCCAGCTCATCCGGTGGCGCACCCGCCCCAACACCCTGAATGTGACTTCCCTCGATCCAGACCCAGCCAGGCGCATAGACCGTATCTTGCTCATCCATCGTCAGGACGTAGCCATTTTCGATCAGGAGGGTGGTCATAGCAGTTCTTGGGTTCGCGATTATCCTAACACTTGGGTCAATGGCTGGCGCAGTTCAGCCGGCGCCGCAATCAAAAGTTCACCGTCAACGGTCGCTTCTACCAGCAGACCCCGCAAGCGCAGCCGGCCCATCACCGTTTCAGGCGTATGGTACTGCCAATAGGGCGACTCCTCCAGGTCGTTGCCGTAGCGACGCTCGAATTCCGCCCAGGCCATTGTCCCGCCCCCGGCCATAACCTGGCGCAGCGCCTCTCGCTCCTGGTCGGTCAATTTAGCCACAATCCGGGCCAAGTTGTCGGGGTCGGTCAGCTCCTCGACCAGTAGCTCGAGCAAGGCTGCCTTTTTATAAGCCGACCAGCCGCCCCAACGAATGACAACCCGGCCCATCGCCGCCAGCACCTCTTTGCTGTAAAGGGGCAGCGCCTCGGTCAGGCCTGGTTCAGTCGTGGTCAACTGGCGCTGCTGCCTGGTTCGTTTAGCCAGGTCGCGCTCACGCTGCTTCTCCATAAAGGACTCCCACCCGGAACGCAGCTCGGCCGTCAACTCCAGCCGCTCCAGCAACTCCTTGGCCGGTTCGTAATCAGGGATAATCTCCAGGGCCATCTCCAGGCTGCGACGAGCCGCGTCGTAATCCTCTTTGTGCAGCAGCAAACGGGCCTGGATATAGCCGTAAAAGGCCATCTCCTGCGGCTGAAATTGGGTCACGTCGGCCAGAGGCGCTAACATCGCCTCGGCGCCTTCAATATCATTGTCGTTCAAAAGATACATCGCCAGGTTAGCCCGCGGAAAGACATAGGTCGGATCGATCTCCAGCGCTTTCCGGAGCATCTCTTTAGCCGGCTCTATCTCGCCGCGGCGAGAATAGATGGCCGCCAGGTTGTTGTAGGCTTCTTTAGCCCGCGGCTCCAACTCTATCGCCTGTTTGAACAAGCGTTCGGCTTCGCTCTCTTTTTGCTGTTGGAAGGCGCGCAGGCCGCGGTTCAACAGATCGACCACCCGGGGCGAGTAGGCTACCTCCGGCTCATCGGAAATCTCATATTGACGGAGCTGGACTTCCTGCCATTGACCGCGAGTCCAAACCTGCAGCTTTTCGTCCGGGCCAACCTGCTTGGCTTCGACCAACTTGAACAGGGCCTGCATCCGCAACTCATCGTCGCCGGCCTGGCTGGTGCCAAAGCGACGCAACGCCGCGTAAGCCGCCGGCGTGCCAAGAATGCTCAACATGGCTATGCCCGCCTCCGGCTGCCCCTCCTCCCAGACCAGTTTTTCAGCAGCCATTACCAGTTGGGGGTAGCGCTTGGCAAACGCCTCGATCTGGCTGCGAAACCTCTTGGCCGGCAGCTTGCCCTGGCGACCGACCAGCTCGACAAACTCCTCCATTCTGGCGTGTGAGATCACTTCAGTGCTGTGGAAGTAGGGAAAGCGGTCCACATAACCCGGTCCCGACCGGCCGCGTTGCAATGCTCCCAATACCTCTTTGATCCACGGGGAGCGATCTTTGAGTTTTTTCAAGCGGCGTTTGGCTGCCTCAGTTCGGCCTGTATTGGCTTCGGCAATCGCCAGGAATAATTGGATCTGGTGTAAGGAGCCGGGAGCCTCGCCCGGGCCCACTCCCCCGTTGGCCAGGGGTTGCAGCAACTCGTAGACGCTCTCGTCCTGCCCCAGCATTGCCGCGGCTTCGGCCTTTTTCAGCCGGTCGCTCGCATCCACCGGCTCGACGGCCTGAAGACGGGGCCAAAACTCCCGCGCCTCGGCCTCGCGGCCGGTCCAGGCCAGATAACGGATGGCGTTGCTCAACGCCTGCAAGTTGTCCGGATAGGCTGACAAGACCTGGCGAGTCTCCTGGATGGCCTCGTCCGGCTGGCCGTCAAAAAATAAAGCCAGGGAGAGATTGTTGTGGGGCGGCGGCCAGTTGCCCAACAGTTTGATGGCGTTCCGATTGACCGCTATGGCCCTTTGAAAGTCGCCGCTGTTCAAGGCCCGCCGGCCGGCCTCCATAAAGCGCAACCCTTGCTCCGTTTTCTCAGCCGTAATACCCAACTGCCGGGCTGTTCTTTCCACGTGCTCCTCCAACGAGGCGACCACGTCATAGAGCGAGTTGATATCAGGCACTTCCAGCCGGTGTTTGAGCACCTCCCGAAAAGCCCGCAAGGCATGGGCGTGCTGCCCCAATTCAAGATAAAGCGAAGCCAGCGGCAGCCAGTAACCCAAATTGTGGCTTAAATCCAACGCCCGCTCATAGCTGGCCAGGCTGCCCCACATGTCGCCGGACTGAGCGCGGGCGTAACCCAGGTAGTAATGGATATCAGCCACGTTCGGGTGAGACTCCAGGTACGGCTCCAGCAACGCCACCGCCTCCGCGGCCCGCCCCTGGCCCACCAACCGGTTCACCTGTTCAAACAACGCCGCCAGGTCAACTCTTTGACGCCACGGCCAGGAGAATCCCCGGCCACTCAGGGGCTTATCTCGTTTCTGCTGCTTCCGTTTCGCCACGATTATCCTCCAAGTATTGGAAAATATCTCAATTATAACATCTTTTCCAAATTGACCATAACTCAGGCATAACACTTTACCGGTATTCTTGGCCTAAAGCCACTAATCGTGTTAAAATGTTACCATAACGTTTTCAGATTTGCCCCCTCTTCCCAACCTCTCCTGAGACCCCCTGAGCTTGACAAAGGGGCGAAGGATTGGGCGAGAGGCCGGGAGTGAGGGCCGATTTACCAGGAGGGTACGCCCGTGGTTACAATCCAGGAACAAATTGAACGCCGCCGCCAACGAGCCACCGAAGACATTGCCGCGATCGAGAATCGCGACGCCCATGCGGTTTACAGCACTTTTCAGGTGACTTCGCTGTCCGGGCAAAGCTATCAAGTCCAGATCCGCTCCCTGACCGACCTGCTCAACAGTTGTAGCTGCGCCGATTATCAAAGCAACCTGTTGGGCACTTGCAAGCACATCGAAGCGGTGCTGCTCCACCTCAAAGACAACCTGGGCGACCAGTGGGCTGAAGTCGCCGCCCAGAGTCCGCCGGTTACTCAAATTTACCTGCACCACGCCCAGGAAACCACTGTGCGAGTTACCCTGCCCCTGCCGGACCGCCGCAGCAGCCTGGGCCAGATTCTCAGCCGCTACTTCGACGCCGAGGCCATTCTAACCGGCGCGGTCCTCCACACCCTGCCGGCCCTGTTGCAGGAAATCGAGGCGCTGCCGGCTCGCCAGCGCAATGCCCTGCAAGTTAGCCCGGAAGTGGGCCAATACCTGGAGCGACTGCAAGATATCGACGCTATCCAACGCCAGAAAGAGTGGTTCCTGGAACAAATCGACCAGGGCCATCGCTCCCTCAACCTGCTCTCCAGCCCGCTTTATCCCTACCAGCAGCAGGGGGCCATGCACCTGGCCTTCGGTCGCCGGGCCATGCTGGCCGACGACATGGGCCTGGGCAAAACGGTCCAGGCTATCGCCGCCAGCAGCCTGCTGCACCAACTGCGCGACATCCAGCGCGTCCTGATCGTTTGCCCGGCCTCGCTCAAGCACCAATGGTCCAGGGAAATCGGGCGCTTTACCTCCTTCTCGGCCAACGTGGTCGAAGGCAATCTCAAAACCCGCCGCAGTTTTTATCACAATCCGGCCTTTTTCACCATCCTCAACTACGAGCTGGTCGTTCGGGACGAGGAAGAGTTGGGCCGGCTGCGGCCCGATCTCATCATCCTCGACGAAGCCCAGCGCATCAAGAACTGGCGCACCAAAACCGCCGACGCGGTCAAGCGGCTGCGCAGCCCCTACGCCTTTGTGCTCACCGGCACACCCCTGGAAAACCGGCTGGATGAGCTGTACAGTATCTTCCAATTCATCGACCCGAACATCCTCGGCCCGCTCTGGCGCTTCAACCAGCGCTTCTTCCAGGTGGAACGGCGCTCGCCCCGCTCCAGCTCTTACAAAGTGTTGGGCTATAAAAACCTGGACGAACTGCGCTTTACCATCAAACCCTACGTCCTGCGCCGGGTCCGGGATGAGGTGCTGAACGATCTGCCCGACCGGATCGACAACAACTTCTTTGTGCCCATGACCGATCCGCAGTGGAAAGCCTACGAGGAGTATCGCACCATCGTCGCCCGGCTCATTGCCAAAGCCAAACAGCGCCCCCTCACCCCGCAAGAGCATCAAGTTCTGCTGGGCGCGCTGGTCAAGATGCGCCTCATCTGCAACGCCCTGGCCCTGCACGACCCCGACCTGCCGCCCAAAGAGCGTGAACGGACCTCGCCCAAGCTGCAAGAGCTGGCCAGTATCCTGGACGACGAGATCGCCAGCAACGGCCATAAAGCCATCATCTTTAGCCAGTGGACCAATATGCTCTACCTCACCTATCCGCTGCTGGAGCGGCTGAATCTGGGCCACGTCACCCTCAGCGGCGACGTCCCCACCCCTAAACGGGGCGCTCTGATCGAGCGCTTCTTCAACGACGACCAGTGCAAGGTCTTTCTCTCCACCGACGCCGGCGGGGTGGGCCTGAATCTGCAGGCGGCCAGCCTGGTCATCAACCTCGACCTGCCCTGGAATCCGGCGGTGCTCGATCAACGCATCGCCCGGGCCCATCGCCACGGCCAGCTCCACACCGTCAATGTGATCAACCTGGTGGCCAAAGACACCATCGAGGAGCGCATGCTCGACACCCTGGCCGCCAAGCGGAATGTCTTTGCCGGGGTCTTTGGCACCGAAGAAGCTCCCGGCGAGATCACCTTCCACGATACCGGCCAAAGCTTGATGCAAAAAATCGATGAGATGCTGGGCGCGCCACCGGTCGAGGTCAAGCTGGACCTGACCCCCAAAGCCGCGCCCGCCCCCGCCGCTATCGTTCCGGCGCCGACCCTGCGCGGCCTGGCCGACCGGCTGGTAGCCCATTTCCCCGGCCGGATCATGCTGGTGCGCGCCGCGCCGCAGTTGCCCGGCGCTCCGGCCGACGGCCAGCTCCTGGTCGTTGTTGACCGCTCACCGGCCGAACTCCGGCCGCAAATTGAAAAAATGGTGGCCGAATATTATAGCGGGCCGAACGGGGGTGAGCTGCCCGGCCTGCACCTGATGGAACAGGAAAGCTATCGCACCCTGATGGCCCTGACCGGCGGCGCGGTCGAGCAGGCCGACCCGGAGGCCGAAGCCTATCGCGCCCCGGCCATGCCCGCCCCGGCGGCCCGCCGCGCCGACGAGCAGCAGGCGCGCCGCCTTCAAAAGGCCCGCGCCGGGCTGGAGACCGCCAACAAGCGGCTACAACTGGCCCGGGTGGTGCTGCAAGGCGGCTTCCCCGAGGAGGTGCTGCGGCCGATCAACCAGGCCCTGGGCTGGGCCTTGACCGCTCACCTGGCCCTGCTCAAAGAGCGAGAGCCTGGCCCGGAGCTGCCCTCGCCCCGGCTGGTTCAGGCGGAGCTGGTCGAAACCAAACGGCTCGAGCCGGCCCTGGTCGCCCGGCTGGCCCACGTCCGTGAGTTGACCACGCCACCCGCCGACGACGAAGAAGAAGCTCCGCCGCCCTCCCTGGAAACCGCCGAGAGTTTGATCGAGACCGTGCAAGATTTGGTCAACAAAGGTTACGAGTTGGTCGCCGAGGCCGGGTTATAGCGATGTCCTAAAAAAGCTGGAATTGCTGTGGGAGATAATGTGGACATCCACTTTTACCTGGCCCCGGCCGGCCACGGCAAAACCGCCTACGTGCTGGCGCGGCTGCGGCAGGTTCGGGCCGCTGAACCGCTGGCGCCGGTTGCCGTTATTTTGCCCAACCAGGCCCAGGTTACTGCCTTTCGCCAGCGCCTGAGCGCCGGCGGCGGGGCTTTGGCGGTCAACCTAAGCACCTTCAATGCCCTTTACGCCGATCTGCTGGCCTGGGCCGGCCAACCGGCGCCGCGCCTGCCGGCGCCGGTCCAATATCGACTGATCCGCAGCCTGGTCGCCCGCCTGGTGGATGCCGGCCAACTGCCCTATTACGCCCCCCTGCGCGATAAACCGGGCTTTGTGGTGCTCCTGCGTAGCCTGTTGGAAGAGCTTAAACGGGCTCGCCTCCACCGCGATCAATTCAGAGCGGCCGTGGCCCAGGTGGCCTTGACCGAGGCCCGGCTGACCGAGCTGGCCGAGATTTACGCCGCCTACCAGGATTGGCTTTCAACCCACGGCTGGGCCGATACCGAGGGGCAGGGCTGGCTGGCCGCCAGGGCCCTGGAACGCCAACCGGCCTTGGGCCGGGAGCTGCGGCTGCTCATCGTTGACGGCTTTGACGAATTCAACCCAACCCAATTGGCCGTACTCAACCTGCTGGCCGGCCGCGCCGCCGAGACCATCATCACCCTGACCGGCGACCTTCCCACCCTGGAATCCGAGGGTGAATATCGGAGTTCTAACCTCACTATGGACACACCCCCCCTTCTCCCCCTGAAATCGGGGGGAGAAGGGGATAGAATGACGTCTCGCCCGGCCTGGCGCCGCTTCTATCGCGCCCGCCGCGCTTTAACCGATGTCCTGAAGCTGGCCCCGGAACCGCTGCCTCAGCCGGCGCTAACGCCTTTTGCCCCGGCCCTGGCCCACCTGGAAGCCTATCTCTTCAATCCCCAGGCCCCCGCCTTCCCTTTGTTAGCGGGCCAGGAACCGGCCATAACCTTTATCGAGGCCCAAAACCGGGCCGAGGAAGTTCGGGCCGCCCTGCGTTGGCTGAAAAGCCGGCTGGTCAGAGACGGGCTGGCCCCGGCTGAGGCTGCCTTACTGGCCCGCGACCTGACCCCCTACCGTCCCTTTATCGAGGAGACGGCGGCCGAATTTGGCCTGACCCTGCACCTGCGTGAACCGCTGCGCCTGGCGGCCAACCCCGCCATTGCCGCCCTGATGTCGCTGCTGGCCCTACCCTTAGGCCCCGGCCACACTCCGGGCAATTGGGCCTGCCGCCCCCTCCTGGACGCCTGGCGCAGTCCCTATTTTGACCACCTCGCGCCTGGCCAGACCGACCGGCTGGAGCGGGTAGCCCGGCAGGGAGTGGTAATCCATGGGCTTGACCAGTGGCGGGTTGCCCTGGCCCAACAGGTGGAACAGGCGGCGCGGCGCGGCGAAACGTCGCCCGCCTTTGCTCCGCCCGCCGATGAAGAGCTTCAACCACCCGACCAGCTCAGCCTGGCCGAAGCCCACGTCCTGCTGGAGGCATTTGAGAGTTTTGTCGCCCGGATCAGCCCCCCGCCCCAGGCCACCCTGCGCCAGTACGCCGGCTTTGTCGAGGCGCTGATTGGCGCTGACCCCAAACTTACCGGGCCGGACGACGAGCCGGCCGACCCGGAAGTTGGCCCCAGCTTGGGCTTGGTCAAGCGGGCCAGGGTCGAGACCACAACCGCTCAACGCGATATCGCCGCCCTGCGCACCTTTAAGGATGTGCTGCGTGGTCTGGTTCTGGCCGAGGCCTCGCTGCCGCTGGACACGCCCGTCGCCTACGACCAGTTTTACACCGAGCTTCAAGGCGCGGTGCAGGGCGCGGCCTACTATCTGCCGCCGCCCAAACCGTTGGCTGCCGCCCTGCCGGTCCTGACCGTCTTGAACGCCCGTGGCCTGTCATTTGCGGCCGTGGCCCTGATCGGCCTGGCCGAAGGGGAGTTCCCCCCGCCCGAACAGGAAGATATCCTGCTGCGAGAGGAGGACCGGCAGGCGCTCCGCCAGGCCGGCCTGACCGGCCTGGAAAGCCGGCTGCGCGGTGAGGAGATCAGCCTGTTTTACCAGGCCGTCACCCGCGCCCGTGAGCAACTGCTGCTGTGCCGTCCTTACCTGGCCGACGACGGCCAGAGCTGGGAAGCCTCACCCTACTGGTCGGCGGTACAGCAGTTGGTCGCCGGACCGGTAATCCATCTGCGCCCGGAAGATCCCCTGCCGCTCAGCCAGGTCGCCTCGCCCCAGGAGTTGGCCCGGAGCGACTGGGCCGCCGCTCAACCGGCCTTACCGGAAGGTGAATGGGCCGGGTTGGGCCTGCCGGCCGCCGCCCTGAGCCGCCTGCGCCGCAGCGCCGCCATCTTGCAGGCCCGCCTGGCCGCCGAGCCGCAGGGAGAGTTCGAGGGCGACCTGACTCACCTGGCCGCCCGCTTTTCGGCCGAGTACGGCCCCGGCCACGTTTGGAGCGCCAGCCGCCTGGAAGCTTATGGGCTGTGCCCCCATCATTTTTGGCTGAGCCAGGCGTTGGCCTTGACCCCACGCCAGCCGCCGGAGGAGGGGTTTGACGTTTTCATCCTGGGCAGCATGTACCACGAAATTCTGGAGCAGGTCTACCGCCAGGCCGGCGACCAGACCGGCCTGGACCATTTGCTGGCCCTCCTGCCGGCCATCGCCCAAAAGGTCTTTGACCAGGCCCCGGCTGTCTACGGTTTCCGCCCGACGGCGCTGTGGGGGCGGCAACGGCCGGAGTTAGAGCAGATTTTGGCCAACACCTTGACCGCCCTGGCCAAGGCCACCGCCGACAGCGCGCCCCTGGCCCAAGAACAGCGCTTTGGCCTGGATGATCAGCCGCCGCTGCTGGCGCAGGCCAACGGCGACGAGTTCCGGCTGCGCGGCTTCATCGACCGGGTCGACCGGACGCACGCCGGTGGCCTGCGCATTATCGATTACAAATCCGGGGCCACGCCCATCGCCGCCCGAGACCTGGTGGAGGGCCGCCGGCTGCAAATAGCCCTGTACGCCCTGGCCGCCCGCGACGCCCTGGCCCTGGGTGAGATCGCCGACGGCTTCTACTGGCACATCGGCTCGGCCAAAGCCAGCAGCCTCAAGTTAGATAAGTTCCCCGGCGGGGTGGCCGCCGCCCTGCAAACAGCCCTGGCTCACGCCTTCCGGCACATTGCCGGGGTGCGAGCCGGTCGCTTCCCACCCACCCCGCCACCGGCCGGCTGCCCCGGCCATTGTCCGGGCGTTAATTTCTGCTGGCGATACCAGCCAAAAGGATGGTAGAGAACAGGTGACGGTCACTTTTGAAGTGACCGTCACCTGATTGCTGATACTTGATTACCAAAAATGACTCGTATCGATTCAATCCTCTCCCTGCTTGATTTTACCGGCGACCAACAGGCCGCGGTTACCACCGCCGCGGCCGCTATCTCCGTTACCGCCGGGGCCGGTTCCGGCAAAACGCGCGCCCTGGTGGGGCGGTATCTGGCCCTGCTGGAAGGCGGCGCGCCGCTGCGCTCGCTGGTGGCCATTACCTTTACCGAAAAAGCCGCCCGCGAGATGCGCAACCGCATCCGCAGCCTGGCCACGGCGTGGCTAAAGCAGCTCGACTCCGCTTCCGACCAGGCCCGCTGGCAGGAGATCTTCAGCGCTCTCGACGCCGCCCGGATCAGCACCATCCACAGCCTGTGCGCGGCCATCTTGCGAGCTCATCCGGCCGAAGCCGGCCTCGATCCGGCCTTTGGGGTGCTGGATGAGGGGCAGAGCGCGGTCTGGCAAGGCCGGGCCGTCGAAGAGGGGCTGGCCTGGGCGACCACCGAGGTAGAGGTCGTCCCCCTGTTCAACTTTTTCAAAGAAGCCGAGTTGCGCCGCCTGCTGGCCGACCTGCTGGCCCGCCGCCTGGAGGCAGCCCCGCTCCTGTTGCCCAAAACCGCCGAGGGCCAACTGGCCGGCTGGAGCCAGGTGCTGGCGCAGTGGTTCGCCGGCCAACTGGCTCACCCGCTCTGGCAAGAGTCGCTGGACACGCTGGCCGCAGTCCAGGCCCGCGCCGCCGACGACAAGTTGGAGCTGGCTCGCCGGGAAGTGTTGGCGTGCTGGGCCGAAGCCCATCCTGCTCTGGCCGAGCGGCGCTGGGAGGCCTTTTTTGCCGCGCTGCCAGCCTTACGCCAGGCCATTGCCAGCAGCGGGCAGCAGGGCAACTGGGCCGGCGACGACCTGGCCGCGGCCCGCGCCGCGATGCGCAGTCTGCGGGATCATTACGACCAGCGCCTCAGCCCCCTGCTCGACCCCAAAAAGCCGGTTCGCTGGCAGTTGGACCAACAGACAGCCGATCTGCTGCCGCTGGTGGGGCGGCTGTTTGCCCAAACCCAGGCCATCTACCAGGCTTACAAAGTTGAGACCCACCTTCTGGATTTTGACGACCTGGAAGCCTTGACGGTGGAACTGTTGACCCGCTGCCAGGCGGTGCGAAACCGCTGGCAGCAAGAGATCAAGGCCAGCCTGCTGGTGGACGAATTTCAAGACACCAACCAGCGCCAGCGTGAGATCGTTTACGCCCTGGCCGGCTTCAATGAAACGGCCCCGGCCTCGCCGGCCAAAGGTTCAGCTTTGTTCATCGTCGGCGATGCCAAGCAGTCGATCTACCGCTTTCGCGGGGCCGACGTGACCGTTTTCCGCCAGGTGCAGGCCGACATCGACCGGGCCGGCGGCACCCGCCTCAACTTCGACCTGACCTTTCGGGCCCACCAGCCGCTGGTAGAGCTGACCAATGCGCTGCTGGCCCCGCTCATGGCCGCGGCCGATGACCCAGACCGCCCCTACGACGTGCCCTTTGCCCCGCTCATGGCCCACCGGGACCAGCCCAAGCTGAAGCCCCCCTATCTAGAATTTCACCTGGGGCTGGGCGAGGACAAGGCTGCCGGGCGGGCCGCCGCCGCAGCCAGCCTGGCCAACCGGCTGGCCGAACTACGCCGCGCCGGCCAACTGGAGTGGCCGGAGGTAGCCCTGCTCTTTAGGGCCAGCACCGCCTTTGGCGTTTACGAGGACGCCCTGGAGCAGGCCGGCATCCCCTTTGTGACCGTAGCCGGGCGGGGTTTTTACGACCGGCCTGAGATCCGCGATCTGCTCAATGCCCTGGCCGCCATTGCCGACCCGGCCGACGACCTGGCCCTGGCCGGGCTGCTCCGTTCGCCGGCCATCGGCCTCAGCGACGGCGGGCTGCACCTGCTGCGCCTGGCCGGGTCAACGCCAGGCTCGTTGTGGGCCAGCCTGCAAAAGCTGGCCGACCTGCCGGACCTCAGCCCGGCTGACCGGGAGCAGGCCGAATTTGCCCGGCAACTGGTAGCCAAGCTGCACCGGCAGGCAGGCCGGGTCACCGTGGCCCAACTGCTCAAAGCTTTTCTGGACGCCACCCACTATCCGGCCGCGCTGCGATTGGTCGCCGACGGCGAACGGCTGCGGCGCAACGTCGATAAACTCCTGACCGACGCCCACCGCAGCGAACTGGTCAGTATCGGCGAATTCCTGGAATACATCTCGACCCTGCGCGACGTGGGCGCCCGCCAGAGCGAAGCGCCGACCGAAGCCGGCGGGGCGGTCCAGTTGATGACCATTCATAAAGCCAAGGGGCTGGAATTCCCGGTGGTCGTGCTGGCCGACGCCGGTTACAGCGGCGGGGCGCGGGCCGCGCCCTTTTACCTGGATCAGGAGTTGGGGCTGCTGCTCAACCTGACCGACGGCGAAGCCCAACCGGCTGCCTTTCGCCTGGCCGCCTGGCGAGAGACCGAGCAGCAGGCCGCCGAGGAGCGCCGGCTGCTCTACGTGGCGGCGACGCGGGCCAGGGAGAAGTTGATTATTTCTGGCGACGCCAAGATCAGCACGGCCAAGACCAACCCGGGCCGGCTGCTGCTGGGCGGTTGGTTGGCCCAACTGGCCGCCGTGGTGGGCCTGAGCCAGTTAGAGCTGCCCACGCCGCCTTCTGCACCCCAAGCTATTGCCCTGGCCTGGCAGAACGGGGCGGCTGCCTGCACTTTGTATCCGCCGGATCACCCAGTCTTAGCGGCGGCCTTACCGGCAACGCCGCCGGTTGCCGCCTCACCTGAAAGGCCGGATTTGCTGGGGCCGGTCGCTGTTGCCGCCAGCGATGAGGTGGATGACAAGCTGCGCGATCGGGACAGCGACCCACCCCGGCGCGTCTGGCGGGTGGCGCCGCCCACTCCTTACGACGTGCCAGCCTGGGTGGTCGGCAGCCTGACCCATACGGCCCTGCGCTACTGGCGTTTTCCAAACGAGCCGGCTTTTGCCGACTTTCTGCGTCCCTTTGCCCTGGAAGCCGGTCTCACCGACGCCAACAGCATCGACACCGCCCTGCAGCGGGTCTCCAGGTTACTGATTCGATTTCAAGCGCATCCGCTGTATGCCGAACTGGCCGCGGCCGAACGTCACCACGAACTGCCCTACAGCCTCAGCCTGGACGGCCAGCTTCAGAGCGGCCTCATCGACCTGCTCTGTCGCCCTGGGGCCACGCTGCCCCAAACGCCGGTCACTTTTAAGAGTGACCGGTATTTGGCGGAGGCGGCCTGGACCATTGTGGAGTTCAAGACCGACCGGCTGGCCGAGGGTGCGGACCTGCCCAGGCGCGCCCAGGCTGAAGGCTACGACCGCCAGGTGGCGATCTACCGGCAGGCCGTCAGCCACCTGTTGGGAGTTGCCCCGCGAGTTTTACTGGTCTTTTTGAATGTGGGCCAGTCGGTCCAGGTATTGAACCTCTAAGACGGCATAGGGGGATACCTTACATCCGCGCCATCTGTGTTCATCCGTGAGCTTTTAAAACACGCTCTAACTCTCCGGCTTGCTCACGGCGTCTCCAGCAGTTGGCGCAGGCGGGTCAAATCGGCCTGCAGCGCGTCGAGTTCTTCCGTCAGCCGGATGTAGCGCGCTTCCAGGGTGGACAGCAAACTCAGGAGAGCTTCGTTAGCAACCGGGAGCGCGACTTCACCGGTGAGCGACCCCGGTGCTTCAGCCGGTCCGGTCACGGTGACAGCCTGGCCCAATAGCGCCGTCAGGCTGGCGTCTACCGAGGGCTGCATGACTACCCGGTTGCCGCTGGTCAGGATGACGCGCTTCATCTCCGGTAGCCGTCCTTCCTCAGATTGCAAGTAGAGCGGCTCGACGTACAGATTGGACGCGCCGATGGGGATGACGATCATGTTGCCGCGCAGCACTTGCGAGCCGCCCTGATCCCACAGCGTGACCTGCTCGCTGATGATCGGGTCCTGGTCGATACGCGCTTCGACCTGCATCGGGCCGAAAACCAACTTCTCTTTGGGATAGCGCAGGGCCAGTAGTTTGCCGTAGTGTTCGCCATCGGAGCGGGCCGCCAACCAGGTGATCATATTATTCTTATCGGGTGGGGTGTAAGGGCGAATCAAGACGTATTCGGCCTGGGTCTCGCCGGGTAGACGCATAATCACGTAATATGGGGCCATCGGCACTGTGTCTTTGAGGTAAACCTCGTTCGGCACGGTCCACAGGTCTTCTTTGTTGTAAAAGACGCGTGGATCCTGCATATGATAAATGGCGTACATATCGGCCTGAGCGGTGAACAGGTCTTGCGGATAACGCAGGTGCGGGCGAAGGTCGGCCGGCATCTCGGCCAGCGGGCGGAAGAGGGTTGGAAAAACATGCGTCCAGGCCCGCAGAATCTGGTCCTCAGGGTCGGCCACGTACAGGGTCATCGAGCCATCGTAGGCGCTAACCACCGCCTTAACGCTGTTGCGGAGGTAATTGTAGGCGCGACCATCTGAATCCCGGTAGGGCTGCGAATACGGATAGCGGTCGGTGTGCGTGTAGGCGTCGGCAACCCAATACAATTCACCGTTGACCACCACCAGATAGGGATCGCGGTCAAGCAGCAGGAAGGGCGCAAGTTTCGCCAGTCGTTCAGCAATGTTGCGGTGATAGAGGATCAGGCTGTGCGGCTCGATGGCATCCGAGATCAGGATGTTCAGGTCGCCGAAGCGGATGGCAAAAATCAGGCGGCGGAAGAAATCGCCCATGTACACCCCCACCTCTCCTGCGTAACTGGCATACACATTCTCGTCACCTTTGGGGTAGTTGAACTCGGCGGTACGGGTGCGGACGATGACATAGTCGTTGGTCTTCTCGCCAAAGTAGATTTCGGGGCGGGTGATGGACAGCGCGCCTCGCGGCGGTACGTCTTGTACCAGGAAGGTCGGCAGGCCTTCGGGGGTAAGTTCATTCACCGGGCTCATAGCTACGCCGTAGCCGTGGGTAAACTGCAAGCGGCGGTTGACCCAGGTCTGCGCTTCAGCCGGCAGGCGGTCGGGCGAGAGTTCGCGAGCGCTGAGCATCACCTGCCGGTACTGTCCCTCAATGGTATAACGATCCACATCCACGCCGGTAAACTCGTAGTACAGGCGAATACTCTGGACCTGGTTGTATGTCGCCAGTAGCGGCTCGGGGTCCCACAGGCGAATGTTACGCAGCGTGTCCGGATTGGCCCTGATCTCGGCCAGGGTGACCATCTCTTCGCCGGGCAAGGGCACTTCCTGGAGGCGATCCAGCCCGTAAGCCAGGCGGGTGAGGCTAATGTTGCGCTCAATGAAAGGACGCTCACGGTCGAGTTCGGCTGGCTGCACGATCAGACGTTGGATAACCGCCGGGTAGAGGGAGCCGACCAACACGGCGCCGGCCAGCCATAGGCCGAAACCGCTCAATGACACGCGCCAGCCACGCCACCGAATGCCGACCAGCAAAGTCAGCGCGGCCAGACCGGCCAGGCCGGTCATTATGTGCAACGCCGGCCAGCGGGCGTTCACATCAGCATAGCCCGCCCCGTAGGCTGCACCTTGAGTAGAGAAGACCAATTCGGCGAGACTCAGTTGATAGCCCCAGGCTAACAACAAGGCCAGCGCCGCGCCCAGCAGGGAGAGATGCAGTTTAATGGCCCGGCTGAGCGGGGGCCAGACAACAGCGGGAAATTCGATCACCGCCTGCTCGTTCCCGTTTGCGGCCCTACGCTCGCTCATGCTGGCCGCAAAGATGGCCACCGGCGCCAGAAAGACACGGGTCAGATAAATGGCCCCGGCCGCCAGTAGCGAGAGCATCACCACTCCGAACAACCACTCTTGAGCTTGACGATACAGCGGCAACTGGAAGGTATACCAACCCACATCGCGCCCGAAAAGCGGATCGGTTACGCCAAAGGCTGTGGCATTGAGAAACAGCAGAACGGTCTGCCACGCTGCGCCGGCCGAGTTAACCATTTGCCAGCCCAAGTACAGGCCGATGCCAACTAGCGCCGTCCAGAATAGGGATTCCCAGGTTTGCGCCTGGGGGTGCGTTGGGGGGCTGCGCATCCAGCCGGCGCGGCGGGCCAACTCTCGCGCCAACAAGATATTGCCCCCAACGGCCAGCGTGAACAGTACACCGCCGGCGGCAAAGAACGCCGCTTGCACGGTCAGTCGGGTGAGAAACACATCTTCAAAGTTCAGGCTTTCAAACCACCACCAATCGGTCAACAAGCCGGTGATGATGGGCAGGCCCAGGAAGACAACCAGGGCCAGGCCGATAAAAATGATTCGTTTATTCATTATAACCTCCTCAAGGTATTTTTTGGTTTATTCTGTTGAGCACTTCTCCAGTTTCCCGGAGGCGATCCGATCTGCTGCGATGTGTGCAGGCATTGTGCCTGCTACTAAATGGGATGTCAAGCCAACTCTCCCAACCAGCCTGGTATTGTCCAACGGCCCCAGCCCCGCAGTTGCACTCAAAGGTGTGACCGCCCCTTATCACCGCATCATTCTCTCGCTGATCATTGATCAATTGCCCCCGCTGTTCATTTGTTCACTACTGAACATTTGACATCTTTGACCAGGAATGATATTATCGTGAATATTCACGATGGTGTGAATATTCACAGGAGGAATAGTGGCCGCTGACGAAACAAAAACCAGGCTCCTGTACAAGGTAGCCAAAGCCTACTATGAGGATGGCTTAACCTATGAACAAATCGGCAGTCGCTATGGTTTTTCTCGAATGAAAGTGGCGCGCCTGCTTGAGCAAGCTAAAGATGAAAAGATCGTTCAAATCATTATTGCTCCCCCCCCTGCCAACCTCAACACCGAGCTTGAACGTCAACTAGAAGCGAAATATGGCTTGGATGAGGCGGTCATTGTCTCGCCCTCAAGTTATGACCAGGCCGTCATCGTCCAGGAGCTAGGCCCGGCTGCGGCCAACTACTTGCTTCGCCACCTGCAAGGGGATGAGGTGATTGGCTTAGCCTGGGGTAATGCCATGCTGTCCGTCGTCAATGCGTTGCCAATCGCCAATTGGCCGGAAATGAAGGTGGTCTCGACTACCGGCGGTCTGGGTAGACTGGAGTCGGAAACCTACGGTGCAGACCTGGTTCGACGCATGGCCCAGGCTTTGGGGGCCAAACCACATATCATCATGGCCCCGGGTATCGTCAACAATAGGATAACCCGTGATGCCTTGTTGGCCGAACCACAAATTTCTGACGCGCTGACCCTGGCGGCCAAAGCCGATATTGCCCTGGTGGGCATCGGCAAACCCTCGGTCAATTCGATCGTAATCCACTCAGGTATTTTGACTGAGTTAGAAATTAAGCAGTTACAAGAGTGCGGCGCAGTTGGGGATATCGTTTTCCGCTACTTTGATGCCAATGGCCAGCCTGTCGATCACGATATCAACACCAGGATTATTGGCCTGAAGCTGGAACAATTGAAGCGCATCCCCCGGGTGATTGGGGTGGCTGGCGGCCTGGAAAAGTTAGACGTTATTCGGGCGGCCTTGCGCGGTAAACTGATCAACGTGTTGGTGACCGATGACAAAACTGTCAGCCAACTCCTTGAAGAGGAAGACGCCTGTTTAGAAAGGAGGTGACGCGCCGGAAAATAGCAAAGAGGAAATGCCCCACGTTCAAAAAATTATCATAGTTTCAATTCAAAGGAGAAAGGAAATGAGATTAACCAAATTGTTGTTACTTGGCGCTCTGGTGCTTGTGGTAACTATGCTCATTGTAGCCTGCGCCCCAATGCCTGCGCCGCAGACGGCCGTAGAACCGGCTGAGGTTAAGGAAGAGGCGGCCCAAGAGGCAGCTGCCGCGCCAACGGAAGAAGCTGAAACGGAAGCGGCGGTCGAAAGCCCGGCCGGCGAAAAGTCTTTCTATTTTGTGTACGTACCGAAGCTGGTGCATCCGTGGTATGAGGATGTGAAGAAGGGGATGGAACAGGCTATTGCCGAACTGGCCAAGCAGGGCATCAACATCACCTACGAGTGGGATGCGCCGCCGGAGGGCGACGTGGTCCAGTGGACGCAACGGCTGGAAGCCGCCATCGCCAAGAAACCCGACGTGCTGGCCGTCTCCTGTCTTGACGCTGACGCCGGCAAACCGCTCATCGAAGAAGCCGTAGCCCAGGGTATCCCCGTGGTCGGGTTCGACACCCCCTGCCCTGGCTCGCCCCTGACCACCTTTGTCGGCCACGAGGTCTACAACCAGGATGGCGCAGATATGGCCGATATGCTGGCTCAAGCCCTCGGCGGCAAGGGTAAGGTGGCTATCCTCTTGGGCAGCCCCGGCGCAGCCAACCACAAGCAGCGGGTTGAAGGCTTCAAGCAGACGATGGCTGAGAAATATCCGGACATCGAAATCGTGGCGGAAGAGTACGACAATGATGACCTGGAACGGGCGGTCAATCTGACGGCCAGCATCCTGCAAGCTCACCCCGACCTCAACGGCATCTTTGGGGCCAACGCCACGGCGCCGATTGGGGCTGGTCAGGCCATCGTGGAAGCCGGCAAGAAGGGTGAAGTCATCCTGGTGGGCATGGACGATTTGCCGGAAATGGTCGGTTTCGTCAAGGACGGCACGGCCCTGGCTATGAGCCTCCAACATGTCCCCGAAATCGGTTACTGGAGTATTATGCACATGGTCGCCATAGCCGAGGGTCGCACCGTCCCCAAAGTGCACGATACCGGCTCCTTTGTCGTTGATCAAGCCATGGTCGATAGCTATAAAGAGGCCCAGGGCGAGCCGAAGAGTGATTTCTATTTTGTGTACGTACCGAAGCTGGTGCATCCGTGGTATGAGGATGTGAAGAAGGGGATGGAACAGGCTATTGCCGAACTGGCCAAGCAGGGCATCAACATCACCTACGAGTGGGATGCGCCGCCGGAGGGCGACGTGGTCCAGTGGACGCAACGGCTGGAAGCCGCCATCGCCAAGAAACCCGACGTGCTGGCCGTCTCCTGTCTTGACGCTGACGCCGGCAAACCGCTCATCGAAGAAGCCGTAGCCCAGGGTATCCCCGTGGTCGGGTTCGACACCCCCTGCCCTGGCTCGCCCCTGACCACCTTTGTCGGCCACGAGGTCTACAACCAGGATGGCGCAGATATGGCCGATATGCTGGCTCAAGCCCTCGGCGGCAAGGGTAAGGTGGCTATCCTCTTGGGCAGCCCCGGCGCAGCCAACCACAAGCAGCGGGTCGAAGGTTTCAAGCAGACCATGGCCGAAAAGTATCCCGACATCGAGATCGCGGCTGAAGAGTATGACAACGATGACCTCGAACGGGCGGTCAACCTGACCGCCAGTATCCTGCAAGCTCATCCTGACCTCAACGGCATCTTTGGGGCCAACGCCACCGCCCCCATCGGCGCCGGACGGGCCATCGTTGAAGCCGGCAAGAAGGGTGAGGTCGTCCTGGTCGGTATGGATGACTTGCCGGAGATGGTCGGTTTCGTCAAGGATGGCACTGCCTTGGCTATGAGCCTCCAGCACGTCCCTGAAATCGGCTACTGGAGTATTAAATACATGACCGCGTTAGGTCAAGGGCGGACTGTGCCAACGGTACACGACACCGGCTCCTTTGTGGTCGATCAAGCCATGGTCGATACCTACAAGCAATAATAACCAGAGGCATCGATCCTGACTCAGGGGAGGCCAGCCAGACCTGGCTGACCTCCCTCCTCTCATCCGGCCGACAGATTGCAGAGCATAAGGCAAAGTAAGGACTAAAAGTAAGGACTAATTGTATGGCTGAAGATACAATTTTAGAGTTTCGGCGTATTACCAAGGGATTTCCCGGCGTTAAAGCCCTTGATCGGATCAATCTCAAGATAAGACGAACCGAGATTCACGCGATAGTGGGAGAAAATGGGGCAGGCAAGTCAACCCTAATGAAAATTGCGGCCGGTCTCTACCAGCCCGATGACGGGGAAGTCATTCTGGATGGACAGGTTGTGCAGCTCAAGAATGCCGAAGAAGCCTTAAAATTGGGCATTGCCATGGTCCCACAAGAGCTGAATTTGGTGCCCGAGATGACGGTTACTGAAAACATCCTGTTGGGGATTGAACCCCGTCATCGATTTGGGGTGGTCGATCGAGCCGAGGCCGAACGCAGAGCCAGAGAGATTTTACACTCGTTGGGATTAACCATCGAGACGAAACAGAAGCTCAAACAGTTGAGTGTGGCCGAACAACAGATGATCCAGATTGCCCGCGCCCTGGCTTTTGAGTGTAACATCTTGATTATGGACGAACCAACGGCCGCATTGAGCGACCGTGAAAAAAGCGCTCTCTTTGAACGGATCCGGCGGCTGCAAGAAAGCGGTCGAACGATTCTCTACATCTCACACCGGATGGAAGAGATCTTCGAGATTTCAGATCGAATCACGGTCCTCAGGGACGGTCAACTGATGCAAACCTTGCATCGAAACGAGACCAATCAAGATGAGATTGTGCGGTTGATGATTGGCCGTTCCTTGAAAGAATTTTTGCATGTTAGAGAAGAGCGCCAGCGCGGCGATAAACCGTTGCTGGAAGTACGCAATTTCAGCCGAGCCGGGCTTTTTGAAAATGTTTCATTTACGCTTTACGAACGAGAAATTTTGGGCTTTGCCGGGCTGGTTGGGGCGCGCCGGACCGAAACATTGAGCAGCGTTTTTGGTTCTCCCCCACCGGACAGCGGCGAGATTCTGCTCGAAGGCCAGCCGGTGACGATCAAATCGCCGGCCGACGCCACCCGGCTGGGTCTGGGATATGTGCCCGAAGAACGCAAACGGCAGGGACTGTTCCTGATTATGAGTGTTTTGCATAACATTTCAATGCCGTTTGTTAAACGCTTCCAGGGCTGGCTGGCCATCAACCACACCGACGAACTTGCAGCCGGCGCCCAGCTTAGCCAACAATTAAAGGTGCAGACCCCTTCCCTGGCTCAACAAGTCCAATACTTGAGCGGCGGCAATCAGCAAAAGGTGGTGCTGGCCCGCTGGCTGGGCAGCGGGGCCAGAATCTTGATTTTGGACGAGCCGACCCGCGGCATCGACGTGAACGCCAAAGCCGAAATCCATGCCTTGATTACTGAATTGGTCAATCAAGGCAAGAGCATCATCCTGATCTCATCCGAGTTGCAGGAAATTATGGCCATTGCGACCCGGATTATGGTGATGCGCGAGGGGCACATCGTTGGCGAACTCTATCCTGAGAATGTAACCGAAGAAGAGGTGCTCCGGCTGGCTATGTTCGGCGCAAATGGCCAAACAACGGCCCCGGAACTATCTCTGAACGTGGTTAATTAGGCCGGAAGGAGAGATAACTTACATGACCACTCCATCAACCGTAAAATCTGAAAAAACTATAACCGCTAATACCTCAGTCAGCATTTTGGGACGGCTGTGGGATTGGATTGGACATTCCCAGGCCACAGCCCTATTGGGTTTTCTGATTGTGCTGTCAATCGTGATCGGCCTGATCGCGCCGCGCTTTCTGCAAGTGAGTAATTTGGGGGTAATTACCCGCCAGGCCTCTTTTGTGGCCCTGGTTTCGCTGGGCCAGATGACCGCCCTGATCGGCGGGGCGCTTGATCTGTCGGTAGGCGCCACGGCCGGGCTGGCCGGTATCTGCGCGGCGATGCTCATGCACTATACCAACATCAATCCCTACCTGGCCATGCTGATGGGTATAGCCGTAGGCTCATTGGTCGGCCTGTGCAACGGCCTCCTGGTGACTCGCTTACGCCTGAACGCGCTGATTGCGACGTTGGGCACCGCCTTTATGATCCAGGGGGCCATCCTGGTTGTAACCGGCGGCTGGGCTATACCGGATATGCCCGTAGCCATCCAATGGATTGGTAAAGACAGCCTGGGGCCGATTCCGATCCCAACCGTGATTACGATTCTGATCGCCATTGTCCTGTCCTTTATGCTTAACCGCACCTTTATTGGCCGCCATATCTTTGCCATCGGCGGCAACGAAGAAGCCGCCATCCTGGTTGGTATTCCGGTGAAGCGGGTCAGGACCCTGGTTTTTGTGATCTCCGGCACGCTGGCTGCTACGGCCGGGGTGATTATGGTCGCCCGGCTGGCCTCAGGGCAGCCAACTATCGGCTCCAGTTGGCTGTTGCCCTCTTTCGCTGCGGCAATCTTGGGCGGTACGGCCATGTCCGGCGGAACCGGCTCGGTGCTGGGCACGCTAGTTGGGGCGGTGCTGATGGCGGTTATCCAGAATGGGATCGTGATGATCGGTTTGTCAGTTTACTGGGAAAATGTTGTGGTGGGGGCGGTCTTGATTGTGGCGATCATCTTCGATAGCTTCCGCACCGGCAATTTACGCTTACGGTTTGGTCGTAAACAAACCAGAGAAATATGATCTCGCCAGCCAATATCCCCTAGACGGAGCAAGGCTTAGAACAATGAGCAATAAACTACGCATCCTTATCGCCGGTGACCTGTTTATGAGACCGCAGGTTTTTCAAGAGGTGCTGCAACAACAGTTAACCCCGGCCGGATATGAGTTGGATTTCAGGCTGATAGAATATCCCTACCCCATCGACCATTTCACAATGGTCGATTATCCGCTGCCGCCGCGCCTGGGCGGCGGCTGGGACGACGCCACCACATATCCTGAGAGCGAACTCCAGGTTCAAGAGATCCAGGAGTACTATGGCCAGATCGACGATTTTGTCGGCAAAATCACCGTTGAAGATATTCTGGTCGTCCATATGGCCCCGATTACCCGCGCCGTCCTGGAACAAGCCCAAAATCTAAAGTTAATCGCCTGCTGCCGGGGCGGCCCCAAGAACATCAACCTGGCCGCGGCCACCGCATGGGGCATCCCGGTCATCAATACGCCGGGGCGGAATGCCATCGCGGTGGCCGAGTTCATCCTTGGCCTTTTGATCGCCCAAACTCGACACATCACCCAGGGCCACCTGCATCTCACCCAAGGGATTTGGAACATTGGCCTGTACCGGGGCGAGAACGCCGGACCGGAAATTAGCGGCCGTAGGGTCGGGCTGATTGGGCTGGGTAATATTGGCCGGGCTCTGGCCCGGCTGTTGAGTGGCTTTCGGGTAAAGCTTTTGGCGCACGATCCCTACGTGGCGGATGAGGTCTTTGCATCGTTGAATGTGGTCAGAACCCCGCTCGAGGAGCTGTTTCAAACCTCAGATTTCGTCATCCTGGCCGCCCGCCTGACCGAAGAGACCACCGGCATGGTGGGGGCCAGGGAGTTGGCTCTGATGAAACCAACGGCTTATCTGGTGAACGCGGCGCGGGGAGGTTTGGTAGATTATACGGCCTTACGCCAGGTTTTGCAGGAGCGCCGCCTCGCCGGCGCGGCCTTTGATGTCTATGATCTTGAACCGCTCCAGCGTGATGAACCGCTGCTCCAAATGCCCCATGTCACCGCCACTCCGCACATTGCCGGCGCTTCCCAGGACGTGTTGTATTATGCAGCCAGGGTTCTGGCCGGCGAGATTGGCCGATTCTTGCGGGGTGAACCGCTGCAAAACTGCTTAAATCCGCAGGCGCTGGTAATGAGTCAGACCGCCTTAAATAGAGTAAATTATGGCTAGAGAAATGACCCCGCGGGAGCGAGTTCTGACCGCCTTGAACCACCAGGAACCGGACCGGGTGCCGACCGTCTTGTGGGGCAGTTACTACACCCTCAATGATGGTACTTATTTCAACCTGCTGAAATATCTGCAACTCGGCGACCCTGTGCCACCGTTTAGAAGATATCTGTCGCGCAATTCAAACTACTATGATGATCGAGTCCTGGATCGTTTAGGTACTGATGCCCGTTATATCTGGTCTGGCTTCACCGACCTGGGCGGAGCTAGAATGGGCCTGGATGACACCGACGCCTGGGGAGTGAAGTGGGAACGCCGCGGCCCTAACATCACCAGTGTGCACTTTCCCCTGGCCGGCGCCGAGATCGAGCAAGTCGAAAACTATCCCTGGCCTGACCCGGCCGACTATTTTGATTTTGAGCTGATGAAGCGCCGGCTGGCCATGCTGAGAATAGAATATCCCCATCACGCCATTGGCGCCCGGTCCGTAAATTCCTATGGTCCCTTCGAACAAGCCTCAGAATTGCGCGGGCGAGCTGACTTTTTTATGGATACCCTGGCCAATCCTGAACTGGCCCAGCTCATCGTTGACAAATGTACCGAGGTGATCGTCCGCGGCCAGGAAATTTATCTGGACATTGTCGGCAAGGATATCGACTTTTTTGAGATTCCCGGCGATGACTTTGGGGCCAATAACGCCCTGATGATTTCGCCGGACAGCTTTAGAACGATGTTTAAACCGGCCATGACCAGGATTGCCCGCATGGTCAAAGATTATCACCGCGACCTGCCGGTTGTCTTTCATTCTGATGGGGCGATTACCGCCATCATTCCCGACCTGATCGACGCCGGGATCGATGTCCTCAATCCACTGGAACCGTTACCGGCCACTGATTGGGCTGCCATCAAGCAGGAATTTGGCGACCGGTTGTGTTTTATGGGGGGAATTGATATCAGGCAGGCCATGACCGGGCCGGTCGAGGGGGTGATCGAAGAGGTCAAAAAGCGCCTCGCTATCTTTGGCCCCGGCGGTGGTTATATCCTCACTTCGGCCAACCACTTACAGGTTGATGTGCCGCCGGAAAATATTGTGGCCCTCTTTGAGGCGGTGCGGACCTATGGCCGTTATCCCCTAAACCTGGCATAAGCAAATTCATCACCGGCAATTGCGAGGAGAGACGTGATGGCAGATTATTTACTGGGCATTGACTACGGCACAGGGGGCGCCAAAGCCGTAGTTATCGATGCCGAAGGCCGTGAGTTGGGCTACGCTTTTAGAGAATTCCCGATCATTATGGACAAGCCGGGCTGGTCGGAACACGATCCCAAATTGTATTGGGACAGCACCTGCCAGATGATCCGGGAAATCATCAGTAAAGCCCGTATTTCCCCCCAGCAGGTCCGGGCGGTCAGCATGTCTTCGGCGATGCCCGCGCTGGTCATGGTCGATAAGGAGCACCACCCCATCAACAACGCTTACAATCTGATGGATCGGCGGGCTGCGGCCGAGGTGCAGTGGCTAAAGGAGCATATCGGCCTGGATAGAATCTTCCAGCTCACCGCCAACCGGTTGGAAGATCACCCGACTGTCGTCAACCTGCTCTGGGAGCGGAACAACCGCCCGCATGATTTCAAGCGAATTGACAAAGCGTTGAGCATCGACAGTTATGTTCGCCTGAAGCTGACCGGCCGGACGGCCGCCAACTATTCGGTGCTTTGTCTCTATGGCGTTTGGAGCATCATCGATAACTGCTACGATCAAAATCTAATTCAGGAACTGGACCTCGACCCGGCCATCTTCCCCCAAGGCTTTTCCTGCGGTGAAATCATCGGCGAAGTGACCCGGCCGGCGGCTGAAGCAACCGGCCTGGCCCCCGGCACGCCGGTCACTTCCGGCCAGCTCGACTGCAACGCCGGCTGGGTAGGCGCCGGGGCCATCGCCGAGGGCGATGTTCAGCTTAACCTGGGGACGGTGGGTAATTTCGGCATTATTCATAAAGATACCAACTTCCTGAAGAGTATGCTGGCCGCGGCCTATACCATCGACTCTCATAACACCTACGTTACCGTACCTTCGACGATGACCGGCGGGATGAGTATTCGCTATCTGCGCGACAACTTTGCCCAGGCCGAGATCGAAACCGGGCGTATTCTGGGGATCGACTCCTATGACCTGCTCAACTTGCAAGCGGCCAGGGCGGATCCCGGCAGCGACGGTCTCATTATCCTGCCCTACCTGATGGGGGAACGGTCGCCGATTTGGGACATCGAAGCGCGGGCGGTGGTCTTTGGTCTTTCCCTCAACCACACCAAAGGACACCTGGTGCGGGCGATGATGGAAGCAGTGGCGTACGCCCTTTACCACAATTTTGCCCTGGTCAAGGAAGCACGCAGCCAGATTAACTATCCGTTTGTCTTTAACGAAGGAGGGGCCAAAAGCTCGCTCTGGCGACGTATTATTACGGATGTACTGAATGTGCCTACCGTCCTGGTTAAACGGCGCACCGGCGCGCCCTTTGGCAACGCCATTCTGTCCGGGGTAGCCGCCGGCCTGTTCAAAGATTTCCAGGTTGCCAGGGGCTGGGCGGAACATATCGAACCGATGGAACCCGATCAAGCTAACCACGAACGGTATATGGCCTATTTTGCTATTTACCGGAGTCTGTATGAACATCTGCGTTCAGATTTCCAGGAACTGGCTGCCCTAAGGAAGAAATATGCTTGAGCAACAACTGCAAGTGAGGTTCACCCCCACGCGTGTGGGGATTGCCAGATCACGCCAGTTTGGAGGAATGATACCATCGGTTCACCCCCATGTTGTCAACGATTGAAAAGTGTACCAAATTCACCGAATGAAAAGTGTAACACTTTATGTAAAAACAACTGAGTGAATAATCAATAGCTCCGGGTAACACCTCCT
>CAYNLK010000056.1:0-38451 GCA_964398055.1 uncultured Caldilineaceae bacterium
AAGGATACTTCTGATGGCCTTACTGGTCAATTTTACATTGACAGACTACTAGCTTGGCCTGACCAAACCGTTCAATCGCCACCCAATCATCAGCCCCACAGATAATCGCACAAACGGCGATAACGATAATGTCCAACAAGTGGTGTCGTTTGGTCCGATCTATCCGCGGATCGTCGACCTCGACAAAATGGTCAGTTAAACTGATTTTTGGTGATTCGGTCATCATTTACCTCCAGACCCAATGATGACCTGATTATGGCTCCATCGTTCGCCTTTATCAAATTTAGATGCAATTGCCCAAAATAGGACTCAAATGGGGGTTGACGTAATCCCCATTTCCATCTATACTTACATTATATTTTTCCACCTTCGATGCTGCTGCAACAAAATTCACCCAGATTCTAACTACACGCGTGTTTCAGACAGTACCGACCATCTTTCCTTTCCGAGTCAGTAAGCTATCTGCCTAAAATTAAATACTGGAATTGTTACTACTCAGCACCATGTTATTTCGAGGCCGTAGGCTTCGCCCTGAGGCTCAGCCCGAAGGGCTGAGAAATCCCTGAGTGGGCTGATTCAAATTCAAGGCCCCTTGGCATACTCATCCCGTTTTTACCAGACGCCAGGCTTTATTGCAGCGGCTTCAGGGATTACTCGCTGTCGTTCGAAATGACATGCCTGGGCAGTAACCCGAATTGTTGATTGGTTTATGGAGACACAACGATGGCTATCCCTAAACAAGTTATGAGTTGGATTGGCCACACAATCGGCGGGCGTTATCAGATCGAAGCCGTCCTCGGCCAGGGTGGCATGTCAACAGTTTACAGGGCCAAAGATCTCAATTTACAGCGGGCCGTCGCTATTAAATTGATCCACGCCCATCTGTCCAATGATCCTACCTTTGTGCGCCGCTTTGAGCAAGAAGCCGCCGCCGTCGCCCAACTCCGCCACCCGAATATCATCCAGGTGTATGATTTCAATCACGAGGGCGATGTCTATTATATGGTGCTGGACTATGTGCCAGGCCGAACTTTGAAAGAGTGGCTCAAAATTCTCAACGAGGCCAAGCGCAAGATCCCCCTCGCCGAGGCAAGCCGGATTATGGCCATTGTCTGTGAAGCCGTGGCCTATGCCCACCAACATGGGATGATCCACCGTGACCTCAAACCGGCCAACTTAATGCTGAACCCAAAAGGCCAGCCGGTCTTGATGGATTTTGGGGTAGCCAAGATGATGGGGGGGGAAGATTACACCGCCACCGGCACGATCATCGGTACCGCCAAATATATGTCGCCGGAGCAGGCCCGCGGGGAACATCCCGATGAACGCAGCGACATTTACTCCCTGGGCATCATGCTGTACGAGTTAGTGGCCGGCCAGCCCCCCTTTGACGCCGATACCACCGTGGCCGTGCTGATGAAGCACGTCTACGAACCCGTGCCCGATATCCGCCAGATTCAAAGCAACATCCCGGATGAATTGGTTGAGATCATTGGCAAAGCCCTGGCTAAAGACCGGAAAGATCGCTACCAAAATGCCAGCCATATGGTTGCGGCCTTAAAATTGGTCAATCGCCTGGCCCAGACTCCTGCTCCGGCCGGAGACGCCCAGCAAACCGTCACCTCCAAAAAACGAAACGCCGTGGAATCCCCGCCGGTTACACCATTACCCCTCGCCGCCAAACCCAGTCTGGTCACCCCAACAGAGCCATCAACCCACCCAACCAGACGGAGCGGCTCGTTGTTCTGGTTGATTGGCGCAGCCGTAATGGCTCTCCTGCTCCTCTTTGGCTTTGGGGCCTACCTGGCATTCACCCAGCTCCGGCCAATTTCAAACCTGGGCGGCGGAGCGGCCCTGGCCCTCCGGCAACCCTTGCCCTCGGCTGCGGGCATGGTGCCGATCAAAGCCGGTGTGTATACCGTGGGTCTGGATGGGCCGGACAAGGATCATGCCCCCACCCAGCAGGTCGAACTGGCTCAGTTTTGGATTGACCAGCGCGAAGCAACCCAGGCCCAATATGCCGAGTTCCTGGCTGCCACGGATAATCCGCCGCCCGCCGGTTGGCCAGGGGGGGAGATTCCGCCTGAGCAGGAAAAGCTCCCGGTCAAAGGAGTTACCTGGGACATAGCCGCGACTTATTGTGCCTGGGCCAATAAACGGCTGCCGACTGAGGCCGAGTGGGAAGTAGCGGCCCGGGGCGTCGATGGCCGGCTGTACCCGTGGGGCGACAAACAAAGCGCGGTCAAGCTGCCCCGTAATGAAACCTATCCGGTTGGCAGCAAGCTGACCAATCAAAGCCCCTTTGGGGTATTGGATATGGCCGGCAATGTTTGGGAATGGGTGGCTGAACCTTATGCCCCGGTCGCCGAGGGTAGCCAGGTATTGCGAGGCGGCGCCAATGATTTTCTCAAGGATATGGCCTTCCGGCTGCAGGGCGACCCCAGCTCACCGACGATGATCGCCTGGGCCGGCCTGCGCTGCGCCGCCGATCAGGTAGAATCGCTGCCTACCCAAATCGCCGATCAAAGCATCCTGTATGAAGATAACTTTGCCAACCCCGGCAGCGGCTGGCCCATCCGCTCGGAAGGCAGCCTCTTCTTTGGATATCACCCGCCTGATTTCTACCACGTGGAGGTCGGCACAGCCGATAACTACACCGCCGTGTCGCGGCCGCCGGCTTTTGACAATATCAACGCCGAAACTGAGGTCTTGGTGGATCACACCGATACTGAAAACGGCGATTTCCGCTACGGTCTGGTGGTGCGCCGCAATGGCGACAACTATTATGCCTTTACGATCTCGTCTCGTCGGGGCAGTTGGCAAGTGCTAAGAAGTTCGGCCGCGGGGCTGGAAACTTTGGCCGAGGGCGCGGTTGAAACATTGCACGGCTTTGCGCCAAAGGGTTTTACCCCCGATAAAACTGATAGCCTGCAGGTCGAGGCCAATGGTAAGGATTTTGTTTTCCACGTCAACGGCCAAACGGTGGCCCAGTTGAGCGACCCCGCGTATGCCGCGGGCGAGGTCGGCTTTTTTGTGGAAACCTCTGACGAAACCCTGGCCCATGTTCACTTCGATTCGTTGACGATCAGATAACATTTTGAAATCATTAGGGTGTGTTTCATCTGAGTTGAAATTGTAGGGCAAACTGTTAGTTTGCCGCTTTGGGACAAGCTAACAGCTTGTCCTACAACTGATTTGAAACACACCCAAATCATTAGGGTGTGTTTCATCTGAGTTGAAATTGTAGGGCAAACTAACAGTTTGCCGCTTTGGGACAAGCTAACAGCTTGTCCTACAACTGATTTGAAACACACCCAAATCATTAAGCCGTCAGGAAGTTGGCAGGAAGAAACTAAAGCGACTCCCCTGGCCCACTTGACTCTCCACCCAGATCCGGCCGTGGTGGGCTTCGATGATCCGCTGGGCGATAGCCAGCCCCAGGCCGGCCCCGCCGGTCTCCCGGCTGCGGCTTTTTTCGCCGCGATAGAATTGCTCAAAGATGTGCGGCAAATCCTCCGGGGCGATGCCTTCGCCGGTGTCGGTCACGTCCACCTGCACTCCCCTGGCGGCCTGCTTGGTTTGGAGCATGATGGCGCCATTGGCCGGGGTATGACGAATGGCGTTCTGCACCAGGTTGTAAAGCACCCGCTGGATTTTGGCCAGCTCAACCCTGATCAGCGGGACATCCTCGCCAAAAACCCCCTGCAAAGTGACCTTTTTAGCCCGGGCCTCAGCCTGGACAGACTCGATCACATCAGAGACCAGGTCATTGAGATTGACCGGCTCCAGGCGCAGTTGCAGTTGGGCGGTATCCAGTTGGGCCAGTTCGAACAGGTCATTGATCAAACCGGACAGGTTTTCGATCTGCAGGCGAATGGTGTGGTAGTAGCGTTGAACCGTGGTAGGATCGCTGACCACGCCGTCGGCCAGGGCCTCGATCATCGCCCGGACCGAGGTCAGCGGCGTCCGCAGATCGTGGCTGACCGCGGCCACCAAATCGCGGCGAGATTGCTCCAGCGCCTTTTGGCGTGAGAAGGACTGCTCCAGTTCATCGGCCATCATATTGAACGCCTCGGCTACTTCCGCCAACTCGTCTGGCTCGGTCAGCCGGAGCCGCGTCGAAAAGTCGCCGGCGGCGATTCGCTGGGCAGCCTGCTGCAGCAAATTAAGGGAGTGGGTTATACTGGCGGCTAACAGATAACCGAAGGAGGCCGACAGGATGGCGGCAAAGATCAGCAGCAGCCCCAGCAGTAAAAAATCGTGGGTGGAGACAAACATCAACCGGGAGGTCACATAGATGTTGATAATGGCGATGACGATGCCCAGGCTGTAAGCCAGCAAAATCTTGTATTGGATGCTGTGCAGCCGTTGGCGTCCCACCCTGAAAACGACATAGCCCAGCAGCAACGAGGGAATACTGGACGTTAAGAGAAACTGGATCAGGTCTCGCAAATCGCCGGGGGGGGCTTGCATAATGTAAATAGCGATGATCAGCGCGAACAAAAACGCCGCGGCCAGGCCCACCAGCGGGGACCAAAGCTCTTTCCAATTCAATCGAACGTTCATAGGACTCACCATGATGTCAGTTAGGATGTTCCAGAATGTATGTCTTCCCCAACGTATTACGTGTTACGTGGTGCGCAAGAGTTTTGATACGAAATACGCACCACGCCATACGGACATTGAATGAATTATCTCTCTGGAATAACCTTAATCTTCTGGAGCAAATCTATAACCCACGCTCCAAACCGTCAAAATAAGCTGGGGCCTGGTGGGGTTTTGTTCGATCTTCTCCCGCAACCGCCGGACGTGTACCGTCACGGTGCTGGCGTCGCCAAAAAAATCATAGCCCCAGACGTTGTCTAACAGTTGGTCCCGGCTAAAAACCTGGCCGGGGTGGCTCAACAAGAACCAGAGCAAATCGAACTCTTTGGCGGTCAGGATCACTTCCTGGTTATCTGGCCGCCAGACCTGCCGCGTTGTTGGATTGACCGTCAACCCGGCCCGGCTCAACGGCTGCGCCTGCGGGTCGACCAGCGGTTTGGTCCCGGCCCGGCGCAGCACCGCCTTGACCCGGGCAACCAACTCTTTGGGACTGAAGGGCTTGGTGACGTAATCATCGGCGCCCAACTCCAGTCCCTGAATTCTATCGGCCTCTTCGCCCCTGGCTGTGAGCATGATAATAGGAATGTCCAGTTCACTTTGGCGCAGCGCCCGCGTTACCTCGATCCCGTCAACCACGGGCATCATCAAATCGAGCACGATCAGGTCGGGGATCTTGCGCTCCAGGGCAGCCAGGGCGGCCTCACCATCCGCCGCCACCTCCACCTCAAAGCCGTCGCGGCGGAGGTACAATTCAACCACTTCTCGGATATTGGGTTCGTCGTCAACCACCAGAATGCGTTTGCCTGTGCTCACAACTCTTTTGCCTCAATGTAAAATCCTAAAAAGTGAGTAACTGCTCAGGCTACACAGAGTTTCGTAGAGAATACGCAGAGGAAAGCCGAGAAAAATCTGATATTTTCTCTGCGGCTCTCTGTGTTCCCTCCGTGTGTCTCAGTGACCTGAATAGCAGCACGAAAAGTTATATTCATCCCGTTTCACGCTTTACGAATTACGATGCTTCCTCGGCCAGCAACGCCTGGATGATCTCCTCCTGCGGCCGGTAATCGCCTTCGCCAATATGGATATAACGGATCTGGCCGGCTTTGTCAACAAAGTAACTGGTCGGCCAGTAGCGATTGCGGTAGGCTCGCCAGGTGGCCCAATCGTTGTCAATCGCCACCGGATAGGGCGCCTCCAGGCGAACAATCGCTTCCCTGACGTTTTCAATCTCTCGCTCGTAGCCAAATTCGGGGGTGTGGACGCCGATAATCACCAGGCCAGCGTCGGCGTACTTTTGATGCCATTCCCTCAACGAGGGAATCACGTTCTTGCAGTTAATTCAGCCAAAGGTCCAAAACTCAACAATGACCACCTTGCCTTGCAAATCGGCCAATTTGAGCGGGGTCGAGTTCAGCCAGATCTCGTTGTGCAGTTCCGGCGGTACACCTTTGCTGGTCAAATTGGCCAAAAGCCGGCGCTGCGCCTCAGTGGGGACTGACTGTTCCGGCGCAACCTCCGTGGTTTCTGCTTCATTCGCTGCTGGAGCGGCGGCAGCAACTTCCTCAGGGCGATCTTCCATTTCTTCTGCCTCAGCTTGGTCCGGTTTTGAATGGGTTGCGGCCAGTTCTTCGGCTTCGGTCTTGTCCGGCGCAACTGGCTGAACCATTGCCTCGGCTGTGACCGCAGCAACGACAACTGCCGTCGTTTGGACCACGGTTGGCTCTGCCGGCACCGTCTCGTTTACCGCCGCACTCCGAACTTCACCAGAACTCCGGGGTAGCTCGACCGCGGCCCCGCTGCAAGCGGCCAGCAGTAAGGCCAGGCCAAGCCCCACTTGCCCCCAACGGCTTGCTTTCACCATCCTGAATTCTCCCTTCTGCTCTATGACTATTTGGTGAATTCAGGCTAAAGCAGAAATATTACAATTTTCTTTCGTCTATCTCCGGTCAATGGTCAGGCAACGGCTGCTAGAATCAAAACACGCGCCGCCGGACTAACCGGTTCGGCGCGTGTTTGGGCGTTCCACTCTCTTAACGCCGGTCGATCAAGAGATCGTAATCAATCGCCCGGACCGAGTCATTGCGTACCCGCATGAAATAGGTGGTATTTGAGATCAAATGACCATCCCAGACCCAGGTATGGGTGTCGCTTGTTTTGTCGTACTTGAGGTCGCTGCCGGCGCCCAGCGGGATGATCTGATCGGTATTGCCCCGCTGCCAGATGTGCTGCTCCTGATAGGGGTAAATTTCAACATTGACGTAATTGGTAATATGGCCGGCCCCCGGGGTATGGTCCAGGGTCACCACAAAATGTTGCAGCTCCGGTTTATCAGGCTGGGTGGTTTTGGTGGTAAACTCAAACCAGATATCTTCGCCGGCGGCCAGATGGCCTTTAGTGTGCCCGGCCGTGATGGGGATGGGCGAGCCGATGTCTTTGCCGCTCGGCGGTCCGAGCCAGATCCGGTCGGGCGGTTCAACCGGTTTCTCCTTTGGACCCATCTCGATGTTGATGATGTCGCCGGTAAGCAGGTGATAGTCGATCCAGGTATCGGCGCCGTTGGTCACTTTGACATAGTAGCGGTCGCCATCAACGATGCTGCCATGCCAGAGCCGCTCGCCGGTAAGGTAATCGCCATCGCGGGACAGCCAGGAACCGGCGCCAAAATGCTCCATCTGGTCTGGCGTGCCTCGATCCCAGATTTGATACTGGCTGCCAGTGAACATCTCAAAGATAACGTTGCGGGCGATGTTTGGCTCGCCGGGAGTAAAGAACATGGTCAGCGACATATTCTCGATGATATCCTCATCCAGGTCGCTCCGGCTGAAGGTATACCAATGCTCCGTTTTGGGGGCCAGCCGGCCAATATTGGCCCCATCCAGCAGCTCAAGTGGTTGGTTGGGATAGATGTTATCACCTTTGACCGGATCAGGCGGGGCCGGTACCGCCGCCGCAGCCGCGCCAGCACCAGAACCTTCCCCGGCCCCATCACCACCGCCGCCGGTAACCGGCCAACTCTGGCCGGTATTGGGATCGACCGGTAGCAGCGCGGCGGAACCGCCATTGCCTACCGGCAGCCAGCCCAACATAGCCGCCGACATCAACCAGGCCGCAGCCTCTTGCGGCGGCAGCCCTTGAATGGCCTGAGCCGCCAGCAGCCAGGGCGTGGCCGCCGGGGAGTCGTCATCGGGCTGGACCGGCAGGGTGGCCCCGATAGTTGGATTGGCGGTGACCGGCAGCTCAGTTTCAGAGGGCCGGTTAATGGCCGCCGGGATAATCAACGCTTCCCGGTTGGAAACGCCGGCGTTATAAGCCAGAAAGGCTTCCGGTTGGGCGCTCTTTTGACCCAGGGCAGTTAGGCGGAAAACCACCGGGCTTGGCGACAGGTTAAAGAGGCGGACGTAGTAAACCCGGTTGGCTGCAACCGCGCCGGCCCACATGCGCTCGCCGGTATTAACATCAAAGTCGGCGCTGGCCGCAGCCCCCAGCCCTAAACTATCCACCGGCCCGCTGCTGTCTTGCAGCCAGCGATCAACCTGCTCGAAATCAAACACCTGAAAATTGACCCGGCTGGCTATGGCCCGGCCCTGCGCTTCAAAATTGAGGCTCAGAATGATCGAATTGTAGGCCGGATCGCCCAGATCGAGCCGGCTGTAGGCATACCAATACTCCTGGCCGGGATCAAGTTTACCGGTATTCAAACCGCTCACCAATAAATCGGCGGCATAGGGGCTGCTGCCGACCCCTTGGCTGGCCCAGGTTGGGATTGCCGTGACCATGAACAGCACGGCTAACAGTACGGCAATCAGGCTCAAGATGTATCTGGCGCTTTTCATCACCCAAACTCCTTCCTTCAACCAAATTTGATGGGGCCACACCGCCGGCAGGCTATGGCAGACTCCCAACCGGGCAGGCCCAAACCGGTAAGATAGCACGGAATAGAGCGACCGTCAATTCATCCCCGCCTTGTTAGTTGGGCCGCCAGCCTGGCCGGCTTACTCTTGGGGCGGCAGAAATAGTTCCAGCAGTTGACTTTGCGGGTTTAACGTGGACAATGATCTTGATTGGATAAATTTTGGGGAGGAGACAAAGGATGGCAGCAAATCTGGTCGGTTCGACTGCCCATTGGACCGCCGCAGTGCGGGCCAAAGAGAGTGAGCGGCCGGATCGCTTGTTTGATGATCCTTGGGCCGCGGCCCTGGCCGGTGAGACCGGTCTGGCCTGGATCGAGCCGCGGTCGCCAGACAGCCTGGCGCCGATTGTGTTGCGGACCCGCTATTTTGATGATTTCTTGCAGCGGATTACCCGCCAGAACGGAATTCGACAGGTGGTGCTGCTGGCCGCAGGGCTGGATACACGCGCCTTTCGGCTTAGTTGGCCGGAGCAAACCTGCCTCTTTGAGCTGGATCAGCCGGCGGTGTTGCAGTATAAGGAGCAGGTTCTCCAGGCCGCCGGGGCGCAGCCGGCCTGCCGGCGGCAAACGCTGGCAGTGGACCTGACCGGCGCCTGGACAGAGCAGCTCAGCCAGAGTGACTTCAATCCGCAGCAGCCTTCGGGCTGGTTAGTGGAGGGCATTCTGTTCTACCTGGCCAACCGGCACGGAACCGGCCTGCTCGACCAGGTAACCACTTTGGCTGTGCCCGGAAGCTGGCTGGGCTTTGATATTGTCAACAAGATCACCCTGACCTCGCCCCTGACCCGCCATTGGATTGAAATGCAGGCCAAAGCCGGGGCGCCCTGGCTGGGTACAATGGACGATCCGGCCGGTTTTTTAGCCAGGCGCGGCTGGCAGGCTACCCTGAGCCAGGCCGGCGCGGCTGAGGCCCACCACGGTCGCTGGCCCTTCCCCGTTATCCCCACCACGATGCCCAATATCCCCCACAACTGGTTTGTAACGGCCCACAAGGAGGAGTTGTAGCTACCGCGGCCTTCTAGCTGACGAGGTGATGCTACCGGGCACTTTTTTATGAAAAGACCAAATCAGTTACACGGAGATATTCAAAAACGGTCTTGACTGAACCTAACAGTCATTTTAGGTTCAATTGGATTTCAGGGGGTTGACATCGTAAAACGTAAAACGTGATGCGTGAATTCACGCTTCACGGATTTAACCTCATTATCCCATCAAATCCAAAAGAGCCAAAATTTGCTTTAATCTGGGGGTATTCGTGCGCTTCGCAATCCGGGAGCTATTTCTCTCCCTTGTTGCTTATCCCGAACTGAGGTTATTGGATCACCGTTGCAGCAAGAAGCTCCAGATCCAATCCGCTTCAGAGCCATCGCGCCGGACGATGGTGAAGGTGACGTTGTATTTGCCGCTGACCATATTTTGACCGTTGGGCCAGCGGTAGTTGTGCTCGGCCAAAACCCAAACATTACAATCCGGCTCGCCGCCGCCAAAAACGCAGTAACCGGCGGTTCTTTCGGTGCGCTCGTGAACCAGCTCATCGTTTTCGTTGTCTCTGATGGTGATCGTGACCTGGCGGATGCCGGCGCCGTCTCTGGAACCGGCCGAGGGATCGTAGACCTCTACCCGGAAAGCCAGTTTATCACGAAAGACCGCCAGCCGGTCGGAGGTAACATCGACCCTGAAGGGGATGACGATTTGGCCCTCCAAACCGCTGCCGCCTTTGCCGCCGTCAGGCGGCAGGGTAACCCGCTCCGGCGGCGGTGGAAGGGGTGTGGGCGGCGGCGTTGGAGTTGGCGCCGGGGTAGGGGTCGGGGGGGCCAGACCTACCGGCAAAGCGGTCAGGGCCACAGTGCAGGCCACAAATTGCGGCCCGGCGCTAACCCAGCCGATTTGACCGCTGCTCTGCACCAGCACCTGCAGCCACTGCCCGTCGGGAAAACCAGACGGGCTGAAGGCCAGGGGGACCAGGGCCGTACCTGTCGGCAGGGCCACCAGGGGCGGGGCGTAAACTGTCCCTGGCCCGCTGCGCAGATTGAGGGCGTTGGCAGTAACGGTGCAGCCCGGCAACGGCGTGGCTGTCATAGTGGGTGGGGTCTGGAGTTCCTGAGCCGGTTGAGCGGCGGCAACCGGAGTGTTGGTCGGGAGCGTGTCTGAGCTGGGGCTTGGGGTGGTTGGTAACGGCGCGGCGGTTGGCGGCTCAACCGGCGCTTCCGCCGTGAGAGTGGCAATGGCGGCTCTTTGCACGGCTACCTGAGTTTCCACCAGATTAGGGGTTGGCGTTGGGGCCAGGCCGCTACAGGCCGATAGCCACAGCCCGGTCAGGCTGATCCAAAAGAGGCGGGCCAAAGTTTGGGTGGAGATCATTGGGCTTCGCTCCTTACAGCTCATCCAGAGCTTTTTGCACTTCCTGGCTATAGGGATCGCAGAAATTCTTGAGCTTCTGCAATAACTCGTCGTAGATGTTTTGGTTGGCATGTTCAACACAGTGAACGTAGGCGGTCCGGGCATCCTCGTAGAGCGGCTTACTGCTCGCTTCGTCTTGCTGAATATAGCGGGCCAGATAGGCTTTGCCTTCGTAGGCGGCGCCCAGCCCCAGGTAAGCCTGCGCTGACAGGCGGTGCTGATTCTGGTTGAGCAGGGCCAGGGCGGCTTCGATTTGAGCAATGGCCCGGTCAAAGGCAGGGCCGGCTTGATCGTATTGACCGGTACGAAGGTAGGCGTCGGCTTTAAGGCGATGGGCCAGCCCCAGGCCAAGCCGGCCTTTCAGCTCCACCTGAGTTTCAGCCAGGGCCAGGGCCGCCTCAACCGTCTGCTCATACTGGCCAATCGCCAGGTCGAGCGGATCGCTCTGGACGCGCTGCTCCGGCGGTAGTTGTTGGGCCTGTTGAAAATAAACGCCGCCCAGGCCGATATGACCCCGGCTATAGTTGGGGTTAATTTGCAGCGCCGCTTTGAAGGCGGCCTCCGCTTCAGCAAGGTACTGCTCTATTTCTGAGGCGTCCAGGCGCTGGTAAAGATCTCGATTGCTCAAAAAAAGCGCTTCCCGGCCGATAAAATAGTAGAGGATGTCTTTGCCCTGGTTATCGGGCCAGTTCTTTAAGGTTATTTCGGCCTGCCGGAAGGTCTGCAAAGCCTCGGCGTGGTCACCGGCCAGATCATGCACCAGGCCGCGGGTAAACCAGACCAGGGCATCAACCCGGCCGCCGAGCTGTTTCTCAAAGAAGATGCTGGTTCGATCATCGTACAGATCAATGGGCAACTGCACCTGAATCGGGCGGCCCAGCTGATGTTGGCCCACGATCTCATCGGCCTCATTGCGGATGGCGGCCACATAAAATTCCGGGGTAAAGTCGGCCGGCTGCTCATCGACCCCAATATTGCCATAGATGACCATATTAGCGCCAAGCCGCTCGGCGACGGCCTGGGCTGCGGCCCGCCGCTCGGCCGGGGTGCTGCCGCTAATCAGGCCAATTTTGGCTCGCTTCTTGAAGATGCTCAGACTATCGTGCCAGAAGTTGACCGGCAGCCCACCCGGCATATTTCTGGATTCAGCCTGAAGTTCGCCAAACATCCACTCGCTCAGATTCCGGCCATCAGTTGAAGGGTTGACTTTACCCTGGGCATCGACCTGGCCAAATTCGGCCACGGCCACGTTAAAGCCGTGCAGCGGCATCTGGTTGGGCGTCAGGTACAACCAGGCCAGGTAAGCCAGGATGGCCCCAAAAACCAGTAACCCCACCAACAGCCGGGTGGGGATACCTTCGATGACAACTTTGATCAGGCTCTTGTCTTCATACTTATCGCCCTCAACTTTGTCGCCGGAGATGAACTCGGCCCCGCCGCGTTCCAGGCTTAAACCCAGGGGTCGGAGCTGTTCTTGCAACTCTGCCGGGGACAGGTTGCCGGCCAGGGCGGCGTTGACCAGGTCAATGGCCTGCTCATGATCGGCGATCTGGTTGAGCAGCTCCAAAGGCGCGTTGCCGCCGGCTTTGGCTTCACGTTCTCTGAGAATATTCAACTGGCGATGGAGCGTGGCCAAAAATTGTGATAGCTCGGTTTGGTTCATAGGCTGTGGGTCAAGTTAAGATCGAACGGATAGGGCTGCCACAGCGGGGGTAGGCGTGCGGCTGCCGCCTAGTTACAGGTAACGTAAGTCATATAGGCGGCGCGGTCGGGTCAACAATTCCTGGCGCAGATTTGAACGCCACGGTAGGCTATGGGGTTGGAAAATTGGAGATCAGCACCGGCGTAATACCCCCGTACTTCGCAGCAGGGATAGTATAACACAGAAGCAGGGCAATTTCAATAAGCCGGTAACCGAAGGGGTGTGTCCAGAATTTTGGGTGGAAAAAGCGGCTTTTGGGGCTACAATCTCGCCTTGCCGGCCAGCTTGGCCTGGGTTTCTCGCCAGACCTCCCCGAAGGCTTCGTCCATCATTGGATAGGTAAACCAAACCGTGCCAACACCAAAAATAATACCGGTGATGGTGCGTAGGGTGTAGTTGCTGTAATGGGGACCGGAGAATTGGACGTAGATCACGGCCGCCAGGCCGATAAAGAGCAGTAAATAGCCGGGCCAGGTGAGCTGCTTTTGCTTGTAAAGCAGCAGACCGATAACCAGCAGCAGCCCCAGACCCAACCCGGTGATGATGAGGGTAGGCACTACCTGCGCTAACTCGCCCATAAAGGCTAGCCCCCCGTCCAGACCGATTGGGGCCAAAAAGAGCAGATACCCCCGGAAATTGAGCGGCTTCAGCCGCGGCCGTAGCAGCCCGTAGACCAGCCCGCCTAAAAAGATAGTCCCGTACATGGCCACGCAACGATGGCACATGCAGACCTGCTCGCCGGCCACAAAGTAGGCCCGGGAGGGGAATTGGTGGCAGGTGAAGTTGTACATCTGGTAGATGGCGTTGGCGGCTCGATAGTAGCCGGCGGCCAACAACAGGGGAGCCAAAAAGGGCAATCCAACGTAGGTGAGAAAAAACAGATTAGCCGCGGCCAGCCAATGTTTTGACAGCCACAGGCTGGCGCGATTGACTCGCCGCTCCAGGTGATGACCAAAACTGCCTAAGGGATGGGGTTGGCTAAATTCGCTCATTGTTAAAGCTCCACAAAAGATTAGTCCAGCCGGGAAACCTCCAGGCCGTCAGGGTTGAATAAAACCGCCGCATCCGGCTCGGTGTTGCTCCAGATATTTTGGGTGAAACCACAATTATAGCCGCCGCGACCGCTGTCGGCCAGCAAGGCCCAGATGCGTAAGGTTTCACCGGGCTGAAGGGTAACTGCCTCTAACCGGCACTCCTGCCCATCTCGTTCGGAGAGCAATTTCCAGCCGGTCAGCTCTTGCGGCCCGTTGCCCTGATTTTGAATATCTACGTACTCCTCAATGGGGTTGACCGCCACGATATAAATTTGCGGCGGCGCCGGCGGGGTCGGTTGGGCTGAAGAGACCAGACTCCAGATGCCCACGCCGACGGCCTGGGTCTCTTGCTGCACTTCCTCAAAGCTGGGTTGATATTTTACATCGGGCGGCACGGGCGCGACCCAGGCAACGCCCTGCCGGACCAATTCCTGATTGACCAGCAGATCGCCAATATACACATAGCGCAGTAACCGCCCGAACTCATCGGCGTCGGTTACGTCCCGTTCCAGGGTAACGGTTTGCCCTTCAACCAGCAATCGATTGATGGCCAGGGCCTCTTGCCCAAACGGTTCCGTACCGCGCTCGGGGTCATTGAGGGCCGGGGTGTCGATCAGGAGATATTTGACCCGGTATTCAACCCCATCGATCAACACGTCGATGACATTACTGGCAACGATCGCTACCACCTGGCCAGTTTGCCGGTTGGGATCAGGAGTAGTGGTTTTGGTGGGGAACGGCGTCACCGTCGGCGTGTCGGCCACCACCCGAGTGCCGGTGGCAGTAGCGGTAAAAGTTGGCGGCGGCGTGGGCGTTTGGGTAGCGGTTGGGGTGTTGGTGGGGGGGGGCGTATGGGAGGGCGTGAACGTTGGGGTGACGGTGGGCGTGTTGGTGCCGATGATAGCGGCCAGCGTGGGCGCGAGGTCGCTGAACATGGGCTGGACAATCAGCCCTCCGATCAGGCAAATGGCGCAAATCAGCAGCAGCCCCAGCGCCCCGGCAACTACAACCGGTTTGCGCGGACGTGGCTGGGGTGAGGTAGCCGGGGCAAGTTCGGATTCGGCCGGTTGATTGGTTTCAGCGTCAACCCCGGCGTTAGGCTCTAATTCGGTTTCCGCGCCGGCAGCGGCCCCCTCATCAGGCCGGTCAATGTCAGCTTCAAGAGGCGCGCCCGGCGGCGGTTCGGCCTCAACCGGCGCAGCGGCCGGTGGGGGGGTAGGCTCAGCCGGTTGGCTTTGAGCGGCCTGGGCCTCGTGGCGAGCGGCAATTCTGGCCAGGAGTGGACCGGGCGACTCCGGTCGATAGTCGCTCCTGGCCGGGCCGGTTGACTCGGGCTGATCGGGCGCTTCTTGGGCTAATAGAGCCAGGCCGCGCTGGGCCGCTTTGTTGTCGGGGTTGATCGCCAGCACTCGCCGCAGGTATTTGCGCTTCTCCTCAGGCGAGTCGACAACACCGGACAGCCACAGCCAGGCCAACTCATTGTTTAAGTCGGCTTGCAAGATGTCGGCCAACATTTGCCGGCCGGCAGCCTTGTCGCCGGCTTTGATTACTTTGATGGCTTCTTCCAGGCGGGGTAACATAGGCAACGCCTGCTCAGTGGGTTATTACTGCTTACGGGCGGGGTCTAGCCCCTGCCCCGGCCGGCATTTGCATCCGTTGGGTGGTCGCCCGGCTAACATTGGGCGGCGGCTCAGGCTCGTGAAACAGGACCAGGGCGAAGGTAGCAAAGTTGAGCGCATCAGCCTCAACGTAAGGTACCACCTGGTATTTTACATCCATAATGGTAACCTGGGGATATTCTTGCAACCAGGCGTCGATTTGCACGTCGACCGGATCATCCTCCGCTCTGAGGCAGCGGAACTCGGCCGCGCCGACGATCTCTTTTTGACTCATGCAGAACTCCTATGCTAGTAGAGTTGTTTGTTTGATCGGTTGAATTGATCAGCCACACCGATTCATTTTACCCGTAAATGGGTTGGCGGCAATTTTTAAAACAAAGAAGCATAGTTCGGATTGGCTCACAAACTATGCTTCTGTTGCTTAGGCCGGAACTGTGGTAGTGGAGATGGCGGGAGTCGAACCCGCGTCCAGAAAAGCTGGCTACAAACGTCTACGAGTGTAGGTGACACCCATTGTCTCATTTGGGTTTTGTCGGCCACCGGAGTTCACCCAAACCAGCCGATGCGTCTTTGCCGGAGCTTATCGGCGTTACCCCGGCGCAGCCCGATTTAGTTGACATCCGCACCGTGCTCTCGGGCTTAAGCGCCGGTGAGGACGTGGCTCACATAATGGAGCCATTAGTTGCTCGCTACTGGCTTAGACCGCGAGGGGCAGAGCGTTGTAGGAGCGACCGTTGAAAGCAGTTACTTTCTCGGCAATTATTGTTTTGCCCCAGTTTAACGAGTTCGGGCAGCTCGACTCGCAATCTGTAACCTTCCACCTCCCTGTCGAAACCGTTTCATCCCCAAGTGTTGAAATTATAGCATAAATATATTAGAGATACAATAGAGGCCGATAAGGTGACCGGCACTTGAAAAGCGCCGATCACCTATAAAAATTTGGACAGCTCCAGAATCAAAGCGACTCCGGTAGCCGGGCATAGAGTTCGCTCCGGTCAATGAGCGAGGGGAGCGGGCCAACGGTGGTCAGCTTTAGCTCAACAACTTCGCGGGCAAACAGGGCACATCGTTCCAGCGAGTTGCCGTCGAGCAGGGCCACCAGAAAACCGGCCCAAAACGAGTCGCCCGCGCCGGTCACATCGACTACCTTGATGGGCCGGACCGGCACGTGCCCCAGCAGCTTGCCGTCGTGCGAAATGAGGACGCCCTCCCGGCCCATCGTAAAGATGACCGTTGGGGGGCCTAGCTCGTGATACATGGCAATATATTCTTCCGGTTGGTAGTCGGGACCAAAGAAGCGTTTGGCGTCGTCCAGCGAGGGTTTGGTAATGGTGGCATACTGAAACATCTGCCGGTAGACCTCGGCCGCTTCTTGGTGATCGGGCCAAATCTGGGGGCTATAATTGGGGTCCAGCGAGACGATTTTGCCCTGTTCATGGGCCAGCCTGAAGGCTTTTTCTACCGCCAGGCGGGCCGGCTCACGCGAAAGCGGCCAGGTGGAGGCGTGGACCACCCTGGTTTGAGCGATGGTTTCCTCCGCTATCTCCTCGGGTGCCAATTTGTAATCCCCATCCCGAAACGCCTCAAAATCGGGGGTGCCGCTGGTCCGAGACACAAAGATAACCGTGGTATGCACCCGGTGATCCATAACCAGGTAATCGGTGATGACGCCGTGGTGGCGCAACTGCGCCTTGAGAAACTGGCCAAACGCGCCAATACCCGTTTTGGAGACGATGGCCGCCCGGCCGCCCAGTTTGGAGACATACACGGCGATGTTGGCCGGCGAGCCGCCCAGGTAGCGCTGAAAGGTGGTCGCATTTTTCAAACCGTCTTCAGTTTGTTCGGTCGAAATAAAATCGACAATAGTCTCGCCAACGGCCAGTAAATCAAGAGCTGCTTCGGCAACGGCTGTCTGTTCCATTGAAATCAATCCCTAAAGTACAGCTTGGCTAACTCGGCCAGATCAAGCTCATTTTCAGGAGTTGGCCGGGTAAAGTAGGCCGGAATCAGTAATTTGGTGGGGTGAGTCGCACCGCCGGGGCTGGTTAATGCCTGTTGGATGGCCGCCAGGTACCCTTCGGCTGTCCGCGTCCAGGTGTAGCGGGTAATGACCCGCTCCAGCCCGGCCTGGTGATATCGTTCCCAGGCTGCTGGCGACGACACGGCTTTGAACAAGCCGGCGGCAATATCGGCCGGATCAGCCGGGTCGACCAGGATGCCGTACTCTCGCCCACTCTGCTGGTCGTACATACTCTCGGCCGGGCCGCCGTTGCGAGTGACCACCGCCGGCAGCCCGCAGCTCATCGCCTCCAGCGGGGCCAGGCCAAACGGTTCGTAATGGGCGGTCAGCGCAAAGACTGAACGCCGCGCCGCGGCAACGCGATAGGCCGCGGCCAGCTCGGCCTGGCTGTTGAGCGGAAAGGCGGTCAGCAGGCCCATGAGATTATGTTGGGTCAGTAGGTCAACAATCTCGTCCAGAATGGCGCGCTCTTCGCTGCTCAAGCGCTCGCGCTGGCGGAGGGGGTCGTCCAGGCCCCTGACCACGATGGCCAGGTTGGCCACGGTCCGCAACTGGGGGCTGGCTACAAAGGCCTTGACCACCCCCAGATGGTTCTTCTTGTGGTCCAACCGGCTAGAGCAAACCACCAGCGGTAAATCCTGCCGGTCGGCCGGCAGGTCGCGGGCCAGGGCCGCCTCGAGGCGGGCTTGGATGGCCGCATCCAGCGGTCCGGTTTCCGGGGAGAAGATCTGCCGGTTGACGCCGGGTGGAATCACGGCAAAGCGGCTGTCATCGTGAACGTCGACGGCGCCGTGGTAGGCCGGGTGACTATACTGCTCCAACTGTTCCTGGCGGGTACTGGTGATAATCCGGGCGGCGTGGTTCATACTGATCCGTTCGGCCAAAATGCGTTCGGTAAAGTGGAAACGGGCGTCGATCTCGGCCAGGTTGTCCCGATTGACGTTTAACTTATCCATTTTTTGGGCCCCCAGCGAGTGGCCGGTAAAGCTGAACGGGATGCTGCTCTGCTGAGCCAGGATGGCCCCGGCCAGGCCGCCGTCGCCATAGTGGGTGGTGACAAAATCGGGCTTTCGACCTTCGACCTGGTAGAAATTCTGAATACCCTGCACCCACTCGGCCAGGTGAGGCCATAACATTTCTTTGGCCAAAAATTCGGGCGGGCCGCAGGGGATACGAACAATTCGCACCTGAGCGTGACCGGGGTAACCATCGAGCGGAGCGGCAAATTCCGGCCAGGCCGGGTCAATAATCTGGCGAGCAATGATGTCGACCTGATGGCCCTGGGCCGCCATCGCCAGGGCTATCTCTTTCACATAGACCAGCTGGCCCCCAAAATCAGGATGTTCGGTCCAGTAGCTGTCCTGGGGGTCAAAATTTCCTTGTGGATTTAAGAAAGCAATATGCATGGCCTGCCGCCTTATTCAAGCTTGAAATTATCCAGGTGAATGGTATTTAACTCGGTGACGCCGACATCCCGCTCGGTGTTCTCTAGCCGGATGAAGACGGTAATGGCCCCGGCCTGAGCTTTGACTTTGACCTTGGGGTAACGCCACTCATTATCTTTACCGTCTCGCTCGCTCCATACAACGGTCGGGCTGTCCCAGCGCCGCCCGCCGGTGGGGTCGATGCCAATTCTCTTGAAGATTTTGTTGTCGGCCCGTTCGCCGCTGGTGCCTTTGTAGAAGGAAACAATGCTGCCGCTAAAGGTATAGTCCCGGCCCGGTTCGGCGGCAACGGTTTGCATAAAGGCCAGGTCAAAGGCGTAGCGAGAGCTGACCACCTGAGAATGTTTGCCGTGGATGTGGTAGTCGCGGCCGCCGCCGCGGAAATATTTCTGGGTAAACTTACCAAAGGTTTCGCTGTCCATTAAGCGCGCCCGGCGTTCCGGCTCCGCAATGATGACCAGTTCCCAGTGGGCGCCATAATATTCCTTGAATTCGTTCCAATCCTTATGTTCCCCGTCGCGGATGTAGGGTTGGTAATCGTCGAAGCTGCCGTTCAGCAACTTGGGATTGACCTGGCCGCTTGTTGGCGGCTGCGGCGCCGGCGCGGGCGCGGGGGTTGGTGTTGGAGAAGGGGTGGGCGTCGGCGCCGGTTGTGGGCTGGGCGCCGGGGTTGGTGCGGGCGCCGGGGTTGGGCCTGTTTGTACTGCCTGCGCCCACGGACCAAACAAATCGGCAAATTTGAGGGCCACATTCAAGTCGCCCCGCACGCCGATGCGGCCTTCGCGGTAGGCCTGGGTGGGGTTCAATTTACCCTGGGCCAGCTTGATGAAGTCGTCTCCGTTCAGGCCGATGGTGACGTTAGAGGGAGCTGTCCCTTGCGCCACGGTGCAGGTGCGGTTGGCAACGGTCACGGTCCAGGCGCCGCCCCCACCACCGATCAATTCGAATTGGTAGACTAGCCGCAAGTTGCCAGCCCGGTCCGGCTGAAAGCCGGCCGGTATGGCTCGGACGTAATCAGCCAGGGTGGGTTGGGCTGGGGTGGGTGCAGGTATCGGGGTCGGCGTAGGCGGCGTTGGCGTGGGCGGCGGAGCGGGGGTCGGCGATGGGGTCGGGGCCGGAGATGGCGGACTGGTTCCGGCAATCGCCGGGATAATCAGGACCTGGCCCACGTAAATTTTGCTGGCGTCCTCGATCTTGTTGGCCTTTTGGATAACCGGATAGTGACGCGAGTCGCCATAAAATTGCTGAGCAATCTTGGAGAGAGTGTCGCCCCGCTGGACGGTGTACGTGGTCGCGGCGCTCGTGCTGCCGGCGTACTCCGCCAGCAATCCGCCCAAAATTTGCTCCAGCGGTTTACCTTCAGCTTCAGCCCGCTTGAGGGCAGCTTGATAGATTGAGTCATTTAACTCGACTTCAAAATTCTGACGAGGCATCGAGGGTCTCCTTCCAATGTTTTTCAGGGGCTGCTGTCATTTTATCGCTACTTAAACATCTTTGCAATTGCGTCAATATTTTTTGGTCAAATTGTCGCCAGAATTTATTGTGAGCAAATCAGCCCTTATGTTATAATTGACCGGGTGACCAGCCTGGTTGCAGTTGGATCGACCAATAGTAAACAGCAGGAGACAAGAAACTGTGGGGGTAACGGCTGAACGAATCGATCCGGAACGGCAAGAGCAGGCCAGGACGTATGCCCGGCTGCGCCGTCGCTTGTTTATGGTGGAGTTAACAGTTAGTGCGGCTTATGTGCTGGTCTGGATATTCAGCGGGTGGTCGATCTGGTTGCGGGATCTGGTTCACCAATTCACTCAGGTTACCTGGCTGAGTGTACCGCTGTTCGCCCTGGGTTTTGGCTTGCCTTATCTGCTCATCTCCGCGCCGCTGGATTACATCAGTGACTTTGTGCTGCCCCATCGTTACAAACAATCGACCCAGAGTTTCAAAGATTGGCTGGTCGATCAACTGAAAGGGTTGTTGATCGCCGGCATCTTCGGCTTGATTATCCTGGAAGTCATCTATGCTTTGTTAGGGGTTGCGCCCGATACCTGGTGGTTGTGGGCGGCGGTGGTTATGCTGATTTTTACCGTTTTGTTGAGCAATCTGGCCCCCGTTTTGATTTTTCCGCTGTTTTATAAATTCATCCCGCTCAAAGACGAAGAATTGGCCGGCCGCCTGACTCGCCTGGCCGAGCAGGCCGGGACGCAAGTGAAGGGGGTGTACGTGTTCAATATGAGCAGCAAAACGGTCGCGGCGAATGCCGCCCTGATGGGCTTGGGGAATACCCGTCGTATCGCCCTGGGTGATACGTTGACGGAACGATTTACCGCCGATGAAATTGAAACTATTCTGGCCCACGAACTGGGCCATCACGTTCATCGAGACCTGACCCTGGGTATTCTGGTACAATCTGTTCTTACCCTGGCGGGTTTCTGGCTGGCCGACCGGGTGATGCAGTGGGGTATCGCCGCTTTTGGCTATACCGGCCTGACCGACCCGGCGACGCTGCCGTTGCTGTTCCTGGCTTTGGGCGTCTTTGGGCTGGTGACGATGCCGCTGGGCAACGCCTGGTCGCGCTGGCGGGAAGTGCTGGCCGACGAGTATGCTTTGAAGAGCACAGGCAACCCCGGCGCCTTTATCAGCGCCATGACCCGCCTGGCCAATCAGAACCTGGCCGACGTTGAGCCGCCCGCCTGGGTGGAGTTTTGGCTACATAGCCATCCCTCCATCCAAAAAAGGATCCGATTTGCCAACAACTACAAACCCCAAGTTGAGCCATGATGTAACCTGAATATTTGGAGAAATAATTTATGTTACTCGGAGCACACCTATCGGTTGCCGGCGGCGTTGACACCGCTTTCGAGCGGGCGGAAAAGCTGAACTGCACCTCGTTTCAAATTTTCACCAAGTCAAACCGGCAGTGGCAGGCCAGGCCACTCGACCCGGCCGAGATCGACCGCTATCACCGGCGCCAGCAGGAGACCGGTATCGAGCCGGTCATCTGCCATGCCAGCTATCTGATCAACCTGGGCGCTTCAGATGAAACTGTTTGGTCTAAGTCGGTCAACGCCCTCATCATCGAGCTGGAGCGGTGCGAGCAACTCAAAATCCCCTATCTGGTGCTCCATCCGGGCGCGCATATGGGCCAGGGTGTCGAAACTGGGATTGCCAGAGTGACTCAGGCCCTCGATCTGGTGCATGATCGCCTGTCCGATCATCAGGTCAAGATTGCCCTGGAGATTACCGCCGGGCAAGGCACCACGCTGGGGGCCACCTTCGACGAGCTGGCTCAAATGCTGGCTGCCTGCCGGCAAAGCGAACGGCTGGCCGTCTGCTTCGACACCTGCCATGCCTTGACCGCCGGTTACGAATTCCGCGCCCCGGCCAGCTACGAGCAGATGGTGGCTGAGTTTGACCGGATCATTGGCCTGGAACGGCTCAAAGTCATTCACTTCAACGATTCCGAGAAAGATTTGGGCAGCCGCGTCGACCGCCATGCCCATATCGGCCAGGGCTGTATCGGCCTGGAACCCTTTGGTTATTTCTTAAACGATGCCCGCTTCAAAAATGTGCCTTTCCTGCTGGAAACGCCCAAAGACGACGACCCGGGGGATGATATCCGCAACCTGGCAAAGTTGAGGGGTCTAATAAAAGGATGAATGATGAATCTCATTACGGATCGTTGCACCGGTTGCGGCTACTGTGTGCTGGTCTGTCCCTATGATGCCTTGACCAGCACCGGCTGGGCCGAATTGATTCCGGCCAACTGTACCGACTGTAACCTGTGCGTTTACGCCTGTCCCAATGATTGTTTTACACCGGCCCCGGAGACCCCGCTCAAACCCTACCGGCCCCGCCTCAGAGACGAGTATGACGCGGTGATCATCGGCAGTGGTCTGGGGGGACTGCTGACCGGCGCGGCCCTGGCCCAAGCGGGGTGGGCGGTAGCTGTTTTTGAGCAGCTCGGTTTCCCTGGCGGCCGCTATACCGAGCTTGATTTCAAAGGCGCGGCGGTGACCACTGGAGCCTGGACCAACCTTGGTCCTCATAGTCACATCGACCGTTTTCTAACCGATTTGAGTATTGAGCTTGAGTACGTATCACTGGCCGATGTTGGCCTGGCCAAGCAGTACTCTATCCGTTTCCCAGATGGTCGCCAGTACGCCGGCCTGTTCGAGCTGCTCACTCCGGCGACCCGGAAAGCCTGGCTCAAGGCGCTGGTAACTGGTCGGAAAATGTTGGAGCAGGGCCTTGTTCAGGTAACAGCCGGCGATTCGCCATTTGCCCATTCTCTCGATGCCATCTCGACGGTCGATTACATGGCCGGGTTCAGCGCCGACCCTGACCTGTTGGCAGCCGTTGAAGCTATTGCCGCCACGGCTTCCGGCCTATCGGCGGCAAAATTGCCGGCCAGCGAGTATGTCCAAATAACGCTTGACGGGCAAGCGGCCGGCCGGGAATTCGCCATGCCGGTGGGCGGGGTCCGGGCGATCATCAGAGCCTTAACCAAAACGTTGCGCCGGGCGGGCGGCCAACTATGGCTGCGCTCTCCCGTGGCCCAAATTCTGGTCGAAAACAATACCGCCCGTGGGATCAAGCTGGCCGATGGGCGCGCCGTTAAAAGCCGGGTGGTTATCCACAACGGTGGGCCGAATGGCCTGGTCAGGCTGATTGGGCCGGAGCGCCTGCCCGCCGCCTATCTGGCCAGGTTGACGGCCCTGCGCGGCGTGGAGTGCGCCGCGCTTTTTGGCGCTACCCGTGAGCCGCTGTTCACCGAGGCGCCCATTACCATGACGCCCGGTTGTCGCCGAGTGGTCGGCATCTTCGCTCCGACTCTGCTCGATCCCACCCTATCCAGAAGCGGCCTCCATCTCTTCGACGCCTTCTTCGCCCTTCACCAGGCTGATCGAACCGCCGAGTTGGCCCTGGCTCTGGCCGACCTGCGCGACCTGTTCCCCAATTTTGATGGCATTGTCGAGTGGACGGTCCCTATGTTCTTCACCGGCGCCTGGCCCGGCGCCGAATCTGGCCAGACTTTCGGCCAAACCGGGGCGCAGCGGCTTGAGCCGGTCACGCCCATCCAAAATTGCTATCTGGTGGGCATGGACGGCCAGGGTTCCGGGGTGGCCGGCGATTTGATCCCGCTCGGCGTGCGGCGACTGCTGGACCACTTGGGGGTGACATTCCCGGCTCGGGTTTGAAAAATTTGTCGATACGAATGGGTTGGTCTATGCTTATCATCGAACATTGACTTTTAACGGAATACGCAGGACGAAACACGTACCGTAGTGCGTATTGCGTGTTCCGTTTTATCTTTAGTTGCTTGACTACTTTCCGAGAACTTTCTTTCAAGTTAGGAGAACTTTCAATGAAAATCCGCGTTTTGACCGCCGCCGATGTTCGCCAGGCCCTGCCGATGAACCAGGCCGTTGAAGTGATGCGGAGCGCCTATGGCCAGCTTTCGGCTAATCAGGCCGATATGCCGCTGCGCACCCGCCTGGAAACTGACCAGGGTTTGATGTTGTTAATGCCCGCTTTTCTCCGGCAAAGCCGGGAGGTCGCCTTCAAGATGGTTTCGATCTGGGGCGATAACCCTAACCGGGGCCTGCCGGCCATCATCGCTCTGGCCGTTGTGCTCGATCCGGATACGGGCCAGCCGCTGGCCCTGATCAACGGCGAGGCCCTCACGGCCATCCGCACCGGCGCCGGCGGCGGTCTGGCGGCCAGGCTGCTGGCCCGGCCCGATGCCGGCGTGGTGGCGGTCTTTGGCTCCGGCGTGCAGGCCCGGGCCCAGCTTGAGGCGGCCTGCGTGGTCCGGCCGGTCAGGGAGGTGCGGATTTTTGGCATCAAGCCAGACTCGGTGGCGGCCTTTGCGGAGGAGGTCCGCCGTTGGCCTGAGTCTCCCCAGGTGGTTGTGGCCAAAACACCCCAGGAGGCGGTGACCGGGGCCGATATTATTATCACCGCGACCACTTCCACCACCCCGGTCTTTGACGGGCACGACCTGTCGCCGGGCGCGCACATTACTGCCATCGGGGCTTATTCGCCCCAGATGCAGGAAATCGATGAGGTCGCGGTCCAGCGGGCTAACAAGATTGTGGTCGACTCGCTGCCGGCCTGCCTGGCTGAAGCCGGCGACCTGCTCATTCCCATCGAGAAACATCTCATCAGTCGAGTGGATATCTACGGTGAAATTGGCCAGATCGTCAATGGTGAGAAGCCGGGACGGGAGTCGCCGGAGGAGATTACTTTGTTTGAGTCGGTGGGGGTGGCTGTGCAGGATGCCGCCGCGGCCAGCCACATCTTGCGGTCGGCCGAGAAGTTGGGGCTGGGCACGGTGGTAGATTTGTAACTATCCTCTCTAAATTTCACTCAGACACGAGGCAATATGTTACCCAAAACAGCAGACGTTGTGATAATTGGCGGTGGGGTGATGGGCGCCAGCACCGCCTACCATTTGGCCGAGCGGGGCGGGGTCAGCATTGTCCTACTGGAAAAAGAAGAGCAGTTTGGCCAGGGTTCCACCGGCCTGTGCGCCGGCGGTATCCGCCACCAATTCTCCACCGAGGTCAATATTCGCCTGTCGCTGGAAAGCATCCCGATGATGGAGCGCTTCCCCGAGGAGATTGGGCAGGAGATTGATCTGAAACTGGTTGGCTACCTGTTCGTTCTGGATAATGAGCCGGATATGGCCCAGTTCCGGCAGAATGTGGCCCTCCAAAATAGCTTGGGCGTGGCTTCCCGGGTATTGTCGGTTGACGAGATCCGGCAGCGCGTGCCTCTGCTCAACCTGGACGGCGTTGTCGGCGGCACCTTTTATGAGCGCGACGGCCTGGCCGACCCCAACAGTATCGTGCAGGGCTATATCAACAAAGCCCGCCAATTGGGCCGGCAGCCGGGCGCAGACCCGCTCTACCTGCTGAATAATGTCGCGGTTACCGGCGTGCGGCTGGCCAACGGCAAAGTGCAGGGGGTGATAACCACGCAAGGCGAGATTGCCACCGAAACGATCGTCATCACGGCCGGGGCCTGGTCGGGTCAGATTGGGCAGATGCTTGGCGTCGATATCCCGATCAAGCCGGTCCGCCGCCAGATTGCCGTCACCACCCCCATCCCGGAACTGCCGCCCGACTTTCCCTTTGTGCTCTTCTTCGGCCAGTCGCTCTACTTTCATTTGGAGAGCGGCCAGAGCATCCTGACCGGCATGTCCAACCCTAATGAGCCGCCCAGCTTCAGCCTGGCTGTGGACCCCAAATGGACCGAAACCCACCTGCTGGCGGCGATGGAACGCTTCCCCTTGTTGGAAAAAGCCGGGTTGCTGAGCGAATGGGCCGGTCCGTATGAGGTCACCCCCGACGAGCAGGCCATTTTGGGCAGGCTGCCCGGCGTCGAGGGGGTGGTGATTGCCGCCGGCTTCAGCGGTCACGGTTTTATGCACGGGCCGATTGTAGGCAAGTTGATGGCTGAGGAGATTCTGGATGGCCGGGCCTACACGGTCAACATCGACGATCTGCGCTACGAGCGTTTCGCCCTGGGTAAAGCGGTGGCCGAGTATAATGTCGTCTGATCGTGATGGGTGAAACGTGAAAACTGGTCGACCAACCGTTTCTGCAATTCCCGATAATCAGCCATTGGCAAAATTGGGGGCAAAATCGACCTTATCCTGCCATTTGGATATCATCACCACCATCGACCGGCCCCGGACATGATAGGCGATGGTGGGCTCCAGTTCCACTTCCTGGCCAGGGGGATGGATATCGTGGGGTGAGGGCAAAGCTGTGTCCAGCGCCAGATGCCAGCGGCCGGCGTGTGGCGCCGGGGGCAGGTAGAAGAGGCGGCCCAACTCGTCGGCATTGAACATCATCAGCACGTCCACGTCATCCACCTCAGCCCCGGTTTCCTCTTTGGCCCCATCCAGGGTACACATCAACCATTTATCGGTCGGGTCCCAGTCGGCGTCGGCCCCGCTGGGGCCATACCAGTGGACATCCTTGAACTGGTCGTGGTCAAAGTCGCGGCCGGCAAAAAAGGTGGTGCGCCGGAAGACCGGGTGGAGCTGGCGCCAGGCAATCACCAGCCTGGCAAAGCGATAAATATCGGCATGTTTGTTGAGCAACCCCCAGTCGTACCAGGAAATCTCGTTGTGCTGGCAGTAGGCGTTGTTATTGCCCTGCTGGCTGCGCCGGAATTCGTCGCCGCCGTTGAGCATCGGGGTGCCCTGCGACAGCATCAGCGTGGCCAGGAAATTCTTCACCTGGCGGCTGCGGACAGCCTCGATTTTGGGATCGTCGGTGGGCCCTTCCACGCCGTAATTGTAGCTGAGGTTGTGGCTGTGGCCATCCTGATTGTTTTCACCGTTGGCCTCGTTGTGCTTGCGGTTGTAACTGACCAGGTCATTCAGGGTGAAGCCATCGTGGGCGGCCACAAAGTTGATACTGTGGTTGGGCCGGCGGCCGCTGGGATAGTACAGGTCGGCGCTGCCGGCCAGCCGGGTGGCCAGCGCCCCGGTCAAACCGGGGTCGCCTCGCCAAAACTGGCGGATGTCGTCTCGATAACGGTCGTTCCACTCGGCCCAGCGCCCGCCGGGATAGCGGCCTACCTGGTAACCGGCCACGTCCCACGGCTCGGCGATGATCTTGGCCTGGCGTAGCAGCGGGTCTTCGGCAATACGGATGGGCAGGGGCGCGCTGCCGGAGATGTTGCCCCACGGGTTCCGGCTGAGAATCGTAGCCAGGTCAAAGCGAAAGCCATCAACGTGCAGCTCCTGCACCCAGTAGCGCAAGCAGTCGATGATAAAGTCCTGCACCACCGGGTGATTACAGTTGAGGGTATTGCCCACGCCGGAGAAGTTTTTGTAGTAGCGGGGGTTGTCCTCCAGCATGTAGTAGATGCTGTTATCGATCCCTCTGAAGCAGAGCGTTGGCCCCAGGTGGTTGCCCTCGACGGTGTGGTTGAAGACCACATCCAGGATGACCTCCAACCCGGCCTGGTGCAGCGCCCGCACCATTTCTTTGAAGGCGACAACCTGCTGGCCTCGATCGGCGCCCCGGTGGCTGTAATGGCCTTTAGGAGCGAAAAAGCCCAGGGTGTTATAGCCCCAGTAATTGCGCAGCCGCTCTCCGGTTTTGGGATTGAAGCGGGTGAATTCCCACTCATTGAAGATATGAACCGGCAGTAGCTCGATCGCGGTAACGCCGAGTTCCAGAAAATAGGGGATTTTCTCGACCACGCCCATATAGGTGCCGGGATAGTCGACGCCCGAACTGGGATGGTAGGTCAGGCTGCGCACGTGAGTCTCGTAGATGATGGTCTCGTTGAGTGGGCGGTTGAGCGGCCGGTCGCCCTGCCAATCGAAGCCGTCGTTCCCATAGACTACGCATTTGGGCATACCGGCCAGGTTGGTGGTGGTTGAAAAGGACAAATCGCCGTTGGGCGAACCGGGGATGTAACCAAAAGCCTGGTTGAAATCCCATTTGAACGGCCCCGACAAGGCCCGGGCGTAGGGATCGAGCAGCGGTTTGTAGCGATTGAAGCGGTGGCCTTGTTCCGGCTGGTAAGGGCCGTCCATCCGGTAAAGGTAGAGTTGGCCGTGTCCCACGCCGCTCAGATGGACGTGCCAGATGTCACCCGTCCTGTGGTCGGCCGGGTGCAGCTCAAATTCGTGGCTCGGTCGGCCGTCGCTGGCGTGATCGAACAGCAGCAGCCAGACACGCCTGGCGTGGCGGCTAAAAATGGCAAAGTTGACGCCGTTGTTGTCGATGTCGACGCTGGCGCCCAACGGCAGGGGCCGGCCCGGTGAAAGTTGAATCAGGTTCTTGATGGTTGATCCTCATCTCTCTGATGAGAGAGATTATAGCCAAAAGTCTGAATTGAGGCTACTTGGCTTTACCGGCAGGTTCGCTTCTAGCGGGCTGGATCGGCCATCGCCAGCGGCAACTGCTCCCTGCTGATCACCCGTTCCGGGGCGGTGTAGACCCGGAAACTGTTGCCCCGGGCGTAACCGATGATGGTGATGTTCCAGGCCTGGCCCAGATCAACCGACAGGCTGGTGGGCGAGGTGCGGGAGATGATAATCGGGACGCGCATCTTGGCCGCCTTGTTCAGCATTTCTGAGCTGATTCGCCCTGAAGCCAGCAAAATTCGGCCGGCTGTGGTCACCCCTTGCTTGAGGGCCTGACCCCACAGCCGGTCGATGGTGTTGTGGCGGCCGACATCCTGGGCTACCAGCAGCAGCTCTTGCCCGTCGCTCAAGGCCGAGGTATGCACACCCCGGACCTCGTTGTAAAGCTCGGCCGCCAGATGCAGCTTTTTCATCAGACTGACAACCTGTTCCGGCCTGATGGCGGCCCTGGTGTTCATGGCAGGGTGGCGTTGGCTGAGGTCGTCAAAGGTCACCCCACCGCCGCAGCCGGAGGTGATGATCGGGCGTGTCGGCAGGCTGAGGCCGCTGTCCTTTAGCCAGATATCCACACAATGGCTGGCCGAGATAGTCAACAACTCGATGTCAGCCAGACTCTCGATGATGCCTTCGGAACGAAGGAAGCCAAGCGCCAGTTCATCTAATTGGTGGGGCGTGCACATAAATTTGGCTAACTCCTGGCCGTTCACAAAGATGCAGGCCAGGATTTCTTCAATGACCGCGCCGTCAACAAATTCATTCACGTGACCGCTTTGCAGCACATATGTTATCGGTCGAATACCTGTTTTCTTGTTCGTCATATCCGCTCCGGGTATAATCTCTACGCTTTCAAGCTTAAAGAATTTGTAGCTGCTCAGGCTATCCCGAATTCTGTACCCTCTGACCGCCGACCAATGACCGCAGACCGCCGAAAAGATTACTGGCAGGCAATACAGCCGCGGTCCGCTGTCAGCGGTCGGCGGTCAGGTCCAAAGGTTTATGACAGACGTTCGTCAATCCAATCCATCGAACTCAATTGCCGCCCCCTTACGGGTCATCTTGCTGCTTAAGAGCACCACCTACCGGGCCGGCCCCTTCCTCAAAGCAGCCGAGCGGCTTGGCCTTGAGATCATCAAAGGGCTGGACATCGACCCCCAGTTGGCCGAGCAGTGGCGGGTCAGCCTGCCCCTTCAGTTCGACCAGCCGGAGCAGGCCGCGGCGACAATTGTCGACTTTGCCCGAAAAACCCCGGTCCGGGCCATCCTGGCGGTTGACGACAGCGCCACGGTGATTGCCGCGCTGGCCAGCGAGCAGTTGGGTTTGCCCCATAATTCCGGCGAGGCGGCTCTGGCGGCTCGCAACAAACACCGCATGCGCCAACTGCTGGCCGCGGCCGGGGTGCCTTCGCCCCCTTTCCGCCTGTATGATCTGGCCGACGACCCGGTTCAAGTCAGTGGTGAGGTGAATTACCCCTGCGTGGTCAAACCCCTGCTGTTATCCGGTAGCCGCGGGGTCATCCGGGCCAACGATCCGGCCGAATTCAAGGCGGCCTTTGAGCGCGTGGGGCGGATGCTGCGCCAGTTCGCTCCAGCGCCGGGTTCAACCAACATCCTGGTCGAAGATTTCATTCCCGGCTTTGAAGTCGCGCTGGAAGGGCTGCTCGACCACGGCCGGCTGCAGGTGCTGGCTCTGTTCGACAAGCCCGACCCGCTCGACGGCCCCTTCTTTGAGGAGACCATTTATGTGACCCCCTCCCGCTTGCCCGAATCAACCCAGGCGGCGATTGCTGCCTGCACTGCTCAAGCTACCGCGGCTCTGGGTTTGCGTCACGGTCCCATCCACGCCGAACTGCGGGTCAATGGAACCGGCCCGTGGATCATCGAGGTGGCCGGCCGCTCGATTGGCGGTCTGTGCTCCCAGACCCTGCGCTTTGGTCCTGATATTTCATTGGAAGAGTTGATTTTGCAGCAAGCAGTCGGACTGAAAATCGACTCGGTTCAGAGGCAAGCCCAAGCCCGCGGTGTGATGATGATTCCCATCCCGGCGGCGGGTATTCTGAAAGCGATCAAGGGTGTTGAGGCGGCTGAGGCTGTGCCGGGCATCGACTCGGTTGAAATCACCGCCCAACTCAATCAGCCGCTCACGCCGCTGCCGGAAGGCGAGAGTTATCTCGGTTTCATTTTTGCCAGCGGAGAGCAGCCGGTCACCGTGGAAGCAGCTCTCCGGGAGGCTCACCGGCAGCTTCGGTTTGAGTTGGCGCCCTGGCTGCCGCTTATTTAGGCCAACTATTTCGTGCGGGCCGGTCCGCCGCCTTTAGTGCCCGGCGTACCTTCGGGAGTCCAGCCTTCGGGCATCCGGGCGCCTTCGCCAAAGAAAAACTCTTCTAACTGCCGCATCAGAAACTGGCGGTGGTTGGGATCGGCCAGAACCAGACCGTAATGGTTGATAATCAATACCTGCTGTTCCAACCACATCTCCCATGCCTGGCGTGACACATTCTCAAAGATGCGCTGGCCCAACTCGCCGGTAAACGGCGGTTTTTCCAGCCCCGGTAATTCTCGTCCAAATTTGACGCAGTTGACCATTTTTGTCATCAGGTTGCTTGCCTCGCCAATTATTATAATGGATACTATAAAAATTCTGACCCGGGAAGTCAAACCGGGGAGGTCCAATTGAGGTTACGGTTGATCTTTTTTGGTATGGCCGGCCGTTTTTCGCGGCCTCCCCTGGCGGCCTTGTTGGCAGCCGAGGTGGAGGTAGTGGCAGTGGTCACTCCCGCCCAATCGCCAGCCACGGCAAACCGGCCGCGCCGGCTGCCCGCGCCGCCGCCGACCCCCTCTGATTTGCCACTGCTCAACCCCTATGTTGCCCCAAATATCCTCCATTTGGGTTGGAGTCATGGTATACCCGTCTGGGAGGTTGGCAAGTTGACCGAGCCGCCAACACTGGAACTCCTGGCCTCGCTTCAACCTGATCTGATCGTGGTGGCCTGTTTTCCTGACCGTTTTCCCAAAACCCTGTTGCAGCTACCTCGGTTCGGCTGCCTGAATCTGCATCCGGCCCTGCTGCCGACCTATCGGGGGCCGGCGCCGCTGTTTTGGCAGGCTCGCCGGGGGGAGCCACAGGCCGGGGTCACCCTCCATTTCCTCGCCGAGGGCCTTGATACCGGCGATATCGTCGCTCAGGCGGCCTGGCCCTGGCCTGACGGTCTGGTTGAGGCGGAGTTGGAGCGACTCACGGCTGAAGCCGGGGCCAATTTGGTTGTGGCCGCGGTCGAGAAGTTGGCCCACGGCCAGGCGCTGCCGCGGCGTCCTCAGCCTGAGGCGGGTACCAGTTATTTTCCGCGGCCGGGGGAGCAGGATTTCATCATCCCAACGGACTGGCCGGCTCGCCGGGCCTTCAATTTTTTGCGGGCAGCGGCCAGTTGGCCGCTGGTCATTGCCGTCGGCACAGAGCATTTTCCTATTCGTATAGCCATTGATTATCAATCCAAACAGGGACTGGGCCGGCCTTATGTGCTTCGGGGTGACGAGTTATCGGTCCAATTTCAACCGGGGGTATTACGGGTCAAAATCTAACCGGATGATCCCATTTCAGGGGCTGAGCGTTAACCTGGCCAGTTCGATGGACTGGTCAGGTTGAGGCTTCTGGTCAATGGTTACCGCCAGGCGTTGGCCTGTGCTCGGATCATACATCCCCACCAACAGCCGGTATTCACCGGGCGGTGCGCCCTCACGCAGAGTCAGAGTGTAGCGATCAACCACGCGATCATTCTCCGCCCACGCCGTGGTGGGGTAGCGACCGGCCTGGGGCGGATTGTCCCATTGGGCCCAGACTTGCCCATCCGGCCCAATCAGTTGGGTGAAGACGGTATAGTCGGTTGGAATTTTGGCGGAGGATTGCCAGTAGAGCGCCAGCTCGAATTTGGAATTTGGAATTTGGAATTTGGAATTTGGATTGAGGTCGTAGCCGATCAGGTCGATAGCCTGGCCGAGCTGCGCCAAAACGGGATGAGAGGGAGGGCTGTCGTGGGCCGGGTCGAGCACGCGGACGGTGAGCGGGTACAGGTTAGTCTCGCCGTTGCTGAGAGGCAGATACTCAAAGCCATCCGGCAGGCGCTGGTCCTGGCGAATCAGGCTCAGCTCCAGGCGGTACAGGCCGGGTGGAGCGTTTGGCTTGAGCCGGAGAGGGTAGGTTTCCTCAACGATCTCGCCGGGGATCCAGAGTACATTCGGATAGCGATCGCCCAAAGTGGCAATGCGCTCGCCAGCGACCATGAAATCCCTGTCCAGCAGTTTGAGCGACACAATCAGCGGGTCGGCCATCCAACGCCGGGCTTGCCAGTGAATGGTCAGGTGGAGAGAGTCTGTTGGTAGTAGAGAGTAGGGAGTAGGGAGTAGGGATAATGATGGCTGGTTGAGATCGACAGGGTTTTGGTCAGGAAGTTGGAGCGAGAGAGTCGCCAGGGTGTCAGCGAAGGTAAGGCTGGATTGGGCCGGAGCCAGGGCGCGTAGCCGGGATGAGAAGTTGAGGCTCAGACTCGGGTTAGGCGGATCGGGTTGGTAACGACCAGGCAGCAGAGTTGGGTCGGCGATGAAGGAATGCTGTTGGAGTTGAGGCGCGGGAGTGTCAGCGCAGGGGAGATAGAGCTTGCTGTCAAAACCGCTCACAGGCAACCAGGGAGTTTTTGTCTCGGGATTTTCAAAAATTGGGTTGGCCGCGCCGCCACTGGCAGGGCTGAGTTGGGTCACCGTCTGGTTCAATTCCAGGTTGGCGGAACCGCTCAAACGGTCTGAGCCGCGCCAGAAGTTTATGTTCTGGGCGGAGTCGCCGGGTTGGATGGCAATCAGCGGGTCGGTGAAGGTGTGAGCCAAAACCGGCGAGTCGCCGGGAGTTGGCCGGGGCGAGTCGAGCGCCAGCGGCCAAAGCTCCAGGTGCAGCCGGTAGGCTGTGTCGTCGATATGTTCGCAGGGCGGAATGGGGATAAAGATGGTATCGATGATGGTGTCGCCAGTTTCCCAGGCCCGGGCCGGGTAGCGACCATCGACAAAGTGACCGCGCCAACAAGCGACCGGACGGCTTTGTTCGTCTTGCAGGCAGAGAGAAATGAGATAATCCTGCTCGGCCTCTTGGTTGGCGCGCCAGTAAAGGGTGACGGGCAGGAGTTGACCGGCCGTGGCTATCTCGCCAACATCATAGCCGGCCAGGGTCAAACCATTGGCCCAGGAGATTTCTTGACGAAAGGTGATCGGCAGCGCCGCCGGCGGCATAACTGTAATGGGCAGGGTCTGATAATGCGGTAGGATGAAGGCCGGAATGAGGAAAGCGGTAGTAAGGAGTAGGAAGTAGGGAGTAAGGAGTAGGAATGCTGCGCCAGGGATACTTCGCGGGAAGTAGGAACGCTTCGCACGAAGCAAAGGGGATTTTGGGTCGGTTGGCTCTTTTAATCGTAAATCGTAAATCCAAAATCGTAAATAGTATAGGCCCAAGCTCATGAGCAAGGCAATGACCGGTAGTGCCGGGTAGAGATGGCGGCCTTGCCCGGTATCGATGGTGGCGCTGAGAAGGTAGCGGGCCAGCACCACGATGACAAATAATATCAGATGGAAACCGAGCAGCCCCGCCAGGGGCGAACCGTAAAATGTGAAGCGTGATGCGTGTTCTGTAGCGCGTCTCTTGTTAGTAAGCAAGTAGCCAACAAATCCTCCCAATGCGACCAGCAAAAGTACGGTATATAGGCTGTACACCCAGCCTGGCGCAAAGATTTGCATCCAGCCATACTCAAACCAGAAGGAGCGATACAGCAGGCTGAACCATTCGGTCAAGGAGTACGTTGCGGCCGGGGGTCGGACGGCCTGGCCAGAGAGCAGACCGACCAGTCCTTCCGTAATCTGCGGCTCGCCCAGCGAGGCGGCCAGGCCGGCAATCAGCCCCAGTTCGGCGACGCGATTGAAACGCACGGTGACAAATATGAACCAGGGGCCGGCGGTGAGGGCCAGCGCGACGATAAAAGCGATGACCGGGGCATGGAGCGAGAAGCGTGGAGCGTGAAGCGGGGAGCGGAGAGCGACCTGCCACCTGCCACCTGCGACCTTGCTACCTGCCACCTGTAACCTGCTACCTGCTACCTGCGACTTGCCCCTTGCTCCCCGGTAATACACCACCAGCGTAAAGAGGATTTCCGGGATGAGGATGAGCGAGAAATATTTGGTGATTAGCGCCAGCCCAAACAGCGCGCCGAAGATGGCGAAGGTGAGCGGTCTGTAGTTGCCTTGCAGGATGATAACCTGTATCAGCAAGAGCAGCGCGGTGAGAGCGAAAACAAGGTTATCGTCGTTGATAACGGCGCTGCTGATGACGAAGCGAGGCAAAAAAGCTACGAACGCGGCCGCGCCGGTGGCCACAATGGGTCGATTGGGCAGGAGCCGGCGGGCCAGGGCATAAGTAGCGATAATCGTCACCCAGCCCATTGGCAAAGAGAGGAGGCGCACCAGGTGCATGGCCAGAGGCTGGCCTCGCCAGGGCTTCGTCCCAAGACTCAATCCGAGAGGCCATAGCTCATCCAGGGTGTGCAGCATGTGGTTGATGCCGAGTCCGTCCGTGGGAATGTGCCGCTCCGGCCGGGCATCGATCCGGCGAATCTCGGGCGGCGTCGCCTCGCCAACCAGGGCAATCGGCCAGGCGGTCAGCCAATAGTAGAGCGGGGCCAGTCCGCCCTTGAAGCCGGCCTCATTGCGTTCAGCCTCGGTCAACGGCGGGTGGCCGGTCCGAGCGACAAAGCGGAGGTACTGGTAGTGGTCCGTTTCATCGGCGGCCTCACCCAGCGGCAGCAGGATAGAGTTGTAGAAGGTGAGCAGGGTGAAGGCGAACAGGATGATCACAAGCGGCAAGGGGCGGCGTAAAGCGTAAAGCGTAAAGCGTGGAGCGTGGAGCGTGATGCGTGAAACGTGAAACGTGAAACGTGAAGCGGCAAGCGTGATGAGTGCTGCGTAGAGCGTGGAGCGTAAAACGTGTGGTGTTTTAGTCATCAATTGTTACCTGCCACTTGCAACGTACCACCTGTAAATCTGTAACCTGTAACTTGTCACCTGTTACTTGCCACTTGCTACTTGTCACCTGCAACCTGCACTGTCCCCAGATTGACCGCGTCATCCGGCAGTGGACCATTGGGGCCAACGGCGGGCAGTCGCGCCCCGGTGGCGGGATTGTAGAGGCCCACCATAACATCGTACTTGCCCGCGGGCAAGGGCGAAAGATCAATAGGATGGGTGTCGACGATGATTTCACCGGGCGCCCACAGGCTGGTGGGATAGTCGCCCTGTACCGGCGGCCCGTCAAAGCCGGTGACGTACTCACGGGTCTCAACCCGCCAGAGCTGAATGAAAACGGTATCATCGGCGTCAAACGGCTGGTTGGCCTGCCAATTCAAGGTAATCGACTGCTGGTCGGGCGCGATTTGGTAGCTCAGAAGGGTGGCCCGGTCAGCAAAATTAATCGGCCGGTCGGCTCGCGGCGGATCAGGCCACTGCCAGGGAACGAGCTTGGCCGTAGCGATGATCGGCTCGACCGGCTGGCCCTGGCTGTCCGTAGCCGGTTGGCCCGGCCGGCCCGGTTCGTGCAGGTCATAAATCCCGGCGGCGATGAGTAGCCGGGTGGGGGCGTGGGTAAATTCAGCCTGGGGTATAATCGGCACTTCGCAATGGTCGGCCAGGATGTCGCCGGGGGAGAGCAGAGTGGTGGGCCAGTGGCCGCCGCCGGGATAGGTGTCGACCTGCCCCACCTTCTGCCGTTGGCGCCCCAGCAGATGCACAAAAATGCTGTAATCGACGTCCGTTGGCTCGAGCAGTTCCCAGTATAGCGTCAACGGCAAGGTTTCTGCCGGGCGGACGGTGGTGACCGGCAAGTGGTAGCCGATGAGGCGCATTTTGCCGGCGTAGACGTAACCAACCGGCTGCAGGTCGGCCGGCAGGTCAGCCTGGGTCAGGATGGGTGGTTTGGCATAGGCCGGGGCGATGTATAAAAACGGGGCCAGCAGAGCCAGGACAAACAGGCTCAGGCCGCACCCCACCGCCACAAATTTCTGAGCCGGACGCGGCAGCCACCATGTCAGACCGAGCATACCCAGGGCAGAGATGGCAGCAATGGCCGGGTAGAGCAGCCGACCCTGGCCGGCCGGTTGGGTCAGATTCCAGGCGATGAAGCCGGCCGCCATGATCAGGTACCAGGCCAGCAGAATGGTGAAGGTGGGGAGAGAGATGGGGAGCGTGGGGCGTGAAGCGTGGGGCGTGGAGCGGGGAGCGTGAAGCGTGGGGCGTGAAGCGTGAGGACTGGAGTGTAAATCGTAAACACCTGCGCTGCGCTCCGGGGCAAGTGTCATAAATCGGATGATAAAGGCAATTACTCCGCCGGCGGCGATCAGTGAAACCCAGTCCAGTACCTTGTATATCCAGGGATCGACCAGGATATTGACCCCGCCGAAGAGGGCCCAATAAGCGATGCGAAAGCCCTCGAACTCGGCCCGGAGGGTGGCTAGACTGGGGGCTTCAGTCCGCTGGCCGGCGGTATCGCGCATCACTTGCAAAGCCAATAGGTCGCTCTGATATAACACCGCGTTGCGCAGGTAGAACCAGCCGGCCACAATCAGGCTGACAACCAGCATCAGCAAAGTCCAGGTCAGGAAGTGACGCCACAGGCGGGGAGCGAAAAGCGAGGAGCGAGGAGCGAAGAGCGAAGAGCGAAGAGCGAGGAGCGAGGATTCAATGGTAGGAGCTTTGGAGCGGTCGGCGGCCTGCCCTGAACCTGGCGAATGGGTCGGCGGCCTGCCGTGAGCCTGGCGAATGGGTCGGCGGTCGGCTTGATAAGCCAGCCAGAAAAAAAACATAACTGCCAACGGAATCAGGCCGAGTGCATACAGTTTACTCAACGCCCCCAAACCAATCAGCAATCCAAGCAATGCGGCTACCTGCCACCCGCCACCTGTCACCTGCGACCTGCAACCTGCTACCTGCTCCCTGTCACCTGGGATTTGCAACCTGGGACTTGCGACCTGGGACTTGCGACCTGCAACTTGCCCCCTGCGACCTGCGACCTGCAACCTGCAACCTGCCTCTTGTGTCATCAGCCATAGGGCCAACGTGACAAACATAATCACCGCATTGTCGTTGTTGACCGAGGCCGAGATAAAAATGAACATCGGGTTGAAGGCGGTGAGGGCCATTGCCCCGGCGGCCAGCCGGCGATTGCCGGTGAACAAATTCAGGGCGATGGCATAAACCGTGAGAACAGTCACCGCAGCCATCCCAATCGAAAGAAAGCGGATCAAATGCACGGCCAGGACATGCTTGCGCCAGGGCCAGGCTTCGCCGGGCGGGTGGATGGTAATATTTTTGTTGTTCGGGCGGAGGGGGTCGCCGATGCTGGCATGGGGATTGTACCAGTAGACGTCGTCCCAGTCGCCGGTGTCGATCCAGCAGGTCAGCGCCGCGGCCAGGGCGTAGTAGAGCGGCGGCTGGTTGCCCTCGTGGCTCCAGTGGATTTGGGCTTCACCCGGCTGCTGCACCGGCAGCCGGCCGGTATCAGCCATATATTTAACCACGGCGTAGTGGCGCGACTCGTCGCCGGCTTCAAAGGGGGGAGTGACCATACTGTAAATGACGGCCAGGACGATAAAGGCCAGCAGGATCGAGATGGCTAAAAAATGATGAATTATAAATCTTGAATGATGAATCTTGAGTCTCACCTTACCTGCCTGCGGTTTGCGCCACCCATTGTTGTCAACGGCTGAAAAGTGTACCAAATTCAGCGGTTGAAAAGTGTACCAC
>CAYNLK010000057.1:0-38143 GCA_964398055.1 uncultured Caldilineaceae bacterium
GCGGTCTGTCGGCCTTTATTACCCTCTAATAGGGTTCTCTCCGACAGACTGCTAGATTAGACGTTTGACTAGAGAAAAAGGTTCCGGGCTGAACACCAGCCTGGTCCAGACAACAACGTCATTTAAGCGTACATTCTAACCTAACCGGCCTGATATCGCTGGTTGCTATGCCTTTGCCCGGCTGACGCTGGCAGCGACGGTTTGGCGTAAGTGTGGCGTCGCTTCTTCGCAAGAAATCTTCTGTTTTAGAGTTTGGCTTTGGCCGCAGCCTGGCGCAACGCCCGAATGTTGTCGGCGATGGAGGCGCTCTGGTTGAATACAGCCGAGCCGGCCACCAGCATGGTCGCGCCGGCGGCGACAACCTCGCCAATCGTCTCATTATTCACCCCGCCGTCCACCTCCAATTCAGCCGCAGAACCGCTGTCATCGAGCATCTGGCGCAAGCGGGCAATCTTGGCCGTGCTGGCCGGAATGTAGGCTTGCCCGCCAAATCCCGGATTCACCGACATAATCAGCACCAGATCGACCTCCGGCAAAATCTCGGCCAGGCTGCCCAGCGGTGTGGCCGGATTGAGGGTGACTCCGGCTTTCACCCCCAGTTCTCTGATTTGTTGCACAGTCCGGTGCAGGTGCGGGCAGGTCTCCACATGGACGGTCAACACGTCGGCCCCGGCCCTGGCAAAGTCGGCCAGGTAACGCTCCGGCTGTTCAATCATCAGATGGACATCCAGCGGCAGGCTGGTCACCGGGCGCAAGGCTCGCACAATCAAGGGACCGATTGAAATGTTGGGGACAAAGTGGCCGTCCATCACGTCAACGTGAATCCAATCCGCCCCGCCGGCTTCAGCCTCTTTAACCTGTTCTCCCAACCGGGCAAAGTCGGCGGATAGGATAGAGGGGGCAATTCGGTAGGTCATGAAGGTTCTCCTTGAAGAATAGTTGTCAGTGATCAGTGATCAGTGATCAGTGATCAGTGATCACAAGTACATCAATTTTACCACCGGCGGCAACCGGTTGCCAACCACGCCGCAACTATGGTATGATCGGGCTATGAAAATCGCTCTGGCCCACGACTGGCTCAACCAAATGGGCGGCGCGGAGAATGTGTTGGAGCAGTTCGTCGACATGTTTTCCGGCGCGCCCGTTTTTACCACCATCTACGCGCCTGACCTGATGCCGGCGGCTTACCGGCGCTGGGATATCCGCCCCACCTGGCTGAACCGGGCCCCGGCCATCCATCGCCATCACCAGCCCTATCTGCCCCTCTACCCGCTGGCCGTGGCCGGGATGGATTTCAACGGCTACGATGTGATTTTGTCGAACAAGAGTGGCTTCATCCACGGGCTGCGCCACTCGCCCGAGCAACTGCACATTTGCTACTGCCTGGCCCCGACCCGCTACGTGTGGGATTATCAGGGTTATGCCGCCAGAGAAGGCTTTGGGCGCTGGATAGGACTGGCCCTGGGGCCGGTCATAAAGCGATTACAGCGCTGGGATTTTGAGGCGGCGCAGCTACCCCCACCCCCCCTCAGTCCCCCCCTTTCAGGGGGGGAAGAAAGGCGGGGCGGGGTCCATCATTTCATTGCCATCTCCACGGATATCCAGGCCCGCATCAAAAAATTCTACCGGCGGGACTCGACGATCATCTACCCGCCGGTTGATACGGCCCGCTTTCGGCCGGTGGAACAGCCGGCCGGCGACTATTACTTCATTGTCTCCCGCCTCATCCCCTACAAACGGATTGACCTGGCCGTGCAGGCGATGAGCCGGTTGGGCCGGCGACTTATTATTGTGGGCGATGGCCGCGATCGGGCGGCGCTGGAAGCGATGGCCGGCCCCACGGTGGAATTCAAAGGCCGGCTGCCCTGGGCGGAGGTGGTCGAGTTGATGGCCCACTGCCGGGCCTTTCTCTTCCCCGGCTTTGAGGATTTTGGCATCGCCCCGGTCGAGGCCCAGGCCGCCGGCCGTCCGGTGATTGCTTTTGCTCGCGGCGGCGCGCTCGATACGATCATCGACGGTGAGACCGGCTTCTTCTTCCGGGAGCAATCGGTGGAGGCGTTGGCGGCAACGGTGGAACAATTTGAAAAATGCTCTTTTGACCCCGCGGCGGCCAGGGCCAACGCCGAACGGTTCAGCATTCCCCGCTTCCGGCGGGAGTTGGGGGATTTTGTGTCCCAGAAGTGGGGCGAGTTTACTTCTCGTTCTTTTCTCGTTCCCACGCTTCGCGTCAGTTTGGGAACGAGAAACGAGAAGCAGTGAGTCAAACAAACAGCGGTTCCATTTCTAACCGGGCCGCCGCGGCGGCCATCTCCTCGTCAGTGGGGCTGCTTTCAAAGCGGCTGGCTGCCTCGAGCACTTTCGGCAAGAGGTCAATATCGCCCACCGTGTTCAGGAAAAGGCCGGGCCGGCTCAAAACCCAATGGACAGCCCGGTCGATATCGGCCTGTTCTGTAAATGGTTCGTACCAGGTGGCCCAGGTGTGGGGCCGGTCGCCCCACGGCCGCCGGCACAGTGATTTGATAGTCTGCACGGCCACATTTCGCTCCTGGCAAACAGCCAGCACCTTCTCAAAATTGGCCGCGTATTCGGGGTTTTGCATCAGGGTGTAGTTGTACGGCAGCAGCACCGAGTCAAAGTCGAACCGGGCCAGGCTGCGCAGGTGCATCTCGGCGATGGGCACATCATGGCCGGTGACGCCGATGAAGCGGATTAAGCCCTGCTCTCGGGCCTCGATGGCCGCCTCCAGCACCCCGCCCGGCCCCATGGCGATCTCCCACTCCTCCGGCTTCACCAAATAGTGAAGTTGCCACAAATCGACGTGGTCGGTGCGCAGCCGCTCCAGGGAACGGTGCAGTTCAGCGCGAGCGGCCTGATAGGTTCGCTCTTCGGTTTTGGTCGCCAGAAAAAAGTCCCGGCGATGCCGTTCCAGCCATGGGCCGATGCGCTGTTCGGCCTCGCCGTAGCTGGCGGCGGTGTCGATGTGGTTGAGGCCGTACTCCAGCAGCACCGCCAGGGTGCGGTCAGCCTCAACCTGGCTCACCCGGCCCAGCGCGGCCGCGCCAAAGATAGTCCGGGTACTCAGATGGCCGGTCCGGCCAAAAGGTTGTTTAGGAATCATGCTCGCCCTCCGAATGACTGATTTTGCTTTCTTCTTTGATTATAGCGCATTATTCAAAATTTTGAACATCCTGTTATTTGGCCTATACTTTGAGACAATCTTTCGGCCAATCGCCCGATGACATTGGCGAGCCGGTGTGATAAATTGGAGAGATGGGCTTCCAATGGAGCTTAGGAAATATTGGCAGATCATCTGGAAACGGGTCTGGATCCCGGTACTATTGGTGGTTGTGGTCGCCGCAGCCAGCCTGTTGACCCAACGCACCTCTCCCCCCACCTACAGCACCACGATGCGTTTCACCATTGGGGTTAAGCCTCAGGAGCTGGCCGACCAGTACAGCTACGACAGCTATTATGCCTGGTTGGCCTCCGAATACTTGGCCGATGATATGACGGCCATTGTCAGCAGCCAGGCCTTTGCCGACGATATCAATCATCGTTTGACCGAGTTGGGTAGCAGCGTGCAGATTCCACCCGGCATCATCAGCGGGGTGACGATCGCCGAGAAGCAGCATCGTATTCTGCGCCTGAATGTGAGTTGGGGCAACGCCGCCGAACTGGTTGATATTGCCCAGGCCATAGTCAGGGTAATGGAGGAGGACAGCCCCAAATATGTGACCCAGCTCGGCACGCCCGGCGGGCTTATTGCCGCCATCGACGCGCCTACGCCGCCAACCGCCAATCCTCCCTCCCTGACTCAACGCCTCGACCTGCCGGTGCGGCTGCTGCTAGCGCTGGTGGCCGGGGTTGCCCTGGCTTTTCTACTAGAATACCTGGATGACAGTGTGCGCGATCGGGCTGAGTTGGAGGCGCTCGGCGTGACCGTGCTGGCCGAAGTGCCGAAGAAGTAGTTTGTAAAACGTAAAACGTAAAAATAATCACGTTTTACGCTTTACGTTTTAGCTGATACGGGTACAATAGTCTGTGAGGGATAGCTAAATGGAGATTAGTGATTATATCAGAATATTGCGCAAACGAGGTTGGATCATTGTGGTCGTGGCGGTGGTCGCCGCGGTCAGCGCCTATGCTTTTAGCAAAATGCAGACGCCCATCTACAGCGCCACGGTCAAACTCAGCGTGGTGCCGGCCCGGGCCACCGATTGGGGCTCAAGCAACAGCCTAAAAGATTTGCTGCGCAACTACGCCGAAAGCATCAAAACACACACGATGGCCGCCAAGGTCATCGACCGTGAGCAGCTCGACATGGATACCACCACTCTGCTGAGCAAACTCTTTGTCAATCCCGACAGCTCCACCTTTACCCTGGCCCTGGAAGCCCGCGACCGTGACCCCAAAGTAGCCATGGATATCGTCAATCGCATGGCCATTGTCTTCACCGAAGACCGGGAGCAGTGGAATCAGCAGCAAGACAAACGGGACCGCATCGACGTGACCATGCTCGACAGCGTTTACAACCTGGGCTACATCCAATACTCGCCCAAGACCAAAATCAATACCCTGGCCGCCGCTCTCTTTGGCGCCTTGATCGGCGTCCTGGTCATCTTTTTTCTGGAGTGGCTGGAGATGGATGTCATCCGCAGCGGGGCCGACATCGAGCGAGCCATCGGGGTGACAGTGCTGGGGGCCATCCCGCCCCTTTCCGGCGACGGCGTCACCCCGGCCGGGGAGAAGCGCCGCCAACTGATCCCAGGTCTGCGCGGTACAAATTGAAGTGCAAATTACAGATTACAAATTAGAAATTGCAAGTTCCAAATCCCACACCCCAAATCCCACCGCCCAAATCATCAACCCCTTCACTTCGTTTCGGGGCAAGTGTCGTCAATCGTAAATCGTCAATCGTCAATCATTTGCAGGATGCCTGAACTGATGTCAAACGATGCCATTATCACCCTAAGCGACCCTCGCTCGGCCGCGGCCGAAGCCTACCGGACGCTGCGCACCAACATCGAGTTTTTCAGCGTCGATGAGCCGCTGCACACCTTGCTGGTCACTTCCAGCGCGCCGACCGAAAACAAAAGTGTGGCCGTGGCCAACCTAGCCGTGGCCATGGCCGACGGCGACCGGCCGGTCATTCTGATTGACGCCGACCTGCGCCGGCCCAGCCAGCACACCCTGTTTGGCCTGCCCAATGACAAAGGTTTCACCAACCTGTTTCGCAACAGCGAGGCTTTGGATAACCCACCTCTCCAAAGCGTGCCCAATACCAGCTTGCGGCTGCTGACCAGCGGCCCGCTGCCGTCGATCCCCAGCCAACTATTGGCCTCTCAAAAAATGGCCGAGGTGATCGAGCGGTTGGCCGCCCTGGCCGAGATGGTGATTTTCGACGCGCCGCCGCTGATCACCGTCAACGACGCTTCGCTGCTGGCCTCGCGGGTGGATGGTGTGCTACTGGTGGTCAAAGCCGGCGATACCAAGCGCGATCACGTCAAAGCAGCCAAGGACCGGCTGGAAAAGGTCAACGCCCGGCTGATCGGGGCAGTGTTGACCAACGCTCCGGTCGACGCCGCCTTGAAGTACGAATAACCGGCTTTGTAGAGGTGATAGTTTATCTCCACAATGGACTACGAGCGTAAAGAGCCAGATTTAGTCGAAATAAAAGACACCGTCGCGGAGAAGCGCAAATATAACGTTTTGAATGTCGAGGAGGCCCGCCAGGTAGCCGCAGCCTGGCTGGAAAGTTTTGACCTGGCCGATGCAGTTAACTTTGGTCTGCCTGAAGTGGATGACCGCTACCACGTTTGGCGGGTGCCGCTAATCGGTCGAGACTCACATGAACGCGTCGGTGAGGTGGTCATTGACGCTTACACCTCTCTCTTGCTGCAAGATAAATCAACTGCGCCTGATGTGCTTGAAGCCCGCTTGTTACATCGCCAGGGCGCGCCCAAAAAATCTCCCCTCCACCAGAAAACTTACAAACCGTCCAATCTCAGAAACACCATCGCCCTCGGCGACGCCGAGAAAGTGCTGCGTGATTTTCCGGCCGAGTCGCTTGATTTGATCTTCACTTCTCCGCCTTATTACAATGCCCGGCCTGAGTACGAGGATTACCTGACGTACGAAGAATATCTCCTCAAAATGCAGAAAGTCATTCGAGCCTGCCATCGAGTGTTGAATGAGGGGCGGTTCTTTGTGATGAATATTTCCCCGGTTTTGATCCGCCGGGCCAATCGCACCGAGTCCTCCCGGCGACTGGCGGTTCCGTTTGATATGCACCGCCTGTTTATTGAGGAAGGATTTGACTTTATCGACGACATTATTTGGGTCAAACCCGAGGGAGCAGGCTGGGCCACCGGGCGAGGGCGCAGATTTGCCGCCGACCGGAACCCGCTCCAGTACAAACCCGTACCGGTCACCGAGTATGTGTTGGTCTATCGCAAGCATACCAAACGTTTAATCGATTGGAATATCAGAACTCATCCCGATCAGGATAAGGTCAAAGCCTCGATTGTACCGGAAGATTATGAACGCACCAACATCTGGGAGATAAAGCCAACTTACGATAAAGAACATCCGGCGGTATTTCCCGAAGAATTAGCCGCCAAAGTTATCACCTATTATTCGTTTGTGGATGATGTGGTGTTGGACCCCTTTGCCGGTTCGGGCACGGTTGGATTGGCCGCCGCCAAGTTAAAACGGCGCTTTGTTTTAATTGACCAAGAGCCTAAATATGTCAATCTGCTGCGAGAACGGGCTAAAAAATGGCTGGGTAAAGAAGCCGCCGATGTTCTGTGTCTTAATTGTCCACCTATTGCTGCGGCTAATATAAAGCTACAGAAAAGTTTTCGCCGGGATTTGGAGATTTGGGGATAAAAAATGAAGGCAAAAATCTCCTACTCCTAATCCCCAAATCCCGGCCCAAAATAGTTGGAAAAAAACTTTTCTGGGTAGCTATATCATCATTTAAGCGAGGATTTTATCCAAAATGAAGGGACTCATTCTCAGCGGCGGTAAAGGTACCCGCCTTTATCCCCTCACCTACACCAGCGCCAAGCAGCTTATTCCGGTGGCCAACAAACCGGTCCTCTTCCGAGTCATCGAGGCTATCCGGGCGGCCGGCATTACCGACATCGGCATTGTGGTGGGCGATACGGCCGACGAAATCATGCGGGCCGTGGGCCGAGGCGGCCAGTGGGATGTCGATATCACCTTCATCCCCCAGGACGCGCCGCTCGGCCTGGCCCACGCCGTCAAAATTGCGCGGGAATTTTTGGGCGACGACCGCTTTGTGATGTTTCTGGGCGATAACGTCATCCAGGGCGGCATCAGCCCGCTGATTGCCCAGTTTGCCGACAGCAGTTACAACTCCCAGATCGTACTGACCCGGGTAGACCAGCCGGAGCAGTACGGCGTGGCCGAGTTGAACGCCGAAGGCCGGATTGTCCGGCTGATCGAGAAGCCCAAAGAGCCGCCGAGCGACCTGGCCCTGGTGGGCATCTATATGTTCGATCACCATATTTTTGAGGCGGTCAACGCCATCAAGCCGAGTTGGCGCGGTGAATTGGAGATCACCGATGCCATTCAATGGCTGGTTGAGCACGATTACAATGTTTACCCCTACATCCACCGGGGCTGGTGGATCGATACCGGGCGGCCCGGCGACATGCTGGAGGCCAACAGCCTGGTGCTGGAAGAGTTGACCCCGACCGTCGACGGCTACGTGGATCGCGACAGCCAGGTCGACAGCCGGGTGACGGTGGAGCAAGGCGCCGAAATCATCAACAGTGTGGTCCGCGGCCCGGCCATCATCGGCAAGGATACCCGCATCGTCAACGCGTATGTGGGGCCGTTTACCAGCATCTACCACCACTGCCTGATCGAAAACGCTGAGATTTCTCGTTCTATCATTTTGGAGCATTGCCAGATTCGCAACATCAATCGCCGGATCGAGGACAGCCTGATTGGCCGGCACGTAGTGCTACATCGCTCACCTATCCGGCCCCGAGCCTATAAATTTACCCTGGGCGACCATTCCCAGGTGGGGCTGCTGGGGGATGATAATTAGTTAGCCGCGCTCTTTTTCTCGTTCCCAAACTCAGTTTGGGAACGAGAAAAAACGAGAAAAACGAGAATTCAGTTTGGGAACAAGAAAACCCAAATTTACCAACATTGCTGAACATAAACCAATTTTAACCCAAATATATCCCAAATTAGTTTTGGGATATATTTATGCCGAATGAACATAAAGATTATTCGCAGTAAAAAGCGCACCAAAACGGTCAGCGCCCGGGTTGTTGAGGGTGAGTTTGTGGTGCAGGCCCCGGCCAGCATGAGCGAAGCCGAACTCCAGCCGATCATCGACAAGCTACGGCAGCGCTGGCAAAAACGTAAAGCCAGAGCAGAACTGGACGACCAGGCTCTCCACCGCCGCGCCCTGGAGCTAAACCGGCAATATTTCGGGGGTAAACTCAAGTGGGACTCGATCAAGTGGGTCGCCAATCAAAACAGCCGTTTTGGCAGTTGCACCCCCACCAACGGGACTATTCGGCTCTCCCATCGTCTGGCCACGATGCCCGCCTTTGTGCGCGACTACGTGATCGTTCACGAATTAGCCCATTTGGTTGAGGCCAATCACGGCTCCAAATTTTGGAAATTGGTCAACCGCTACCCCAAAACCGAGCGCGCCCGCGGCTATTTGATGGCCGTCGGCCTGGAAGCGCTGGAAGAATAACCTTTCTCCTCCCAAAACTGAATCCTCCATTTTTTAGGTGACCGGTACTTGTAGCTGGTTTTGGCTCGGAATTGGTAATGAGAGTGCCGGTCACCTAATCCACCAAAATTCTGGACGTATCCCGTTTGTTACAGGCAATTGACTCCCTGAATATTTTGTGCTATTATCGTGATAATTGAGGTCGATTTTTGGTAATTCAACCATAAATTATGTTCGAAATTCATAATCTACTACTGTAGGGAGAAAAAGCCGTAATGAAAACAGCAATGACCGGCCAGGAACGAGTCCTGACCGTACTCCGGCGGGAAGAACCGGATCGGATCCCCACCCTTGAATGGGAAATCGACTCCGGGGTTATCGACACAATGACCGGCGGCCGCAGTTACGAAGATTTTCTGGAAATGTTTGAGCACGATGCGGTTATGTGTGGTCCCGCCTACCGCAAAATACCGCTCGATAACGGTTTGACCCTGGACGAATGGGGCGTTACCCGCACAAAAGGACACGAAGAATATGCTATGGCTGTAGACCAGTTTGCGCCCATCAAGACGATGGCCGATTTGGAAAAATGGCAGCCGCCAGATCCCCACGCTCCTCATCTCTTTGAACGTATGAAAGAGCAGGTCAAGCGCTTTAAGGGGAAAAAAGCTATTTTCTTTCGCTCACGGGACGTCTGGTCAAATCCCCGCGACCTGTTGGGCTACGCCGAGTTATTTGTAAAGTGCAAAACCGAGCCGGAATTGGTTGAAGGGTTGGTAGAAAAATGTATCAACCACAGTATTGCCATGCTGCCGTTGGCGGTTGAGCTGGGCGCCGAAGTGGTGATAACCGGCGACGACATTGCCGATAACCGCCGGACGATGATCTCGCCCAAGATGTGGGAAAAGATTTTTTTGCCCCACTTTCGCCGCTGGGTCCAGGCCATTCATGACCACGGGCTGTACTATTGGAAACATACCGACGGCAATATTATGGAGGTCCTGGATAGCCTGGTCGAGGCCGGCATCGATGGCATCGACCCCATTGATCCCCTGGCCAAAATGGACCTGGCCACGGTCAAGGCCGGTTGGGGTGACCGGGTGGCGATCAAAGGGAATGTGGATTGCGCCTACCTGTTGGTAGATGGCCCCCCGGAGAAAGTCGTCGAAGCGGTCAAGAACTGCATCCGAATCGCCGGTCCAGGCGGAGGCTACGCCTGTTCCACCAGCAACTCTATTCACTCGGGGATTAAACCGGAACTATACCTGACTATGTTAGAAACCCTGCGTGAGTTCGGCAGCTATCCCTTGGATTTGGATAGATTGGCTCCGGCTAAAAATGGAAAATAATTTTGCGTCAAACAAGAACTGTGTTAGAATGCAAAAATGAACATTTTTAAGTTTGATAGAACTAAAAATATGTTTATTATTGTTAGAATTACACCAATTCTTCTTCTAAAGACCCTGTACAGCCGAAGGCAAAGACATAAAGCAAGTTGCATAATCTAAAATAACTCTTCACAGGCTCTGTGTAACTGAGTTTCGCCCGGCAAAAATCAATATTCCAATGGAGGAAAAAGATGACAGAGAAGTATCTGATCGGCGTTGATCTGGGCTCTAGCTTCACCAAAGCCGCTATCTTCGACATCCGAGGTCGGGCACTTGGCGAGGCCAAACGTGATACCCACCCTGTCCAGCCCCGTGCCGGCGTGGCCGAGTATGACGGCCCCCGCCACTTCAGCGCTACTCTCGGCGCAATCAAAGAGCTTGTAGACAAATCAGGTGTTAATCCAGGTGACATTGCCGCCATCTGTTTTGATGGGATGATCAGCGGCGTTATGGGAATTGACGCTGCTGGTGAAGCGACCACCCCGTACACCACCACCCTCGACATGCGTTTTGCCCCTCAACTCAACACCGTTATGACCAATTTTCACGATCCGATTCGTGAAAAAACCGGCGCCGGCCAACCCACCTTTGCCCCCAAGATGTTATGGATTCGCCAGGAATTTCCCGATGTTTACAACCGAACTGCTAAGTTTGTAACTATTGCCAGCTACCTGGTTGGCAAAATGGTCGGTTTGGCGGGAAGTGAAGCTTTTATCGATTATACCTATCTCTGGGCCACCGGCTTGAGCGACACCCAAAATTATGCCTGGTCAGACGAGTTGTGCCGGGCCATGGATCTGCCGGTCGATAAATTACCCCGGATTGTCAAATCCTCCGAAATCGTCGGCGGCATCAACCAGGAAACCGCCGCCACCACCGGTTTATTGGCCGGAACGCCCATTGTTGCCGGCGCCGGCGACCAATCGGCCGGTTTTGTCGGGGCCGGGATCACCCGGCCCAATCGAGTTGGCGACGTAGCCGGGACCTATCCGGTAATCGCCCTTTGTACCGGCGAATTTCGCCCGGATATGCAGCACAAAATGGCCGAAATCATTCCTTCCCCGATCCCCGGCCTGTGGAACCCGATTTCATTGATCATTGGCGGTGGTCTGACCCATCACTGGTTCCAGGAAACCTTTGCCTACGCCGATGAAGTGGTTGCCCGGCAACAAGGCGGCGGCAGGGCAGTTTACGACATTTTGGATGAAAATGCCGGCAAACTGCCTCCCGGCTCCGATAAATTATTCTTCATTCCACACCTGGGCGGCCGGGCCTGTCCCACCAATACCAATTATAAAGGGAGTTGGTTTGGTTTTACCTGGACTCACAAGCGGGAACATTTCTACCGGGCCGTCCTGGAGTCGATTGCCTACGATCAATACCTGGCTTTTCAATCGTTGCAGGCGGCCCATCCCGAAGCCGAAGTGACCGAGATCACCGTCTACGGCGGCGGCTCCAGGAGCGCCCTGTGGAACCAGATCAAGGCCGAGGTGATGGGCGTGCCGTATGTTTCCCTGGCCCGAGACGATCTGTCGGCCCTGGGAGCGGTGATTTTAGCCGGCTACGCCCTGGGTATCTACGATGATATGGCCGAGACTGCCGAGAAGTTCGTCAACCAAATTGGCCGGTTTGAACCTGCCCCAGAACGCCACCGCTTTTACCGGCAGTACGCCGATTACTACGGCCGGCTGCTGGCCCAGGTTGAGCCTGCCTATAACGACCTGGCTACTTTGCCTGAATGGGCCAGATAACTGAGCTTCTATACCTATTGAACCGCAGAAGGGAGGTGATTATTACCGCTGATTAAGGAACTGCGTGACCCAATCTAATGGAGCACAATCACAATTCTACATACCAAAATATCTCTGTAAGGCAGGAGAAAGGAGCAACGCATGCCTAGTAAACGTTTTTTAGTGGTAATTTCGCTGCTTTTACTGGCAGCCGTGGTCAGCGCCTGCGCCGGCGCCCGCACCCCGGTGGCTGCGGTCCAGCAGGAGGCCGACCAGGTGGTGGAGGCCCCTGGGGTAACCCCGCAGGCCGCCGTAGCAACAGCCCCGGCGGAGGAAGCAGCCCCGGCTGGCGAGGAGAAACCGGTCAAGATTGGGGTAATCCAGATTACTCTGGAACACGAGTACCAGATCACCCTCAACAACGGCTTCAAGGCCAAGGCCGAGGAGATGGGGGCTGAGACGGTCTTCTGCATCAACGAGTTGAACCCGGAGAAGCACGTCAAGTGCGGCGAGGACCTGATCGCCGCCGGGGTGAATGCCATCATCCAGGCTCCGGCCGACCCGGCCAGCTTCAAGGCCGTGGCCGATATGGCCAAAGCCAAAGGCATTCCGGTCATCAATGACGGCTCACCCCAGCCGAAAATGGACGGGGTGGTGCCCTTCATCGGCACCGACAGCCTGGGCGGCGGTTACCTGGCGGGCGTGTTTGCTGGTAACTGGATCAACGAGAACCTGGGTGGCAAAGCCATTGTGGCTACGCTCGACCTGCCCACTTTCACCGACTGCGTGGCGCGCGTCGATGGCTTTGAAAAGGGGCTGGCCGAGACCGCTCCGGAGGCCGAGATCGTCGTCCGGCAGAACGGCTATGGTCTGCGCCCCAAGGCGTTGGAAGTGATGGAGAACATCCTGCAAGGCAATCCGGAGATCGACGTGGTCTTTGGCTGCAACGATGACTCGGCTTTGGGGGCGATGAGCGCCATGGAAGCCGCCGGTAAAGACCCGGCCAAGTCGCTGGTGATTGGCTTTGACGGCACCAACGACGCCTTCCGGGCCATTCAGGCTGGCGGCATGTTCCGGGCCGACATCGTCCAGCGACCGGACCTGATCTCCCGCACCCAGATGGAGATTGCCATCAACATTGCCCGCGGCAAAGCCAAAGTGGAGGATTTCCCGGCGCCAACCTACATCAAGACCCCGGTCGTTACGGTTGACAACGTGGATGCCTGGATGGAATGGGGCGGCGACCCGGCGATGGCTCCGACTGAAGAAGCGGCTGTGGCCCCGGCTGGCGAGGAGAAACCGGTCAAGATTGGGGTAATCCAGATTACTCTGGAACACGAGTACCAGATCACCCTCAACAACGGCTTCAAGGCCAAGGCCGAGGAGATGGGGGCTGAGACGGTCTTCTGCATCAACGAGTTGAACCCGGAGAAGCACGTCAAGTGCGGCGAGGACCTGATCGCCGCCGGGGTGAATGCCATCATCCAGGCTCCGGCCGACCCGGCCAGCTTCAAGGCCGTGGCCGATATGGCCAAAGCCAAAGGCATTCCGGTCATCAATGACGGCTCACCCCAGCCGAAAATGGACGGGGTGGTGCCCTTCATCGGCACCGACAGCCTGGGCGGCGGTTACCTGGCGGGCGTGTTTGCTGGTAACTGGATCAACGAGAACCTGGGTGGCAAAGCCATTGTGGCTACGCTCGACCTGCCCACTTTCACCGACTGCGTGGCGCGCGTCGATGGCTTTGAAAAGGGGCTGGCCGAGACCGCTCCGGAGGCCGAGATCGTCGTCCGGCAGAACGGCTATGGTCTGCGCCCCAAGGCGTTGGAAGTGATGGAGAACATCCTGCAAGGCAATCCGGAGATCGACGTGGTCTTTGGCTGCAACGATGACTCGGCTTTGGGGGCGATGAGCGCCATGGAAGCCGCCGGTAAAGACCCGGCCAAGTCGCTGGTGATTGGCTTTGACGGCACCAACGACGCCTTCCGGGCCATTCAGGCTGGCGGCATGTTCCGGGCCGACATCGTCCAGCGACCGGACCTGATCTCCCGCACCCAGATGGAGATTGCCATCAACATTGCCCGCGGCAAAGCCAAAGTGGAGGATTTCCCGGCGCCAACCTACATCAAGACCCCGGTCGTTACGGTTGACAACGTGGATGCCTGGATGGAATGGGGCGGCGACCCGGCGATGGCTCCGACTGAAGAAGCGGCTGCGGCGCCGGCGGAAGGCAAGCAACCGGTCACGGTGGGGGTGATCCAGATTACCCTGGAGCACGAGTACCAGATCACCCTCAACAACGGCTTCAAGGCCAAAGCCGAGGAACTGGGCGCCGAAACTATCTTCTGCATCAATGAGTTGAACCCGGAAAAACACGTCAAGTGCGGCGAAGACCTGTTAGCCGCCGGGGTGGATGCCCTGATCCAGGCTCCGGCCGACCCGGCCAGCTTCAAGGCCGTGGCCGATATGTTCGTGGCCAAAGGCATTCCGGTCATCAACGATGGCTCACCCCAGCCGAAAATGGACGGGGTGGTGCCGTTCATTGGCACCGACAGCTTGGGCGGCGGTGAGTTAGCCGGTCAGTTTGCCGGCAACTGGATCAACGAGAATCTCGGCGGTAAGGCTGTGGTCGCCACGCTCGATCTACCGACCTTCACCGACTGCGTGGCGCGCGTCGACGGATTTGAGAAGGGGCTGGCGGCTACTGCGCCGGAGGCCGAGATCGTCGTCCGGCAGAACGGCTATGGTCTGCGCCCCAAGGCGTTGGAAGTGATGGAGAACATCCTGCAAGGCAATCCGGAGATCGACGTGGTCTTTGGCTGCAACGATGACTCGGCTTTGGGGGCGATGAGCGCCATGGAAGCCGCCGGCAAAGACCCGACCAAGTCGCTGGTCATTGGCTTTGACGGCACCAACGACGCCTTCCGGGCCATTCAGGCTGGCGGGATGTTCCGGGCCGACATCGTCCAGCGACCCGACCTGATCTCCCGCACCCAGATGGACATTGCCGTCAAGATCGCTCGCGGCGAAGCTGAAGTGGAAGACTACCCCAACCCCACCTACATTAAAACACCGGTAGTCACGACCGAGAATGTCGATGCCTGGATGGAATGGGGCGGCGATCCGGCCAAAGCGCCGCAATAAATTAATCAGGTGACCAACTTCACAGGAGGACATGCCTTGGCTGGGGGGTGAGGTATTCTCCCGGCTGGCATGTCCTCCTGATTATTCAGCGGTTCTATTTGACAAAATTTGGAGTATGTTTTTATAGTTCAACAGTAATTCAGGTGACTGGCGCTATCAAGCGCCGGTCACCTGGTAAGCTGAATTGTTACGTTCAACATCACATCAAATTTATAACAAAGGTAAAGTTTGCACATGGCAAACAATGGCAGAACTATTGTTGAGGTAAAGGGGATTTCCAAGCATTTCCCCGGCGTCCAGGCGCTCTATAAGGTGGACTTTAAGGTTGAGCGCGGTCAGATTCACGCTCTGGTTGGTGAAAATGGGGCCGGAAAATCGACTTTGATGAAAATCTTGTCAGGCATTTACCACCCTGACGAGGGAGAGATCTTTTTTCAGGGGCACCAAGTTCATTTTCGGAACGCCCGCGATGCTCTGAATACGGGGATCAGCACCATCTATCAGGAGCTGCTCTTGTGTCCAAATTTAAGAGTAGCTGAAAACATCTTTCTGGGGCGCGAACCCACCCGTAATTTCCTCCTGCAAAGAACCCAGGTGTTCGATCAGTGTCAGAGCGACCTGGATAAGATGGGCTTTGGCGACCTGGACCCCCGGGCCCGTATCTCCGATTTGACGGTGGCCCAGCGGCAGATGGTCGAAATTGCCAAAGCGCTACACCTGGATAATGACCTGATCATCATGGATGAGCCTACCTCCAGTTTGACCCCGACGGAGGTGGAGCGTCTTTTCCAGACGATGCGGCAACTGAAAGAACGTGGCAAGGGGATTATTTTCATTTCCCACCGGTTGGACGAGGTATTTGAGATTGCCGACCATGTGACCGTACTGCGTGATGGTCAACTGGTCGCCTCCAAGCCGATCAACGAGGTTGACCATAACGAGTTGGTCAGAATGATGGTCGACCGGGAATTGGCCGCCTCGTTGTCTGAGCGTTACAGCGGCGGCGAGGGAGAAATCCTGCTGGAAGTCAAAAATTTAACCAGCCAGGGTCACTTCGAAGATATTAGCTTTATCCTCCGGCGACAGGAGGTCTTAGGCTTTGCCGGGCTTATCGGCGCGGGACGCACCGAACTGATGCGGGCTATTTTTGGGATCGATCCTATTGACTCCGGGGAAATCTGGGTTCAAGGCCGGCTGGCTAAAATTAAGTCGCCTCAGGATGCCATTCGCCTGGGGCTGGGCATGGCAACCGAAGACCGCAAAGATGACGGTTTATTTAGCGACCTGAGCGTGCGGGAAAATATGACGATGGCCCACCTGGGACTGGGGGCATTGACTCAAGCTTTGGGCTTTGTCCGCAGAAATCGTGAGCAACAGGTCGCCAATGAGTACGTCAAAAATATGGACATCCGCACGCCCAGCCTGACCACGCCCATCATTAGCCTGAGCGGAGGTAACCAGCAAAAAGTTATTTTGTCACGCTGGTTGATGACCCAACCCAAAATCCTGATCCTGGATGAACCGACGCGGGGTATTGACGTAGGAGCCAAAGCAGAAATTCACCGCCTCATCCGGCAATTGGCCTTTGAGGGTCACGGCATCATCGTGGTTTCGTCAGAACTACCGGAGTTATTGGCCATCAGCGATCACATCATTGTGATGCGGGAAGGTCATCTGACCGCCCAACTGGAAACCGCCAAAACCTCGCAGGAAGAAATCATGACCTACGCCTCGATAAGATTAAACGAAAAGGAGTTATGATTGGGATATGTCCGCTAGCAATAAATCAGTTCAAACAATGACCACAGGCGCCAAATTAAGAAGTCACCTCTCGGTGACCCGTCTGCGAGACATGGGGGTCTTTCTGGCTTTGCTCTTCTTTGTGCTGGTGTTTGCCAGTTTGTCGCCCCGTTTCCTGACCTTTGATAACTTCATTAACGTCTCCCGCCAGATTTCGAGCAACGTGATCATTGGCTGTGGTTTGACTTTTGTGATCATCACCGCCGGCATCGACCTGTCGGTCGGCTCAATGGTGGCTCTTAGCGGGGTGCTGCTGGCCGGCTTGATGTGGACTTATTATGTCCCCTGGCCGTTGGCCGTGGTGATTACTATTGTGGTCTTGGGCCTTTTTGGGTTATTGAACGGCCTGGCCGTCGCCAAACAGGGTTTGAATCCACTTATTGTCACCCTGGCGATGATGACGGCAGCGCGCGGGGTGGCGTTGAGCTACAGCGGCGGCGAACCCATTTTCATCGAAGAGCCGGTTATTTTGGCCGTGGGCAACGGCTATGTCGGCCCCATTCCGATTCCGGTGATTATCGCCATTGTGGTGATGATTATCGCCCATATCGTCCTGACCCGGACCAAACTGGGCCGGTACGTCTATGCCGTCGGCGGGAACGAGGAAGCGGCCCGTATCTCCGGGATTAATGTTGATCGTATCAAGATGTTTGTCTACATCTTGAGCGCGGTTTGCGCCGCCCTTGCCGGTATCATCGTGTCCGGACGGTTATATTCCGGCAACCCGACCGCCGGTCAAGGGACCGAATTGGACGTGATTGCCGCCGTGGTTATCGGCGGAACCAGCTTGTTCGGTGGGGTGGGCAGCATTGGCGGAACCTTGTTGGGCGCCTTCATTGTCGGCATTATCTCCAATGGCCTGACTATTCTGAACGTACCATTTTACTACCAGTTGATGGCCAAAGGTTTGGTCATCTATGTGGCCATCCTGATCGACAAATATACCCGCAGTATTCGCCAGTCCTGAGTAGTTTGCTGCTAACAGGGGGATCTGAGTCGATGAAATCAAAGCAGGATTTGAGATTTAGCCTGATTTGCCTGGTGCTATTTTGCCTTGGTGGCCTGTTGCGGATTCAGTCGGGCTGGCTGGCCTGGCCGCAGCAGGTTTCGGCCAGTAGTCTGGCGCTTGACCAGGAGTTGAACGAAGCCGCACTGGCTGAACTGCACCAGACAGTGCTGGATTTCTACCATCTGGTCGATAAAGGCAGCTATGCCGCGGCGTACCAGCTAAGCTATGAAAACAAATGGCTCAAATCGGCTGAAAAAAGCTACACGCCTAACGGTTTGACTTCTCAAGATGAGTTCATCGATGTTTTGAGTAATGAGATTGGCAGTAATGGTATGGGGTTGAATATCATCAGTATCCAGGTGCAGGGGCAAAGGCCTCTGCCCCCAGAAGAGTGGTCAGTCCCAAACCGGCCAGAACTACAGACGCTCAAGGCCCTGCCCTCCGAGAGTCAGGTGCAAGCTGTTTTTGAAGTCGAGGTGGGTGGGGTGCTGTTAGGCCGCTGTTCACGCTGGGACTGGCGCAATAAAGTGTTGGTTGCCAAATTATCGGGAGAACAGGGCTGGCGGCTGCTCTTACCGGGCAGTCTGGAACCAAGTAGCCCGCATCATGAAGAGTGGTTCCTGGATCGAGATCCTTTCAAGGGGAAGACTATTGTGCTGGAGGCCCCGCAGATATGATCGGCAAAGTCCGCTCTTTACGGGCTTCGGCGGTGGTTTACGGGGTAGTGGCCGGCTTGCTGGCGGTTGGCGTGCAGCTTTTCTTCAATGTCCAACCCCCGCCAGCCTACGGCATCTGTATGGCTTGCCATCCCCGGGATATGGTCAGTTGGCTGGTAAACAATCTCTTTGGTACCAATTGGGAGATTGCCCCGGTTTCGGTGACCCTGCCGTTGTTGACCACCATTGGGGTGTTAATTGGAGCCTACCTGGCCGCCCGTCGCAACCGGGAGATCCGTTGGATTTCGCTGGGCAAGAATTGGCAAAGTTTTCTCTACGGTCTGCTGGTGATGAACGGCGCGATTGTGGTGTTAGGCTGCCCCACCCGCCTGGTGCTTTTTAGCGCTTACGGTGAGATTTTGGCTGTTTTGGGCGTTATTGGGATGATTATTGGGATTGCGTTGGGAACCGTGCTCTTGGAACGGGGGATTGTATATTAATGGAGCCAGCCTTGGTCACTTTGCTGATGGGCGTGATTCTGGGTTATTTAGCCCAGCGCTCCCGGATGTGTTTCATTGGCGGCCTACGGGATTTCATTCTGGTACGTGACAAGGAGCTGCTCAAAGGGGTGGCGGCTTTTTTTGTAACCGCCTGGTTAGCCTTTTCGGTGGCCGGTTATTTTGGCTGGCTCGACCTGCAAGCGCCGGAATTTCAGGGCAGTAACCCACCGGCCTGGCCGGTGGGTGTTGACAATGGTTCTACCGAGTCTAACCTGGGATTGGCCAGGGTGACCGATTTAGAGGTAATAACTGAAAATCCTGTGAAGTCACCAGCCAGACCATCGACCAGTATTCTCGATCTCGGCTGGCCTATTTTGGCATTGACTATCACGGCCGGAGTCGTCATCGGCCTATTTTCTACCCTGGCCAACGGCTGCCCTACCCGGCAACACGTGCTGGCGGCTCAGGGCATGAAAGATAGCCTTTTTTATCTGGCCGGCTTTTATCTGGGCGTAATTTTTTACTACATAATTACCAAACCGCTGCTCTCGTTTCTTATTTAGGTCAGTTGGAGGTTCAATGATGAAGCCTCACGAACGACATACTCAAATATTACAGCTTTTACGTCAGGATGGCTTTGTAACTGTGGTCGATTTGAGCCAGACTTTAGCTGTTTCGCAAATGACCATCCGCCGTGACCTGGACGAATTACAGGAGATTGGCCTGCTCAGCCGGTATCACGGCGGGGCCAGCCTGGCCCCGGAACGAGGTGATATGGAATGGCCCTTTATGCTGCGCGAACGAGAGCATTGGGAGCAAAAGCAACGCATTGGCAAAAAAGCTGCCACTTACGTTCAACACGGCGATGTAGTCATTCTTGACGGTGGTTCAACGGTTTTGCAGGCGGCGAAACATCTAACCCAAGATCGCTTAACCGTTATGTCTAATTGTTTACCAACCCTCTCCATCCTGGCCTCGCGGCGTAACATCAATTTGATGGGCACGGGCGGCACTTTTTACTGGGACAATCAATGCTTCATCGGGCCAATTGCCGTCAATGCCATTAAGAGCATCAACGCCAATATTGCTTTGATGGGGACTAGCGGCCTGTCGCTGAAAAATGGCTTAACCAACCGCAAAATCGAAGAGGCAGAAGTCAAGCGAGCTATGATTGAGACCGCCGCCAAGCGGATTCTGTTAATGGATAGCAGTAAAATGAACTGCCATACCCTGGCTACGGTCGGTCCGGTTGAAATGATTGATATTCTAGTGACAGACGACGGACTGGTCGCTGAAGACAAAAAGGCTCTTGAATCTCGCGGCGTTGAAGTCGTTCTCGTTTAACCCAAACTGAACTCACTTTCGGAGGAATAATTGTGAACGGACCACAAGGCAATATGATTATCGGACAATCCGGCGGTCCTACCGCCGTGATCAACTGTTCCGTTTACGGCGCAGTCCAGGAAGCGCTGCGCCATGCCCAGATTGACGGCATCTACGGCATGCTGCACGGCATCCAGGGTTTTCTGCAAGAAGATTTGATCGACCTGCGCCAGGAAAAGCCGGCCACCCTGGAAGGCTTATGTCGCACCCCCTCGGCTGCGCTGGGCTCGTGCCGCTACAAATTAACCGAGGCCGATTACGACCGGGTCATCGACCTCTGCAAGGCCCACAACATCCGTTACTTCTTTTACATCGGCGGCGGCGACACCATGCACAATACCGCTGAAATTGGCCGCCGGGCCGCGGCCAGTGGTCACGAGATCCGGGTGATGGGTATCCCCAAAACCATTGATAACGATCTGGCCCTGACCGATCATAGTCCCGGGTTTGGCAGCGCCGCCCGTTTTGAAGCCGTCATGTTTTCCGAAGTGGTCCGCGATACGATGGCTTTGCGCTACACTGAAAAGATCAAAGTGGTCGAAACGATGGGCCGCAACAGCGGCTGGCTGACCGCCGCCGCGGCCATGGCCGATGATTACGCCCCGGATCTGATCTACGTGCCGGAACTAGCTTTCAACCGGGACAAATTTCTGGCCGACGTGGAGATGGTTTACAAAGATCAAGGCTACGTAGTCATTGCGGCCTGTGAAGGCTTGAAGAATCCTGATGGTTCGTTGGTGGCGGCCAACCAGGATATGATGAATATCGACGCCTTTGGTCACCCGGAATTAGGTGGGTTGGGCCAATACTTGGTGGATTTGATTACTGCGGAGTTGAAACTAAAAAGCCGGCTAGACAAAGCCGGGACGATGCAGCGCGCCTCCGGCCTCTGCATTTCCCCGGTCGATGCCCAGGAAGCCGCTATGGCCGCACGGGAAGCAGTTCGCCAGGCCGTTGAAGGTGTCAGCGGCTATATGGTCACGCTGGTGCGGGCGCCGGGCGACACGTACCATTGTACCACCGGTCTGGCCCCCTTGGAAGAGGTGGCCAACGTGGAAAAACTTCTGCCGCCAGATTTTATCAATGACAACGGTAATTTTGTCACCGCGGCCTTCAAGGATTACACCCGACCGTTGCTGGGCGGTCCTCTGCCTGACTATGTGACCCTGGCGGCCCAGCGAGTTCCCAAACGCTTGGCCAACCGCTAAAGCGGAATTCTCTCGTTCCCAAACTCAGTTTGGGAACGAGAGAAATGGGGTTTTTGAATGCCACCTAACCAGGACAAAATCATTTATTTCGACAACGCCGCCACCTCCTGGCCTAAGCCGCCCCAAATGCAGGCGGCCATGGTCGATTATTTGGAGCGCGTCGGCGGCAGCCCGGGCCGTTCCGGTCACCGCCTGTCGATTGAAGCTAGCCGGATTGTGGGCAACACCCGCGACGCCGTGGCCGAACTGTTCAACATTGATGATCCCAGCCGGATTGCCTTCACCAAGAATTCAACCGAGGCCCTCAACATTGCCATAATGGGCTGGTTGAAGCCGGGCGATCACGTGATTACCAGTAGTATCGAACACAATTCGGTGATGCGACCGTTGCGCTACCTGGAGAGCGAGCAGATCATTGAGTTGACCGTGCTGCCATGCGCCCCAACCACCGGCTACCTGGACCCTGACCAGGTGCGCCGGGCTATCAAACCCCATACCCGGCTCATTATTCTAGTCCATGCCTCCAATGTTATTGGTAATTTGCTCCCAATTGCCGAAATCGGGGCGGTGGCTCGCGCTGCCGAGATCCCCTTTCTGGTTGACGCCTCGCAGACGGCCGGGGCCTACCCCATTGATGTCGAGCAAATGAAAATCGATCTACTGGCCCTCACCGGTCACAAGTCGCCGCTGGGACCGACCGGTACCGGCGGGTTATACGTCCGCGAGGGCCTGGAACTCAGACCTTTGGCTCGCGGCGGCACCGGCAGCCGCTCCGAAGAGGAGTACCAGCCAGATTTTATGCCCGACAAGCTTGAAGCCGGCACGATGAACGTGGTTGGCCTGGCCGGTTTAGTAGCCAGCGTCCAATTCTTGCTCGATGTTGGCATAGCTAAAGTTTGTGAGCATGAGCGAAAGTTGGTTAGCCGGTTTCTGGCTCAGGCCCGGGAAATTCCAACTCTCACCGTCTATGGTCCAATGGCGGTCGAGCAGCGCGCCGGGCTACTCTCTTTCAATCTGGCCGGGCAGTCACCCTCACGAGTCGGTTTGATTCTGGATCAGGCTTTTGGCATTACGAGCCGCATCGGGCTGCACTGCGCCCCGGCCGCCCACCACACCTTGGGAACTTACCCTGATGGCACGGTCCGCTTTGGTTTCAGTTACTTCAATACACTGGATGAAATCGATTACGCCATTGAGGCTTTACAGAAGATCAGTCAGGAGAGATAGATGTCGACTGAACTGCCGCTCCTTGACGGCCTGGTGACCTTTTTTGCCTCCCACCATGCCGTCCGCGCCGAAAAGGTGCTCAGGAAGAATGGTTTTGTGGTGATGCTGGTACCGGGTCCTCGAGAAATCAGTCCGAATTGTGGCGTGGCCTTACAGTTTGAGTACAAGTTGCTTGATCAAGTGGCTGATATCTTAAAAACAAACAAAGTTCAAGTCGAGGCTCTGCACCAATATCAGGTTGAGTTGAGTGAAGAACAGCTCAACAAGTTCCGCCGGTGAGGCTGACACCCCCGGATTCAACGTCGCCGGTTGCTAGACCGGGCTTGTTTGACTATACTCGATAACCAGACTCAAGATTTTACGGAGGGACACGTGCCACTGGGAAAACCACGCAACCACGGCTGCCGGATTTCCGACGCCTGGCGTTACGAGGGAATGAAAACCCTCATTCTGGAAAATGAGCTGCTACGGGTCGTCGTGTTGGTCGACAAAGGCAGCGACATCATTGAATTCCGCTACAAACCCCGCGACCTCGATTTTCTCTTTTTTGCGCCGGGCGGCCTGCGCAACCCGACCCGTCACCCCCCTTCGGCGCCGTCTAACGGCCCCTTTCTGGATTACTTCAGCGGCGGCTGGAACGAGGTTCTGCCCAACGGCGGCCCGTATGTGAATTACAAGGGCGCCGACGTGGGCCAGCACGGCGAAATCAGCTTGATTCCCTGGGAGTATGCCATTGTGGAGGACTCACCGGAGCGAGTAGCGGCGCGCCTTTGGGTGCGACCCCTGCGTACCCCCTTCTTTCTGGAAAAGACGCTCTCAATGGAACCGGGGCGAGCCGCCCTCTGCATCGACGAGCAGTTGACCAACGAGGCCGGTGAGCCGCTGCACCTGATGTGGGGCCAGCATATCGCTTTTGGCGGCCCGTTTTTGGCCGAGGGCGCCATCATCGACGCGCCGGCCAGGCAGTTCATCGTTCACGAAGCTATGCCCGGTTACGAGCCGCGACGCTTCCAGCCCGGCCTCACCGCCGCCTGGCCGCATATCCCCGCGCCCGACGGCTCGCCCGCCGACGCCAGCCAGGTGCCGGCCTACGGTACAACCCAGGCCCAGGAGATGGCCTACCTGACCGAATTGAGCCAGGGCTGGTACGCCATCACCAATCCGGTCCGTAAAATCGGCTTTGGCATCAATTTCGATCCCAACCTCTTCCGCTATATCTGGTATTGGCAGCAGTTGGGCGAAGTGGCCCGGGGCTATCCCTGGTGGGGGCGAATCCACACCGCCGCCCTGGAACCGTGGAGCAGCTACCCCACCAACGGCCTCAACGAGGCTATCGCCAACGGCACGGCCCTGGAGCTTCAGCCCGGTCAACATATCCGAACACGGCTGTGCGCCGTAGCCTACGAGGGGCTGGAACGGGTCGCCGGAATTACGGCTGAAGGGGTTGTTGAACCATAAAACCCCCTTGAAAATGGATGGGTGGTTAGTTGGATAGATGGATCGTTGGTTGATGATTTATCCAACCAACCAACAAACTAACTTGCAAACTGAGGAAAGGATATTGATTGCTCGTATGGACATCTGGAGCTATGGCACGCCAACCGGCCGCCGCGAGCGGGTGCTCAAAGCTATTCAGCACCAGGAAACCGACTTTGTACCTTACAATTTTCACGCCATCCCCCAGGTTTACCAAACCCTCCAGGATTATTACGGCCTGAACAGCAGCCTGGAAGTGGCCGACTTCATCGGCAACCACATCGTCAAGATTGGCTCCGACTTCAACTACAACCCCTGGGGCCAGGAGATTCAGGAAGTCCGGCTGACCCCCAGCGGCGGGCCGGTCTACACCAACCTCGACGCCGCCGGCGCGCTCCACACCGACGAGTTCGGTTGCGTTTGGGATCGCACCTCGGGGATGCCCCACCCGGTAGCCTACCCGCTGGAAGAGGATTACACCCTGCTGGACAAGTACGCCATCCCCGACCCCTATCGAGCCGGCCGCTTTGACCAGGCCAAAGCTCTGGCCAACCGCTGGCGCAACAAAGCCTTCATCTTCGGCAAGCTGGGTATGGTTTTGTTCGAGCGGGCCTGGAGCATCCGGGGCATGGTCAACCTGTTCACCGACATGCTCGACCGGCCCCAGTTCGTTGACGATCTGCTGGACCGCATCGTCTACGAGTGGAACCTGCCCATCATCGACCAGCAAATCGCCCTCGGCGTGGACGGCTTCTACTTTGCCGACGATTGGGGTTCCAAGACCGGCCTGATGTTTAGCCCCAAGATGTGGCGGCGCTTCATCAAACCGCGGCTGGCCCTCATTTACGACCATTGCCACCAGGCCGGGGTTTACGTCGGCCAGCACTCCGACGGCAACATTGTCGAAATCTTTCCGGATTTGATCGAAATTGGTCTGGACGTCTTCAATCCGCTCGAACCGGCGGCGATGGACATTCTGGAGATGAAGCGGCGTTTTGGCGACAAAGTCACCTTTTACGGCGGCGTTGACGTGGAGCGGACCCTGCCTTTTGGTACGCCGGATGAGGTTCGGGCCGAGGTCCGGGAGCGGGCGGCGACCCTTGGCCGGGGCGGCGGCTACATCCTGCAAACCACCCACACCATGCTCTTCGACGTGCCGCTGGCCAACTTAACGGCTTACATCGAAGCCGTGCGCGGCCTGGCCGGTTTAGAGACGCCTCGCCCCAACGGTAAAGGACAGGCTTGAGCGATGGCGTTAACCGGCAGCCGAACTTACGTGGGCTTTGGCTTTGGAGCGATCCAGGCCGGCCTCTTTTTGTATGAAGCGTTCCAATCGGGCAATTTTGACCGGCTGGTGGTGGCCGAAGTTGTGCCGGAAGTGGTCGCGGCCGTTCGCCGGGCCGGCGGCCATTTCACGGTCAACATCGCCCAGGCCGACCGGGTCGAGCAGGCTGATGTGGGGCCGGTCGAGCTTGAAGACCCGGCCAGCGAGGCCGGCCGGCGCCGGCTGATCGAGGCGATTGCCGCAGCCGAGGAGATCGGCACGGCCATTCCCAGCGTGGCCTACTACGCCTCAGCCGGACCGGGTAGCCTGCACCGGCTGCTGGCTGCAGGCCTGCGGCTGAAAGTGACCCAAAACGGTCCCCGGGCCGTGATCTACGCCGCCGAAAACCACAACCACGCCGCCGAGATTTTGCAGGAGCAGGTCTTTGCCGAAATTCCGGCCGGGGAACGGGCTGCCGTCCGGGCGCGGGTGCGCTTTCTCAATACCGTCATCGGCAAAATGAGCGGGGTGGTGACCGCCCCGGCCGAAATCGACAGCCAGGGTCTCGCCCGCACCACGCCCGACTCGGACAGGGCTTTTCTGGTGGAGGCGTTCAATCGTATCCTCATCTCCCAAATCCGCTTCGACGGCGAGCCACCTTTCCGGCGGGGTATCGAGGTCTTTGAAGAAAAGGCCGATCTCCTGCCCTTTGAAGAAGCCAAGCTCTACGGTCACAACGCCACCCACGCCCTGGCCGCTTATCTGGCCGCCGTTCGCGGCGTCGACTATATTGCCGATTTACGGGCCACGCCGGACATTATGGATTTTCTGCGGGCAGCCTTCATCGAGGAATCGGGCGCAGCCTTGATTCACAAATATGCCGGTTTCGACCCGCTCTTTACCGGCGAAGGCTATCGCTGGTATGCCAACGACCTGCTGGTACGGATGACCAACCCTTTCCTGCGCGACTCGGTGGAGCGGGTTGGCCGCGACCCTCAACGCAAGCTGGGCTGGGATGACCGGCTTATCGGCGTCATCCGCCTGGCCCTGGAGCAGAATGTCGAACCCCGGCGCTACGCAGTTGGGGCGGCGGCGGCCCTGGCCACCCTCGATCGAGCGGCTCTAGACCCCGCCAAACCCGTAGCCGATTGGCTTGTCCCGCTGTGGCAGCCGGCTGCGCCAGCACCAGCGGAGCAGGCCGCGGTGCTCGCCCTGATCGAGACCGGCCGAACCAGGCTGAGATGCTGGATTGACTCCGGCTTCAGCGATTTGGAGCGGGTTTTGCAGGAGATTTATCAGTAATCAGTGAACAGTCAACAGTGATCAGTCAAAAGCAACCAACTGTTAGATCAACTGACCACTGACCACTGATAACTGACCACTGATAACTGACCACTAATAACTAATAATAACTAATAACTAATAACTAATAACTAATAACTAATAACTAATAACTGATAACTACCTTAAAAGGAGACAACTATGGCTTACTTCTTAGGCATCGACTCATCCACCACGGGCGTTAAGGCCCTGCTCATTGACGATAAAGGCGCGGTGGCTGGCGCCGCCACCACCGAGCTGCCGCTGTCTACCCCCAAACCGCTTTGGAGCGAACAGAATCCGGCGGATTGGTGGAACGGCGCGGTTACCAGTATTCGCCGGGTCTTGGCCGAAAGCGGCCGATCTGGCCAGGATGTCGCCGCCATTGGTCTGACCGGCCAGATGCACGGCCTGACCCTGCTCGACGAGGCCGGCGAGGTGCTGCGCCCGGCCATCCTCTGGAACGACCAGCGCACCGGGGCCGAGTGCGATGACATCCGCGCCCGGCTGGGCAAAGCCCGTTTGATACAGATCACCGGCAACGACGCCCTGACCGGCTTCACCGCGCCCAAGATTCTGTGGGTGCGCAAAAATGAGCCGGAGGTGTTTGCCAAAGCCAGGCACATCCTGTTACCTAAGGATTATGTCCGCTTTAAGCTAACCGGCGATTATGCCGTGGACAAGGCTGACGGCGCCGGGATGCTCTTGTTTGACCTGGCCCGGCGTGATTGGTCGGCCGAGGTGTTGGAAAAGTTGGAAATCCCGGCGGAGTGGTTGCCCAAAACTTACGAGGGACCGGCCGTGACTGGCCAGATTTCGGCTGAGGCGGCCGCGGCGACCGGTTTGCAAGCGGGCACCCCCGTAGTCGGCGGCGGCGGCGACCAGGCGGCCCAGGCAGTCGGCGTTGGCGTGGTGCAGCCGGGCATCATTGCCCTGACCCTGGGCACCTCCGGAGTGATCTTTGCCAGCACGCCGGAGCCGTTCATCGAGCCGGAGGGACGGCTGCACGCTTTCTGCCATTCCGTGCCGGACCGCTGGCACCTGATGGGGGTGATGCTGTCGGCCGCGGGCAGCCTGCGCTGGTACCGGGATACGGTCGCCGCCGGAACCGACTTCGACGCGCTGCTGGCCCCCAGCGCGGCCGTGCCGCCCGGCAGCGAGGGGTTGCTCTTTCTGCCCTACCTCACCGGCGAGCGGACGCCTCACCCCGACCCGCTGGTCCGGGGCGCTTTTGCCGGGCTGACCGTGCGCCACGGCCAGGCCCACCTGACCCGGGCCGTGCTGGAAGGGGTGGCCTTTGGCCTGCGCGACAGCTTTGAACTGATGAAATCGGCCGGGCTGGCCGAGATCAAGCAGGTGCGGGTATCCGGCGGCGGGGCCAAGAGTCCGCTGTGGCGGCAAATTCTGGCCGACGTCCTCGGCGCGGAGCTGGTCACGGTCAACACCACCGAGGGCGCGGCGTACGGCGCGGCTTTGCTGGCCGGCGTCGGAGCCGGGGCCTGGCCGGATGTCGATACAGCCTGCGCGGCCTGCATCAGCGTCACCGGCTCGACCGCGCCCCGGCCGGCTGTGGTGGCCAAATATGAGCCGCTGTATGCCCAGTACCGGGCGCTTTACCCGGCGCTCAAAGAGATTTCGCACAATTTGAGCCATTTGGCCTGAGCACAGCCCAACTTATCCAAAGAGACCCTATTTGATAACGAGTACTCGGTCTGTCCAACTCCGGAAGTTCGCTGTACGCTCCCCTTCTACAGCGTTCACTTTTCTTACGAGATCACTTTTCAGAAAGTTCGATGAAACTCTATCAATGGGGTCTGCTCTGCCACGGCCAAATGATAAGGGTGTGACTAATTTCAGTTGTAGAGGCGTTCGGCGAACGCCCAAATTGGGCCAACCAACCAGGGCGAATGCCACGCCAAGCGGCCCCTACATTAAAACTCATTTTGGTCACACCCAAATGATGAGATTACTCCATACCTTTCAACAGGCGACGCAGTTCCCGGGCGTGCCCGGCCTCATCGGCCGCCATCTCCTCCAATTTGAGTTTCAACTCAACTTCGCCCAATTCGTCGGCCAATTGGGCGTGCTCGACATAGTTCTCGACGTCCTGCAATTCCATCTGTACATCCAACTCCAGCATCCCCTTGAGGTCGGCCGGTTTGGCAAACTCTTTGGGCGTGGTGGTCGGTTCGCCGCCGAGGTCCACGATAACGTCGGTTAGAAAGGCGGCGTGGCCCAGTTCGTCCTGAGCTTCCTCCTGGAAAAGTTCCCGCAGTTCAGCCCCAAGCAGCCCAAAGCTTTTACCGGCCTGATAGGTGTAGCGAATGATCGTGCCCCATTCGGCCGCCAAATCCTCATTCAACCCACGAATCAATGCTTCTTTTGACATGACAAATTCTCCTTTCAGAAATTGACTTAAGTTTAACGTTCCTCACCATGACCGGCTAACTCGGCGATTTCGGCAATCCGGGCGTCCAGTTCCGGGCCAAGCCCGGTGATGTCGGCGTCTAAAAAAACCCGGATGATCATCGAGATGGCCTCCCGTTCTGTCATGCCCCGCGACTGCAAATATTCAACCTGTTCCGGGGCGATCTTGCCGATGCTGGCCTCGTGGCTCATCCGCGCCTCCGGATGCAGTCCTCTCAGCCCAGGTATTGACTCGATGAAACCCTCTGCTTTGGCGTCCACGACCATTCCGGCGCAATCTACGTGCGCCCGGCACCTGGCCCGGCCGATCAACAAACCGCGTTGGTACATTTGCCCGCCCGTGCAGACCCCGCGATGGGCCAATTCGGCGCTGGTGTCGTTGGCATTGAGATAGATGGCGCCACCGGTGTCAATGGTAGCCCCAGCCGAACCCAGGATGATGGTAGTGTATTTGGCCGAAGCTCCGGCCCCATTCAGCCAAGTTTGGGGGTTACTTTCAATGCGCCGCGCCGGCCCGGCCGCAGTGAGACGTAATTGCTGACAAACATCCCCCCTTCGGCCACAATCGTGCCGGAACAGGGCCGGACGATGACCTCCGCGCCCCAACTGTGGACCATCGTATTGGTGAACTTGGCCTTCTTCCCGATATAGTGCTCGCTCACGGCATAGTGAACCCCGTCTTGCACGTCAAGTTTGGTCAGACAGCCGGTGATCAAGTTCAGTTCGGCCTCCTCTTCCAGGATGACGATGTTATGAATGAGCTGGGCCACATTGCCATGGGACATATACAGGCCGGCTTGGGCGGGCGCGGTCAGCTTGGTGCCTTGCTTAACCCAGATGAAAAAGCCCTGCGGCTCTGATTGAGAGCTGACTTCGGCGGTGACCTCATCCAGATCGGGCCGGACCGCCTGCCAGTAGTACTTTTCCCGCAGCCAGTTATACTGGCTGAGCGCCTTGGCCAGGGGCAACATCTCCAGACCCGGTCTGTGGACATAGACACACAGGGGCAGCAGGTTGCGTTGGATAAAGGTGGCCGAGCGGGTGTTGTTGCGAACATCGACGCCGACTGCCGCCAAGTCAGCCGCGTCTGTTGGTTCTAGCTGGTCTATTGCCGCTAACTGACTCATAAGTCATATGCTCCTTCCCGGATGCAACGGGCGCACTCTTCATACCCGTGCTGGCGGATAATGTCGAGAATAAGCTGGGGGTTGCCGGAACAGGCGATGGCGCCGTTGAGCATAATATGGGCTTTGTCGGCCTGGACATAATCCAGGATGTGGCCGGTATGGGTGATAATCAGCCCTGCTCGTCGTTTCACCGGGCAATCCGAACCTTGAACGAAAAGGGTATTGATCATTTCCCCGACAATGGCCAGGGATTCCAGATCGACACCGGAGTCTGGTTCGTCCATCATGGCCAGTTTGGGTTGGCTGACCAGCAATTGTAAGAGTTCAGAACGCTTGATTTCGCCGCCAGACAGGCCACGGTTGATGTCACGTCCCAGAAATGAAGTCATCTGGGCCTTACTGGCCAACATTTCTATCTCGACGGACCGCTCCGGGCTATGGACGGTGGCATAGTCCAGCACGTGCCTCAGTTTGACCCCGGCCATGGTCGGCGGGCGCTGCTGGGCCACGCTCAGGCCAAGCCGGGCCCGTTCGGTGATATCCAGATCAGTGATGTCCTGCCCATCAAAGAGGATTTGACCATGGGTGACGCGGTAGACGCTAAAGCCCATGATGGCCATCATCAGCGAGGTTTTGCCACTGCCGTTGGGTCCCAGCAGCGTGTGGACTTCACCAGCGGGGATAACCAGGTTGACCCCGTGCAGAAGCTCTTGCCCATCCACCGCGACCCAGAGATCCCTGATTTCTAAGAGATTGGTCATGAGCCGCTCCTCGAAAATAGCCGATAGGCCGGGGGGCTTGGGGGGTGTCCCCCCTTCTTCCCTCTACTTTCGTCTATCGGTGGTGAGTCGTAAGGTTCGTGACAACTCCTAACGTATTGCGAGATTAGTCATGGTGATGATGGCGCTGGCTCTCGGCGCACGGGCTGGCCCCGCGAAGATTGCCCGCCAGGTAAGCCTGGATGGCCTGCTGCACCGTCCCCGCCGCGCCGGTGGCCACGTCGATGCCGAATTCTTCAAAAAAACCTACGGCCCGGTGGCCCATCCCGCCGGTCAGCATCACGTTGGCCCCCTGCGCTTTAATAAAGGCCGGAATCTGGCCCGGCGCGTGGTTATGAGCATACGGGTTGTCGATGGCTTGGATCGATTTGACCTCATTGTCCTCGATCTCGGCCAGGGTAAAGTAGGCGCAGCGACCGAAATGCTCACTGACGGCGCTGTGCAGACCAGTATTGTCCAGGGTTGAGATAGCGATACGGATGTTCATAGGTTTGTTCTCCTTGGCTAATTTAAGCTGAGTGTTGAGAATGATTATGGATACTACGCTTAAGGGTGGGCGCGCTGAGAATTTCCAGCTCGCCCCGTTGTAACCTGACCAGGGCCTCACCGGCCGACAGCCGGCGGGCCAGGGCTACCTGGCGTTTGAGGGATTGGACTAACTCAAAGGCGTGGGGGCCGATATTCCCGGTAATGAAAAGTTCCGCCCCCTGGCCAACCAGTTGGGGAATGATGGCGTGAGCTTCATCGTGCTGCCCGTGGTGATCTGTTTCATTATGATGGTGTTCCTCGTTGGCAATGACCTGCACCTGCATAGTAGCGGTATTGACCAAAAGATAATAGGGGGCGTGCCCAAAGCGTTTGGCTACCAGGCTATCCAGGGTGGGGCCATTAGCGGCGATAACGATGTTCACTATCCTTCACTCCTTTTAGATTTTTAGAATACCGGCACATTGTCATAACCAACGTCTGACACCGGCTTTATACACTAACTAACCAGCCCTGCCCAAACTGCTCGGCCAGCATCCGTTCTTCGGCCTGGATGAAGACCCGATCTATCAAGATAACAAAGATAGGAATCACCAGCCAGGGCGTCAGCGAGCCTGGCATAACGGCGACGCCGAGAAGAATGAGGACAAAGCCCAGATACATCGGATGGCGACTGATTCGAAACACCCCCGTTGTGATCAAAGTAGTTGACGCTTCAAACGGTTTGACCGTTGTCCCGGCCCGCTGAAAAGCTCGATCAGCCGCGATGTTGAGATTGATCCCCGCGGCCAGCGGAATGAGGCCGGTCAGCCGCCACAGTCCGGGTACGATTTGGGTCAGCGGCGCTAGCCAATGCAACGCGATCATCACCAGGATGGCAAGCAACAAGTAAGTCGGTGGTTGTAGTTTCTTACTGGTCATAGCTACCTTACTCGAAAATCAGGGTTGCGCCCACCGGACAGGGCTGCACTCGCTCACCAAAGGCCGTAGCCAGGGCCACGTAGGCCCGCTCGCCGGTGCAGTGGTTTGGATAAAGACGCAGCGGGCCGTAGGTTTCGGCCAGTTCCGTTACGATGTGCTGCAGAGCGTCACCCGCGGCACTCTCCAGGTGGGTCCCGCCCAGAACGGCCATAATCGGGCGCTGAAAAGTCCGCTTGACGTGGGCCAGTGTATTCAACAGCCCGGCGTGACAACAGCCGCAAACGACGACCAACCCCTGCCGCGTTTCCAGCGCCAGCGACAGATCATCCTGGTAGGGATCAGGCTGCCAGCCGTCGCCCTGGGGCACAACATGGCGGGGACTGCGGCCTTCCGGTTCGGGCCGCTCGGCTATTTCACCCGTGGTCCATACGCCCGGCAGGATTTCGACCGGCGCGGCGCTCAAACGCAGGTCAACCAGTTTCTCCAACTCGGCCTGGGTCAGCCGCAGCCCGATGGATTTGTACTCGCCATTGTGAAGCGAAAAGCGCGGCCGAAAGAGGTCGGCGCTGGCATACAGCGGCAGGCCCGGCTTCTGGGCCAGAACAGCCGGCAACCCGCCGGTGTGATCGTAGTGGGCGTGGCTCAGCACCACAGCCGCGGCCTCACGCGGGCAGCCGCCCAACAGCCCCAGATTATGGAGCAGGACCGTTCCGCTGGCGCCCGTGTCAAAGAGGGCGCAGGTTTGCCCTAACTATGGATTTTTCGTAGATAGAATTTCTGCTGGTTGTATTTTGTCTCGATGAGTTGGCCCTGCTCCAGCAACCGCTGCACCTCCGCCCAGGGGGCCTTAGCCTGAGTTAATAATTGTTTGACCGCATCGACGCGCATCGGGTGGACGGCGGTGATGCTCAACAGGTCATCTTCAACGTTACCGCTAAAGGTAAAGGCATTGCCCTCGTAGCCGATCAGATATTCCACCTGCTGCAGCCGGTCACTAAAAAGTTGGTAGGCCCGATTGATAACCGCTTCATCCGGCGGTCGAACCCAGCTTTCGGCCGGCGGCCGGGTCGGGATCGACAGATAGGCTATGTCCGGCTGCAATTGGGCCACCAGATCAGCCGTCTCGGCCAGCAGGGCCGGACTGTCATTAACGCCGGCGACCAGCATGGTTTCGGTGACCAGGGTACCGTCAAAGTTGGCGGCAAACTGGCGCGCCCCCTCAAGAATGGCGCTCAGGTACAATGCGCCATAAGGTCGATTGAGCCGCCGCCACACTTCCGGACACACCGTATCCACTTTGAGCGAAACCCAATCGGCCTGCCCCAACTCCGCCCGGACATCGGCCTGTCCAATCAGGGCGGCGCAGGTGATCACGGCAATGGGAACAGCCAACGGCCGCAACAACTCGATGGCGCGGCCAAGGTTGAGATCCAGGGTCGGTTCCCCATCCGGCACAAAGGTCAGGTAGTCGATGGGTTTTCCGGCTGCCCGCGCCTGGTTAACCTTGACCTGGACAGCCTTCAGAATTTTCTCCGGCTCATAGAACGGCTGACGCGCCACCTGTAGCTTGATGGTACGCCCCAACTGGCAATAGACGCAGGAGTAGGGACACACCTTGGGCGGGATGTTGTTAATCCCCAGGCTGCGGCCTAAACGGCGAGACGGCACCGGGCCGAAAGCAAACTTCTGTTCTAAATTTTGTTCCATAACAGACTCAACCGAAGCTTCAGCCAAAGCGACGGGCCAGAGGAGCCCAGTCTACCAGGCGTTGTGCCATAGGTTCAAAGGCTTCCGCCGGATAATCTTCCAGACGACCAGCATCACACAGCCGGGCAATCTCCGGGTCGATGGGCAATCGCCCCAGGAAGGGCGCCCCCAACCGGGCCGCCATCTCCTCGGCATGGCTGGGACCGAAGATGTCGTAGCGCTGCCCGGTGTCGGGGCAGACAAAGTAGCTCATATTCTCCACCAGCCCCAGCACCGGTACTTTCATATGCTGGGCCATCTGCGCCGCTTTGCGCACTACCATGCCGGCCAGGTCCTGCGGCGACGTCACCAACAAGACGCCGCTTAAGGGCAGGGATTGCATCACCGTCAGCGGGGCGTCGGAGGTCCCTGGCGGCAGATCCACCACCAGATAGTCTAACGTACCATACCTCTGCCCAGAACTGCTGGATGGCCCGACCAACCAGGGGACCGCGCCAGATAACAGCCTGGTCTTCGCTGGGCAGGAGTAGATTGATGGACATCACCTTGATCCCTAACCGGCTCTCGACCGGCCAGATACCCTCAGGAGTTGAGCCGGGCCGGACGCTGTCGGGGAAGAACATCTTGGGGATGCTGGGGCCGGTGATATCTGCATCCAGCAGTCCGACTTGATGCCCCGCCCGCCGCAGGGCCACAGCCAGCAGCCCACTGACCAGTGACTTACCGACACCACCTTTGCCGCTCATTACAGCGATGACATAGCGGACCTGGTTGAGGGTCTTTACCGACTCCGCTTGAGTCTCTCCAGGATGCAGTTTTTCCTTCACAGTAGTTGTCATATTTGGGTTACTCCCTTTTTTGCATAGTCACCAACCGAACGCCACACCGGTGGAGCTGGCGAAAGTTGGCCCCCTGGCTCACCGCCCGCAACACCGCTTCGATATCCTCCACCACTGAGCCGGACAGCAGGTGAACGCCGTATTTGAACAGCAGTGGCGACAAGGGTGTGCTGGGACCGAGGAGCAGCACAATCGCGTCTTGTCGGCACAGGGCCATCAGCCCCTCAAAGGTGTGATTGAGCAATGTTGTGCCGCTAAGAGCAACGACGTCAGCCCGGGGAATAACCTCGGTGGCGGCCTCCGCCGGCAAGTCCTCACCGGCCGGGTGCTGTTCCAGCACCCATAACACACCGACCTGCTCCCGGAGTTGGGGAATGAAGGGGAAATGGCCGATCAAAGCCACTCGTTTGCCGGCGCCGTGGTGAGCGATTACCGCCCCGGCGTTGAGGTCCTGCCACTGCTCCTGTTGCCGGGGCAGCAAGGCGTTGATGGTCGCCATGCCGATGGCAGCCTCCAGGGGATGATAGGCGCGAACCAATTCGGCCAACTTCCGGGTATTGAATTGCAGTAGCGAACCGGCGTCCCGCACATCTGGCCCCCCGCCGTGGTGATGGCTCTCATCAGTCCGTAGAGTTGACGCCAGGCCACAACGAGGCTGGCCCGCCACCTCCACAACCACCGCCGTCCAAAAAGCTCCGATCCGTACGTCCCGCACCACCCCATCCGGCAACGTGGTCAGTAGTTCGTCAATGAGTTTCATCAGGCTTGTTCCAGGAATTCATTCACCTGAACGGGTTGGGTTTGAGTTTTTTGACCCGGCTGAACGAACCCGGAGCCTGCCTTGCGGTTGATGTTGGGCTGCCACAGTTTTGGCCTCGAAAAGCCGCAAATCGGACGGCACCGGGTCGCCAAACTCCGGCGGCAACTCTTGGAAGGGAGAGCCAAAAAACCAGCGCATCAAGCGCCCTATTGACGCAAAGATCTTAGTCACTGTATATACCTCCCTGTGGGTAACGATGAGGGCATCTGATGCTGTCAAGAATTTCCTGGCGAGCCAGGGGGTTCTCGCACGTTTTGACCAAATATTGCAACTTCACGCTAAGTCCCGCCTCGTTACGCAATCTACAGCGCCGGGCAACACAGTCTACCAGACCTGCCGCCTGTAAATCGGCGACGATCTTTTCTAATAAAGGCCCATCGCCCAGGTACAATCGTTCTGCAATTTGTGAGTTGCTCCAACTCGAATCAGCGTGGTCATACAAGAAAATCAAGACACGAAGTTTTTGATATGAGTCGATTTGCCTGGTCTGGATAAATCGACTGATCTCGGTCATGATTCACCGCCATCAAGAATTTTGACGGCGAGGGCGCGTTCTTGCTGCAATAGGCGCGCCAAACGCGCCTCGCTGTCCGGCGTATCGGCCGTCACTACCACTAGTTTGTTGCCCCAGCCGACCCCCTCAGTATAGATGTGGGTGTTGCGTTCAAAGCGGTCGGCGCTAAAGAAGCAACCGCCGGCCGCCCCGGCCAGCGCGCCAATAAGTGAGAGACCACCCAGCGCAGCCAACCAGATCAGCGGGCTACATTGAAAGACCAGGCAGCCAAGCAATGAACCGATCAAACCAATCGGCACAAAGAAAGCCAACCCAACCACAGCGCCCATAACCATACATTGGGACAACTCGCATTTAGCCAGCGCCTTTTTATCCAGAAGGGCGTGCACCTCGCCGGGCTGGCTGAGAATTTTGATGTGATCGAGGGTACAACCGGCTGCCTCCAATTTGGCCGTCAAATCTATGAGCGGCTGCTCTTCTTTTAACAAGCCAATGATAGTGCTCATCGCCAACCTCCTTCCTGCTATTTATGTTTTTTCTCCGCTTTCGGTGCTCTCACCCATTTGCTTTAGCAAGCCCGATAACTGATCGCCGGCTTGCTGGAGCAAACCGGCCGCGGCCAGCAGCCTGTCGGCCACATCCGCCCGGCCGGCCAGCCGGATTCGTTCGGCCCAGATCCGTAGCTCATCGGCATGTTCGAGCTGGTGCTCGATCCAGTGGGGCAGTAACATCTGTATTTTCGCCAGATCATTCATAGTCCACCCTTTTGGCTAAAGGTTCTAACAATACTCGATGTTTCAGTAAGTCTATCTCGCGGATAGCCGCGTGTACGAGGCGTGGTGGTTCGAAAAAGGTGGTCAAACGTACGCCTTCCGGCAGGACCTCCACGCGCAATACATCGCGCATGATTTCTTGCTCAGCCAAATACACGACCGCTTGACACATCAGCCATCCTCCCAAAGTCAATATTAGCTAACATCCCAGGCCCGTACCCCGATAGTTCTCTATCGCTTCCTTAGTGGCAGCCTGCTGAGTTTCAAAACCGCTGATATCCTTGCTTTGATAGGGCTTTCCCTGGTAGCCAACGCCGTGGTAACGATAGCCAAAAGTGCCGCTCGCTTCGTCAAAGAATATGCTTACCTGATCGCCGGCCACGTAGCTGTTACCACTATTCAGGCTCGGCTTGTCATTTGAGAGCGTGATCGTCATAATCTCCTTCATCTCTGGATCCTCCACTCGCAGGTTAGGTGCGTCAATCAGCCTTATCGCCATCCCCTTCCTCAATTCCTTCTTGCAACTCCCCCAGAAAATATTCCAAATTCAAACCATATATTGCCGCCACCTCGGCCAGCGTTTCGAAGGGGGCGATGGCGCAGCCCACGCAGCCCATCCGGTGACGTATAAAAGTCGGAATGGTCTGAGGCCAGTGAGCCAGAACCTCAGCCACGGTCAGGTCGGGGTCGAATTTAGGGCGCTCCATCGACGGCTCCTCTTCTTTAAGTATGCCTCCAAATTGTCTATCTCTCTTTGCGCTAGCGCAAAGAGGCCAGTGCTAATCACCCCCAAGCGGCGGCAATTTGACTTAAAACCTGAGTTCGGGATAAGGGTTGGCTCACGGATAAACACGGATTAAAACAATTTTTGGGATGGTTCAATTACGGTCAGAGATAGGTTGACACTTTTGGCAGCTTAA
>CAYNLK010000058.1:0-37701 GCA_964398055.1 uncultured Caldilineaceae bacterium
GTTTGGGAGAGGGGAGTCGCTCAGCGACGGGGTGAGGGCTATTTTCAAGGGAGGTTTACCAGAAAACATGCTCCAAGAAATTGCCGATCGCGTCTTTGTTGAACTGGATTACGAAGGGGCCAATGTTGGCTGCATTCTGACTGAGGCCGGGGCCATTGTCATCGATACGCCGATGATTCCGGAGGAAGGCCGGCATTGGGCCAAAACTGTGGCCGAACTTACCGACAAGGTCCTGTACGTTTTCAATACCGATCATCACCGGGCCCACATCATGGGTAATCAATTTTTCGATGCGCCCATTCTGGCCCACGAAGCAGCCTGGAAGGAGATGGCTAATTATAAGGACACCTTTATCGAGCGCACCAAAAACTTCTTCAAAAAGCGGCCCGATTTGCAAAAACAGTTCGACGAGATCAGGATTATCAAACCTGAGCTATGCTTCAGCGGCAAACTGCTGATGCAAAAGGGTGGTCGGGAGTTTCACTTTATGTACCTGGGCGGGCATACGCCGGCCACCAGTGGGCTGTACCTGCCCAAAGAACGCATCCTCTTTACCGGCGACTTGGTCGTGGTCGACGAGCACCCGGCCCTGGGCCAATGTCTCAGCGAGGAGTGGTTGAATAAGCTGCGCTGGCTGCGCAAGCAAAAGTACGAGCTGATTGTGCCGGGCCATGGCCCGTTGTGCAATGTCGAGGCCAGCGAGCCGGTCTCGGAATACATTCGGACGATGCGGGCCAAAGTCCGCAGCCAGTACAAGTCGGGCCGGACCAAAGCGGAAGCCGCGGTTGTCATCAGCCAGATGATCGATTTCTTTCCCTACCGGGCCGGTGAAAAATCGATCATCGAGAAGCGGATCAGGGCCGGCGTTAGCCGGGTCTATGACGAGATGAAGGGCATGTATGGGTCAGACAACCGCTGATTGAACAGCCAAAATGGGGTTGACTCTGCTACTATCCTGTGCTATGATGCTTAAAATGAACTAATTCAGGTTTGAAGGTACTTTATATCCAAATGACCCAACGACAATTACGCCGGGTGCAAGTTCAAACTCAAGTTAAAGTTGCTACGCCTGCTCAGCCTAGCCAGGTTCATAGCGCCTTGTGGTTGGCGTTCGCTTTTGCTGCGGCGAGCGTCTTTTTCTTTTTTAGCCAGCCAGGGTGGCGCGTGCTGAGCGGCGGTTGAGTTAACTTCACTGAATTTTCAGGGCGCAGCCACAAACCGGTTGCGCCCTTTTTATTTTGCTCGCCACGGCAAGATATACTATGATACCGACACCAAACCTTGAGGAGAGAAGTATGCTAGATCAACTTGAAACCTTAGCCCAAACGGCCCGCACGGAGTTGGAACAACTTTCAACCGGGGAGGCCCTGGACGCCTGGCACAGCCGCTACATCGGGCGCAAGGGCGACATCCCCCAAATGCTCCGGCGGGTGGGCGAACTGCCCAGAGAGGAGCGTCCCGCTTTCGGCCAGCGGGCCAACCAGCTCAAAAATGAGCTAGAGGCGGCCTATGAGGCCAAAGCCGCAATCATCAAGGCCGCGGAAATGGAGCAGAGCCTGGCCGCCGGGGCCATCGACGTCACCCTGCCGGGCCGGCCGGTGGCCCGCGGCCGGCTGCATCCCAGCACCCAAACCCTGCGCCGCATCTACCAGATTTGGGCCGACATGGGTTTCCAGATCTACCGCAGCCGCGATGTCGAGACCGACGAGATGAATTTTCAACTGCTCAACTTCCCGCCGCACCACCCGGCCCGGGAAATGCAGGATACTTTTTACACCACCAATCCCGACGTGCTGTTGCGCACCCACACCTCGCCCGGCCAGATCCGGGTCATGCGCGACTACTATCCTGAGCCAATCCGGGTTATCCTGCCGGGCATGTGTTACCGCCACGAGCAGATCACCGCCCGCTCCGAGATCCAATTTTACCAGGTCGAGGGGCTGGCCGTAGGGCCGGGCATCCGCTTCAGCGATTTGAAGGGCACGCTGATCAATTTTACCAATCGCCTTTACGGCCAGGGCCGGCCGGTCCGTTTCCGGGCCAGCCACTTCCCCTTCACCGAACCGTCGGCGGAAATGGACGTAGAGTGTTTCTTGTGCGACGGCCGCGGCTGTCGGGTCTGCAAATATACCGGCTGGCTGGAAATTCTGGGCTGCGGTATGGTCCATCCCAACGTGCTGCGCAACGGCGGTTATGACCCCCGTAAATTCAGCGGTTTCGCTTTTGGTATGGGACCGGAACGCATCACCATGCTCCGCCACGGCATTGAGGACATCCGCTACTTCTGGGGCAATGATCTGCGTTTTTTGGAGCAGTTCTGAATCAGTCGGCAGACTATCATCGTAATCATGCTGCGTATTGCGTACTACGTGTCAGCAACGCAACAGGCAATACGCAACACGTTACCCTATAACCAACAAAACCAATAGGATGAACCATGAAAGTACCCATTAGCTGGCTCAAAGATTTTGTGGATATTACCATGCCGGTGGCCGAACTGGCCGAACGGTTGACCCTGGCCGGATTGGAGGTTGGCTCCATTCGCTACGTTGGCGTGGAGGGAGCCGACCTGGTCTGGGAGCGGGAGAAACTGGTGTTGGGCCACATTCTCAAGGTGGAACAGCACCCCAACGCCGACCGCCTGGTGCTGGCCACAGTCGATATTGGCGCGGCCGAACCGGAAACGGTTGTGACCGGCGCGTCCAACCTGTTCAAGTTCGTCGGCCAGGGCGACATCAGCCACCTGAACCTCAAATCCCCCTTTGTGCTGGAAGGGGCCACCGTCTACGATGGTCACGCCAGCGAACCCGGCGCCAAGATGGTGCTCAAGGGCCGCCAGATCCGGGGCATCATGAACCGCCATATGCTCTGCTCTGAAAAAGAGTTGGGCTTGAGTGATGAGCATGAGGGTATCATTCTGGCCCCCGACGAACCGGCTGCGCCCGGCACGCCGCTGGTCGATCTATGGGGCGATGTGGTGCTGGATATTGACATCACCCCCAATTTGAGCCGCTGCGCCTCGATCTTAGGGGTGGCCCGCGAGGTGGCGGCCCTGACCGGCCAGCAACTCCGTTACCCGGAGCTGTATCAATTTCCGATCCGGCCGCCGGTAAGCCGGCCTGCCCAGCCGGTTAGAATGCCCAAAGCGGGTGAGCTGACCCTGGGCCGGGCCGAGACGCTGGCCTTGCCCCCCCTGAGCGACGTACTGACCATCGAGACCACTGAGCCGGAACTGAATCCCCGCTTTGTGGCCATTCTGATCGAGGGCATTGCCATCAAGCCTTCACCCTATTGGATGCAGCGTCGCCTGCGGCTGGCCGGGATGCGCCCCATCAACAACATCGTCGATGTCAGCAACTACGTGATGCTGGAAGTCGGCCAACCTAATCACGCCTTTGATTGGGATGTGCTGCGTCGGCGGGCCGAGGAATACAATTCCGCCAAATCAGGGGGGACCGAGGGGGGCGTCAAAATCATCACCCGGTTGGCCCAACCCGGCGAAACCGTCCTGACCCTCGACGGCAAAACCCACCCGATGCCGGAATACTCCATCCTGGTCACCGATCCCAAGAGTAACCTCAGCATCGGCGGGATTATGGGCGGCCAGGAGAGCGAGGTCAGCGACGACAGTCAAAACATTCTGCTGGAGGCGGCGGCCTGGAACTTCATCAACATTCGCCGCACCAGCCAGGCGCTGAACATTCATTCCGAGGCTGGCTACCGCTTCAGCCGGGGCGTCCATCCGGCCCTGGCGCTGGTGGGGGCGCTGCGGGCAGCCAAATTGATGGCCGAGCTGGCCCGCGGCGCCATCAGCCGGGATGTGCTCGATTATTATCCCAACCCACCCGAACCGGTCACGATTGAGCTGTCCCAGGCCGAAGTGACCCGGCTGCTGGGCATCGAACTGGAGCTGGCCGAAATCAAACGAATCCTGGACTCCTTGGAATTCAAGGTCGAGGAAGTACAACCCTCATCCCTCCGGGTTACCGTGCCCGATCACCGGCTGGATATCTCGGCCGAACCGGCCACCGGCCAGGCCGATTTGGTCGAGGAGATTGCCCGCATCTACGGGTACGACCGCCTGCCGGTGTCGGAAATGAATGACGAACTGCCGCCGCAGCGCAACAATGTGGCCTTGGAGCGGGAAGAGCAGGTGCGGGACCTGTTGGTGCAGACCGGGCTGCAAGAGATCATCACCTACCGGCTGACCACGCCGCAGGCTGAGGCGCGGCTGCTGGGTCGCGACTACGCCGGTCAGGCCGGCTACGTCACCCTGGCCAACCCCACTACGCCGGAACGGGTGGTCATGCGCCATAGCCTGCTCAACAGCGTGTTAGAGATAGCCGCCCAGAACAGCCGCTATCGTGACCGGGTGCAGTTGTTTGAAGTGGGGCAGATTTATTTACCCCCCCCTGATTCCCCCCCCTTACAAGGGCACCCTCTAAACTCCCCCCCCTTAGAAGGGGGGGGCCGGGGGGGGGTCAAGGAAGCCGCCATCCTCCCGCTCGAACCGCGCCGCCTGGCAATGGTGATGAGCGGTCCGCGGGAGGAGATCAGTTGGCTGCCCGCCGACGCCAACCCGGTTGATTTCTTTGACCTGAAGGGGGTTATCGAAGCGCTGCTGGCCGGTCTCCACCTGGCTAACGCAGCCTTTGAACCGGCCCAGCACCACGCCTTCCATCCCGGCCGGGTGGCGACTCTGGTAGTCAATGGCCAGCCGGTCGGCCTGTTCGGCCAGTTACACCCGCTGGTGGTGGCAGCCTATGAGTTTCAAATTGAAGCTGAGTGGCCGGTGGTGGCGGCCGATCTCGACCTGGACCTGCTGTTGGAGCAGGTACCGGAGCTGCACGTAGTCCGCGGTGTGCCCCGCTTCCCACCGGTGCAGCAAGATATCGCCGTCGTCGTCGCTGAACACATCCCGGCCGAGCGGGTACAGAGCCTCATACTCGAAACCGGCCGGCCTTTGCTGACCGGCGTCCGGCTCTTTGACGTGTACCGGGGCCAGCAGATTGGTGCTGGCAAAAAGAGCCTGGCCTACAGCCTGACCTTTCAATCCGACAAAGCCACCTTGACCGATCAGGTGGTGGCCCGGCAGCAGCAGAACATCGTCAAGCGGCTGGAACGGGAGTTGGGGGCAGAGTTGAGAAGGTAGCGACTTTCCAGAGACCCGGTTCTTAACAAGAACCGGGTCTCTTTCAGTCTACGGATTCTTGAGGCAGTCGTCGTGATTATCGACGTTGCGCAAAATCTTGTCGTCGCCCTCGAGTTGAAACGAAAAGCGATACTTCTGATCGATCCGACCTTCGTAAATGTTGGGTACACCCTGAATTTTGCGAACTCGCAGCGACGGGTGGCGAGGATTTTCAGCCAGCAGTCGGAGGGCTTTTTTTACCTTTGGCTGGATGTTTGGTGGTAGTTGCTGGTAAGCTTTCTTGAAGCGGTCGGTGATGATTAACGCCATCGCTTTAACTGATCAGGCTGCACTGTCGAGGAAATCCAATGCCTCGTCGATATCATCAAAGCTGCGGGTACGACCGGCCTCAATATCGGCCTGGGCCTCTTGTTCGCCAATTTGCCAGCATTCGGTCCAGAAATAAGCCTGAGACCGGTCAATCACGGTTTTGGGAATGAGGTGTAGCGAACCGTCCTCTTCAACGATCACCTCCAAGGCGTCCCCTTCTTTCAATTTTGCCTGTCGGCGGATAGATGCGGGTAAGGTAATCTGCCCATTACTACGAATTTGCAACAAAAGATTAGCCATCTGTTCCAATTCCTGAATCACATAATCTGAGAAATCATATTTCTGAAATTTTAATCCGGTCGGGCTAAATCACCAAATCTGACCTCCACAAGTTCACTTCTTCACCTTGTTCCCACGCTCTGGGTGGAGTTTGGGAACGAGGTAAAAAGACAAGATGAAGATTAAACCAATATGTTGTCAACCACTCACCTCATTACCATCATTGCTACCCTGCTGTTAGCCACCGGCCTGGGACTCTACTCCAAGCGGCGAGTCCACAGCGCGGCCGATTTTGCCGTCGGCGGGCGCAGCCTGAGCGCGCCGGTGGTGGCCGGCATGATTGTCGGCACGCTGGTGGGCGGCGCTTCGACTATCGGCACGGCCCAGATGGCTTTTCAATATGGTTTTAGCGCCTGGTGGTTCACTCTGGGCGGGGGCATTGGCTGCCTCGTTTTGGCCCTGCTGGCCGGGCCGCTACGCCGCTCCGGCGCCTTGACCGGGCCGGGCTTTTTAGCCCAGGCTTACGGGCCGCCAGCCGGCCTGTTGGCGACGCTTTTCTCCTCGCTCGGGATTCTGCTCAACATCGTCGGCCAGATGCTGGCCGCGGTGGCCCTGCTGACCTCGATGTTTGGCCTGGCTGAAGCGACCGCCGGGCTGATTGCCGGCCTGGTGGTGGTGGCTTACGTGGTTTTTGGCGGGGTCTGGAGTACCGGGCTGGTCGGCTCGTTCAAGGCAGCGCTGCTCTACCTGGCTATGGCCGGGGTTGGCTGGCTGGCTTATAATCTGGGCGGCGGCCTGGCCGGCTTCACCGCCGCCTTTCCACCCGAACCGTGGTTCAGCCTGTTTGGCCGGGGGGTGGGGCCGGACCTGGCCGCCGGCTTTGCCCTCATCGTCGGCGTGCTGTCGACCCAAACCTATCTACAGGCCATCTTTTCCGGCCGGGATGGGCGGGCCTCCCGCCGCGGCGCGCTCATCGCGGCGGCGATTATTCCGCCCATTGGCCTGGCCGGTATCCTGGTAGGGCTGTACATGCGGGCAACCGCGCCCCAGACCAATCCCCGCGAGGCGCTGCCGCTGTTCATTCTGCAATACCTGCCGGACTGGTTCGGCGGGCTGACGCTGGCAACCCTGTTCATTGCCACCGTCGGCACCGGGGCCGGGCTGGTGCTGGGGGTCAGCACCATGTTTACCGAGGACCTCTACCGCCAGGTGATCGCCCCGGCCGCGTCTGACCAGCAGCTTTTGCGCCTCGCCCGCATCGGCGTGGTCGGCGTGACCGGGCTGGGCTTAGGGCTGGCCCTGGGCCAGGCTAACTCCCTGATCCTGGAATGGAGTTTCCTGTCGATGGGGTTGCGCGGAGCCACCATCTGTTTCCCGTTGCTGGGGGCCGTTTTGCTGCCGCACTACGTCAACCCCAGAGCCGGGGTGTGGGCCATCGCCCTGGGGCCGGTGAGCGCGATAATGTGGGCTATGGTGGGGCTGGACGCAGTGGACCCGCTCTACATCGGCCTGCTGGTCAGCCTGGCGACGCTGGGGCTGGGCAGCCTGGTGGCAACAGTAGGTTGGGTTGAACGCAGTGAAACCCAACGCAAAACGTGAGGTTACTCCTGACCTATGTATTCAGGAAAGATGCGTGTTCCACTTGCGCCCCAATCGGCGGGATAATGGGTGACAACCATAAAAAAGTAAGTTGCGCCGGGAGTTTTAGCTCGACGATATTCCATAATAGTTTGAAGTGAGAGGCCCTCAGCTCACCGCTTTTTTCAGGAGCGCGCTGATCCTTGCCTCTTCGGTGGCAGTCAACTCCTTGAGCGCGAAGGCGGTCGGCCACATGGCGCCTTGGTCGAGGTTCGCCGTGTCGCTGAAGCCGAACGTCGCGTACCTGGCGTTGAACTTGTGCGCGCTTTGGAAGAAGCAGACGACCTTGCCATCCTTGGCATACGCGGGCATCCCGTACCAGGTTTTCGGCGAGAGGGCTGGCGCGCTGGCTTTGATAAGCGCATGGAGCTGCGTGGCCATGGTGCGATCCGGTTCCGGCATCTCGGCGATCTTGGCGAGCACGGCGCTTTCTCCGTTCGCCTTGTCCGCCTTCAGCTCTTGGGCGCGCTCCTTCATCGCGGCTCCTTCTTCGTCCGTGAATCCCTTGGCCTTCTTGGTGGTCCTCTTACCTTGGTTCATGAGAATCTCCTTCCCTTTGTTTGGATTGGGTGTGACCAAAATGAGTATTAATGTAGGGGCGAATGGCATTCGCCCTGGTTGGTTGGCCCAATTTGGGCGTTCGCCGAACGCCCCTACAACTGAAATTGGTCACACCCGTCTGAATTAGTGTGCCGCAAGACATCTTGGCAGAAATTGTAGTACACGTGTTCTGAAATTTTAACAGCTTTGATAGCAATTGCCAAGCGCCTGCGGTTCAGCCGATTGTGGGAAGGCGCAGTCCGTAGGTCGGGTTTCAAACCTAACCCACTTTTGCTGGTCGGCCAGGATCACCTCGGTTGCCCCCAACCCGGCCGGAATATCGACTTCAAAGGGATATCCTTTTGACTGGCTGGTGACAGGTCAAAAGAGCGCCAGCCTAACTTTGTGATTATAAGCCTGGGGTGACAACACTCCGGCCGGTCGGCGACCGGCCTGTTCGTGGCCACTCTGCGGGCTGAAATTCAGCCAAACCACATGCCCGCGCTCAGGGATATAAGCCATTTTTTACCAAACCTCGTGCCCAACTGCCGGACCGGCTGCGACCTCCGGGTGCAGATTGGCCTCGTTGATCTGGGCCAATAGCTGCTCCAGCGTATCTTCGGATTCGACTCCCGGTTCAAGCAGGAGTTTGCCGGCCGATACCGAAACTTCAACAAACGAGTTTGGCTCAAGCCCGATTTCCAGGGCAAAAGGTTTGGGAATACGAATGGCCAGACTGTTACCCCACTTTTGAATTCGAGTTTGCATCCTTAACCTCACCTATTGGACAATTGTATCTATAAAGACGATATAATCGTTATAGCATCCCGTCACTATCTTGTAAAAAATGTGGAATTCAAATTACCGGCATTTCGCCGCACTGGTTTGGGGTAAGATAATGTGCTAGAATAAAGCGATATCAAGACGACCGCGGACCGTTGACGGCTGACCGCCACTTTATTGCCGGGGCTGTAGGCGGTCAGCGCTTACAGAAGCATACAAGGAGAGCATGATGGTCATTACCCAGGAGTTCAACCTATCAACGCAGGGTTTCGGCGACAGCCACAACATCACTGCGCAAGTAGCCAGGGCCGTTCGCGACAGCGGCCTCGACAACGGCATCGCCACTGTTTTTACCCCCAGCGCCACCAGCGCCATTACCACGGTGGAGTATGAGGACGGCATGCTGGCCGATTTTGAAGCCATGTTTGAGCGCATTGCGGCGCAGGCCTGGGAGTACCAACACAACGAACGCTGGCACGACGGCAACGGCTTTGCCCATGTGCGGGCGGCGTTGTTGGGTCCCTCCCTGAGCGTGCCGTTTGCGGACAAGAAGCTGATGCTGGGCACCTGGCAGCAGATCGCCTTTTTCGACTTTGACAACCGGCCGCGCTCGCGGCGGATCATCGTCCAGGTGGTGGGAGAGTAGGGTCACTATCGCCCGGAGCGGACCTGCTGCATGGTGTTGACCACCACCTGACCAAAGCGCTCCTCCTGCCACGGGTCGCCGTGGTTGTGGTAGCCGTACTGCTCCCAGAAGCCGGGCCGGTCCTCGGCCAAAAACTCCAGCCCGCGCACCCACTTGGCGCTCTTCCACAGATACAGTTTGGGCGCTAACAGCCGCGCCGGGTAACCGTGCTCCGGCGTCAGCGGCTCGCCTTCGTACTTCAACACCAGCATCACCTCGTCGTCCAGCAGGTCGACCAGCGGCAGATTGGTGGTGTAACCGGGATCGGCGTGGACCAGCACATAGCGGGCCTCCGGCAACAGTTCGACCTGCTTCATCACCTCGGCAATGGGGATGCCCTCAAAGCGGCTGTCAAACTTGCTCCAGCGGGTCACGCAATGCATATCCGCCACCTGCTCCACCATCGGCAGGGCGCTGAACTCGGCCCAGGTGAAGCGTTTGGGCGCCTTGACCAGGCCCCAGATTTTGAAATCCCAGGTGGCCGGGTCAAAGCGGGGAATCGAGCTGTTATAGTGCAACACCGGCCACTTTTCCGTCACCGCCTGGCCAGGCGGCAGTCGATCCAGGTAGGCGCTTTTCAGATTACTTGACTGTTTCTTAAAGAAGACCATATGCGCTGAACCCTCCAAAAAATTGATCTATTCATTGACGGAGCCGGCTCAATAATTCTTACCTTAGCATCACTTATTTCTTCATTACACTTTTGCGCCGGTTCTGCACGATTTCTGCATATTTATGTAGTATACTCAGGCATGATGAACGTTGAAGGGTTCTTAATGAGCAACCTTGCCACCTGCTAGCCTGCTACTTGCTGCCTGCTACCTTGCAACCTATGGAGAGCAACTTATGCACTCACCGTTGGCTCAACCGATTCTTGTCGTTGACGATGATCAAGATATCGTCCGGCTGGTGCGGGCCTACCTGGAAAAGGCCGGTTTTCGGGTGTTCACGGCCAATGATGGCGAGACGGCCCTGCACATCCTCCGCCGCGACCGGCCGGCTCTGCTGGTGCTCGACCTGATGCTGCCGGATCGAGACGGCTGGGATATTACCCGGCTGGTTCGCAACGACCCGACCCTGGCCGAAACCCCCATCATCATGCTAACGGCTCGAGTTGATGACACCGATAAGATCATTGGCCTGGAACTGGGGGCCGATGACTACGTGACCAAACCATTCAACCCGCGCGAAGTCGTGGCCCGGGTCCGTTCGGTGCTGCGCCGCAGCCAGGGGGGCGGCTCAGCCAAGCCGCCGCGTATCTTGCAGTTGGCCGATTTGTTGATGGACCTGGATCGCCGCGAGGTGATGGTGGGGGGCAAACCGGTGGAATTGACCGCCACCGAATTCAACCTGCTGCAAACGCTGCTGGAGAACCCTGGCTACGCCTTTACCCGCAGTGAGCTGATCGAGCAGGCCCTGGGCTATGAGTATGAGGGTTCGGAACGAACCCTGGACAGCCATATGCGCAATCTGCGCCGCAAAATCGAACCCTTACCCGGCGAACCAACCTATATTCAGACCGTCTATGGGATCGGTTACCGGTTGGTGGAACCATAGCAAGAAATCGGGAGTAGGGAGTAGGGAGTAGGGAGTAGGGAAAAGTGACCCTCCTGACCACCTACTCCGGGAGAGAAGAATTGTGAACAAACTGTGGGTGCGGCTGAGTATTGGCTTTAGCTTGATGGTCCTGGCCGCAGTTTTTGTGGTAGCCCTGGTTGGTATTGCCGTGGGCTGGGGTGATCGTCAAGATCGCTGGCGCCGGGATGAGGTCAATCGTTCAGCCGTTCAGCAGCAGTTACTTCAAGATTTATCCACGTATTACCAACGCCGGGCCAGCTGGCAGGGGAGCGATCAACTCCTCCTGCAGGCCCAGGTCCAGACCGTCTTCAATCGGGACCCCTCGCGCGCCCTGGTCTTCTTTTTAGCCGACGCTCAAGAAAACGTTATTTACCATCTCCGGCCCGATCAGGTTGGCAAACCGCTGCGGCGAGTCAATCGCGCCGACATAATCCCGATCCAGATCGATCATCAAACTGTGGGCTATTTGGGTACGGTTCCGGTGGGGGCGCTGCTAACCGATGGGCCGCCCGATTTTGCCGGGTTGATGGGGCGCTCATTGATTACGGCGGCGCTGGTGGCCGGGATTAGTGGGATACTATTTGGAATTGTCATGAGCCGGTCGCTGACAGCCCCCCTGAATGATCTGGCCGCCGCCGCCCGCGACATCGGGGCGCGCCGCTTGAGTCGCCGGGTTGAGGAAAAAGGCAGCGACGAGCTGATTGCCGTAGCCCGGGCCTTCAATGAGATGGCCGCCGATCTGGAAGAGGCCGAGCAGTTGCGCCGCAGCCTGCTGGCCGACGTGGCCCACGAGCTGCGTACGCCCCTGTCAGTGTTGCAGGGTAACCTGCGGGCCATCCTCGACGAAGTCTATCCGCTGAATCAGGAAGAGATGGGGCGTTTATATGACCACACCCGCTTCCTGAGTCGTCTGGTCAATGATCTGCACGAGTTGGCCCAGGCTGAAGCTCGCCAATTGCCCCTTGATCTGCAAGAAACCGACTTGCTCCAACTCCTGGCTGCCACGGCCGAGACCTTCCGCCCCAGCGCCGAGGCCAAAAGGATCACCCTGGCGACCAATCTCCCGGCAGAATTGCCTCCGGCCCAGGTCGATCCAGCCCGCATCACCCAGGTGCTGCAAAATCTGCTGGCAAATGCGCTGCGCCATACCCCGGCGGAAGGCGTCATAACCATTCAGGCCCACGCCGCCCCGAACGCAGTCCGGCTGGCCATCGCCGACACAGGTGACGGCATTCCGCCGGAGCACCTGCCCCACATTTTTGACCGGTTCTACCGCACCGACCCGGCCCGCAGCCGCGATCGGGGCGGCGCCGGGTTGGGGTTAGCCATCGCCCGGGCCATTATCGAGGCCCACGGCGGCCAGATCACCGTCGCCAGCACGGGTGTGCCGGGTGAAGGCAGTATCTTTGTGGTTCAACTCCCCCTCGCCAATTGAAGGAGTAGTACATCCGGCTACCCATTATGCATAATTGACAGGATTAGCACCAATACTTTTCAAATAAGCGATTGAAATCGCTTCTTCAGGGTCAAAGCCAGCCGTCCACCTGCGTGGACGGGGCTTTTTGTCCGCGCAGGCGGACATCACAGCGTAGCCCTCCAGGTGCGGTTTTAACCGCGCCCTTATTTGAAAAGTATTGGGATTAGCACCCTTCGATACGCTCTCCACTTCGTTTCGCGCTACTCAGGGTGCTGGTTCGACCAGACTCGGCGTGTCTACCGCACCCTGAGTAGACCGTAGCTCAGCGAAGGTTGTACATGGTCAGGGGTAGTTGTATGGCGCGCCGATATAGTTTGTGCTACAATCCCTGCATAATCTTCCTGAGTTGAGAGTAACTATGTCCAAGCGCAGCAGCCGCCGCAAACGCCAGCAACAAAAACAAAAACAGGAAACCCGGCTAACCGGCCCGGTGTTAGCCCAGCAAGGCCAGCAGGCTTTCCAACATGGCGATTTCACCACCGCGATCAAAACCTGGGAGCAAGCCATTCACAAAAAAGACGCGCCCGCGACCCTGCCGGCGGCCCTGGCTGAAGCCTACTTTCGGCGAGCGTTGAGCAACCCCAACGCTGCCGGCAAAGACATAGAACAGGCTGTCAACCTTCGGCCGGACGACTCCCTCTATCGCTATCACCTGGCCCTGGCTCACCATCGCCAGGGGAACCTCGACAAAGCCGAACTGATCTACCGCCAATTACTCAAGCAATCGCCGCCGTTTAGCCGCGCCGCCGAACCGCTGGCCCAACTGTTGATCGAGCAGAAAAAGCCTGTGTTAAACGACCCGGTCTGGGCGCTGTTATCCCCCCAGCAGCAGCACCATTTGGCCGCAGCCGATGCCTTGATAAAAAAGAAGGCCAGGTCGACCCTGCAACGTCTGGCCGAAACCCCGCTACACCCTATCTGGCAGAGCCTGGTAGCTGTGGCGCTGGGTGACCAGGCTACCGCGGCGTTACAACTCAAGCCGCTGGCCGGGCCTGACAACAACGCACCGCGCCAATTTCGCAATGTAGCCCGTTATTACCTGGGCCTGGCCGCGGCTCAGACCGGTCAGCTTGAAACCGCGCTGGCCTATTGGCAGGCGGCCAAAAATGATGGGTTAAACACGCCTCACCTACACGCCAACATCTCGGCGGTGGCCTATCAACTGGCTCTCCAGGTTCACCAAGCCGGCAACCTCCACCGGGCGCAAGAGTTGTTAAAGCAGGTGCGCCCCACTGCCGGACTCGACGGCGACCTCCGCAACTTCTCGCGGCAACTGAACTGGGAATTGGGCTATGCCGCCGCCCAAAAAGGCAACTGGCAACAGGCGTTAGCTTGCTGGCAGTTAGCCCAACAGTCCGGCGATGACAGCCGCCAGCTCCTTTTTAACCTGGCCCTGGCCTACCAGCACCAGGAACAGTTTTGGCAAGCCGCCGAACACTGGCGCAGCCTGCTGCGCCGCCGGCCCCACAAAGCCGACCACCCCGACGCCCTGACCGACCAGCAAGTGGCCCGTATCTGGCAAAATGTGGCCGAAAATTACAGCAAAGCCGGTGAGTACGAAGAAGCCATTACTACCTATAAAAACGCCCTTAAATGGGCGCCCGAAAACCTGGAGCTGCGGCTAAAACTGGTTGACGCCTTGCAATGCGAAGGTCGTTGGCAGGCCGCCGAAAACGAACTGAACCGCATTTTGGAGAAAGACCGCGATAACGTTCCGGCCCTGGTCTTGCTGGCCGAAAGCTACAGCGACGATTATTTTGTGGAACGACCGCGCCAACTCTGGCAGCGTATCCTGAAACTGGAGCCGCAACACCCGGTCGCTCGCCAACAACTGGCCCACACTTACGAGCAGGAAGGTTATCAGTGGATGACCTGGCAGCGCAACTACCAAAAAGCCATTGAAATCTACAAACAGGGCCTGAGCGAAGTCCCCGACAGCCAGCGACTGTTGGTTATGATTGGCGGCACATATGCCGACTGGGGCAAATTTGACCAGGCTCGCGACTACCTGGCCCAGGCTCGCGCCCTCAACCCCACCGATGCTCAAACCCTGCACACTATGTTTACCATCTGGCTGGAAAACAAATCGCTGCCGGATATGCAACAAATCCTGGAACTGCTCCAGGCCCTGTCGCCGTCGCTGCCCGCCGGCCTGTTCCTGGACCTGTCTGAACGTTGCCACCACTATGATCAGCCCAAACTGGCCGGGCAAATCCTGGAATTTGTGGCTCAAAAATACCCCGCCGATGCCAATGCGATGGTCGGCGTGGCCGCCGGGTATGTGGAACTGGAGCAAGAAAACAAGGCTCTGCCCATTTTGCGCCAGGTGCTTAAAGAGCAGCCCAATCACATCGAGGCCAATATCCAGATTGGCTTGATCTATTTCTACATGGAACAAATCCGGCTGGCCCGCCGTCACTGGGACAAAGCTGCCGAACTGGCCCGCCAGGTCAACGACCATGCCCTACTGTACAGAATTAAGCTCATGAAAGATGAGCTGCTGTATGGTAAACGTCCGCCTCAATCTCCGGGTGAGTTATTCAGAAATTTGCCGCCGGAAGTGCTGGAACAGCTGCTGAAAGATGCCCCGCCCGAAGTGGCTGAGATGCTGCGCCATATGCCGCCCGGAATGCTGGACATCCTGGCCGGTTTTGACGATAACGATGATGATCTTATGGATGATCCCTTTGCTTTTGACGAATTCTTTAATAGACGTAAGCGACGATGATGACTGTTAACCCACCAACCCAGTTTGACCATAAACCCCAGCCGGATTTTACGGCTACCGACCCCTACCGGATTTTGGGCCTGTCGCCTGCCGCTGACCAGAGCGACATAAAACGGACCTACTTTGCCCTCATCCGCCAATATCCGCCGGAAACCGAGGCCGAAAAGTTCAAGATCATTCGCGGCGCCTATGAAAAACTCAAAGATACCAAACGCCGCGCCGAAACTGACATCTTTCGGCCTCAGCCGCCTCCGCCCTGGCAGCCGCCTACCAACCGCCCACCGTTGCACACCGCCTTCCAGCCTGCTGACGCCCTGACCGTCTTGCGCAGTTGGGGCGACCTCGGCCAATCCGATTTTCAAGATGATTTCAGAGACATTAGCCTGTGAGCCAGAAAAAAACATTATCAGAAAAAATCTCAACCTTCCTCTATGGCAGCCCGATCCCAACCGTTAATGAGCCGGCCCTGCACAAAAAGCTGGATGCCATCCTGGCCGCCCTCAACAGTCAGCCAGGCCCAGCCTTGCCCGCGCCGCCGCCCCCAGATAATGACGACCTGGCTGAACAGGTGCGCAAGCTGGCTAAAACCCAGTTCAAAACCAACACCTTGCAAGAAAAGCAGGTGGCCCAACAGGAAGCCGCCCTGGAAAACCTGCAAGCTGCGCTGGTTCGGCTGCAAGCCCAGCAGGCCCAAGAGCAACAGCAGGCCATCGAAACCGCCCGGCTGGAATTGCTCAAAAGTCTGCTGCCCTCGCTCGACAGCCTCGACGCCGCCTTTGAAAGTGGCCGGCGGCAAGTGCTCAAGCAACCTCTCCCGGCCGAAGCCCGTCGCGCTATGATCGCCTGGTTGGATGGTGTGCGCCTGGCCCGGCTGCGCCTGTTGGATGTACTGGCCGCCCACCAGATTACCCGTATCCCTACCGTGGGCTGCCCCTTTGATCCGCATCTGCACGTGGCTGTAGCCACCGACTCATCGAGCCAGGCCCCCGACGGCATTATTATCAAGGAAGATCGTCCCGGTTACACCGCTCCCGGCCAAGTGTTGCGCTTTGCCGAGGTGGTGGTGAGCCGCAAGTAACATTGAAAGGATTTTTATCAAACCTATGAGTGACATCATTATTGGCATTGATCTGGGCACCACCAACTCGGCTGTGGCCGTGGTCCAGGATGGCCAGCCCAGAATTCTACCCAAAGGCAACCAGCGCATCATCCCTTCTGTGGTGGGTTATTCCAAACAGGGTGGTTGGTTGGTAGGCCGCCCTGCCCTGAACCAGTACGTTCTGGATCCGGACAACACCGTGCGTTCCATCAAACGCAAAATGGGCAGCAATGAGCGCGTCTCGCTGGGCGGGCGTGAATTTACACCGCAGGAGATTTCCGCCTTCATGCTACGCGAACTCAAAGCCATCGCCGAGCAAAACCTGGGCCAGCCGGTGACCAAAGCGGTGATTACCGTGCCGGCCTACTTTACCAACGCCCAGCGCCAGGCTACCCAGGAAGCCGGCCAGATTGCCGGACTGGAGGTAGTCCGCATCATCAACGAACCCACCGCTGCGGCCCTAGCTTATGGCCTGGATCATGAAGATGACCAACTGGCCCTGGTATACGATCTGGGTGGCGGCACCTTTGATGTATCGCTGGTAGAGATGACCGGCGGCGTGGTCGAAGTGCGGGCCAGCCACGGCGACACCCACCTGGGCGGCGACGATTTTGACCAGCTCCTGGCCGATCACGCCGGCAAGCTCTTTTACAAAAAACACCAGTTATCGCTGAAAGACAACCGCGTAGCCCTGGCTCGTTTGAACCGGGCCGCCGAAGCCGCCAAGATTCACCTATCTGATTTTGCCGAAGCCCAGTTGCGCGAGGAATACCTTATCGAGCAGAACAACGTTCCCTACCACCTGGACGCCGTTGTGACCCGCCACGAATTTGAAGAGATGACCGAACACCTGCTGGATCGTACCCTGGAATCGCTGGAAAAGGTGTTTAAGGATGCGGAGCTTAGCCCGGAGGAGCTGGACCGGGTGCTGCTGGTGGGTGGAGCCACCCGTATGCCTGCCGTGTGGACGCTGGTAGCCAATTACACCGGCCTGGAGCCGGACGCAGAAATCAATCCCGATGAAGTAGTGGCCCTGGGCGCGGCGGTCCAGGCGGCCATCATCGCCGGGCAGCCGGTTGAGTCCATTCTGGTCGATGTGACGCCTTACTCGTTAGGCATCGAGACGGCTACCTGGGTTGGCGGCCAACTCATCCCCGACATCTATAATGTCCTGATTCATCGCAACACCACTATTCCCGTAACCAAGGAGCAAACGTTTCAAACCATTCATCCCAACCAGAAAGCAGTTCACATCAAAGTGTACCAGGGTGAAGCGCCAATTGCCTCGGCTAACACCCTGCTGGGTGATTTTATGATCGAGGGGCTAACCCAGGCCGCGCCGGGTGAGTATCCCACCGTCAATGTGCGCTTTGATTTTGATGTTAACGGCATCCTGCACATTTCAGCCACCGACCGGGCCAGTGGCCAGCAAAAAGGGGTCAGCGTTGCGGCCAGCCAGGTCCGGCTCTCACCCCACGATATTGCCGCTGCCCGCAGGCGATTATCAGATTTGGACTTTTTGGTAGAGCCGGCTGAAGGGACGGCAGCCCCCATTTTGGATGAAGAAATGCAGGCCCTGCTCCAACGCGCCCAAGATCTGCTGGCCGGCGATAGCCTGAGCCATGAGCAGCGTGACGAATTGAATGACCTACTCGACGATATTGCCAAAGCCGAAAGCCAGGACGAGTTGGACGAGCTGGCCCAAGAGCTGCTGGATATGCTGTTTGACCTGGAATGAGGAACATTTAATAGGCGCCCAGTTCCGCCAGCCGCTCATCGCTAATACCAAAATAGTGGGCAATTTCGTGTTTGACCGTCTGCTGGACTTCGGCCACAATTTCGGCCGGCGTGTCACAGAGTTCGGCAAAACAGCCGCGGTAGAGAGTGATCGTATCCGGCAGCACCAGGCCGTAGTCGCTGGTGCGCTCGGTCAGGGGAATGCCCTGATACAACCCCAGCAACAGCTCGTCCGGCCCGATCCCGGCTGCTTCTAGCTCCTCCTCCGTCGGCCAATCAGTGATGAGGACTTCGATGTTTTGCAGCCGCTCTTTGAAAAACGCCGGCAGATCTTCCAACGCCTGAACGACCAGGGCTTCAAATTTTTTGGCGCTGATTTTGATAGCCATATTCGTATCCTTATTTTTCAGCCTTGAGCCAACATTTCTCTACCAGTATATTACCATACCTGGCGACCGGCCACAATCAACACCAACCAACGTTATGACCCAGGCAATTGTTGAATCAAGAGAAGTCAATACTACCTCGGCTCGGGCTGAGTTCTGGGCCGGAGGTCGAGATACCATCCCGTTGATTGTCGGAGCCATCCCCTTCGGCCTCATTTTTGGAGCCCTGGCGATAGCCAGTGGTCTGTCAACAGCGGCCACAATGGCTATGTCGGCCTGCGTCTTTGCCGGCTCGGCCCAGTTTATTGCTGCGGGCTTGGTGGCCGGCGGCAGCGGCTGGCCCTTGATCGTGCTGACTACCTTTGTGGTCAATTTGCGCCATGCCCTTTATTCGGCTACGCTGGCCCCCCCTATCAGCCGCCTGCCGCAGCGCTGGCAGATTCCGCTGGCTTTTGGCCTCACCGACGAGACCTTTGCCGTCACCGTCAATCGCTACAACCAAAGAGACAACTCTCCTTACAAGCACTGGTACTATCTCGGTTCGTTGGTATTCATGTACACCAACTGGCAGATTTGCACCTTTTTAGGCTTGACGATTGGCCAGCTCATTCCCAACGCAGCCGCCTGGGGCCTGGATTTTGCCATGCCGGTCACCTTCATTGGCATGACCATCCCCTACCTAAAGAGCAAACCGATGGTCACCGCCGTCATTGTGGCCGGCGTGATCGCTCTGTTGAGCCAGCCCCTGCCGCACAACCTGGGGCTAATTGTGGCCTCGCTGGCTGGCATCGCCGCTGGGGTGTTGGTGGAGAAATTAGAGATCCGATGAACGAGTTTCTGCTCATTTTTGGAATGGTCGTCATCACCTTCGGCATTCGTTACTCTATGTTTGCCTTAGCCGGCCGGGTCGAATTTCCAACGCTCCTGGTAAACGCCCTCCGCTACGTGCCGCCGGCAGTGTTGACGGCGATCAGCGTCCCGGCGGTGCTCAACCCCACCGGCCAGGGAATCGACTTCAGCTACACCAATGCTTACCTGATTGGCGCCGTCGTCGCGGTTGGGGTGGGCTGGTTCAGCAAAAACCTCCTCCTGACCATCCTACTGGGGATGCTGGCCTTTTGGGGCTGGCAGTGGCTCCTGGCCGTCTGGTTCGGTTGAAACGCTGACAATGAATTGACTTTGAGCCAGGAATTGGTATTGTTACCAGACAAGATTTTTCATTCAGAGGTGCCGGCGGCAAGCTGCGTACCTCTTTTTTACTTCATCCCGGAAAGGTTGTGATCGTGCCCAACCAAACGTTGAACTTAAAGCACATCTTTTGGTTCTGGCTGCCGCTGGCGGCCAGTTGGGCGTTGATGACCCTGGAAGGCCCCACTATTCAGGCCACCATTTCCCGGCTACCCGAAGCCACCACCATGCTGGCTGCAGCAGGCATTGTGCTGAGTATGGAGGTCACCTTTGAAAGCCCGATCATTATGCTGCTGGCTACCAGTACCGCCCTGGCCAAAACTCCCCAGGCTTATCGTCTGCTACGCCGCTTTGTGCTCCACCTCAACATCCTGCTGACCATCGTCGCTGCCACCGTTGCCTTTGTCGATCCGGTCTACAACTGGCTCATCCCCGGCCTGATGGGCATTCCCGTACCCATTGCCGAGGCCGCGCAACCGGCGATGCAGATCATGACCTTCTGGAGCGCGGCCATCGGCTGGCGACGCTTTTACCAGGGTATCCTGATCCGTTTTGGTCACACCCGCCGGGTTGGGATCGGCACCGCCGTCCGCCTGACCGCGGTGGCCATCGCTGCGGTAACTTTCGCCACATCAACAGATTGGCCGGGTGTGGTGGTGGGAGCGTGCGTTTGGATGGTCGGCGTCCTGTCGGAGATGATTTACTCCTACCTGGCCGCCCGCCCCGTTGTGGCCGCCCACCTGTCCGGCCCGGCTGACCCAACGGAGCCACCCCTGACCTACTGGCAGGTCGTCAAGTTTCATACGCCGCTGGCGGCTACGTCGCTTCTGACCCTGCTGACGCAGCCCTTGATTGGAGCCGGTTTGGCCCGGATGGCCTTCCCCACCGAAAACCTGGCTGCCTGGCCGGTGGTTTTTAGCGTGTTGCTCTTTTTCCGTAGTTTTGGGATGGCCTTACCAGAAGTCGTCATTGCCTTGTTGAAAAAATCGACGGACCTCGACCCGCTGCGCCGCTTCTGCCGGGCGGTGGCGGCCGGTTCCAGCATTATTCTGGCGCTGGTCACTTTTACCCCGCTCCTCACCCTCTATCTGCTCTACGTGACCGGGGTGACGCTGGCGTTGGCCGCCTTCATTCTACCAGGGGTCTTGTTCGGCCTGTTGGTGCCGGCCCTGCAGGCCATTCAAAGCTGGCAGCGCGGCGTGTTGATGGCCGGCCAGGCGACCGGCCACGTCTACTGGGGGATGGGGCTGAACTTAGTGGTCACCGTCCTGGTACTTAGCCTGGGGGTCTGGTGGCAGACCCGGGGAGCGCCAACAGCCGCCATCGCCCTGACCATTGGCATGGCCGCTGAACTGGCTTACCTGAATTGGCGGGTCCGCCCGGTGCAGGCTCAACTGCAATTAAGTGCAAAACCCCTGACGGTTTAAAAGAAATATGACCGGTTTGATCTCAACCGGTCACATTGTTGGGGTGGTCGACGGGGCTCGAACCCGTAGCCTCCTGGGCCACAACCAGGTGCTCCACCATTGAGCTACGACCACCATACCTGCTGTTGCCGATGCCGCATACGGGATTCGAACCCGTGTTACCGCCTTGAGAGGGCGGCGTCCTGGGCCCCTAGACGAATGCGGCGATGCCGAAGGTGGGATTTGAACCCACACGGGCCTATGCCCACTACGCCCTGAACGTAGCGCGTCTGCCAGTTCCGCCACTTCGGCTCAAACAGTATTCACTTTCGAATTGCAGCAAGCATTATACTCAAATCCGGCTGGCTCGTCAATTCAAGGATTGTAACAGTGACCCCGGCGCAGCTATTCTTCAAGTTGCAACAGCTCCAGCTCTTCTTTGATGAAATTATCCACCAGCAGCCTGTACATCCCCTCGATCACGTCGGGATCGAGGCCGGCGGTCTCGGCCAGCTCCCGCCGGCGCCGCAGCAATTCGGCGTAGCGGGCCGGGGCGCGGACATCCTCGGCTGTTTGCTTGAAACGAACGACCTGGCGCACAAAACCGGCCCGGTTGCCCAACAACCGGATGATCTCGGCGTCGATCAGGTCAATCGCGGCTCTGGCCTCGGCCAGGCTGTTGACCTCACGCACCTCAAACTGCTGTTGGACCGTGGCCGTATCAAAATAAGGGACAAAAGGTTTAAGGTCGAGCACCGGCGTCCCGTCCTGGGCGTCCAACCCGCTGACAGTGATGACGTTTTTGGCCACGGCCTCAATGCGAGCGACCGTTAGGCCCAGCCGGTTGGGTCGAAATTGCGAACGGGTGGCAAACACCCCCCGCACAGGGTTAGCCGGGTTGTGACGGGGGTGCAACTGCAATTCGATCTCATCTAGCTCGATCCGGTGAAAATGAAAGATGACCAATATATCCGTGTCCGGCTCCAAACCCAGCAACCCCGCCTCAAATTCCGGTTCAACCACGATTTGGGACGTTTCCAGGCGCATCTCCTCGGCCGGTGTGTTGGTCTCAAATTTGCTCCGGACAAAAGCAATGGGTGACAGGTTGATTTGGTTACTCATAACGATGCCCCAATATTTTTGAATTTACGAACAACCGCAACTCGATGCTGGAGCCATTGTACCATAAAAACTGCCAGGTTGCCCAGTAAAAGGCTGTTGACAATTTTCAACTATTCACTATTATTCGAGCATTGCAATTTGCAAATCGCAAATTGCAAATGGCCATTTGTAATCTGTAATCTGTAATTTGTAATTTGTAATTTGAATTTTTAATTTTGAGCATTGAACTATGATCTATCTTGAAGATTTACTCCAGGCAACCAAAGGCAACCTTGCCGGCCCTGCGGCTGCCACTCAATTTTCCGGCTTTGCCTTTGACTCGCGGCAGTTGGAACCGGGCGAACTATTTTTGGCCGTCAAAACTCCTACCGGCGACGGTCACGATTTTATTGTTGATGCGATCCGGCAGGGCGCCACCGGGGTACTGGCTGAGTCTCCTACCGCGGTGGCCGGGTCAGCTCAGCCGGTCACTACGGTGATTGTGCCGGACCTCCAACAAGCTCTGGCCGATTATGCCGCTTTCCTGTTGCAGAAATACCGGCCGCGGGTGATCGGTGTGACCGGCTCCAGCGGCAAAACCACGACTAAAGAAGCCATTGCCGCGGTGCTGCAGCAGCACTACAGGGTCTTCAAAAATTACGGCAGCTATAACGGTCGCTACGGCTTGCCAATTGCCCTGGGCCAGTTCAGCCCTGATTGCGAGGTAGCCGTACTGGAGATGGCCTGCGACACCTTTGGCGAAATCGGCGAGTTAGCCCGCATTACCCGTCCAGAGGTAGGGGTTATCACCACCATCAATCAAACTCACCTGGCCTTTCTGGGCACGCTCAATAACATTGCCGCCGAAAAGGGTCGGCTCATCGAAGCGCTGCCCTTCAACGGCTCGGCCATTCTCAACGCCGACGACCCGCGGGTAGCCGGGATGGTGCCCCGCACCCAGGCCCGCATTTTGACCTTTGGCCTCAAAGCCGGCGCGGATGTGCGGGCGTCGGACCTCAAGGTCAAGCCGGAGGGACTGGCCTTTACCCTGCACTACGAAGGCCGGAGTTATCCGGGCTTCACCCCCCTCCTGGGACGACACCAAATCTACCCGATCCTGGCCGCGATGACCACCGCCCTGGTCTTCAATATTTCGCCGGAGTTGGCTCTGGCGACCATCGCTGAACTGCCCCGCGTGCCGGGCCGGATGAATCCCCTGCCGGGCCGCCAGGGCAGCCTCATCCTGGACGATACTTTCAACGCCAGCCCGGAAGCGACCCAGGCCGCTCTGGATACTTTGGTGGAACTGCCCGGCGCCCACAAAGTAGCCATCTTGGGCGATATCCCCGACCTGGGCGACCTGGAACGGCAGGCTCACCGGCAGATTGGCAGCTATGCCGCCACCCGGGTGGAACGGCTGGTCACCAAAGGCGATTTAGCTCAGGAAATTGCCGGCGCGGCCCTGGAGAATGACCTGGGCAAGCACGCCGTCCAGGTGACCTTCACCAACGATGATGCGGTCGCGGCAATAGAAGATTTGCTCTCACCCGACACCGTGGTGCTGGTAAAGGGCGGCGCAGAGGTCAGGTTGGAACGGGTGGTGGAGAAACTGTTGGCCAATCCCGACCGGGACCGCTGGCAACTGGTGCGGCAGGGCGCCGGCTGGTCGCAAGTGCGGGTGCGCCAACCGGCCCGCCCCACCTGGGTAGAGATCGATCTGGACGCCATTGCCAACAACGTCCGGCTGCTGGCCAGCCTGGCTGCTCCGGCCAAAGTTTTGGCAGTGCTCAAGGCCGACGCCTACGGCCACGGTATGGTCAAAGTGGCCCGCACCGTGCTGAATAACGGCGCGGCTTGGGTGGGAGTCGCTACCCTGGGCGAAGCAATCACCTTACGCCGGGCCGGGATCGACGCGCCCATTCTGGTGATGAGCTACATGCCGGCCTGGCAGGCTCATGAAGCCATAACCCACCACATTAGCGCCACCATTTTTTCACCGGAATTAGCCCAGGCGTTCAGCCGTGCTGCGGTCGATTTGAACCAGACTGCCTACGTGCACGTCAAGGTCGATAGCGGCATGGGCCGGTTGGGACTGCTGCCTCACGAGGTCATACCCTTCTTGCGCAGCATCGACCTGCCTGGCTTGAGGGTGGAAGGGCTGTACACACACCTGGCCACCGCCGAAGAAGCCGACCAGAGCCACGCCCGGCTGCAGATCAGCCGCTTCAAGCAGTTGCTAAAAGAGCTGGAGGCCGCCGGTTTGCGCCCGCCGCTGGTCCATGCGGTCAATACCGCCGGGCTGATCAACTTCCCGGAGGCCCGGTTTGACCTGGTTCGGCCCGGCATTGGCCTGTATGGCCTGCCGCCTTCGCCGGAGACGCCCCTGCCACCGGGCTTCCGGCCGGCCCTGGCCTTTAAAAGCACCATCGGCCAGGTCAAGACTCTGCCGCCAGATAGCCCGGTGGGTTACGGCGCCACCTACCGCACCAAAGGGAGTGAAACCATCGCCATCATCCCGGTTGGCTACGCCGACGGCTTCCGGCGCTCCCCGCGAACCTGGGGCGAGGTGCTGGTCAAGGGGCAGCGCGCCCCGCTGGTGGGCCGGGTCAGTATGGACCAGGCCGCTATCAACGTCAGCCACATTCCCAACGTGCGCCAGGGGGACGAAGTGGTGTTGATTGGCAAACAAGGAGATGAGGAAATCACCGCCGAAGAAGTGGCCGCCAAGCTGGGCACCATCAACTACGAAGTGGTCAGCGAGTTATTGGCCCGCATCCCCAGGGTGTCGTGATAGGTCAGGATTGAGCAAGGGGACATCTTGTTATTTGTAGATACTTAAGGTATAATGTGGTCACAATAACTCGGAGGAATGGACAGTGACTCAGTTGACTGTTGGGATTAGAGAACTAAAGGCCCGCTTAAGTGGTTATTTGCAACAAGTCAAAGCCGGCTCGACCCTGGTGATCACCGACCGGGGCCAACCTATCGGCCGGATTGTACCCATCAAACCATCGCTGGAAACGCAAATGCAAGAGTTGCTTCAAACCGGGTTAGTGACCTGGAGTGGACACCCATTAATCCCACTCGAACCGGTGGCTAAGGTGCAAGGCCAGCAGACAGTAGCCGACTTATTGCTGGAGAACCGGGAGTGATCCTATACCTGGACGCCAGCGCCCTGGTCAAACGGTATGTGGCTGAGGCAGGCTCGGACGAAGTAAACCAAACCATCAGCCAGGCTGACATAGTCGGCACAGCCATCATTAGCCGGGCCGAGGTAGCCGCCGCCTTGGCCAAGTCGATCCGAGTCGGCCTGTTAGCGTTTCAGGATGCGTCAGCCGCTCTTCAGCTTTTTAGAAACGAGTGGCTCGATCTGGTACGAGTTCAGTTAACCGAAATGGTTGTGGGTCGAGCAGATAGCCTGGCCTGGCGATATCAACTGCGTGGCTATGATGCGGTTCACCTGGCCTCAGCTTCCCTGTGGCAAGAGGCGTTGGGACTGCGGCTGACCATCGCTACCTTTGACCGGCAACTCTGGACAGCGGCCCGGGGAGAGGGTTTAGTTCCATTCCCGTCCGATTTGACCCCCTATCGGGTGAGATAGCGCCGGTCATCACCCCCTCTGATTGAAATTTGGGCATATCTCACCCGGCGCTGCGTTGACAATTGCTTGCAGATGGGGTATAGTCAAAATCCTGTCTCGACGGTAGAATATAAATCAAGGAGGCATGAGAGGCCTATGCTGGGGATCGGGAGCAAAAATCCCCCGGTTGACAAAATCGAAACCCTGATCGGGGCCAACACCACTTTTCAGGGCCGCCTGGTTTGCGACGGTAACGTCCGGATCGACGGCGTCTGTGAGGAAGGCATCATCCAAACGGTCGGCAATATTGTAGTGGGAATTCAGGCCAAAGTCGCCGCCGACCTGATTGCCGATAATGTCTCGGTGAGCGGGGTAGTAACCGGCAATATCACCGCGTCGGGGCGGCTGGAAGTGATCGGCAGTGGCCAGGTTTGGGGTGATGCCCACGTCAGCAGTATCTTTGTAGATGACGAAGCCGACTTTCACGGTAGACTGGTCAAAGGCGACAAGGAGGCGCCGCCTGAGTTTGGTCTGGCGCAAACTGAAACTCGTGAGCCTGATATGCCGCCGGTCAGTGAGCCTGAGGCCGACCTGGGAACTGAACAAACCGAGACCCTACCAGGCTAAGTTGTGCCAGCAATTGGTTAATTTTTAACTGGCAAAGGCTCACCTTTACCATTAAGGTGAGCTTTTTTGCGTATGAAATATTACGCAGAGGCTCACCGAGAAAAATTAAAATTCTTCGTGTATCTCTGTGCAGCCTCGTGTAACTCCGAGTTCCTTATTTTAAGACGCGTTTGGCTCAGTTGGGCCAGAAAAGGTCAATATACAATATGATCCATACGATCAGCCTCGATGGACAGAGCTTAACCATTGAACAGGTAATCGCAGTGGCTCAAAACCAGCCCGGTCAGCCCCAAGTGGTTTTGAGCAAGGCGGCCCAGGCCAAAGTTGAGCGGGCGGCGAACGCAGTGGCTGAATTACTGGCTCGCGGCGAAGTGGCTTACGGCATCACCACCGGCTTTGGGGCCTTCAAAGATCGCCTGATCCCGCCGGATCAGGTTGAGCTACTCCAGCGCAACATTGTCTACAGCCACGCGGTGGGACTGGGTGAACCGTTTGACCAGGCCACCACCCGGGCGATTATGCTGATTCGAGCCAATACCCTGGCCCGGGGTTACTCCGGCATTCGGCTGAACACGCTGCAACTGCTGCTGGACATGTTGAATAGCGGCGTCCATCCGATTATTCCCCAGAAAGGCTCGCTGGGCGCCAGCGGTGACCTGGCGCCGCTGGCCCACATGAGCCTGGTGCTGCTGGGCCAGGGGGAAGCAGAGTACCAGGGCCAGCGGCTAGACGGGGCCGAAGCCCTGGCCCGGGCCGGCCTCCAACCGGTCAGCCTGGCCGCCAAGGAGGGGTTGGCCTTGACCAACGGCACTGCGGTGATGTGCGCCCTGGGCGCGCTGGAGTCGTACCGGGCCCGGCTGCTGAGCCGGGTGGCCGACGTGGCCGGCTGTCTCAGCCTGGAGGCCCTTCACGGCACCGCTTTAGCCTTTGACGACCGCCTGCAGCAGTTGCGGCCCTATCCCCGCCAGTTGAACTGCGCCGCCTATTTGCGGGCTTTGCTGGAGCAAAGCGACTTCACCCGCCATTTTGACCCAACCAACGTGCAGGACGCCTACACCTTACGCTGTATGCCACAGGTCCACGGCGCCGTGCGGGATGCCATTGCCTACGCCCGCTGGGTGATCGAGATCGAATTGAACTCGGTCACCGATAATCCCCTGCTCTTTATTGACGACGCCACCGACGAAATTACCGTCCTCTCCGGCGGTAACTTCCACGGCGAAATCCTGGCCATTGCCATGGACTACCTGAGCATGGCCATGACCGAACTGGGCAACATCTCCGAGCGGCGCACCATGCGTTTGACCGACGAAGCCAGCAACGCCCACGTGCTGCCGGCCTTTCTCACCGAACACGGCGGCCTCAACTCCGGCTTTATGATCACTCAGTACACCGCGGCCGCCCTGGCCACCGAGAACAAGGTGTTGGCCCATCCGGCCAGTGTGGACACCATTCCGACTTCGGCCAACGTGGAAGATCACGTCAGTATGGGTTGCACCGCGGCCTTGCAGAGTCGCCAGATCAACGACAATGTCGAGCGCATCCTGGCCATCGAGCTGATGGCTGCAGCCCAGGGCGTCGACTTCCGCAAAAAACAGTTGGGCCAACGGGCCAGCCTGGGGCGGGGCACGCAGCCGGCTTATGACCTGATTAGAGCACATGTGCCATTTTTAGAAAAGGATGCTATCATGTACCCGTATCTGGAAGCGATTCGCCAACTGATCGCCACCGGCCAAATTGTGATGGCGGTCAACCAGCACGTTCAAGAGGAGTGGGAGATCGAGCTATGAACATCGCCGGCCTTAATAATCTGGATTTAATCCTGATCATTCTTTTATTCATCGGAGTGATGGTTGGTTTTATTCGGGGCGCCGTGTCGCAGTTTATTTCGCTTATCAGCATCTGGCTGGGTTTGGTGGCTACCCTCTGGCTATACAAACCCCTGAGCAACTACATTTTGCAGGATGTGTTTGTTGACTTTGGTATCGGCGAAACCGGCAGCGATACGGCCGCTTTCCTGTTGTTCCTGTTCGTCTTCTTTGGCGCTTTTAGAATCCTGATCAAATACTTGGCTGTGCCTCAGGAAGAACGAAGAAAGAAGCGCAGAAGAAAGGACGCCGATGATCCTCTGGCCGAAGCGGCCAAAAGCACCTCGCAACGAATCGCCGGCTGCTTCAATGCTATCGGCGGAATGGTGATGGGCTTTATCCTGACCACGCTGTGGCTGGCTCTTTTTCTGGGGGTGCTGCAATTTATTTTCCAGCCAACTGCCACTGATGTGCCTTACACCGGCTTCTTCAACGGGTTGGTGATAAATCTACGCAGCTCAGTACTGGTGCATACCTTGTTCAATCCGGTACTCTGGCTCCTGGCCCAATCGCTTAACCTGTTCATCCCCAGAAATGCCGACATTTTTGAGAGCGTGCTGAGCCGGTTGGTGGGTACGACCGGCTAAAAGAGTGTTTTGAAAACCTGATCCCTTGGATACCTAAGCTCTTTAGGTTCAGACTTCGGGTCTCTGATCGTAAAATGGTATGGACAGACATCTCACCACGCTCGAATTCCCCAAAATTCTGGAACGCCTGGCCCACTACACGGCTTTTTCGGCCAGCCAGACTCTGGCGCTGGCCCTGCGGCCAAGCCCCTACCTGGCCGAAGTCCACGGCTGGCAAACTGAAACCAGCGAGGCCAGCCGCTTGCTTTCGGTTAAGCCCAATCTAGGTATCGGCCAGGCCGACGATATCCGTCCCCTGGCTGCACAGGCCCGCCGCGGCTTCATCCTGCTGGCCACGGATTTGCTAAAAATTCGGCAAACCCTCATCGCTGCCCGTGATTTGCAGCGGACTATCAGCCGTTTAGCCAAAGATTATCCCCGTTTGGCCGATATCGCCGGGCGGATCGAACCGTGCCCCGGCCTGGTCAACGAGATTGGCAACGCCATCGATGACCGCGGCCAGGTCAAAGATAGCGCCAGCCCGGAGCTGGCCCGGATTCGCCGCGAGTTGGATATCGCCCACGGCCGCTTGATGGAGAAGCTGAACCGCATTATCAGCTCCACCCAGTTTAGCCAATATTTGCAGGAGGCGTTGATTACCCAACGCGGCGGCCGCTATGTTGTGCCGGTCAAAGCCGATTTCAAAGGCCGGATTCAGGGCGTGGTGCACGACCAGAGCGCCAGCGGGGCCACCATCTTTGTGGAGCCGCTGACCACGGTAGAACTGAATAACCGCTGGCGCAAATTGCAACTGGATGAAGCGGACGAAATCCAGCGGATTCTGGCTGAACTCTCCGGGTTGGCAGGCCAGCACGAACGCTATCTCAATCACACCGTCGCCGCCCTGGCCGAGCTTGATCTGGCCCTGGCCAAAGCCAAATTTGGCCAGGCCCTCGATGCAGTCGAACCGATCCTGTTCGAGCTGACTGCTCAACCGGACAGCCACGAGAGACCACCCCAGCCGACCGGTCCTGGCCTGCGCCTGCTGGCCGCCCGGCATCCGCTACTCGACCCGGCCACCGTCGTGCCCATCGATGTCAGCCTGCCGGAAGGCACCCGCATGCTGGTGATCACCGGCCCGAATACCGGCGGCAAAACCGTCTCGCTCAAAACCGTAGGGCTGTTGGCGGCAATGGCTCAGGCCGGTCTACGTATTCCGGCTGCGGAAGGGTCCAGCCTGCCGATGTTCAACCATATCCTGGCCGACATTGGCGACGAGCAGTCGATCGAGCAAAGCCTCTCAACCTTCTCGGCCCATATGACCAACATCGTCCAGATTTTGGGCCAGTGTGACCATCGTTCCCTGGTTATCTTAGATGAGCTGGGGGCCGGCACCGATCCTGTCGAGGGTTCGGCTCTGGCCCGGGCCATTCTAACCAATTTGCTCCAGCGGCAGGTCGCGACTTTTGTGGCTACCCACTTTTCGGAATTGAAGGCTTTTGCCCACGCCACACCGGGGGTGGCCAATGCCAGTATGGAGTTCGATCTGGACAGTCTGTCGCCCACCTTCCGGCTGCGCCTGGGGTTGCCGGGCGCGTCGAATGCTTTTGCCATTGCCCAACGGCTGGGGTTGGCGGGCGACCTGATCGAGGCCGCCCGCAGCATGGTGGGGGAGAACAGCCGGCAAGTTGAAGCGATGCTGGCCGAAATCAAGGCTGAGGCCGAGGCGGCCCGGGCGGCCCGGCGTCAGGCTGAGGCGGAGTTAGCCGAGGCTGAAGCGTTCCGCCGCGAGCGGGAACGGCAGCTGGCTGAAGTCGACGCCGAACGGCGGCAGATCCTCAATTCGACCCGGGCCGATGCGCGGCGGGAAATCAAAGCGGTGCGGCAAGAAATCCGGGAACTCAAGGAGAAAGTCGAAGCGGAGCTGGCGGAACTGCGGGCTGCGGCCAGGCAGATTAGACAAGCTAAAAGCGTCGCTGTGCCGGCCGAGTCCGAGGTGGTTGATCTGGTCGAGGTGGAGGCCAAGCTTGACACTGTGGTCGCCGGTTTGGTGACCGAGGTTGAGCCGTCAGCGCCGCCCGAACCGGCCCCAACTAAGATCAAGGAACCGGTCGAACCGGGCGACAAGGTCTTTGTGCCGCAATTTGGTACGCTGGGCGAAGTAGTGACCATCCAAAATAAGCAGGCCGAAGTGCAACTGGGTCATTTTCGGACAATCGTGCCGCTGGCTGAGATCGAACTGAGAGAGAAGGGAACGGCGCTGGCGGTGGAAACAAGGGTACGGGTAACTACGCCATCGGTGGAGTCGCCCGGCTTTGAGCTGGATTTACGCGGCCAGGTGACCGAAGAGGCTCTTCATCAACTGGACCAATACCTGGATCAGGCCTTTTTGGCCCGGCTACCCTGGGTGCGGATCATCCACGGCAAAGGCAGCGGCATCCTGCGCCAGGCGGTGCGGGAGGAGCTGCGCGACCACCCCTTGATCTCTAGCTATCGTCCCGGCGACGAAGGTGAGGGGGGTGAAGGGGTAACCGTGGCCAAACTGGTGGTGAATTAGCCTTGAGCGAGGGGCAATAAAAAAGGGGCATCTTGCCAGGATGCCCCAATCACAAAAGGAGGAGGGAGAGGGAGACCAAAAAAAGCTACTATGATCATAATACTACAAAGTCTATGGATTTGGTAGGGCCATTAGTCAATAGATTGAAGGGCCATTGGTCACTAAATTCAAAGTACCAAAGTTCATCAATGGTTCGCCCAAAAGTCACCTGACTGCACCTGACTGGAAATCGGTCAAAAACCCCCAATTTTTGGGGTTGTTTCGATGGGCAAAGGTGATATACTGATGATCGAGCAGTAATTTTTGTACCCTCCTCCCTCCTTCCTCCTTACCCCGGTTGTCTCCCCCAACCGGGGTATTTTTATTTCGTAAAATATGCCCGGAATCGAAAAAACTGGGGCGCCCATACCCAGCTTTTCCAAAAGGAGGAGAAGAGATTATTTATATTAACCACTAATAGTTTAACCCCAGTTCTGCAAATTAACTTGACTGCTAGACAATGCTAACTTGCCGCTAACCCTACGCCCCCCAGGCGTACAGTCTGAACCAAAGGGGTTCAAATGCTCCAAAAACAATAGCCAGTGTGCGGCCAATTCATAAAAATTTAATATCTTCCTCGTAAAATCATACTTGCGCCAAATAAATAAGGGAGCAAAATAACCAAAAATTCGGGCAGGAGGAATTATGGCCAGGCAAAAAGTAATCAAAACCGACCAGGAGTGGCGCGAGCATCTCACCCCGGAGCAGTATTACATCACCCGGCAAAAGGGGACGGAACGGCCCTTCACTGGTGAGTATTACAATTCCAAGGAAGAGGGAGTCTACCACTGTGTCGGTTGCGGGACGCCGCTGTACAGTTCGGAGACCAAGTTCGACTCCGGCACCGGCTGGCCCAGCTTTTGGGCGCCGGTGGATGAGGAAAATATCAAAACCGAGATCGACGATAGCTGGTTTATGCGCCGTACTGAGGTGTTATGCGCCGTCTGCGACGCCCATCTGGGCCATGTGTTCGAGGACGGGCCGGCGCCTACCCACCTGCGCCACTGCATCAACTCGGCTGCGCTAAAGCTGGAGAAGAAATAAGTAGGTTTTCCTCCTTTTAGAGGCGCTTTTTAGCCACGATTCCAGGGATTCCTCGTCCCGCTTCGGGGAATGACATAAGCGACGATCAATTTATTTCCGATAATGTCTTACGAAAGTCGAGCTGCATATGCAGCCCGACTTTCATTTTGGGGGTAGTTGATTTAAGCTACAAATGGCTACCCTGGCAATGACTCATAGATTTTTTGGTAGCTGTGGTAGCGACTGGTCGCCAGATGGCCGCTGGCCTCAGCCTGGCGCACGGCGCAGCCCGGCTCGGTCAGGTGAGAACAGTTTTTGAAGCGACAGCCGGGCGACAACCCGACGATTTCCGGAAAGAACTGTTCCAACTCCCGGCGTTGGAGTCCGGCCAGGCCAAACTCGCGGATGCCGGGGGTATCGATGATTGCCCCGGATGAAGCCAACCGGATCAGGGTAGCCTGGGAGGTCGTGTGTCGCCCGTCGCCGCCAGACTCGCTGACCTCGCCGATCCTGACCTGCAAGCCGGGCAGGAGGGCGGCCAGCAGGGATGATTTGCCCACGCCGGATAAGCCGGTCAGAACCGTAGTCCGCTGGTGCAGCATAGTTCGCAGCTCATCGAGACCCTGGCCGGTCAGCGCGCTGGTCAAAACTATGGCATAGCCCAGGTCCCGGTACGGTTGGAGCGCTGCCTGAACCTCGGCTTCATCCTGGGCCAGGTCTACCTTGTTCAGGCAAATCACGGCCGGCAGTTGGTTACGTTGGGCCGTAATCAGGTAACGGTCAATCAGTTCCAGCCAGATAGCTGGTTCTCGCCAGGCCGATACGATCAGCAGTTGGTCAACGTTGGCCGCAATCACCTGCTGCAAATGGTCGTAAAAAACGTCGGGGCGGGTCAGCAGGCTACGCCGAGGGCAGATGGCTTCGACGACGCCCTCTCCGGCCCCATTGGGCTGCACGATGACCTCATCTCCAACGGCCACCACATTGGTAAAACCGGTCTCCGTGGCCGAGAGCGCGCCGCGCACCGTACAAATCAGGGTACGTAGAGCCAACTGCACCCGGCACAACCCCTGGCTCACTTCGATGACCAGGCCGGTTTGGCCTGCCGGTGTGGGTGCAACCGGGGTCGATGCGGTGGTGTTGGCCTGGCCAGACTGAGACGTTACTCGCCGGCGTTCTTCCTCGCCGCGAGGCATAACCCGCTCCTCTAACTCATAATCCAGTTCATCCCAGGTTTCGGGATCGAAGGCCCGCCACTTTTTTTGGCGGACCGGCTTGGGTTGGCGGTTACGCCTTAACTTTTTGGCGGCAACTGGCGACTCTTGTTGCTGCTTTATTTTTTTGACCATTTTTTGATATCGCTTGATGGTCGCTTCTTTATGTTCGTTCATTATCTGGTTTTACTCTCCATCCTGGTAAGTTTCTGAACCAATAAAAAAGGCTACGGAGATATCCAACACCCCGTAGCCATTGTCAATCGGTGAATTATCACCGGCTGATTTAAAATAAAAACAGCCACGGGTTATAAATGCGCCCGTGACCGTAGCCAGAGATTAAGCAGTTATCTTTGTTAGACCACTGCTAGCGTTATCTGCTCACCCGCGGGCGCATTATCAGCACTTCGGCAGTTTGTAGTTGTAACATAATATGCGCCTCCTTTGGGTAAAATGCTAACAAAGATCGATTATCCAGATGCCAGTTTAGCACGGATCGATGGTTGTGTCAAAATATACACAAAAATGTATTTTCTAGCGATTATATTGAACCCGCCGGCCCATGATTAAACCCAAAACGGTTTCGCTGATGAGGATGATGACGATAAAAAAGAGGTCAACCGCCACGGTGATCAGAAAAGCGGCCAGCAAGTAGGTGATAATCGCCAGGATGAACTCCTGCCCGGCCGGGGGGATGGCTGGGTTGAAACCCAGCGCAATTGCCAGCAGCACGGCCAGGCCCAAATAGAGCAATACGGTGCACCAGGCGGTCCGGTCCGAGGGGCTGGGCAGCATGGCGTTGGAAATCGCAAAGAGCAGATACAACCACAACCACACGTCGGGAACACTGAGGGTCGCTGCCAGAGCCTGACTGAGCGTTTGCAGATCACCGCTCAACAACGCTTCGCCCAACCGGCCCAAATCAAGCTGCCCCTGCCCGATGATGAGCACCGCCAGGCTGCCAAAAATCAGTGGGGCCAGGCCAATGAGACTGTAGCGAAAGGGGTCAACCACCTCCACCTGGACCGACCCCATTTGTAATTCTCCCCCCTTTTTCTTTTTGGGCCAGAGCGAGAATTTGCCGGTTTTCACACCCAGCAATTTGGCCGTGAGCCAATGGCTAACCTCGTGGAGCAAGGTGCCCGGCAAAAAGAGCGCCCAAAACAGCCAGACCGCCACCTGCGGATTGCCGGAAATCAAAAAAGCGACCCCCTGCACGTGGGCGCTAATCCACCGTTTCAGGGGGTACATGATCAAGAAAACAACAATGAGCCAGAACAGGGCAGACCAATCAGACATCGAGTTTTGAGTTTTGAATTTTGAGTTGTAAGTGTGAGTTGCGAGTAGCAAACTTGAATAAAAGTATGTCTGGCACGGAACTCAAAACTAAGCCCTCAAAACTCAAAACTTCCAATTAGAGCGCGCCTTTGATAATCGCCACAAAGCTATCGACTTTCAGGCAAGCCCCACCGACCAGGGCGCCGTCGATTTCAGGTTGGGCCATAAAACCGGCAATATTGGCAGGGTTGACACTGCCACCGTACTGCACCCGGATTTGCTGGGCCACGTCGTCGCCGTACATAGCCGCCAGCGGGCCGCGCACACTCTGAGCGATGATCCGGTTGGCGTCGGCCGGCTCGGCTGTTTTGCCGGTGCCGATAGCCCAGATGGGTTCATAAGCCACCACCACCTTGACGGCATCGGCGGCCGACAGACCGGCAAAGGCCGCTTGCACCTGGCCGCCCACAAACTCGACCGTTTCACCGGCTTCATTCTGATCCAGATTTTCCCCAACACAAACAATCGGCAGCAATTTGTGGGCCAGGGCCGCCTTGATCTTTTGGTTGACCCCCTCATCGGTCTCGCCAAAAAATTGGCGTCGCTCTGAGTGACCCAAGATCACGTAGTCGCACAAACCTTCCAACATCAAAGGCGAGATTTCTCCGGTGAAAGCGCCCTGCTCGGCCCAGTACATATTTTGGGCGCCCAATCCAATTTTGCTGTTGGATATGACATCTTCAACTGCGGCCAGCGCCGTAAATGGGGGGCAGAGCACAATATCCACCCCATCGATGTTAACCACGGCCTCGCGGATGCCGCGGGCCAACTGGACGGCTTCGGCAATGGTTTTGTGCATTTTCCAGTTGCCGGCAATGATTGGTTTTCGCATGAATACATCTCCTTTAGGTTATGACCTGAATGTGTATAACAGGACAGCTTTCAGGTAACAACTGATCCTACAACTCTTCAACCTGACGCTTTGCGCGCCGCCTGAAACCTGCTACCTGCCACTTGCTACTTGCACACCCCTATCTTACCACACTCAAGTGGGCTTGGCAATGGTCGCCGGATGGTCAAAAGCCAGGATTTTGGGTACAATCAGTCGCTATGACGATTATTGAGCGAGACTTCTTTAACCGCCCGACCCTGACCGTAGCTCGCGAGCTGCTGGGCCAGCGGTTGGTGCGGGAAATTGACGGCCAGCGGCTGAGCGGGTTGATTGTGGAAACCGAAGCCTACATTGGCCCAAACGACAGCGCCAGCCACGCCAGCCGGGGTCGGACCGCCCGGACTGAGGTAATGTTCGGCCCGCCGGGACAGACCTACGTCTATTTTGTCTATGGTATGTACTATATGCTCAATCTGGTCACTGAGCCGGAAGGTTTTCCGGCAGCCGTGCTGATTCGAGCGGTGGAGCCGGTCGAGGGGGTGGCAGTGATGCGGGCCTACCGTCGGCCAGCCAACAATGAAGTCAACCTGACCAACGGACCGGGCAAGCTCTGCCAGGCGCTGGCAATCGACAAGACGCTGCACAATTGGGATATCGCTCTGGGCCAGAAATTGTGGCTGGAACCGGGTGACCGGCTGCCCGACTCCCTCGTTGCCACAGGCGCCCGGATAGGGATTGCCTATGCTCGCCCAGAGGATCGAGTTGCCCCGTGGCGTTTTTGGCTGCAAGGTAACCCCTTTGTGTCACGGCCAACCTGACGCCGATAAAAAACTGCCGGCGTTATTTCAAAGGCCGGCAGTTAGCTTGATTGGTTTGTTTTAGAGCTTCACTTAAATGTTCAACTGTGTAACTGATATACTTTTCAAACGCAAGTTATACCAAACGCATTTTAAAATTTCCGTAACTGACGCACGCTTCGCGTATGCGTCAGCAGACGGCATAGGGATGCCGTCCTACGGAAATTTCAGCGTGCACTTAGTATATATTACTCGATGGCGTAAGTGATCTGCAGTTGGGTAGTTACTTCTACCTCGCCGGGCGAGATGGGACCAGCTCCGCCGCCCAGACCAATCGCCGCGGCATACTCATATGGGGCTACATTGCCCACCACTTCGCTAATGCTCACCACCTCGCCAACCTCAACGCCATTCAGACCGGCCAGCTCGGCTGCCTTGGCCTCGGCATTGGCTACCGCCGCCTGGCGAGCTTCTGATTTGAGCGGCGTAGGATCGGCGACGCTGAAATTGATGCTATTGATATTGTTGGCGCCGGCCTCGATGGCTTTGCCCAAAATATTAGCCACATTGGCCAAATCCCGCACCGTTACGTTGACGCTATTACTCACGTGATAAATGGCTTGACCGGTTGGGCCGCCGTCGGGGCTGTAGGGTCGCTCCACCCAAACATTGTAGTACGAAGTCTGGATATCTTTTTCAGCCACGCCCTCGCCTTTGAGTGCGGTCAGTAGCGCATTCATGGCTGTTTCAGCCTGGCTGCTGGCTTCCATGATGTCAGGGCCAACCACTTCGATGCCCATATTGATTTGAGCCATGTCGGGCGGGGTGCTGACCTTGCCTTCACCCACTACGGTGATGGTGCGGGCCAGAGCTGCCTCAGCCTGAGCCGCCGGAACAGCTTGGGTCTGGGCCTGAGCTACCGGGGCCAAAAGATACAACCCGCTCACTGCTCCGACCACCAGAATGATGGCGGCGCTGATAACCGCAATTAAGACTAATTCACGTTTATGCATTGTTTTTCACTCCTTTTGCTATTGGTAACTTGTTCTATTGAACCGGGACATCCGGCTTACCTAGCAGTCTGTCGGAGAGAACCCTATTAGAGGGTAATAAAGGCCAACAGACCGCAAGTTTTAACAAAAATATAGCTCAAACGGAGGCAGCAGAACCGAAT
>CAYNLK010000059.1:0-37611 GCA_964398055.1 uncultured Caldilineaceae bacterium
ACCCGCTATTATTCACCGTGTCACTCAGGGGTTATTCGGATAGGCCCTAAGTCGGCAAATACGGGCTGGAGATCACTTTGGGTTTGGATTTCCAGTTCGATGTGCTCGCCAATGAGCCGGCGCAACATCTTGAGCAGGTTCGTAATCACCTCATTCAAATCAAGGTTTTGCGGTTTGAGAGTTTCACGACGGCTGAAGGCCAACAGTTGCCGGACAAGCTGGGTGGCTCGATTGGTGGCATTGATCACCTGATCAAGGTCGGCCTGGCCCTGACTACCTTCTTCAAGGGATAACTTGGCCATATAGGTGTAACCCAAAATGGCCTGCAAAATATTGTTGAAATCGTGGGCCACACCGCCGGCCAATTGCCCTACCGCTTCCATTTTTTGAGCCTGCCGCAGCCGCTCTTCTAGCTTCAATTCGTTGGTAACATCATGCCCGGCGCCGACATAGTTGACAATCTGACCATTCTGATCGCGAACCGGGGTGATGGTTGCTTCAACCGTATAGAAGACGCCATTTTGCTTTTTATTGATGAAACGTCCGCGCCAAACCTCACCGCGACGGAGCGTCTGCCAGAGCTGTCGATAGAAGGCTTCGTCCTGTTTACCGCTCTTGAGGATACTGGGCTTTTGACCAATAACTTCGGCCCGGGAGTAACCGGTGGTTTGTTCAAAGGCCGGATTCACATACACGATTTTACCGTGCGTATCGGTAATGATGATGTTCTCAGCCGATTGCTCAACCGCGGCGCTCAACATGCGGATTTCTTTATTGGCCCGTTGCCCCTCAACAATATAGCCCCATTCTCGCAGCGCCCGTTTGGCAATGCGTGGCATCGCCGCCAGAGCCAGCTCTGATTTGACCACGTAATCCAGCGCCCCGCCTTTCATCGCCGACACCGCGGTTTGCTCGTCGCCGTGGCTGGTCATTATAACCACGGGGAAAAGCTGCTCAGTGTTAGCAGCGAGCAACAACTCCGTACCTTCACCATCAGGTAGTAATAGATCAACAATGACCAGATCAGGGATCGACTCGCGAATACGGGTCTGCGCGTCTTTCAGGGTTTGGGCAACCATCAACCTCACCGGTTCACCCTCATCCTCAAAAGCGCGGCGCATCAATTCAACGTGGGCGTCTTCATCTTCAACCAGGAGAATATAGGGGATCAGTTCCTCAGCCATTGAAACCTTATCATCCATCAGAAAATCAGTAATAGTTCACCGCCTGGCAGACCACGGATAGTAATTCCAGCCCAACCAGTAGAAACCCAACTCTTCCATCAATTTGGTAAATTTGTCGAAGTCAACCGGCTTGACCAGGTAGCTATTGGCGCGGGCTTCATAGGCTTTGACTACATCTCGCTCCGCGGCTGAGGTAGTCAGAATAATAACCGGGATAGTTTCAAAATCCGGCGCAGATTTAATTTTTTTCAGCACTTCCAGGCCATCGAGCTTGGGCAGACGCAGGTCCAGTAAGATTACATGGGGGCGAGGACTATCAGCCGGGTCAGCAAAGTTACCCCGTCGCCAGAGATAATCCAGGGCAGCCTCACCATCGGCCACGTGATAAATCTGGTTAGCCACGCAGTGGTCTTCAAAACTGCGTAAAACTAGCTCAGCGTGGGCCAGATTATCTTCAACTAGCAAGATAACAAGTGGACTTCCGTTAATAAGTTTGGCGGCCACGATGAATTTCCTTTCGCTGGCTGGGTGGGCAAAATGATGGTGATTATAACATGAGAATAACTTATTGCCCATTATATTCAATAGTTCTTTAAGGTGATTACGAACCTAATTTCGTCTCATCATTTCAGTTATGAGCGACGGTTGGCAGACTAAACCAGAAGGTAGAACCCTGGCCCGGCCCCTCCGACTCGACCCAGATACGCCCGCCATGGACCTCCACAATTCGCTTGACCAGGGCCAGGCCGACGCCGGTGCCGTCGCTCTGCGGGTCCAGCTTGTCAAACAGCCCAAACACCTTCTGGTGGTATTGCGGCGCAATACCAATGCCGTTGTCCTGAACAAAGAAGATCGCCTCGCCACCCTGCTCCCGCACACCGATGTTGATGCGGGGCCGGGCTTGATCGCCCATAAACTTGGCGGCATTCTCCAGCAGATTCTGGACCACCTCGACCAAACGGATCCGATCCCCGTAGACCACCGGCAAATTCTCGGCTAACTTGATTTCGATGCCTCGCTCGGCCAACCGGCCTTGCACCAGCTCCAGCGCCTCCCGGACAATCGTCTCGAACGGCACTTCTTCTGACGGGTTCATGAGCCGCCCGATGCGCGACAGTTCCAACAGTTCATTGAGTAGCCGCTGCATCTTGTTGGCGGCTTCGTTGATGCGGCTGATATCGGCTTTCATCCGATCCACCTTACCGGCCAGAGCATCCCTTTCCAGGTAACCCAGAAAGCCCTGGATGGTGATCAGTGGGCTTTTCAGGTCGTGGGAAACAGTGTAGGTGAACCGTTCCAGTTCGGCGTTTTTGGCTTCCAATTCCTTAATTAACTGTTCTCGCTCTACTTCAGCCTGCTTGCGTTGGCTAATGTCGCGAATGATGCTCAAGAGCACCCGTTCACCACCCAGGGTCATGCCTGCCGAACTGACTTCGACCGGGAACACGCTGCCGTCCTTACGGCAGTGGAGCGTCTCAAAGAATATACCCGCCACATTTGCCCGGTTTAACTGCTCCTTGAGGATGGATTCTGTTTCAGGGGCGCGCAAATCACGGATGTTTTTGGTCACCAACTCTTGTCGATCATAGCCATAGGCCTGGACCGCGGCCTGGTTTGCCTCGAGGATTTGCCCATCAGCCAAACGGATGAACAGGATAATATCACGGGCGTTTTGGGAGAGGAGCTGGTACCTTTGGAGGACCTCTTCGGATCGCTTACGCTCAGTGATATCTTTTACCGCGCCCAGGATCGACACAACTTTACCGTCTGCCTGTTGCTGGGGCTTGCAGAAGATTTGGATCCAGCGCTCTCTTTCCTTGCGGGCAATGGAACGGCACTCGATCTCCCCCTGTTCTCCACTCACAATGGTTTGGGCTAAGAACGAGGAGAATCGGGCCACATCTTCTTGATGGATGAATTTTAGCCATTGGTCAGGGCACAATATTTCATCAAGTGTACTTATAGTTTGATTGGTATAAATGTCAGATATCCAGCGGAGCTTCGGTTGCCCGTTCTCGTCGACATCGACGATGAAAACATAGTCCGTCGTCATCTCAGAAACAACCCGGTTTCTTTCTTCGCTCTCGCGCAAAGCCTCTTCTACCCGCTTGCGCTCGGTGATGTCCTTCGAGACGCCATAGAAACGAACCACCCGCTGCTGCGCCGGGTCCCAAACCGGGTGGCGGTCGATATGGACCCAGCGTAATTCACCCGCTTTGGTGATAATGCGATAGTCGTCGCTGGTTGGTTTACCCTGAATCGTTTCTTGCACGTGCTGATTGGCTTTGGCTTGATCATCAGGATGGTACAGAATAAATGAGCTGCCAATTTCCTGCAATGGGTCATAGCCGGTCATCCGGCGGGCAGAGTCGCTGGTAATCCATTCAAAGGTAAAGCTTCCATCCGGTTCCACCCGATGAGCATAGGCATAGTCAGAGATGAGTTCAGTAATGATCCGGTAACGTTCTTCGCTTGCGCGTAGGGATGCTTCCGTCGCTTTGCGTTCCGCCAGCTCCTGGTGAGCCAGGGCCAGGGCCTGAGATCGGGCGCGCAGGGTCAGGTTCAGGGGGATAATGGTAATGGCCAGACTCAAAGTCAGCGTTATCCAAGTCGGTATGACCGGCATTGGAAAGTATCGGGGCGGGGGATAACCCATTATTTCCATAACAATCATCCCCAGGCTGGTCACACTGGAGGCGACGGCCACGCCAATCGCTACTTCCTGGCCCAAGAGCAAACCGGCCAGGACCGTTGTAACAAGAAAAAAGATTGGGGTAATACTGGCGATACCGCCGGAAAAAAACACAACAGTTGTAAAGATAACCCAGGCCCCACCCAGAAAGCAGATACTGGCCCGTCGAACCTGACCCCGGTTCATCAGAAATCGAACGAATAGCAGCAGGGCCACAGCCAGGGCTATCGTTACCAGGACCCCCAACTTCCTAACAGCAAAAAAAGGGACATCAATAACTACAAACACACCCAGGACTATAAGGATGCTCACCAGGAGCGAATTGAGCACTCTGGCTTTGTTCGTTTTATCCTCGTCCTGCTCAAAAACCGGTGAGGCCAAGAACTGTTTGAGATAGTGTACCATTGTCGTTCCTCTCTACCCCAGTGCTGACTTCAACTCAGTAGAGACGCAGTTACGAGCCTTTAACTACAGGTAAGGTGAAATGAAAGGTGGCGCCAGTTCCAATTCCGTCTGATTCAATCCAGATGCGCCCGCCGTGCATCTCGATGATACGTTTGACCAGGGCCAAACCGATGCCGGTGCCATCCAGAGCCGGGTCTAGCCGTTCAAATAGGCCAAAGATCTTGTCGTGAAAGCGAGGCTCGATGCCGATGCCGTTATCGCGGACATAACAAACCGTCTCCTGGTCAAGCTGCCAGCAGCCGATCTCGAGACGTGGCGCCGGCTGGTTGCCCATGAACTTGACGGCGTTATCGATCAGATTCTGAAAGACTTCCAACAGGCGGGGCCGGTCGCCGTAAACCGTGGGTAAATTTGGCGCAATCTGAAGCTGCACCCCCCGCCGGGCAATTTGAACGGCCACCAAATCGGCCGCCTGGCGAGCCAACTCGTTCAGTGAAACTTCTTCCGGCGGGTTGACCAGGCGGCCAATCCGGGATAACTCGAGCAGATCATTGAGCAGAAGCTGCATTTTGTCGGTGGCGTCATAGATGAATTTCAGGTCTCTGGCCACCCGCTCCGCATCGCCTCTGGCCATATCTTTCTCTAACAGCCCCAAGAAACCCCGGATGGTGACCAACGGGCTTTTGAGATCGTGCGAGACGGTGTAGGTGAAACGCTCCAATTCACTGTTTTTGGCTTCCAGCTCCTGGATCAGCGCTTCACGCTCTGCTTCAGCCCGCTTACGTTCCACAATCTTCCAAATATCATTGGCCACCAGTTGCAACTGCCGCACATCGGCCTCGTCATAATCGGTTTCCTTATTGCCCACTCCCGCAACAACCCGGACCTTGCCCTCATCCATAACCGGTACGCTCAGATGCCGCACCAGTATTGAATGTCCTTCAGGCAGGCTACGCCTGGCTGGTAAATTCTGATAATCGTTATGAACAACAGGCTTTTGCAGCCGGGCGCAATCTGCCCATACCCCGGCCAGGGAGATAGGGTAATGCTTATCATAGACAGCCTGACACTCCCGCAAGGTCGCCTCAGACCAGGCATGTAGCTCAAGGGTTTCCTGGTCGTCGTTCACAAAGTGAAAGTAGCCTATCCGGCTGCCGGTGAGGCGAACGGCTTGCTCCAAGCCAAGCTGGACAATCTCTTTTTCAGTGAGTTGAGCCGCCTGCTGGCTGAGTTCTAGCAGTGAATTGAGCCGAACCTCATCAAGCTTGAGCGCTTCCTCAGCCTGTTTACGCTTGGTGATGTCCCGAAAGACGACTTGCACGGCGGTTTTACCCCGGGAAGAGAAGGGGATGCCCGCCATCTCAACATCGATCATACTGCCGTCAAACCGAATAAATTTCTCTTCGATGAAGGGAGCGACCCGGCCTTCGATGCTCCTCTGCCGGATGCGTTGCTTGATCAGCTCCATTTGATCCGGCGGCACAAAATCCAGCACCGGCCGGCCGACGATTTGATCGGCGCTGGCGGCGCCAACAAGGCTCACTCCGGCCGGATTGGCAAAAACAATTTTACCGTCTCGATGAACCACTACCGCATCGGGCAATAGATCGACCAGTTGGCGGTAACGCTCCTCGCTCTCCCGCAAGCCTGCTTCGGTCTGTTTCTGTTCGGCAAACAGGGCGGCATTGTGCAGGGCAATGGCAATCTGGCCGGCCAGAATATTGAAGGTGTCCAGGTCAGCCTGGGTAAAGGCCGCAACTTTGTTTGCCTGGATATCGAGCACGCCGATGAGCCGATCGTAGGTAAGGAGCGGCACCGATACTTCTGAGCGAGTCTCGGGCAGGAGCGGATTGGGCAGAAAATCTGGTTCCAATTGGACATCGTTGACCACCAGGATCGTTCGCTCCCGGGCCGCCCGGGCCACCAGACTATGACTCAACTCGAATGGGATGCGGTGTTTTTGTTGGCGCAACATCTGCCCCACCTCACCGGAACCGGCTTGCATTAACAACATACCTGAGGCTGCATCCAACAGATAGACGTGAACGTGGTACAAGTTGAAACGTAACTGGAGCAGGGTCACAATCTGGTTCAGTAGCAAATCTGGCTCAAGAATAGCCGTGAGCTGTTTAGAGATGTCGGCGGCTGTACGCAATTGGGTGGATAAACGGCGGTGTAACTCCTGCTGGTAAGCCAGGGCCAGATTCTTGGTTGTCATTTCGGTAATCAACTGCTCTCGTTCAGCCTCGGCTTGCTTGCGTTCGGTGATGTCGCGAACCAGAGCCAAAACCCTTGTTTCGCCGCCAATCTCGGAACTTCTTAAAGCAACCTCGACCCAGAATAACTTACCGTCTTTCTTTTTAGCCTGCCATTCAAACACCTGGGGCCCCTGTTCCACAGTCTGTTTGACCAGTTGCCTGGCCTCGTTCTCCGAATAGGGCGGCTCGCCAGAACTGAGATCGTCGATGGTAAGCTGCAAGGCTTCCTCATAGGTGTAACCGTACATTTCTAACATCGTCCGGTTCACGTCCAAGATGGCCCCGGTCTGGGCATGGTGAATCAGGATAGCATCATTGGTCGCATCGAACAGTTGGCGGTAGTTGCGCTCGCTCTCACGCAACGGCCTGACCTCCTGTTCAAGTTGAATCAGGCGGCGTTCTAACGCTTGGTAAGTTGGCTTCTGATCCATCTGTCTCCTTCTCAAGGCGAAGTGTCCGGCCACAGCTGTTTCAATTTTAACAAATTTTAAGGCTATCAACAATAGTCAACACGAACTAGCAAATTCGCTCTTTTCAGGTTATATTAAACTAGCAGCAGTATGATGATGAAGCTGCAGGAGAGCGGAGATAAGACGGGTAGAGAGCCGCTCTAATCTCCAAATTCTCAACACCTTAGGTACAGGTGTCTCCCCGAAAGCAAAATTTTATTTCTGAATGGTTACAAGGAACCAATGATGAAACGATTTACTAAAATTATAGTCATCTCTTTCGGCCTATTTCTGCTTATTTCAGTCGCTTTTGGGGCAGGGTTGGCGTTTGGCGGTTCCGGATTGTTCTTTGCGCCGGGCGTGGTGCTGGCCGCCGATCAGCCGGCCGAGTTCGAGACCTTCTGGCAGGTCTGGGCTATCGTTGAGCGCCATTTTGTCGACCGGGCCGCGCTCGACCCCACCCGGCTAACCTATGGGGCCATTAATGGCTTGATCAACGCCCTGGGCGATGAAGGCCATACCCGCTTCTTGACCCCGGACGAGGCCGCCCGGCAGCAGAGCGATATGAGCGGCTCGTTCTTTGGCATTGGCGCTCAGGTTGGGATTAGAGACGGGTTGCTCGTGATTGTCGCTCCGTTTGACGGCTCTCCGGCCGACCGGGCCGGCCTCAAGGCCGGTGATATCATTATTGAAGTTGATAAGGAAGATGTTACCAGTTTACCGTTGAATGAAGTGGTTGAACGGATCCGCGGGGAGAAAGGGACTGAAGTGATCCTAACGATTTTTCGCCCGGATACCAATGAAAGTTTGGAAATTCCGGTCATCCGCGACGAAATCAATATTCCGGCGGCCAGCTGGGCGATGATCCCCGGCACCGAGATCGCCCTCCTTCGCTTGAACCAGTTCAGCGCCAATTTGAATGATGAGGTCGTTGAGGCCATTGAAGCCGCCAAGAATGCCGGCGCGACCGGCCTGATCGTCGATGTCCGCAACAACCCGGGTGGGTTGCTGGACCAGGCCATTCGCGTGACCAGCCAATTCCTGGCCGATGGGAATGTCTTAATGCAAGAAGATGCCAACGGCAACCGCGAAATTTTTGCGGTTAAGTTGAATGGAATCGCCACCGATATTCCGCTCGTCGTTTTGATCAATCGCGGCTCGGCCAGCTCGTCCGAAATTTTTGCCGGGGCGATTCAGGATTACCAGCGGGGGCCGGTGGTGGGTGAAACTACCTTCGGCACGGGCACGGTGCTGCGCCCCTATGAGCTAGACGATGGCTCGCTGCTATTGCTGGGCACCAGCCAGTGGTTAACCCCCAAAGGCCGCCTGATCCGTAAGCAGGGTATCGAACCGGACGTGGCGGTGGAAGTGCCAATTGGAGCAGATTTACTTTCCCCCGGGGAAGTTGAAGAGCTAACTGTAGCCGAGTTGCTCACCAGCGAGGATGCCCAACTGTTGAAGGCGCTGGAACTGCTGGGGGCTTTGCCGGCGCCAATGGCCGAAAAGGAAAACGATCTGACGACGGTCAAGTAGTTCGACAATTCTGGGCAATCTGTGTTAATCCGTGTGAATCCGTGAGCCATTACTGGAAATCTAACATTGTCAAAATAGTTACTCGCCGTCAAAGATCTCATAGTAAGCTTTGTCCAGCTCCTCATCGCTGAGGTGGGCGTAGCGCATAGTGGTGCTGATGTCGGCGTGGCGGGCCAACTTTTTAGCAATCTCGATATCGCCGCCGGTGGCCCTTAATACCGTAGTTACAAAGTAATGCCGAAATGAGTGGGGGGTGATTTGATTGAGATAGACTTTGCCCAAGAAATGAGCCACCCACCGGTCCACCAATTGTTGCACCGCCCGCGGCGAGAGGGGCAGCACCTGCCGGCCGGCCCGCTTGTCGTGGCGAGCAAAGAGCGGTAACTCATCGATAGGGGCGGGGGCTTGCAGGTCAAGCTCACGCCGGGCATCCAAATAAGCTTCAAGTCGAGCCAGGGTTCGTTGGGAAATGCGGATCCTGGCTTCTTTGTTGCCCTTGCCGGTCACGTACAGCTCAAACTCCTCAAAGTCCACGTAACCCCGCTTCAGTGAGCAGGCTTCGGACAGGCGCAGGCCGGTGTCGGCCAGCAGGTAGAACAAGGTCCGGTCGCGCAGCACGGTCAGTTTTTCCCGGTCGTCTTTGCAAGGGCCGTTGGCCCGGCGATCCATCGCCTCCAGCAGCTTGTCGATCTGCTGTTTGGGGAAACGTTGGGCCTTCTGCGGCAGCTTGCGCTGGCGGCGCTTGATGAAGTAGCGCAGCTCGGTCAAATTCAGGGCCAGCCAATTCTTGGCCACCACATACTCGTAAAAGCCGATGACCGCGGCCAGGTAACTCCGCTCGGTCGCCGGTTCCAGGTGGCGCAAATCGTCCAGAAACCACTGCACCCAGTCGTTGTTCAGCGCCGCCAGGGGCGTGGTCGCCGGCGGTGTGTTCCGCTCGGTCAGGGTGACCTTGAACTTCTCGATGGTGTAGTGGTAGGTGCTCAGGGTGCTGCTGGCCCGGCTCTTGCCGATCTCGTCCAGGTACAGCTCCAGCGCCTCGCCGATGGTGGCGGGGACGGTTGGTTGGTTGGCTGGTTGGCTGGTTAGCTGGTTGGCTGACATAGGCGGAACTCCTCGAAGCAATGATAGCCGGATTTGGGGTTGAAGGCAACTCGCCCGGCCCGACCGCCGAAATTCTGCCTCAAAGGAAAATGCGGTGGTCAGCGGTCCGTGGTCGGCGGTCTGGTTCGGTACAAATAGCTTCGTATAGTACGTTGGATCGAAATCCGCACATTTTTTGCTTACTGCGGCTAAAGTAGGGGGCTTTGCATCGATGACAGCTAAGATCGACAGCAAAGAAAGTACAGCGGGAGAGGGTGCCAATTGAAAAAAGAACGCTGAGATTTTACGTAGATTAAGGAGAAATCCGTTAAGATCAGCGAAAATCAGTGCATATCAACGTTATCTGCGTTCCAGAGAGCGCCAGAAACTCAAATCCAGGGCAAAATTTCACCATTCATTTCGCAAAAATAATATTTTGCGAAGTAATAATTTGCGCCAGAATACCGTTTAGAAATCCTTTTTACCAACTTGTTCCGTTCAAAGAAATCCTACTAGCCTGATCAACAATTGCAGTTTATCTGGATTGGTACAGAATTGGGCGGGATACCCCTTGTCCTTGTCCACGACGCCCCCCAATTGCAAGCACCTGTGTTACCCGATTTTGTGTCTGAGAAAATCTTAGCATATCTACACTATACGAAGTTAATTTTCGCCTTGCCTGTGCCATCACACCGGCGGCATTCCACCACCCCCAGGTGGGCTTGGTTGAGGCGGCCTGCGCCCTCACAATCAGCGCATTTTCCGGTAACCTCTTCATAGCACGGTCCGCACCAGCCATCGTGAGTCGCTGGCCGGTTGCCAATTTGAACTATTTTCCGTTTGCACTTCTTACATTCCAGCCACGCCATATACCACTCCGCCAACAGGATGACACCCCAATTATCCCCCCTACCCCACCCCCTGTCAATCACGTAGCCGGTAGATACCCCGCCATCTGAACCTGACCGGACCGATTCGCCTGCAAAACACGATTGACATCTTGGAACATTTGTGCTATAATCGATCCAACTTTAGAACATATTTTCTATTTACTGAGGAGGTATTGATCTATGGCTAAGGCTCAAAGTATCGACAGCAATGGTAAGATCAAGGCTCTTGAGGTCGCTCTGGGCGATCTCAAGAAACGATTTGGCGATGGCGCAGTGATGCGCCTGGGGGAACGCAATGAACTCAACGTGCAGACTATTCCCACCGGCTGCCTGTCGCTGGATATCGCCCTGGGCGTGGGCGGTCTACCCCGCGGCCGGGTGATCGAAATCTATGGGCCGGAAAGCTCCGGTAAAACGACGCTCTGCCAGCATGTCATTGCAGAGGCCCAAAAGCAAGGTGGTATTGCCGCTTTTGTGGATGTGGAGCATGCCCTCGATCCGTCCTACGCCGAAAAATGTGGGGTCAGGATCGACGAACTGTATGTTTCCCAGCCGGATACCGGCGAACAGGCGTTGGAAATTACTGAGGCGCTGGTTCGCTCCGGCGCGATCGATGTGGTGGTGGTGGATAGCGTGGCCGCGCTGGTCCCCCGGGCTGAAATCGAAGGAGAGATGGGCGATGCCCACGTTGGCCTGCAGGCCCGGCTGATGAGCCAGGCCCTGCGGAAGCTGTCCGGTACGGTCAAACAGAGCAACACCATGTTGATTTTTACCAACCAGTTGCGCCAGAAGATTGGGGTCATGTTCGGCAACCCGGAAACGACGACCGGCGGGATGGCCCTGCGCTTTTACGCCTCGGTCCGGCTCGACATCCGGCGGACGGAAGCTATCAAAGACAGCGGCGAGATCATCGGCAATCGCACCAAAATCACCGTCAAGAAAAATAAGGTCGCCCCCCCCTTCCGGACAGCCGAATTCGACATCATGTATAACCAGGGCATCTCCAAGGCGGGCGACATCCTGGACATCGCCGTTGAAGAGGGTATCGTCGATAAGCGAGGCGCGTTTTACTCGTATGGCGAGCAAAAACTGGCCCAGGGCCGGGAGAATGCCAAGACCTACCTGGAGGCTAATCCTGAGTTGATGTTCACCATTGAGAATAAGGTGCGTGAGATCAAGGGTCTCCCTTTGCTGGACTCGCCCGCATTCGCTGCAGCATTGGAGGAGCTGGATTTGCCCCAGGAGACGCTACTGTAGAGCACTCATCGTAGAGTAATCCCCGTAATCAAAGTGTTAAGATGACCGGCACTTCAAAAGTGCCGGTCATCTGCTTCACCTGCAATAAAGCTTCTGTACTTGCCTGAAATCTGGCAAATTCAATAGACAACACTACCAACTCTAGGTATAATGGCTGCACTCCAACCTTCAAACCAACTATTTTCGGGAGGAGGCCCCTGAATGAGCCAGCCAGGCAAGATTCAAGAGTTTTTAAAGACCCTGCAGCCAAGGGTCGACGGTGAACTACGGACCGACCGCTACAGCTTGATCCTCTACAGCACCGACGCCAGCATCTATCAGGTACCGCCTTACGGCGTCTTGATCCCCCGAACCGTTGAAGATGTCCACGCCGCGGTTGAACTGGCGGCCAACTATAAAGTGCCGCTTTTACCCCGGACCGCCGGCAGCAGCCTGGCCGGTCAGGCTGTCAACGAAGCTCTGGTCATCGATTTCACCCGCCACCTGGACCAGGTTTTGGAGGTAAACACCGCGGAAAAATGGGTCCGGATCCAGCCGGGCATCGTGCTGGATGAACTGAACCTCTACCTCAAGCCAATGGGTCTGCAATTTGGTCCCGACCCGGCCAGCAGCAACCGGGCGGCGATGGGCGGCATTGTCTCCAATAACTCTACCGGCAGTCACTCCATCTTATACGGCATGACCTCCGATCACGTACTGGAAACCAATGTCATCTTAAGCGACGGCAGCCGGGCCAGTTTTGGGCCGGTTGAGGAAAAGCAACTGGCACAACGGCGCAACTGGAACGGCCTGGAAGGTCACATCTACCGGCGGGTGTGGGAGATTACCCAAAGCCAGGCCGACGTCATCCGCCGGGGCACCCCGCGGCACTGGCGACGCTGCGGCGGCTATAACCTGGACCGCTTTGTGGAGGGTGTCTCGTACAAATATCCGCATGATCCCCGCTTAAACCTGGCTCAGTTAATCAGCGGCTCGGAGGGCACCCTGGCCGTGATGACTGATATCAAACTCAACCTGGTGCCCTTGCCGACCAAAACGGCCCTGGCCATCGTTCATTTTAATAGCTTGCATCAGGCGCTGGCCGCCGCGCCGGTGATGTTGCAGGTGGAACCCTCGGCGATTGAGCTATTGGATAACCTGGGTTTGACGATGTGCCGGGCAGTACCGGAGTATGCCCGCCTGCTGACCACCTTTGTTGAAGGTACTCCTAACTGTGTTTTGATCACCGAGTTTTCCGGCGAGAGTGACACCGAACTAGCCGTCAAGATCGACCGGCTCAAAAAGCATCTCAAAAAAGAAAAGGTGGGGGCGACGGCCGTGGTTCCGGCTATCACCACCCAGCTCCAAAACAATGTCTGGACGGTGCGCAAAGTGGGCCTGGGGCTGATGATGAGCATCAAAGGCGACTACAAACCGATCCCCTTCATTGAAGACGCGGCCGTGCCGGTTGAATACCTGGCCGATTACGTGACCCGGGTGGAGCAGTTCTGCAACGATCTGGGCACCAACGTAGCCTACTATGCCCACGCCAGCGCCGGCTGCATTCATATCCGGCCGCTGATCAATGCCAAGCTGGCCGGTGAGGTCGACAAACTGCCCCGGATTGCCCAGTTCTCGTTGGAGCTTGTGGGCGAATATGGCGGGGCGCTGTCGAGTGAACATGGCGACGGGCGCAGCCGCAGTTGGTTGAACGAAAGATTCTTTGGCCCGGAGCTGTACGCCCTCTTCAAGGAGGTCAAGCGCGCCTTTGATCCTGACAATCTCTTGAACCCCGGCAATATTGTCGATGCCGGGCCGATGACCGAAAATCTACGCTTCGGTCCCGCTTATAAAGTTATGCCGGTCCGCGAACACATCGACTTCAGCGACGATATGGGTTTTCACCGGGCCGTGGAGATGTGCAACGGCGCCGGCGTCTGCCGCAAACGGACCACCGGGACGATGTGCCCCAGCTTTATGGTGACCCGCGATGAAGAGCACAGCACCCGCGGCCGGGCCAATGCCCTACGGGCGGCCCTGTCCGGCAACCTGCCGGCGGCCGAATTGACCAGCCGGCGCATGTTCGAGGTGATGGACCTGTGCATCGAGTGTAAGGCGTGCAAGGCCGAATGTCCCTCGTCGGTGGATATGGCCAAGATCAAGTTCGAATTTCTGGCCCAGTATTACGACCAACACCCGGCGTCGGCCCGAACTAACCTTTTCGCCGACATCGCCTTCTGGAGTCACCTGGGCAGTGGCTCATTGGCCCCGCTGTCGAACTGGCTGTTCCGCAATGGCCTGGTGCGTTGGGGACTGGAGAAATTCCTGGGCATCAGCCGCCGGCGGCAGCTGCCGGAACTGGCCCGCATGCCCTTCACCCTTTGGTTCAAACAGCGCCGGCACATGTCCAATTCGCCATCATCGCCAAAGCCCAAAATAGTCCTCTTCAACGATACCTTCAACACCTACAACTACCCCCACATCGCTATTGCTGCTACCGAGGTGCTGGAAACGGCCGGTTTTGAAGTGGTTCTGCCGGGGCACAAATGCTGCGGCCGGCCGATGATTTCCAAGGGGCTGGTGAAGAAAGCCCGGCGAGCGGCCCGGGAGACCATCGAGCGCTTGATCCCCTTTGCCGAGCAAGGCATTCCCATCGTTGGCCTGGAGCCGAGCTGCCTCCTCTCCCTCCGGGATGAATATTTCTCGTTGCTGCCGGGCGACTGGCGAGTCAAAAAGGTGGCCGAGCATTGCTACACCTTTGAGGAGTTCATCGCCAAATTGGCCGACGAAGGCAACCTCAACCTGACTTTCAAGGATGACTCAGGTCAGGTTTTGCTCCACGGCCATTGCCACCAGAAAGCCCTGGTCGGCACCGGCCCTAGCCAGCGGACTCTGGCCCTACCCGGTTACACCGTGCGCGAGGTCGATTCTGGCTGCTGCGGCATGGCCGGCTCCTTTGGCTACGAGGTGGAGCATTACGATATCTCCCTGGCGATGGCCGAGCGACGGTTGCTACCGGCCATACGGTCACAAAGCAATGGCACAATCATCGCTGCGGCCGGGGCAAGTTGTCGCCAGCAAATCAAACACGGCGCCGGCCAACGGGCCTATCATCCCGCCGAAATCTTACGGGCGGCGCTGAAATGAAGAGATACGATGTTGTTATCGTCGGCGCAGGGCCGGCCGGTGCAACGGCCGCATACTTCCTGGCCAGAATCGGCATCAAAGTAGGGTTGATCGACAGGCAAACTTTTCCGCGCGACAAAGTCTGTGGCGATGGCGTCGTTGTTCCTATTCTCAACCGCTTAGAGCGGATGGGTTTGGCCCAGTGGGTAGCAGAGAACAATTTCAATGCCCCCAGCGAGCTTCTCTTTTCAGCGCCCAACGGCCAAGCGCTCCACTTTGCACCGGCTGATATCGGGAGTTGTTACGGACGGGTGATTCCTCGTTTGGAGCTGGATAATGCCCTGGCCGGCCAGGCTGTCAAAGCCGGAGCGGATTTACTGGAAGGGGTCAACCTGACCGGGTTGGCGCGGCCAGCCCCTGACGTCATCTATCTATCCGGCGCTCATCGTCACAATGGGCCCCAGGTTGACTTCCAACTGGCGAGCAAATTGCTGATTACCGCTGATGGCGCCCATGCCAGTTTTACCAGGCAGTTGGGATTGGTGAAGAGTGAACCGGACCTGGTAGCAGTGCGAGCTTACTATGAAAATGTAGCCGGGGCCGACTCGCTGCTAGAGATGCACTATGACGCCACCCTGGCCCCGGGTTATGCCTGGATTTTTCCCCTTAGCGGTGGTCGAGCTAACGTTGGGTTGGGAACATTCGTCAGCCGTTCCCGGCAGCGGGGGATCAATCTCAAACAGACTCTGGCCGAATTCATTAACCAAAACCCTTACGTCCACGCCCGATTGAGTCAGGCTCGGATGGTAAGCCCCTTCAAAGGTTATCCATTGCGGACCCGGATGAATGGCGTTACCCCGGCAGCTGATAACATCCTGGTGGCCGGTGAAGCCGCTGGCTTGGTCAATCCGCTCAATGGCGAGGGTATCAATACGGCTATGGTCAGCGGTGAACTGGCAGCGCAATACGCCGCGGCGGCGTTGGCGGCAGGAGATTTCTCCAGGCAGCAACTGGCCGGTTATGTCCAGGCCCTGCAACGGGAAATCGGGCGCAATCACCGCCTTTTTAGACTCTTCCGGGAGTTGATCGCCTGGCCGGGGGTGTTGAATCGAATTGTGAGCCGGGGCCAACGGGATCGGGATTTTGCCCAAACATTATTTGAGGTGATGATTGAACTAAAGCCACCCAAGGCCGTGTTGTCGCCCAGCTTCATTGCCAAAGTATTGCTTTGACTTCTTAAATTGTTGGCCTCGATTTCCAATCTATGCCGCTTCGGAATGAAGGATATACTTTCCAAAAGCCTCGGCTGTCCAGGGTAGGGCTGGCAAAAAGAAGTGGTCGTAAATGGCCTGGGCATAGACCCGAATCTCCTCCTGAGCGTCCGGGGCCATGCGCAGGCTGAGGAAATGCATCAAGTTATGGGCGTCGGTTTTGGCGACCCAGGTGTAATAGAGCGAAAAACCGGGTAGAAAGAGACGGGCCTGCTCCCTGGCGACCCCGGTCGCCAGGGCCTGCTCGTACAGGGCAAAGCCTTTTTCATAATGAGCCGCCAATTCACGGGTCAACGTCGCGGCTACCTCCGGTTCCACTTCCCCCTCGCTGGCCTGTTTGTTATCCGGGGATTGCTTGCGCCAGATCGACGGCACGTAAAAGTCGTTTTCTTGAAAGGGGGTATAGCGGCCGCTCTGGGCGTTGAAATTCCAGGTTCTGTGCCGGGACCATTGCCACCACACCACCACCGGCGCCCGCACTCGGAATTTGAACTCCACCATCTCAAACGGCGAAGTATGGCGATGGCGCAACAGGTAGAAGAGCAGTTTCTTATCCTGTTCCGAACCCTTGCTCTCCCCCAAAAAGGAAACGCGAGCCGCATTGACTATCGCCAGGTCATCCCCCATGATCTCTTGCAGCTCAATCCAACCTTTATCCAACACCTCCACCCGTTTGCCGATCAATTCAGTTCCAGCCATTGATACCCTCCTGTTTTTTGGGCACATTATACACGTGAAACGGCAGGGTCAGCAAGGGGTACTTAGGGAATATTTTGCCCAATATTTCTTGGCGTTCTTGGCGGCCTTTGTGGTTCCTCAAAGATTCAAAGATTTAAAAACTGCGGCGGTCGGCAGTCCATTTTTAAGGTAGCCCTCTTGACAAAAAGCTAATTTTGACATATCATATGGTTGTCATACGTTTAGTTGTATGACAACCATACAATCATACCCAGCCATATGCTCAAACGAAGCCCTTCCCTGACCGAAAAAGCCAAATCTTACATCAAAGGCCTGATTATCGACAACCGCTTTGCCGATGGCCGCATCCCCTCCGAGACCGATCTGGCCAACGAGCTGGGCGTCAGCCGGACCACTATCCGCGATGCCCTCAGCCGGCTGGAGTTGGAAGGCGTCATTTACCGGAAACAGGGCGCCGGGACCTTTGTCAACGAGGCCGGGCTGCAAATCCACACCCGTCTTGAAGAGATCTGGGGCTACGAAGCCATGCTCAAAGCCCACGGCTACACCCCCTCGGTCCGGGTTGTGCGCGTCGAGGAACAGCCGGTCGAGCCTAAAATTAGCCGGGAATTAAACCTGGCGGCCAATGAGACCGTGTTGGTGGTCGAAAAGCTGTTCCTGGCCGATGAGAGTCCGGTGATCGTGAGTATCAACTATCTGCCGGCTGCACTCATCGACCAACCCTACCAGCCCGATGACTTCCGGCGGCCGATTTACCAGTTTTTGTCAGAGTTCTGCCAGCAGCATCTCTCCTACTATTTGAGCGAAATTGTGCCTTTGCTTGCACCCGGCTGGCTGGCCGAGGCGCTCCACCTGCCCCACCCGGCCACCGCTCTGCTTTCTTTTGACGAAGTTGGCTACAATCAGGATAACCAGCCCATCCATAAAGCTTACTCGTACTTTCGAGATGACCTGTTGCGGCTGCGATTGATCCGCCGCCAGGCTTAAAGCGTTGTGACCAACAACGACTGCCGCCGATACCGGGCGGCGGCGTTGCTGACATAAAATTAAAATATGAGACAAAAATAGATTTCAGGAGGAAATATCATGAGAAGTTTTGCAGGTCGTGACATTTTGTCACTCAAAGATTTTGAACGGCAGGAATTTTTCCGGGTTTTTGAAATAGCCGACCGGCTCAAACCCATTGCCGACAATCGCCAGAACTCCGATCTGTGCGCCGACAAGACCCTGGTGACTGCTTTTTACCAACCCAGCACCCGCACCCGCCTGGCCCACGAAGCCGCCATGCATCGTTTGGGCGGCCACGTGACCGGCTTTTCCGACGCCAAGATGACCCGCGCCGGCGACTTCTACCAGGAAAGCATCAAAGACACCGTCAAGATGCTGGAATTCTACGGCGACGTGATTGTGATGCGCCACTTCCAGCAGGGCGCCCCACACGAGGCAGCCAAATGGGCCTCCATCCCGATCATCAACGGCGGTGACGGCTGGGGCGAGCACCCCACCCAGATTCTGACCGACCTGTACACCGTGCTGACCGAAAAAGGGCGGATCGATGGTTTGAAATGGCTGGCCGTGGGCGATATGCGTATGCGCACCATGCACTCGCTGGGTTACGCCCTGACCCAATTCGACTGCCCGATCACCTTTGTGTCCCCGCCCGAAATGTCGTTGACCGACGAATTCAAGGCCGACTTGAAGCAATACAGCCTGAACTTCAAAGAAGCCGAACACGTCGAACAGGCCATCGCCGAAGCCGACGTCATTCTGGTTGAGCCGGTCGTCCAGCCGGACTACACCAAATCCCGCGACGAGCGCGCCGGTGATGTCGGCCTGACCCCGGCCAACTACAAGATCACCCGCGAACTGCTGACGACCAAAGCCAAGTCAGACGCCATCCTGCTCCACTCTCTGCCCCGCATGGATGAAATCCCTACCGATGTCGACATTACCCGTTGGTCCCGCTACTGGCAGGAAGCCTACAACGGCGTGGTCATGCGCATGGCCTTGATTGCGCTGGTGCTGGGTAAGATGGAATAAACCGAATTTCGTACTCCGTGTTGCGTGCTGCGTAATAACGGAATACGCAGCACGCAGCACCTAATATACGCGCCAATCTCCCCTATTTTGTAAACAACTTGAACTAATTAAGGAGCCAAACAATGCAAACCTATCTCCGTGGCCGAGATATGATTACCACCCAGGAGTGGACCCGCGAAGAAATCGACACCGTCATGGATGTCGCCTTTGATTTGAAGCGCCAACGGGCTTTGGGCCAGCCCCATGCCTACCTGCGCGACAAGGTTTTAGCCATGCTCTTCTTCTTCTCCAGCACCCGCACCCGGGCCTCCTTTGAGGCCGGCATGGCCCAATTAGGCGGGCACGCCCAGTTCATCGAGAGCCGCACCACCCAGATTGCCCACGGCGACACCGCCGTTGAAATCGGCGAGATTCTGGGCCGCTATAACGACGGCATCGCCATCCGTCACGTCGATTGGGGCGCCGGCAATGATTACATCCGCGGCGTGGCTAAAGCCAGCCGCGTCCCGGTGCTGAATATGCAGTGTGAACTGTACCACCCCCATCAAGCCCTGGCCGACCTGCAGACCATCCTGGAAAAATTTGGCGATCCCCGCGGCAAGACCATCACCGTCAGTTGGGCCTATGCCTCCAGCTACTCCAAACCCCAAAGCGTGCCCAACAGCCTGATCCTGCTGATGACCCGCTTCGGGGCCAATGTCCGGCTGGTGCATCCGCCGGAATTCAACCTCAAACCCGAATTTCTAGAGCAGGCCAAAGAGAATGCCCGGAAGCACCACGGCAGCTTTGAGATCATGGATGACTTCAACGCCGGCGTCAAAGGCACCGACGTCTGGTACGCCAAGAGCTGGGGTCCCCTGCTGACCACCCTGGACAAAGATGAGGACCGCCGCATCACCGACCAGTATAAGGATTGGATTGCCGACGAGCGCCGCATGGCCATGGCCAATGAGAACGCCATCTACATGCATCCCCTGCCCGCCGACCGCAACATCGAAGTGACCGACGGCGTAATCGATGGGCCTCATTCCGTGGTCTTCGACCAGGCCGAAAACCGCCTGCACGCCCAAAAGGCTGTAATGGCCTTGACAATGGGGTAGACAGTAGCAAGTAGCAGGTAGCAGGTACCAAGGCATCCCTGTTACCTTGCCCCTCTGCTACCTTGCTACTCTGCTACCCTGATCAGCAGCCAACAAATTCTAAAAAATTAGCGCCCCTGACAGGAGAGGAATCTATGGACAAGAAAGTAGCTGTTGTCGCCATTGGCGGCAATTCCCTGATTAAAGATAAGCAGCATCAAACCGTTGAAGATCAATACCAGGCAGCCAAAGAAACCACCTATCATATTGCCGATATGATCGAGGCCGGCTGGGACGTGGCTATCGGCCACGGCAACGGGCCGCAGGTCGGCTTCATTTTGCGCCGCTCCGAGATTGCCAACAAAGTGGAAGGTATGCACGAAGTGCCGCTGGATGTGTGCGGCGCCGATAGCCAGGGCGCCATCGGTTACGCCTTGCAGCAGACCCTGCAAAACGAACTGTACCGTCGCGGCATCAAAAAACCGGTGGCCACGGTGGTTACCCAGGTTTTGGTTGATCGCAACGATAAGGCTTTTCAAAACCCCACCAAACCCATCGGCGGTTTTATGGACGAAGCGGAAGCCAAACGCCGGGCCGCCGAGATGGGCTGGAGCGTCGTTGAAGACGCCGGCCGCGGCTGGCGGCGGGTGGTGGCTTCACCCCTGCCCAAAGAGGTGGTTGAACTGGAAACCGTCCAAACCCTGATTAACGCCGGCGTGGTGGTGATTACCGTCGGCGGCGGCGGCATCCCGGTCATCGATGCCGGCGAAGGGCAGTACCAAGGCACGGCCGCGGTGATCGACAAGGATTTTGCCAGCAGTCTTCTGGCCCAGCAAATTAACGCCGACCTGTTCCTGATCTCAACGGCCGTCGAAAAAGTAGCCCTCAACTTTGGCAAGCCTGACCAGAAATGGCTCGATCACCTGACCCTGGCCGAAGCCAAGCAATACCTGGCCGAAGGCAACCACTTTGCCAAAGGTTCGATGGCCCCCAAGATTCAGGCCATCATCTGGTTCCTTGAAGCCGGCGGCAAGAAGGCCATCATCACCAACCCGGAAAACATCGGCCGGGCTTTGCGCGGCGAAACCGGCACACACATTGTACCATAATGGTGCTTGGGAGAATTGGAGAAATGGAGATTAGGAGATTAGGGGATTAGGAGATTCTCAATCTCCAATCTCTTAATCTCCTACCTCCGCAAAAGCAAGGAGTTTCCTGTGGAACACGTTATTGGTCTAAAATGCGTCATCTGCGGTAAGCAGTACGGGGTCGATGAGATCGACTACGTTTGCCCTGACCACGGCGATGAAGGCATTGTTGACGTTCAGTACGATTACGAGCTGATCGGGCGACGGCTCAGCCAGGGCGACCTGCTCCACTCGACCGATTACACCATCTGGCGCTACAAGCCGCTGCTGCCGGTGGAACCGGCCAGCCCGGTTCCGCCCCTGACCGTGGGCTGGACGCCGCTCTATAATGCGCCCCGCATTGCAGCCGAATTGGGGCTGAAGCAGGTCTGGGTGAAAGACGACGGCCGCCTGCCGACCGCCTCATTCAAAGACCGGGCCAGCGCCATTGCCGTGGTCAAAGGCCGGGAAAAAGGGGCCAAGATCATCACCACCGCCAGCACCGGCAACGCCGCGGCCGCCTTGAGCGGTCTTTGCGCCAGCGTCAAGCAGCCCAACGTCATCTTTGTGCCGGAAACCGCGCCGCCGGCCAAGATTGCCCAACTGCTCGTCTTCGGCTCAACGGTGGCCCTGGTCAAAGGCACTTACGACGACGCCTTTGAGCTGTGCCTGCAAGCCGCCAAAGAGTACGGTTGGTATAACCGCAACACCGGCTATAATCCCTATATGAGCGAGGGCAAAAAGACGGCCAGCTTTGAGATTTGCGAGCAGCTCGGCTGGCAGGCGCCCGACCGCATCTTTGTCAGCGTTGGCGATGGCTGTATCATCGGCGGGCTGCACAAGGGATTGAAGGACCTCTACGCCCTGGGCTGGATCGACCGGCTGCCCAGGATTATGGGCGTGCAGGCCGAGGGCAGCAGCTACCTGTACCAGGCCTGGAAAAATGATGAGGACGTGCTGACCAAGCCGCCCATCGACGCCCACACCGTGGCCGACAGCATCAGCGCCGGCCTACCCCGCGACCGCATCAAAGCCATGGCCGCAGTCAAAGAGACTGCCGGCGCTTACCTCAGCGTCAGCGATGAAGAAATCCTGGCGGCCATCCCGGCCATGGCCCGCGGCAGCGGCGTTTTTGGCGAGCCGGCCGGGGCCACGGCCTACGCCGGTCTGGTCAAAGCGGTCAACGAGGGCCTGGTCTCTGGCGACGAGCGGGTGGTAATACTGAACACCGGCAACGGTCTCAAGGACGTCGCCAGCGCCATGAAATCGGTCGAGTTGGTCGGCACCCAGCCATACCGCATCGAGCCAACTTTGGACGACCTCAAACGAGTGGTCGCCACGTGGAAATAACCATAAAGTAATCAGTGGTAGGTTATCAGTGATCAGTTCAACTGTTTACTGATCACTGATAACTGATCACTGACTACTGATAACTGATCACTGACTACTGATAACTGTTTACTGCTTTCTAAGGAGAAACCATGTTAGATTTAACCGTACACCCTGACCGGCTTGAACGAGCCGTGCAGCGAGCCAAAGAACGAAATATCATTATCCCGACCTTCAAACAACAGATCAACCCCCAACTGGTCCCAACTACTATCAAAAACAGACTCAAAAATGTTGGCCTGTGGGATTTGAATCCGCTCAACCTGTTCCGGATCACCTGGCACAATGAGCCAGTGGCCAAAGGCGGCGGCTTTGGCCCGGTCAATTATCTGGAATTTCCCAAAGAATTGACCGGCGTCTCGGCCCGTATCGTCCAGCCCATTGGCAAATGGTTCCCAACCGGCGCCCACAAAGTCGGCGCAGCTTTTGGCTGTCTGGTGCCGCGGCTGGTGACCGGCCAGTTCGATCCGACCACCCAGAAAGCGGTCTGGCCCTCCACCGGCAACTACTGCCGCGGCGGCGCGTACGACTCCAACCTGCTGGCCTGCGAATCCATCGCCATTCTGCCCGAAGGCATGAGCAAGGAACGATTCGACTGGCTGGCCTCGGTGGCCGGCGAGGTCATCAAGACCCCCGGCAGCGAGAGCAACGTAAAAGAAATCTTTGACAAATGCTGGGAACTGCGCCGCTCCGGCCAGGACCTGTTCATCTTCAACCAGTTCGAAGAGTTTGGCAACTACATGTGGCACTACGAGGTCACCGGCCGGGCTATGGCCGAGGTGCTGGAGCAAATTATGGGGCCAAACGATACCTACCGCGGCGCAGTTTACACCACCGGCTCCGCCGGCACCATCGCCAGCGGCGACTACCTGAAGAACCTCTTCCCGGCCAGCAAGATTGGGGCCAGTGAAGCTTTGCAATGCCCCACCTTGCTCAACAACGGTTTTGGCGCTCACCGCATCGAGGGTATCGGCGACAAGCACGTGCCCTGGATTCACAACGTTAAGAACACCGACATGGTCATGGCCATTGACGACGAGGCTCCCATGTCTTTGATCCGCCTCTTCAACGAACCGGCCGGCAAAGCCTACCTGATCAAGCGGGGCGTACCACAGTCTTTGGTTGAAAACTTGCATTTGCTGGGTATTTCGAGTGTCGCCAACCTGTTATCCGCGATCAAGTTTGCCAAATATTATGAACTGGGTGAAAACGACATCGTGATGACCGTCTCGACCGACTCGATGGATATGTACTGCACTCGCCTGACCGAGTTGACCGAAGAGCGGGGTGAATTTACCGAGCACGACGCCGTGGCCGCCTACCACCAACATCTGCTGGGGTTAACCACCGATTACTTACAAGAGCTGACCTACGTGGACCGCAAGCGGGTCCACAATCTCAAGTATTACACCTGGGTGGAGCAACAGGGCAAAACCTACGAAGAAATCCTGGCCCAATGGGACGATCCCAACTACTGGACCAGCTACCAGGGTCACGTCGAAGAACTGGATGCCCTGATCGAGGAGTTCAACGGGCGGACGGGCTTGCTCAAAGAGCTGTAAACCTTTCCCAAAACGTTCAAGCGCCGGTCACTTCAAAAGTGACCGGCGCTTTTTCATCGGAATGAGTCAGTCGAAGAAACCCGTTTTTTGGCAAGAACGGGTTTCTTACAACCCAAAGATATGGCCACTCTTGCCTGAAAGCCTGGGGCTGAAGCCGCCAGGCTCAAAGAGCGAAGCCTTATCAGGCTAATTTTGTCAGTTGGTCGATTTAGCGATAATAGAGCATCGCGCTGATAAACCAGACGAAGGCGACCAACCCCACCCCAAAACCAAGCACAGCCAGGCGTAATCCCCACGATTTGACTTTGAGCATCGTCTGGTAGGCGGCCTGTTGCGTGGCAGGTTGGTGCGGATTGAAAGTGCCGGTCACTTCAAAAGTGACCGGCACTTTCATTTGGATCACTTATAGCCTATAATTTCAGTTGTATTGGTTAGCAACTGGTGAATTTGTAGTTTATTGGCTATGCGAATTTTTTCTTTCCAGGGAGATCTGCCATGACCATTCCCTCCATCCCCCCCCAACTCATCGAGACGCTCCGCTCGGCGGGGCGCGTCACCGTACTAACCGGGGCCGGCATCTCGGCCGAAAGCGGCGTGCCGACATTTCGGGAGGCGCAAACGGGCTTGTGGGCGCAGTATGACCCGGAGGAATTGGCCACGTCCCAGGCCTTCCAACGCAACCCGCGCCTGGTGTGGGAGTGGTACGCCTGGCGGCGGGAGCTGGTGGCCAAAGCCGAACCGAATCCGGGCCACTTGGCGCTGGCCCAATTGGAGCAGCGAATACCGCACTTCACTCTGATTACCCAGAACGTGGACGGTCTGCACCAGCGGGCCGGCAGCCAAAACGTGATCGAGCTGCACGGCAACATCCAACGGACCATCTGTTTTAACGACCGGCAGGTGGTTAACGCCTGGCCCGACAGCGAAGAAATCCCGCCCCGCTGTCCTCGCTGCGGCGGCCTGCTGCGACCCAACGTGGTCTGGTTTGGCGAGTCGCTGCCGGGGCTGGCCCTGCAGTCCGCCTGGGCCGCGGCGAAACAAGGCGATATCTTCCTGGCAGTGGGCACGTCGGCCCTCGTCCAGCCGGCGGCCTCGCTCCCCTGGGTGGCGCTGGAACAGCACATTCCGACCGTGGAGATCAATCCCAACGCAACCCCCCTGACCCCGGCGATGACCTACGTGCTGCCGGGTCCGGCCGGTCAGATTCTACCGGCCCTACTCAAGGCAATTGACGATGAGCAATGACCCCCAATTCGATCCAATCAAGCCCCCTCCCCCGCTGATGACCGGCGAGCCGGGTTCATTTGCTTATAGAACGATGGTTACACGAATACCCGCCGTCATCGACAACGTGCTGGCCGACTATGTCGACCGGTATCCGCCAGAAATCAGGCAGGGCTTGCAAAGGTTGCGCCGCGAAGTGGTGGAAGACAAACCTATCCGGCCCCTACCGGCGACCACATTCGATGCCCGCCAGTGGGCCAATGCCTGGGCAGCTTATCCTCAGGCCACCTGGCTCAACTGCCCCTGGTACCTGGCCGAGGCTTACTTCTATCGCCGGCTGCTGGCCGCAGTCAACTACTTTGGACCGGGCGAATGGGCCGGCGTCGATCCGTACCAACCCCGCAAAGCCGCCGAACTCCAGGCTGGCACCCCCTGGCAAATTCTCACGGCCGCCCTCGCCCACAGCCATCACCACTCCGCCGATGGCCTGGGGCGATTACTGCACCACGCCGTCTGGGGCAACCGGCTTGATTTGAGTTATACCAAAGTGGCTGAAAGCGCCGGCGGAGAGATTGCCGTGGAGCAGGAGCAAACCAACTTGCTGGTGGATGACACGCAAGCGATTCTGAGCCATTTGCAAACGAGCCGCGGTCAGCCGCGTCGGATCGAGTTCATTTGCGACAATGCCGGCGTCGAGTTACTACTGGACCTGGCCCTGGCCGATTTTCTGCTCCGCTTTGAGTGGGCCGGCCAAATCACCCTGCATGTTAAAGCTTATCCCACCTTTGTATCCGACGCCACCGCGGCTGACGTGACGCAGGCTATCGCCGCCAGCCAGGCTCAGACCGCGGTTGAACTGCAACAGTTGGCCGCCCGGCTGCAAGAATATCAACGTAAGGGTCGTCTGCGGATCGAGCCGGATCGTTTCTGGAACAGCCACCACTTCTTCTGGGAATTACCGGGACGACTTGAAGCCAGGTTGGCTCAGGCTCATCTGGTCATCATCAAGGGAGACGCCAACTACCGCCGACTCCTGGGCGACAGCCGCTGGCCGGCCGCTGTCCCCATCGCCGCGGCCGTGCCCTATTTTCCGGCCCCCTTTGTAGCCCTACGGACAATGAAATCCGACCCGGTGGTAGGATTGCAACCGGGCCAGGCCGAGGCGCTGGATCAGGCAGACCCGGAATGGCGGGTGAACGGCCAGCGGGGAATGATCCAGGCGCGGATTGGCAGGTAGCAAGTGGCAGGTGGCAAAGTTGCTGCTTGCGATTTGTGAGTGCGATTTGCTATTTGCGATCTGAAACCTGGCGAATCACGGTCGAAGATATATCGACCCGAAACTCAGTTTGAGGAATCTGTTCAAATAGAGCACGATAATCGGGCAGCAGGTCAACATCGGCCAGCGTGATAAATCTACCCTGCACTTGCCGGCCGGCCACCAGAAAACGGCAACCGGCTGCGGCCACGGCGTCAAGCGCGGCCCGCATTTCAGCCGGACTGTGGTGGTAAAAACGAGGTTCGGTTAGTCGCTCAACGGTATCGACGCCAAGAATAAAAACACTATTGGGAAAGAGTTGAGCCTTTTGACTAAACAGGGGCTCGCGGGTCAGAATTAGGGGGGCCACACCGGCAAATTGAGTCACTCGCCGCCGGACTTCGGCAGGTTCGATGAGAGGGGCTTTGTCGGCGTTAACCAGGGGCAGCTCAAAATAAACTTGTTGCTGCAACTTCTGGGCCGCAACCTGGGCCAGTTGGCGGTGGCCCTGGTGCAGCGGGTTGAACGCGCCGGAGAGTAGAGCCAGGCCAGGCCATTTCCGGCCGGTAGCCAGCCGACCATCGGGCCAAACCACCAGCCACTCGATCTGTCCGGCCAGCAACCGGTCGATCAAATCAACCGGCTCATAACTTTGCTGCAACTGCTCCCCGGCGATCAACGGCAGATCAGGATAACCGCTCACCCCACAAACATCGGCCACGGCCTTCAAAATCAGCAAATCAACCAGTTGTTCTTCCTCCGGGCGAGGGCGCAGCCCTTTGGCCAGGGAGAGGGTATAGGTGGTCACCCCCTGCGCGTCGCAGATGGCTAAGGCGCAGCGATGTTCACCCCGCTTCAGCCGGTCTGTTGCAATGGTGGCAGTACAACCGAGGCCGGCCACCGGAATGTGAGGGTCGGCCAGGTGGGCGGCCCGCTGGAAAGCCCGCCAGGCCAGGGCCTGGGCCACCTGGGGCGAGGTAAACTGAGTGGGCCAAAAACCGATAGCCTCACTCAACGAGGCCGCGGCATAGCGGTCGGTTGCCTCCAAAATAGTCCGGGATGAACCGCCGACGCGATGGAGCCAGGCCAAAGCCTGGGCGCCGGCGCCGGCAAATTCAATCACAACCATCGGCGGGGTGGCGTGGATGGCGGTGATAATCTGGTCGAGCTGGCTCTGGGAAATCAGCATCGAACACCCATAAATTACTCTTGATCGGTTTTGGCCTGGTTTCCGGCTTCGATTTTGGCCGCTTTGGCCTCGGCTTTCTGCTTTTCATAGGCGGCGATCATCTGCTGAATTTCATCAGCCACCTGGTTAAGTTCAGCTTGCATCGCGGCCACCGAAACCTTATTGACCGCCCGGCAGGCCGGACAGACCGCCTGGTAATGGGTTGGATTCTTTTTCTTGAGTTTGCTCAGTTCAAAGCCAACATAAACCGGCTCTAACTCGAACCGGCGTTTACATTTGAAACAGGTGTGATGAATCAAGATCAATCTCCCCTCTGCCCTGGAATTTAGTTCTTGCCGCAAACTACCGGGGTATTTTACTTGACCCATCAGTTCTGGTCAATAAAAGTTTGAGGCGTTCTTTAATAATTCTTGACAAGGCCACGGGCGCTCTCTATAATTACTCAATGTAGAAGTAAAAAGGGGGATAGTTCATACTTCGCTTATAAAATTCAGCCCACTAAATCAAACATGTATTGAGAAAAAGGAGATTGAATTATTATGGCTCACCAATTACCGGCATTACCCTATGCCCATAATGCTTTGGAACCGTACATTGATGCTCGCACGATGGAAATCCATCACGGCAAACATCATCAGGCTTATGTAACCAATCTGAATGCGGCTCTGGAAAAATATCCCAATTTGCAGGCCAAGAGTATTGAAGATTTGCTGCGCGGGATCGAAACTGTGCCGGAAGATATCAGGATGGCCGTCCGCAACAACGGCGGCGGCCACGCCAATCACGCCCTCTTCTGGCCAACTATGAGCGGCAGCGGCGGCGGAGAACCGGGCGGTGAATTGGCTGAGGCGATCAAGAGCGCCTTTGGTTCATTCGCCAGCTTCAAAGAAAAATTCAGTAATGCCGCTAAAACCCGCTTTGGCAGCGGCTGGGCCTGGCTGGTGGTCAAAAGCAACGGCAGCCTTGACGTTTACAGCACGGCCAATCAGGACAGCCCCTATATGAGCGGCGACACGCCTATTCTGGGGCTGGATGTGTGGGAGCACGCCTACTACCTCAATTATCAAAACCGCCGTCCAGACTACGTTGAGGCCTGGTGGAACGTGGTCAACTGGGCTGAGGTAGCCAAAAATTACAAGGCAGCCAAGTAAGAGATTTAGTTGGTTTCAAGCCGTTTATTAGTTCGCTGAACCGGGTCGATTTTGGCCCGGTTTTATTTTATCCAAAAGTTATTGACAATTTTAGGGGATAGGGCTACAATGGGGCGGCTTTCAATGGTGAAACCTAAGTTCCTATAATAAATCTAGGAGGATTATCAATGACACACGTAATCACGGTACTATGCACCCGCGAAGGCGATTGTGTAGAAGTTTGTCCAGTCGACTGCATCATCCCCGGCCCCACCGATGATCCCGAATGGAACGATCTCTTCTTCATTGACCCTGACACCTGCATTGACTGCGGAGCTTGCGTTCCGGTATGCCCGCCCGAGGCCATCTTCCCTGAAGAAGATGTGCCGGAGGAGTATGAGGCCGATATTGCCCGCAATGCGGCCTACTTTAGTGAAGGTCCCGGCTATTGGGATTATGACCTGGAGGCTGAACGGGCCACTTATAAGGGTAAACCAAAATAAGATCAACAATTCAATATCTGTCCTCAATTAGATATTCACCGAGAGACTTGAGCGATTAGTTTTTAGTCAACCAAAAAGCGGATTGCGTCTACCCAATTGACGTGCCGCTTTTTTTTTCAAAATGAGGTGTTCAAGTTGAGCTTACCAGCGCCTGACCGAGCCATGGTCATTATGGCTCACCCCGATGACCCCGAGTTCTTTTGCGGTGGCACTGTCGCCGCCTGGTGTGCTGCCGGCGTCGAAGTGACCTATCTCATTTTGACCAACGGCAACAAAGGCAGTGATGATCCGGCCATGACTCCGGTCAGATTGGCCGCCATTCGTCGCCAGGAGCAACAAGCTGCTGCCGCCATTTTGGGGGTGGCTCGGGTGCTGTATCTGGACGAGCCAGATGGCGAGCTTCAGCCGACCCTGGATCTGCGGAAACGGGTCGTGGCCGAGATTCGCCGTTATCGCCCGGAAACCATTATTGCCCCGGACCCCACCCGTTACTTTTACACCGACTACATCAACCATGCCGACCACCGCGCCGCCGGAATTGTGGCGATCGATGCCGTATTTCCGGCTGCCCGCAACCGCATGTACCATCCAGAGCTGTTGGCTGAAGGGCTTGAACCGCATGCGGTCAGGGAGGTGTACCTGGTTGGGCCGGAGCAACCCGACCGGTGGGTCGATATTACCGCCGTTTTTGACACAAAACTCAAAGCCATTCGCTGCCATACCAGTCAAATCAAAGATGACGGGAGAATGGAGCGACGGGTACGAGATCGCCATCAGGCCATCGATGAATATGGCCGGGAGGTTTATCGGGAAGGGTATCGGATACTGACTATTGGGTAATTGAAAATGAGGTGATTGGGAGATTGGGAGATTTTTCCTGCTCAACCCTATGCAAGAATCTCCAATCTTAAATCTCTAATCTCCGATCACCAAGCTCCAATCTCTAAATTAAACATTTAACATTATTGGAAATAAGATTGATGGCCTGGCAAATTTGATATGGCTCACGGATTAACACAGACACCTGCACTGCCCGCAGGTGCAGTGTTTCACGGATTTTTCTTTAATTTTTTGACATAATCTGTGCGCTTCGCGGTCCGTGAAAATCCGTGAGCTATTCTTATTTCCAATAAACTCTATTATTGCAAGGAGGCATTAATCTATGAGAGATTTAGAATTAACTAATGAACTGGTTGAACTGGTTCGGCGAGCGGCCACCGTTTTACCGGCCGATATGGAGGCCGCCCTGGTCCGGGCCAAAGCTGAGGAAGAGCCTGGCTCGGCGGCCGAGGGCGCGCTGGAGGCCATCCTGCAGAATGTCAGTATGGCCCGGGAGTTGTCAACCCCAATCTGCCAGGACACAGGCACGCCCATCTTTGAGATTTACTATCCGGTGGGCGTCTCCACCCGGGTCCTGGCCGAACAAATCCGCCAGGCCGTGGCGATTGCCACCCGCCGCGCCTACCTGCGCCCCAACGCCGTCGATAGCCTGACCGGCAAAAACAGCGGCGACAACACTGGTGAAGATTTTCCCACGATGCACTTCCACGAGTGGGATCAGGATGCCATCCACATGGAACTGCTGTTGAAGGGCGGCGGCTGCGAGAACGTCTCGACCCAATATAAACTGCCGGAGGGCCGGTTCAAGGCCGGACGTGACCTGGAAGGGGTGCGCCGGGTGGTGCTCGACGCGGTGCACCAGGCCCAGGGTAAAGGTTGCGCCCCCGGCGTGTTGGGCGTGGCCATTGGCGGCGACCGGGGATCATCCTATATCAAAGCCAAGCAACAACTGCTACGACCGTTGGATGACCAAAATGCGGATGAGCAACTGGCCGGCCTGGAGGAACGGCTGCACCAGGAGGCCAACCAGCTCGGCATCGGGCCGATGGGTTTTGGGGGCAAAACGACCGTGCTGGGGGTAAAAGTTGGCGCGCAACACCGCCTGCCGGCCTCTTATTTTGTCTCGGTGGCCTATATGTGCTGGGCCAACCGCCGGGCCAGCATGGACGTAACTTTCAAGGGAGATGAGGTGGAGGTGACGTATGCCTAGCTTGACCATTCCGATCTCGGTTGAGGATATCCGCGCCCTGCACGTGGGCGACACCGTCTTTCTCAACGGCATCATCGTGCTGGGGCGAGATGCGGCCCATAAATTTATGGTCGAAAAGCTGATCCGCAACCCGGCCCCGCCGGAAGAAGCGGAACTGTACGCCGAACTCAAGCAACTGCTCGATGGCGGGGTGATCTACCATTGCGGGCCGGTGGTCAAAAAGCATGACGATGGCTCCTGGTCCTTTGTGGCCGCCGGGCCAACCACCAGCATTCGCGAAGAAGTGTACCAGCCAGAAGTGATCGAGCATTTTAGGCTGCGCGGGGTGATCGGCAAGGGCGGCATGGGGCCTAACACTCTCAAAGCCTGCCAGGAGCACGGCGCGGTGTATTTCCACGCCATCGGTGGGGCTGCCACGTTGATTGCCCAGTCGGTTAAAGAGGTGGTCACCGTGCACAAGCTGGAGTTTGGCGTGCCGGAGGCCATGTGGGTGATCCGGGTGGAAGATTTTCCGGTGGTGGTAACGATGGACAGCCACGGCCAAAGCATCCACGATCAGGTGGAGGCCCGCTCGCAGGCGAAATTGGCCGAACTGATCGGCGTTTGAGATGATGAGATGGAGATGAAAGTCGATATCGAGGCTGACCTGACCCAGGCGGAGAAAGAAGCCTTTGTGGCCGAAATCCGCTGCCGTTGTTCTGTCCTTGACAATGTGGAACACCCCACGCCGGTAACCCTCAAGGTGGCTTAGGGGCGCCAAAGCGAACGCGGCGCAATGGGGAATGAAGTTTGATTAGATCGGGGAGGAATTACGATGCAGTACCGCATTGAAACCGACACGATGGGGGAGATTCAAGTGCCGGCCGACAAATATTACGGCGCCCAGACGGCTCGTTCCTTGCTGAACTTCAAGATCGGCCAAGACCGCTTTCCCCGTGAGTTGATCCGGGCGCTGGGCATTCTCAAAAAAGCAGCGGCCCTGACCAATCAAGAGCTGGGTACGCTGCCGGCCGACAAAGCCGGCCTGATTGTGCAGGCGGCCGATGAGGTCATTGCCGGTAAGCTGGACGACCATTTTCCCCTGGTCGTCTGGCAAACCGGCAGCGGCACCCAGACCAACATGAACGCCAACGAGGTCATTGCCAACCGCGCCATCGAGCTGGCCGGCGGGGTGCTGGGCAGCAAGAAGCCGATCCACCCTAACGACGATGTCAACAAGGCCCAATCTTCCAACGATACCTTTCCCACGGCCATGCACATCGCCGCGGCCGAGCAGATCACCCACCGGCTCATCCCAATGGTCACGCGACTACGCGACACGCTCCAGGCCAAGGCGGCCGCCTTTGCCGATATCATCAAAATCGGGCGGACGCACCTGATGGATGCGGTCCCGCTGACCCTGGGCCAGGAGTTTTCCGGTTACGTCCAGCAGTTAGACAATGACCTCAGGCGCATCGAGCTGGCCCTTGATAGGCTGTACGAGCTGGCTTTGGGCGGTACGGCCGTTGGCACGGGTTTGAATACCCACCCCGACTTTGCCGTTAAAGCAGCCGGCCACATCGCCCGGCTTACCGGCCTGCCGTTCCGCACCGCCCCCAATAAGTTCGAGGCGCTGGCCGGTCACGACGCCATTGTTTTTGCCAGCGGCAGCCTCAAAACCCTGGCTGTCTCGCTGACCAAGCTGGCCAACGATGTGCGCTGGCTGGCCTCCGGGCCGCGCTGCGGCATCGGCGAGTTGACCATTCCCGAAAATGAGCCGGGCAGCTCGATCATGCCGGGTAAAGTCAACCCGACCCAGTCCGAGGCGATGACGATGGTCTGCGCCCAAGTGATGGGCAACGATGTGGCCATCAATATCGGCGGCATGTCCGGCAACTTTGAACTGAACGTTTACAAGCCGCTCATGATCTTCAACCTGCTCAACTCGATCCGGCTGCTGGCCGACGCCTGCGAGTCATTCAACGATCACTGCGCCGTGGGTATCGAGCCGAACCGGGCGGCCATTGAAGGTTATCTAAAAAACTCATTGATGCTGGTCACAGCCTTGAATCCGGTCATCGGCTACGACAATGCGGCCAAAGTCGCCAAGAAGGCCTTTGCCGAAAACAAGACCCTGCGGGAGGCGGCCCTTGAATTGGGTCTTTTGAGCGGTGAAAAATTTGATGAAGTGGTTCGGCCTGAGCAGATGATCGGACCGAAAAAATAGAAACTGGGACCAACTTCTCCATCTTGCGCCCAACCCAACTGAGTCAGGATAGAAGGTCACTATAGCCAATCAGAATCAGGAGGCTGGCCGTGTATGCGCGAATAACCACTCTTCCGGTTGAACCAGGCCAACTGGAGGCAGCCATCAAGCTGATCCAGGGGTCTATTGCCCCGGTGCTGCAACAACAAGCAGGCTTTAAAGGCTGGTATCTGCTCACAGACGCGGCCAAAAACAAGATAATGTCAATCACGCTGTGGGAGACAGAGGCTGAGCTGAGGGCAGGGCAGTTCAGCCCGGCTTACCAGGAACAGATCGCCAAGCTTTCCAGCCTGGCCGCCGGCCCGCCGGCCGTGGAACAATATGAAGTTAGCCACACCCTTTTCACAGATTAAGGTTCTCTATTCTGAAGAGGTAGTCTATCAGGAGGATGACGATGAGCTTAGCCCCACCCGTCACCAGAGATGGGCATCCCATCACGGCAACAGTGCAAGACACGCCCGGGCTGCGCATGCTCTACTCGGCTTTGAATCATTTAGATGATGCCGCCGAACGGTTACAACTAAACCCTAATATCCACCGTATTTTGCGCACGTGTGAACGGTCACTCACGGTCTCGCTGCCGATTGAAACCGATGACGGCGAGATTGCAGTTTATACCGGTTACCGGGTGCAGCATACCACTGTCCGCGGGCCGGGTAAAGGCGGCGTCCGTTACCATGCCGACGTTACGCTGGAAGAAGTCACTGCCCTGGCCCAACTGATGACCTGGAAATGCGCTGTTCTTGACCTGCCCTATAGCGGCGCCAAAGGCGGGATTAGCGTGAGTCCCGAGACCCTGTCTGAATATGAACTGCGCCGGCTGACGCGGCGTTATACCTATGCCATTCTGCCCATCATTGGTCCCAAAAAAGATATCCCCGCCCCGGATGTGAATACCGATGAACGGACGATGGCCTGGATGAGCGACACCTACAGCATGCTGCGCGGCGAGGCCAGCCAGGAAATCGTGACCGGCAAGCCGATCATTTTGGGCGGCAGCCTGGGCCGGGCCGACGCCACCGGCCTGGGCGTGGCGATTGTGACCGAAAGCACCTTGAAGCGATATGGCTATCCGGTCACAGATGCGACTGTCGTCATCCAGGGATTTGGCAAAGTGGGCTACTGGTCGGCCCATTACCTGCGCCAGGACGGTTGCAAAATTATCGGCCTGAGCGATGTTTCCGGCGGTTATTACCATCCTCACGGCCTGGATGTGGAAGAGATGTTCAATTATATGAAAACATCGCCGACCCGGACCCTGGCCGGGTACGAAACGCCGGGTCTGGAAAAACTCTCCAATCAAGAATTATTGGCGCTCAAATGCGACGTGCTGATTCCGGCCGCGCTGGAGGACCAGATTACTTCGCTCAACGCCGACCAGATTCAGGCCCGCTTTGTGGTCGAGGGCGCCAACGGCCCCACCAGTTCCACCGCCGACAAAATCCTTTATGCCCGCGGCGTAACGGTCGTGCCCGATATCTTAGCCAATGCCGGGGGAGTAACGGTCAGCTACTTTGAATGGGTTCAGGGCATCCAGGCTTTCTACTGGACCGTCGAAGAGGTGCAAAAGCAACTGCGGCGCTTCTTAAACAAGGCTTTTGAGCAGGTGTGCGATTTTAGCGAACAGAAAAATGTGTCGCTGCGGCAGGGCGCTTTTATGCTGGCGGTGGCGCGGGTGGCCGAAACGTTGGAGCAGCGCGGAATATTCCCCTAATCGCACGGGAGAAGACGATGAGAAAACTGCTAGAAAAAACGGCCGAACGCGCCATCCGTTACCGTGAGAGTTTGGCCGAGCGTCCGGTTGCGCCCTCCCCCACGGCGCTGGCCCAACTCAAACGATTCGACGAGCCTCTACCAGTCCACCCCACCGATCCTGAGCTGGTTCTGCAGCTACTAGACGAAATCGGCTCGCCGGGCACCATGGCCATGGCCGGGCCGCGATTTTTTGGTTTTGTGGTCGGCGGTTCGCTGCCGGTAACCCTGGCCGCCAACTGGCTGGCCGGGGCCTGGGATCAGAACAGCGCCCTCTACCAATCGACGCCGGGCACGGCCTTTATCGAGCAGGTGGCGCTGCGCTGGCTGCTCGATATCCTCAATCTGCCGCCCGAATCTGGGGGAGCCTTTGTAACCGGGGCTACGGTAGCCAACTTCACTGCCCTGGCCGCGGCCCGCCACGCGGTGCTACAACAGGCCGGCTGGAACGTGGAGGCCGACGGGCTGTTTGGCGCGCCGCCCATCACCGTGGTGGTTGGGGAGGAGGCTCACCCGACCCTGTTCAAATCGTTGGGACTGCTGGGCCTGGGCCAGAATCGGGTGGTGCGGGCGCCGGTTGACCGGCAGGGACGGCTGCGGGTTGAGGCGCTGCCCCGGTTAGCCGGGCCGGCGATTGTGTGCACCCAGGCCGGCAATGTCAACACCGGCGCCTTTGACCCAATTGCCGAGATTTGCCAGCGCGCCCACCAGGCCGGAGCCTGGGTCCACGTGGATGGCGCTTTTGGTCTGTGGGCCGCCGCGGTCCCGGCACGGGCGCACCTGGTGGCCGGGGTGGAGCAGGCCGATTCCTGGGCCACCGACGCCCACAAATGGCTCAACGTCCCCTACGACAGTGGTTTGGCCTTTGTGCGCAATGCCGACACGCTGCGGGCGGCCATGGCCATTACCGCCGAATATTTGCCGACCGCCTGCGAGCAACGAAATCCATCAGATTTCACCCCAGAACTGTCTCGCCGGGCCCGGGGCGTGGAAGTCTGGGCCGCGCTACGCTCACTGGGGCGATCAGGCGTAGCCGATCTTATCGAGCGGACCTGTAATTACGCCACGCGTCTGGCCGAAGGGCTGAGTGCCGCCGGTTACCAGGTGCTCAATGAGGTGGTCCTCAATCAGGTTCTGGTCTCTTTTGGCAACCCCGAGAAAACTCAGCGGGTCATCACCAACCTGCAAACCGAAGGGACCTGCTGGTGTGGCGGTACCGTTTGGCAGGGGCATACGGCCATGCGAATCAGCGTCTCCTCGTGGGCTACCACCGCAGCCGACATCGAACGCAGTCTGGCGGCCATTCTCAAGGTCGCGGCGAATTAGGCAATTTCGACCGCTGCACGTATAATCGACACATTGACAACCACATCGCAACAACCACCTCGCCGAGGAGTCGTCACGAACCTGACGAGTTACCACCGAGAATGAAAATCCGTATCCGTAGGGCTGCCTGGCGTAGCTGTGCCAGGCGACCCCTACGGAAACCATTTATTTTCGCAGAAGGGATAGTAGCAAATGACCCCCGAACAACTGAAAGCGGCTATCCGCCAGATTGTCGAGGAAGGCTGGAACCGGGGCAACCTGGAAGTGATGGACAAGTATTACGCCCCCTACTATGTCAGGCACAAGCCCCCTTTTCCCGACATCAACGGTCCGGCCGCAGCTAAGAAGTTTGTGGCCGACAGTCGCAACGCCTACCCTGACCAGCAGGTTACCATCCACGAGCTGGTGGCGGAAGGGAATCGGGTTGTCTCACGCTGGACCTTTAAGGGCACCCAGATCGGCGAGTCGTCCACCACCTCCGTGGCCGGCCCAGGCAAACGAGTGACTTTTTCCGGCTGCAACATTGCCCACTGGGAAAACGGTAAAATTGTGGAGGAGTGGGAATATTCGGACTGGTTAAATTTGCTGTACCAGTTCAACGGTATCCGCTCTTTCTGGTAAATCTGACCAGCAAAACTCACAAGAGCAGTGGATCTAATATCCGAAAGGTCTTTCAGGAGAAGCTGCCTCCGGGGGAAACACCGCCTTGAAAAACAATCAACAAGAAATCTTTGGCTGGGCGATGTATGACTGGGCCAACTCAGCCTTCAGCGTCACCGTAGTCACCACCTTTCTGGGACCGTACCTGGTCAGCCTGGCCGAAGCGCAAGGGGGCACGGTTAACGTGCTGGGCTATCCGTTACAGGGTGAAGCCTTTTTCCCTTTTTGTGTCTCCATTTCTGTGGTGCTGCAAG
>CAYNLK010000060.1:0-35622 GCA_964398055.1 uncultured Caldilineaceae bacterium
TTTTTTTTCAACACGGTTAAATATTTTAAACCAGTTTAGCGTCGGCTACCGCTTTTAATTAACCCCTGAAACGGGCCCCCCCCTCGACTCCAACTGTTCAATATCAGTCTGACCCCTACAAATATTTTTTGAATCAGCGGAAATTCGGGTCAGTTCAGTCCTGGCTATTGACAGTAATCGCGAAGTGCCATATAATTATGGTGTTGAGAAAATGTGCAAAATTTATGGATTGTGTTCTATTGCGGTGACGTACTAAATGGAGTGAATTAAAAGATGGCCCAGGAAAACAAGAGATTGTTGATGCAAGTGGCCAAGTTGTACTACGTGCAGCAATTAACCCAGGCTGAGATTGGACGAAAGCTCGATACGTCACGTTCAACCGTTTCTCGTCTGTTACAAGAAGCCCGGGAAAAAGGCATCGTCAAAATTACCATTGATTATCCGTGGGACAGAGATGAGGAGCTTGAACATAAGCTGAAGCGAACCTTTGGCCTGCGCGATGCCAGAGTCCTGATCGCCTACGACCAATCCAGCGACGAAAGCAGAAGCGGCCGGGGCTTGCTGGCCGCGGAGTGCATCGATGATATTGTTCAGGATGGCATGATTTTAGGGGTATCTAATGGCCGTTCCATCGCCAAAACCGTGCAACAGCTAAAACCTTCCCGTCAGGTGAAAATGACTGTGGTCCAGATTATCGGGGCCTTGGGAACACACAACCCCCTGATCGACGGGCCTGACCTGGTGCGTAACCTGGCCGAAGCCTATGGCGCCCAATATCGCTATATGCATGCCCCGCTGCTGGTAGAAGATGTCCGCACGCGTGACTTGCTGCTGCAGGAACCTTCGGTGCAGGAAACTCTGTCACTGGCCCGGCGCGCCGATGTGGCCATTCTGGGGGTCGGCGCGCTGGATTCAGCCTCGTCTGGATCGATCTGGACCGGCTTTTTGAATGAGAAGGATATTGTCTGGCTGCGCAACCAGGGCGGGGTGGGCCACATGTGCGCCCAACATTACGATATCAATGGTCAATTGCTGGATGTTGAACTAAACAGAAGGGCTATCGGGATTGGACTGGAAGCCTTGCGTAGTATTGAGACGGTAATTGCCATTGCCGGCAGCGAGGAAAAAGCCAGGGCTATTTTGGGGGCCATTCGCGGTCAATACATTGATGTGCTCATCACCGATGATCAAGCCGCTGTCAAAATTCTGGAGTTAGCTGAGGCTCTTGAGCCGGCCAAAAGATGACGATTACCATTAATGAAATGACGATGTACCATTATCCTCAAGCCCTGACTCTGTGGCAGGTTTCCGAAGGCATTGGCTTGAGCGAGGCCGATTCACCGGCCGGAATTGCCCGCTTTCTGGAGCGAAATCCTGGCCTGAGTTTTGTGGTTTTTGACGAGCAGCAGTTGGTTGGGGTAGTGCTATGTGGCCATGATGGCCGGCGAGGCTATATTCATCACCTGGCTGTTGCAGCTACCCATCGGCAGCAGGGGCTTGGCCGGACTCTGGTTCAACACAGTTTGGCTGCGCTAAAACGGATCGGCATCGATAAATGCCACCTGTTTGTTTTTAGCGAAAACCAGACCGCGCTTCAGTTTTGGCAGCGGATTGGCTGGACCGAACGAGTTGAATTGAGGATGCTCTCCAGCGCCACCCCACCCCTCCTCCTCAACCAGTCTACCTGACCAACAACCAATCATCAATTATCTAGCTATCCAACCAACCATCCATCCATCCATCCATCCATCCACCTATTTCTTTTCCCCCACCGGCCTGATCGGCCAGCGACCCTCGCGATAGCGATCCATTTCCCGCGTCGGTGGGGTCAGGCGGGCAATTTGGCTGATCCCCTCGATGTGGCCCGACACCACAAAGCGATCCCCGGCGGCAAGCACCGCGTCGTCTTTAGGATGGAGCATAAATTCACTATCGCGGCGGTGGGCAACCACCGACACGTTGAACTCATCTTCTAACTTATCGATCGTATAGTTCACCAAGGGCGACTCCGCGACCATGGTGAACTTGGTGATGGTCAGCAGGCTACGTTCGTCACCCTCACCGTAGGAGAAGGCATAATCCAGCGGGGCTTTGGTCGCCGCGGCGGCAAAGGCCGGGGCCGAAAGCTCCGGGATGCTGAAGGCGGTGTGAATTTTGAAGCCGGTGCGGACGTTCGCGGCCATCTGCACGTCGAACATGCGCAGCACCACTTTGATCTCCGGCACCAGCCGCCGCGCTTCCAGGGCAATGCTCAGGTTCATCAGATCGTCATTGGTGCAGGGTACAATCGACTCGGCCTGCTTGATGCCGGCATCCAGTAGCACCTCCGGCCGGCGGGCGTCGGCGATGACTACCGGCACACCCCAGTGGCGTACCTCGGCAATGAACGGGTTGTTGGGGTTGTTTTCAATCACCACTACTTCTTCGTGCAAGTCCAAAATCCAGCGGGTCACCCGGCTGCTAACCTTGCCCAGCCCGCACACAATCGTGTGATCTTTATACGTTGAGGCCATTGCTTTGCTCCACACATCTCGATTTAATAAAGCTCCGCCTAACCGCACCAGCCCCTGTCCCAACACCAAAATTCCGGAAATAGGCACGGCAAAGAAGGCCAGCCGGGCAATCCAGGAGTCGGGCAGGGGCAAGGGCGTCTCAAACACCAGCAGTGCAAAGACGGCATAAATGGCGGCGTACAGGTCGAGCGTATTACCGGTTTCGGGATTGATATAATTCCAGTGCAGCTCAAATACCGACACAATGACAATAGTAGAAAAAACAATCAACAAAATGCCAAAACCCTTTGAGCCGGGCATTCTGAAGAAGGCGTGGGTGGGGCGCTGAATTGAGTTAAGATACCACCGGCCAATAGATTTTCGCATAGTGATTAATGTCTGAAATGCCTGACCCCCGTAAAGACCATCGCCAGGCCGAGCCGATTGGCTGCGGCAATGACTTCCTCATCCCGAACCGAGCCGCCCGGCTGGACCACTGCGCTGACTCCGGCCGCTGCCGCCACCTCAAGCCCATCGGGAAAGGGAAAGAAGGCGTCGGAAGCCATCACCGCGCCGGCGGCTTTTTGACCGGCTTTGGCCGCCGCCAGCCTGACCGCATCCACCCGGCTGGGCAAACCCCCACCAATGCCCACCGTCGCCGTACCGGCGGCCAGGACGATGGCGTTGCTTTTGACGTGCTGGCAGGCCAGCCAGGCAAAGTTGAGCGCGACCAGTTCGGCCTCACCCGGTTGGCGACTGGTGACGCCCCGCCAATTGCTTCCGGCCGGGTCGCCAATGTCACGCTGCTGGGCCAGCAGCCCGCCGGCAACGGTCCGGTATTCGACCCCGGGCAAGCGCGGCGCCGGAATCTCAACCAGCCGGCAATTTTGGCGACCGTCCAGCAGTTCCCTTGCTTTTGAGCTAAAAGCCGGCGCGGCGATGGCCTCCACAAACAGGTCGCCCAGCGCCAGGGCTGTGGCCTCATCAAATTCCCGGTTGACCGCCATCACCCCGCCAAAGGCGCTGACCGGGTCGGAGGCCAGCGCCGCCGGGAAGGCTGCGGCCAGGTCGGCCGCGCTGGCAATCCCGCAGGGCGACAGGTGTTTGACGATCACCACCGTGGGCGCGGCAAAAGATTGGACGGCCTGCCAGGCCGTGTCCAGGTCGAGGACATTGTTATAGCTGAGCGCCTTGCCTTGCAGCAGGGCGCCGCCCAAAGGACCGGTCTCGGCGCTGGGAGCGTACAGGGCTGCGGCCTGGTGGGGATTCTCGCCGTAGCGCATCTCCTGAATTTTGACCATTGAGATGGTCAGATTAGCCGGAAATTCAGCTTCTCGCTGGCCGGTGAGATAGGCGCTGATTGCAGCATCATAGTGGGCGGTGAGGGCAAAGGCTTTGCGGGCCAACTCGGCCCGGCGGGGCAGCGGCACTGCGCCTTCCTGTCGCAAGTCGTCACTAACGCCGGCGTAGTCGGCCGGGTCGCAAATAACGGTTACCCGGCTGTAATTTTTGGCCGCGGCCCGCAGCAGGGTCACCCCGCCGATGTCGATCTGCTCGATGGCTTCAGCCAGGGAAACCCCCGGTTGAGCGACGGTCTTTTGAAACGGATACAGGTTGCAAACCACCAGCTCGATGGGACGGATACCATGGGTGACCAGCTCGGTCCGGTCGGCTTCATCGGGGCGGGCCAGGATACCGGCGTGGATGGCCGGATGCAGGGTTTTGACCCGCCCGCCCAGCATTTCCGGGACGCCGGTCAGGTCCGATACATCGAGCACGCTCAGGCCGGCCTGGCACAGGGTTCTGGCCGTGCCGCCGCTGGCGACCATCTCCCAGCCTAATTCTGCCAGGCTGCGGGCAAATTCAACCAGCCCACTTTTATCTGAGACGGAGAGTAAGGCAATGGGCATGTTCGGCTCCTTGAGTTACCTGAAATGGTGAAAACGTAAAACGTAAAACGTGAAACGTGGTTAGGTGGCTCACGTTTCACGTTTTCACTGTTCGACGGCTGAGGGCTTGAAATGTTTTCGTCTCCAACTTTGATTATTCTTTGAAGATTTGGGCGTCAACCACCACCTCGACTTCGGTAAAGCCCAGCGAATAGAGGAAATTTTCATAATAAAGCCGGCCGTACTCATTAGCCCGGTTCAGGATACCGGCTTCGATGGCCGCTTGTTCAATGGCCGATTTGGCCTGTTTTAACGCTTCACCCTGCAAGTTGGGATTATTGTCCTCCAGGAGCAGGTTGTTCTCGTAATAGACAATGCGGGTCCGGTCAAAGTCGATACTGCTGTTGAGCAGTTCGGGGGCGGGCAGCACCAGCCGCACCCGCCGGCCATCGCTCCAGAGACTATCGTCGCTTAATTTTTCCAGATCAAAGCCAGCCCGGACATCCCCATAAACCAGCATCAGCAGCCGCTCTTTGGTGCCCAGGAACTCATCCAGCCAGCCTTCGGGCAGATTTTCATTGTAGACCTCGGCTACGGTGCGATATTCAACCGTGGATAGCTTGGCCTGCGATTTGATCCCGTTGATGGTTACTATTGGCGGCGGTAGGGGCGTAGCGGTGGGTTCAGCGGTAGGGGGGGGCGTGGCCGTAGCCTGACTGATCGGGCTGGCCAGCGTGCCGACCAGATAGGCTACCAGGGCAATGCCGACCAGGGCTACCACCGCAATAATGCCCAAGGTAAGATATTGGCGTTTGGTTTGCTCGTTCATAGCGGCTCCGGCTTGAATCGGATTACAATCTCGGTAAAACCTAAGGAGCGCAGCAGGTTCTCGATGCGCAGGCGGGCCGAGTCGGCCGCTTTGCTGTAGATGTCCCGCTGAATGGCCCAATCGACCATAGACTGCTCGGCCAGCAGCCTGGCCCGGCTCTCCAGGGTTGGATCGATAGGGCGCAACAGGCCGGTATTGCGCTCGTACACGTAACTGCGCTCGTTGTCAACCCGGCTGTAGAGGATTTCCGGTGACGGCAAGGAAATGTTGACTGTGGTACCCCGCACGACAATATCTTCCGGCTTGACTTTGTCCAGGTCGATCCCGCCCACCACTTCCCCTTCGGCGACCAACATGAGTTGGTCGCTGCCAAATATTCTTTCCCACAGGTTGGCCGGTTCGTTTTCCAGGTCAATGACTGTGCGGATGGCAAATTCGATCGTCTCCAGTTTGCCCAGAGCGCTGATGTGGGTAATGACAACAATGGGTGTTGGGGTAGGCGTAGGGGTATTGGTTGGGGTTGGGGTCGAGGTGCGTGAGGGAGTGGGGGTTAAGCTGGGGGCCGGGGTGGAGGTAGGGGCGCTGGTCGCTGTAGGGGTATTGGTGACTACCGGCGGCGGGGGAACGGGCGTTGCTGTAGCCGTAGGGGTAGGTGAGGCGGTGATGGTCAAGTTGGTCACTTCGCTGGCCCGGGTTTGCTGGCCCCAGCGAAAAGCCATAATTCCCACAACTGCGGCCAGACCGGCAAACAGCACTACGATCAGAACGATCAAAGTAGTCTGGCGACTCTTCAAGGTGACTTGTCCTTCAGTGCGCTAACAAAATATGCTGAATGACCTGCGAGAACCAATGACCGTCGAAGTTCTCTTTGAAGATCGTCGTAATAGTAACATCATTGCTATGGTTACGCAAAGCATGTCGCACTGAAATCGCAATATCTCGATTGTCCCAATTGGTCAGGAGGATAATCGGCACCTGCCGGCCCAACTGGATGACCTGCTGGATCCAGTCCGTGGCTGAACCACTTTCGGCTGATTTGACCGCGCCGACAATCGCCACGGCGCAATTTTTGATAACTTCCCCCTCGGTTGCGGCCGGAATGATTTGAGCCTGAATCACCGCGCCGCCGAGCGTATTGATCTCCGTAGCGATAATTTCCCGCCAATGATGGTCAGCATCGATGACCAGGGCCTGCCAACCGGGTTGGCCGTTCTTGTGGTTGGCCAGAGCTTCTAACTCGGCCTGTAAGGCTTCAAGCTCAGTTTCCAGGTCTTCAATCTGGAGCAGAATGTAGGGCGGTGTATGCAACCCAAACGCGGCCTGTTGTTCCTGGAGCTTGTGCAGATGGCGCCGCTTTTGGCTAATAATCTGTTTCAGGTCATTCTCCTCTGAGTCGACCTGGCCATGACCTAAAACCACTGCGTTAACCTCGGTAATAATGTTAAAAATGTAACTATTTAACATTATACATAAGGTTATAACTTTGGCAAGGTTACATAAGTTATTTGTGTCGCCTTTCCAATTCGGCCACTACCTCGTTCCAGCCTACTTTGTGGGCCTCCAGGAGCACCAGGCTGTGGTAAATCAGATCGGCCATCTCCTCGACCAGGCGCGGTTTGGACTGGGCCAGCGCCGCCACAACCACTTCAACGGCTTCTTCGCCAACCTTTTGGGCCGCCTTGGCCGGATCGGCCAACAACTGGTTGGTATAAGAACCGGCTTTGGGATTAATTTCACGGTCGGCGATCAAAGCGATCAACTCGCCCAAAAAATCACTCATCAAACACCTGCCATTGGTAATCTGAACCCGCCGCTTGCCACCTTGCTACCTACTATCTGCTACCTGCCACTTGCCACCTGTAACCTGCTACTTGCCACCTGCCACCTGCCACTTGTAACCTGTCACCAGCTATACCTCAAACATCTCGGCTCGCTCCGGGCCAACCGAGACATATTTGATCGGCGCGCCGACCAGTTCCTCGATCCGTTTCAGATAGCGCCGGGCTGCGTTTGGCAGTTCACGCCAGGCGCGGGCCTGGTTGGTTGACTGTTCCGGCCAGCCGGGCCAGCTCTCGTAGATTGGCTCGACCGTTTCATAGATGGGCGTATCCGGCACATGGTTGATGACCCGCCCATCGGGCTGGCGATAAGCCGTGCATATCTTCAGCTCCGGCAGGCCGTCCAGCACGTCCAGCTTGGTCACGGCGAGCTGAGTAAAGCCGTTGAGATAGGCCACGTAATTGAGCGCGACCGCGTCAAACCAGCCGCAGCGCCGCGGCCGGCCGGTGGTCGCGCCGAATTCCCGGCCGCGCTGGCGCAGCCATTGGGCGATGTCGTTGTCGCCTTGATCGGTGGGCACCGGCCCCGCGCCGACGGCCGTGGTATAAGCCTTGACCACGCCGATGACCCGGTCGAGCGCCTGCGGCGGTAAACCGGCCCCGACCGGCGCAAATGTGGCCGTTGGATTGGAGGAGGTCACGTAGGGATAGGTGCCCCAATCCAGGTCGCGCATAGCCGCCAGTTGGCCTTCCAGCAAAATGTTGGCCCCGGCTTCGTAAGCCGGCCGGAGCAGCGGCAGCGGGTCGACGATGCGCTCCCCGATTTTGTCTCGCCAGAGGGCGCATTCGGCCAACAGCGCCTCCGGTTCGACCGGCGCCTGCCCAAAATGAACCAACTCCCGGTTGGCAAAAGCCGCAGCCGCTTCCAGGCGCGGTTTGAGCCACTCCGGCCGCAGCAGGTCGCCCAGCCGCAACCCGCGCCGCGCTCCTTTGTCGGCGTAGGCCGGCCCAATGCCCCGCCGGGTAGTGCCGATGGCCCGTTGGCCGGAGGCGGTCTCTTGCAGGCCGTCCAGCAACCGGTGGTAGGGCATCAAAAGCTGGGCCCGCTCCGACACGAGCAGGTTGCCGGTATCGACCCCGGCTGCGGCCAACTCCTCCAATTCGGCCAGCAAGGTGGCCGGATTGACCACGCAGCCGGTGCCGATCAAACACTTGGTCTTGGGATAAAAAATGCCGGAGGGGGTCAAGTGCAGCTTGAACTCACCGTACTGATTGACGACGGTATGGCCGGCATTGTCACCCCCTTGAAAGCGGATGACCCAATCCATCTCCCCGGCTATGGCATCGATGATGCGGCCTTTGCCTTCATCCCCCCACTGCGCCCCAACGATGGCGGTTACGGTCATGAGTGGCTTACCTCTAATCCTCTTTAAGAATCGACCTGGTCGTCTAAGGTAAAGCCGATTTTCAGGGTAACCTGCCAGTGAGCCACCTTGTCCCCCTCGATCTGCCCCCGGGTTTCGACCACCTCAAACCAGCGCAAATTGCGAACCGTTTGGGCGGCCCGGGCTACAGCATTTTCGATAGCCTCTTGCAGGCTGTTAGGCGAAGTGCCTATCAGTTCGATTTTTTTATAAATGTGTCCGGCCATGTTCAACTCCTTTCGAATTACAAATTGCAAACTGCAAATTAAATTTGTTACTTGCTACCTGCTACCTGCTACCTGCGGCTTCTCACCAGCACTCCATTTTCCGCCAGATAATCTTTCACTTGTTGGATCGACAACTCCTTGAAGTGGAAAAGACTGGCCGCCAGAGCGGCGCTGGCATTGGCCTCTTTGAATACTTCGACAAAATGGGCTAACGCGCCAGCGCCGCCGGAGGCGATGACCGGGATGGTTACAACCGCGGTGATGGCCTGGGTGAGCGGGATATCGAAGCCGGCTTTGGTGCCGTCGGCGTCCATGCTGGTCAGCAGAATTTCACCGGCGCCGCGTTCCTGGCATTCTTTGGCCCACTGGATTGCGTCGCGGCCGGTGCGCTGCCGCCCACCGTGGGTAGTGATTTCCCAGCCTTCACCGTCTAATCGTTTGCGGGCGTCGATGGCCACCACAATGGCCTGGCTGCCAAAGGCTTTGGCCCCGGCGGTGATCAGGTCGGGATTACGCACCGCGGCCGTGTTGATGCTGACTTTGTCGGCCCCGGTGGAGATGATGGCGTGCATGTCCTCCACCGAACCGATGCCGCCGCCAACCGTGAACGGGATAAAGACGCTCTCGGCTACCCGGCGGGCAATATCTAACATTAGCCCCCGCCTTTCGTGGGAGGCGGTAATATCCAGAAAGACCAGCTCGTCGGCCCCTTCCCGGTCATAGATTTGGGCCTGTTCCACCGGGTCGCCGGCGTCGCGCAGGTTCACAAAATTAATACCTTTGACAGTACGCCCGTCTTTGACATCCAGGCAAGGGATAATTCGTTTGGCTAACATAGGTCACTCAACTAATCCAACCGGGACGGCATCATAGACCGGTTCCAGGCCGGCCTGGAAGTGCCTCAACCGCAAGCTGGCGCCGCGGGTGATTTTTACCTTCGGGATGACCTGTTCGTTTTGGTGCAGTTCGGTGACTGCCGCCACGGCGTAATCAATGTGCTCTTGGCTGTACAGGTTGCGCGGGATGGCAAACCGGACCAGGTTCAGGATACCCTGGCGCTGTTCTTCGGATTTTTGATCCCACTCGCAGGCAAAAGGTCCTACCTCGCTGGCGCGAATGCCATAGCGGCGGATCAGTTCGATGATCAGGCCGATGCCGCGAAAATCGTCCATGCGATTGGAAGTATGGCAGAAGAAGCGGTCCATATCGATGTAGACCGCGTGGCCCCCTGCCGGAAGTACCGCGGGGATGCCGTTTTCGGTCAGCCGCCGGGCGAAATAGTGCGTCTGCCCGATGCGACTTTGCAGGTAAGGCTCGCTGACCACTTCATACAGCCCGCTGGCGATGGACATGATGTCGCGCCCGCTCAGCCCGCCGTACGAGTCGTTGCCGAAGGTCAGGATTTGCTTTTCCTTCAGGCGGATGCCGATATCCTCGCCGGCCGAGAAACGCTGCCGGAAGAGGCCCTGATCACGGAAGAACAGTCCCCCGCCGATGTTGGCCATACCGTCTTTCTTGAAGCTGATGGTGAAGCCATCCACGTAGGTAAACATTTCTTGTACAATGCTCTGGATCGAACGGTTCTGGTAGCCGGCCTCGTAACGCTTGATAAAGAAGGCGTTCTCGGCAAAGCGGCAGGCGTCAAAGAATAGCGGAATCTCATACTTGGCGGCGATGGCGCTCACTTTTTTGATATTTGCCAGCGAGACGGGCTGCCCGGCCACAGTGTTATTGGTGATGGTGATGAAAATCAGCGGGATGGCCGCGCGTCCCTTCTCCTGGATGAACGTTTCGAGCCGCTCGCAATCCATGTTGCCTTTGAACGGGTTAAAAGTTTCGATCTGCGCCAGGGTTAGCTGGTCAGTAGCGCCTTTCTGGTACAGGTTGACTGTTTCGAGACCATTGGCGACGATATGCGCTTCGGTCGTGTCGAAATGGCCGTTGCTGGGGATCCAATAGTGCTGGGCGCTGCCCGTTTCGCGCAGCACTTGCGCCAGGGTCGAAAACAGCAGGTATTCGGCGCAGCGTCCCTGCGGAGTTAGGAAGGCGTTCGGTCGCATAAGCTGGTATTCGCCCCCGTTCACAAATCCACCCTGGTGGGTTGCCAGATAAAGCTGGGCTGACAGTTGATCTACATCAGAATCGCCCGCGCGGATCAGGTTGATTAGTTTGAGCGGCCGGTCGCCGCGCTCAAACGTATCGCGCACGGTATCCAGTAGGATGTAATAACCTTTGTTGCGGCCATAGGCTTCATCCCCCAGGATCAGGCTGGCCCACTGCAGATCAGTCATGCAACTGGTGCCGCTGTCGGATAGAAAATCAAGGATCAATAAATCGGCCGGAAAGGCAAAAAGGTTGTAGCTGCCCTGGCGCAGGGCGGTTTCCCTTTGTTCGACGCTGACGTTTTTGACGAACCGTCTCATCAGAGAGATGCTGGCGGGCACGGGTACGCCGAGTTCGGACATGGTTTTCATGATGATTTCCTTTGAAAATAGGTTTTGTGGGGCAAACTTAAGTTTGTTCTACGGACATATTCATTCTCGTTGCCGTGTTGACGATTTATCCCCCCGTTCCACTCTTTGCGGCTCTCACAAACTGCCTGACCCGGGCCATATCTTTGGTCACGGGGTCACCGGGGAAATTAGTAGCGGTGTTGCTGTCGACGCCCCACGGGCGAACCGTTTGGATGGCCGCGGCCACATTCTCCGGGGTGAGACCGCCAGCCAAAATCACCCTGACCCGGCCACCGACCTGCTCGACAATTTGCCGGCTGATCTGCCAATCGTGGGTCACGCCGGTCGCGCCGACGCCGGGAAAGCCGGCCACTTTGGTATCGAGTAATAACCAATCACTGAATTCGGCCAAGCGCAAAGCAGTAGCAATACTCTCCGGCCCGTTCACGTGGATGGCTTTCATCAGGGCAATGGAGGTAGGGAACTGCCGGCGCAGTTCCAGCATGGCTTCGCCTCCAACGGCCCCGGTATCGCTGGAGATGTGGATGATATCAGGCTGAACGGCCCGGGCCATGCGCTCGATTTCGGTCACGTTGGTGCTCATGGTCAAAGCCACTGACACGGCTTTGCCTTTGAGCGCTGCGGCAATGGCCCTGGCCTGGGTAAAGGTCAGCTCGGCGTGGACTTCGCCGTAATCGCCGGCCACAAAGCCAACGTGGTCAACCCCCAGCTCGACCATGCTCAACGCCTGAGCCACTGAAGTAACGGCGTAAATCTGTACAATCATTCAATCAATGAACAATGAGTAATGAACAAAGAGCCAATGGTCAAAGAGCCAATGGTCAAAGAGTCAAAGAGCCAATGGTCAAAGAGCCAATGGTCAAAGAGCCAAAGAGCCAATGGTCAATGAGCAATTTTTCAAATAAACTGGTTTTGATAATTGATAATTGATAATTGTTCATTGCTCGTGCGCAACGCGCATGGCTTCGGCCAGGTCAACTGCGCCGGTATAGAGGGCCTTGCCGATGATTACCCCTTCGATGCCTTCGTGTTCCACGGCTTTGACCCGTTTGATATCCTCGATGCTGGCCACACCGCCGGAAGCGATCACCTGGAAGCGCCGCCTGGCTTGAGGATCAGGGTTGCCGGCCCGGGCCAGGGCGACCGTAGCTTCGACGTTCACGCCGGTCAGCATCCCGTCGCGCGAGATATCGGTGTAGATGACATGGGCTAAACCGGCGGTGTAGATCAATTGGACCAGCTTGATGGGGTCGGTTTCGGCCAGCTTGCGCCAGCCGTGGGTGGCCACTTTGCCCTCTTTAACATCCAGCCCCAGCACCACCTGTTCCGGTCCAAACTTACCCAGAATATCGAGCATCTGCCGCGGTCGGTCCGCCGCCAATGAGCCAACCACCACCCGGCTAACGCCCATCGCCAAAGCCTGCTCGATATCCTCCGGGCTGCGCAGGCCGCCGCCAAACTGGATGGGGGTATCGACATGATCCAGGATAGCTTGCAAAGCATCGATATTTTTGGCGGCTTTTTCCGGGTCGCCAAAAGCGCCATCCAGGTTGACCACGTGCAGCCAGTCGACCCCGATGGTTTGCCAGGTTTCGGCGATGGCGGCCGGGTCTTGGCTGTAAACCGTCTCGGCGTTGGGATCGCCCTGGGTCAGGCGGACACATTGACCGTCTTTCAAATCAATGGCGGCAAAAATATTCATCAACCGCTCCTTGAACTGGCAAATTCTACAAAGTTTTTCAGCAGTTGCAGTCCAACCTGCTGGCTTTTTTCCGGGTGAAATTGAATGGCCCAAACATTATCCCTGGCCACAATCGAGGCAAATTTCTGCCCGTAATCGGTGTAGGCGACCACGTGGGTTGGATTGGCCGGGGCGGCGTAGTAGGAGTGGGCAAAATAAGCAAAATCGCCCGGCTCGAGGTGGTTAAGCAGCGGATGCTCTTGGACCGGCTCGATCTGGTTCCAGCCCATGTGAGGCACGGTCAGGCCGGCCGGGAAACGCACAATTTTTCCGGGCAGTAAACCCATGCCAACGTGTTGGCCCATCTCTTCGCTCTCCTCAAAGAGAAGCTGCAAGCCGACGCAAATACCGAACAGGGGTTTACCGGCCTGGGCCGCGGCCAGCACCGGCTCGTCCAGCCCCCGCCTCCGCAGGTTGGCGATGGCGTCGCCAAAAGCGCCAACCCCGGGCAGCACCACCGCCCCGGCCTGCCGGGCCACTTCAACCGAATCGCTGATTTCGGCGTCGGCCCCAACGGCTTGAAAGGCTTTTTGGACGTTTCGAAAATTGCCCACCCCATAGTCGATGATGATGATCCTGCTCATCCGGTTAAAGTCCCCTTGGTGCTGGGCACTTGCCCGGCCAGCCGCGCATCCCGATGTTTGGCCATATCCAGGGCCCGGGCCAACGCCTTGAAGATCGCCTCGGCCCGGTGATGGTCGTCGCTGCCGGCCAGCAGGCGGACGTGCAGGTTGAGCCGGCCTTCGTGGGCCACGCTCTCCAAAAAGTGCGGGATCAGCGAGGTGCCAACCTGGCCAATGCGCTCGGTGCTGAAGTGACCGTCAAACACACAGTAACCCCGCCCGCCAAGGTCAACCGCGACCAGGGCCAGAGCCTCGTCCATCGGCACGATAGCGTGGCCCATGCGGGTGATGCCGCTCCGGTCGCCCAACGCCTGGCCCAGCGCCCGGCCCAACCCAATGCCCACATCTTCAACGGTGTGATGCTCGTCGATGTGCAAGTCGCCCCGGGCCTGGACGGTCAGGTCGAAACGGGCGTGTCGAGCCAGCGCCGTGAGCATGTGATCCAGAAAGCCGAGGCCGGTGCTGATGTCGGCCTGGCCGCTGCCGTCCAAAGTGAGGGTAATTTTGATATCCGTTTCAGCCGTTTGGCGGGTGACGGTGGCGGTGCGAATTGGCTCAGCCAAGGATAAGCTCCTTCAAATGATCGGGGTGGCCTAAAATGATGTCTGTTTTCAAATTTTCGAACTCGTGGCGCAGCGCCTCTTTATTATGCGCGCCCACCAGGCAGCCGATGGCAGTAACGGGCACGGTGCGGCTGGCCGCCTTAGCCGCCTGAACATCGCCGGGATTGGCCCCCACATAGGCGCTGCGGGTCGGGGTCGGGTGGAGGTGGCGGGCCGCTTCCAGCAAGGGCCAGCCATCGGGGATGGGCCTGGCTTTGGCTTTTTGGACTTCATCCAGGGAAATAATCGACTGGAAATAGGCTTTGATCTGATTCGCTTTGAGCGAGTTTTCGACCTCTACGCGCGGGCAACTGGCGACTACTCCCAGGGGTAGCTTGTCACTCAGGCTGGCCAGCACCTCCGGCTTGATTAGCAGGGACTCTTGCTCAAAATAGCCCTTGCCTTGAACGACCACCGGCGGCTGGCCGTAAATTTCTTCAAACAACGGCGCGCCCAGGTATAGCTCTTGAAAAATGCGACCGACTAAATTGGCCCGGGTAATGTCGCCGCCCTCCACCAACAGGTGACGATTGATTTTGGACAGGGCCGCGTCCGCGCCGTCAAGACCACCGCCGGCCGCAGCCACAGCCTGGGCCAATCGGTCTATATTCTTTTGTTCATGCAGGCTGTCCAGGCTAATTTGCAGCCGCCCGCCGGCCAACTGCAGGTAGGCGATAATGGCCGGCACGTGATAGCGGGAGGGAAAGGTTGGGGCCGGCACTGGCGGTAACATCTCGATAAAGTAAATAATAAAGGCCGTAGCCAGCTCGAGGTAGTTGGTGAAATTGCCCACCTTTTGCAGATAGGTGACTTCGGCCGGCGCCAATAACTCTTCTTTGCCAGGCAGCAGACCCACGGCATGCTCTAGATAGAGCTGAACCGTTTTACAAACCACTTCCCGGTAGGAGCGGCTGACGTCAATCAACACATCGTGGGCGGCAAAGATCAGGCCGTCAATATTAAGTCTGGGTTTGGGATTCATTTTTTTACCCAAGTTAAAGTTGGTCTAACGCCTCGACCAGACGCATCATCTGGGCCGGCGTACCAATACTGAAGCGGAGAAAATCGGTCAGGCCAGGTGAGTTGTAATAACGCACCAAAATACCCTGCCGGGCTAATTGCTGTTTGACTTCAGCCGCGGCCCGCCCTTTGACCCGGCCCAGAATAAAATTGGCCCGGCTGGGGTAAGGTTCCAGCCAGTCGAAGCGGTTCAGCCCGGCGTAGAATTTGTCTCGTTCGGCGATGATCCTGGCAACGTTGGCCAGCAGGCGGTCCCGGTCGGCCAGCGAGACCTGGGCGGCCAGTTGGCCGGTTACCGGCACGTTATAGGGCTGCTTTATTTTCCACAGGTGCTCGATAATTGGCAGCGGAAAGGCCCCGTAGCCGACCCGCACGCCGGCCAGACCGGCCCATTTGCTGAAGGTTCGCAGCACAATCAGGTTGGGATAATCTTGAACCCACCGGATACGACTGCCGCCACTGAATTCCACATAAGCCTCATCCAGTACCACCACAGCCGGCAAAGCCAACAGCCGCCTTAAATCTTCGTCCACCAGCCAGGAGCCGTCCGGGTTGTTCGGTGAGGTCACAAAGATGAGTTTGACCCTCCCCTCAATCCCCCCCCTTAAAGAGAGGGGCAGGGGGGGGGTCAAGATCGCTTCAATCTCCTCCACCGCAATCGAAAAATCGGGCCGCCGCCACACGTTGATCACTTCCGCCCCGTTCACATTGGCGTCAAAGGCGTACATGCCAAAAGTGGGGGGGCAGTTGACCACATAATCGCCCGGCTCGATGAACAGGCGCATGGTCAAATCGATCAATTCGTCGGCCCCCAGCCCCACTAACAGATACTCCGCCGGGAGGCCGGTATAGTCCGCCAGGGCCGCCCGCAGCTGGCGACACTCCGGATCGGGATAAATGTGCAGATAGGCGGCCTGAGCCAGGGCCTGGGCTACCAGAGGCGACGGACCATACGGGTTTTCGTTGGCGTCCAGCTTGATAATCGTCTCCGGCTGCCGCCCCAACTGCTCAGACAGCACCTCAAAAGGCAGGATAGGCGTATACGGCTGAAGCCTGGCCAGGTTGGGGCGAATAATCGAATTCAGGTCAAAAGTCATCGGCTTGGCAAGGTTCAGGGCGAAAAGCGCTGGTCGCGAAACCGGCCCTGGTCCGCTTGGCGCAGGTAGGTTTCTTCGATCCAGGTAAAATAGCCGCCGTAATCCAGGCTGAAACCCCGGCACATGATCATGTAACCGATTGGACCGTTGGTTTCATCCAGGATCAGGTACGCTTCACCTGCCTGCGGATCTTCCAGCAGAATCGAGATGGCCGTCTCGGTTTTGCTCCATTCGACGGCTGAAGCTGAATTGTCCTGCAGATGGGATTCGCGCATCAAAGCCAGTAGAACTGATTTGTGGTTAGTCGTGGCCGGTTGAATTCTCATGCTCGTTTCCTTACGGCTGTGGCGTGTCCATCCAATCCTTCCGCCTCGGCCAGAGTTTGAGCCGCCTGACTGATGGCTCTGGCTTCCGTAGCCTCCAGCCCAATGATACTGATAATTTTGGTAAAATCGCGCACGTTGAGCGGGCTGGCAAAGCGAGCCGTGCCCATCGTTGGCATAACGTGGCTTGGCCCGGCGGTATAATCGCCCAGCACCTCATAGGCGTGCTCGCCTAAAAAGACGCCGCCAGCATGCTTTACCTGGCCCACCAGCGCCCACGGCTCGGCGACGTGAAGACACATATGTTCCGGCGCATATAAATTGCCCAACTCGACCGCCTCGGCCAGATCGGCGCAGAGGACGGCCCCGCCCTGGTTCTGCAAACTTTCGGCAATGATCTCGGCCCGGGGCAATGCCTCGATCTGGCGGCTGATTTCAAGCTGGACCGCCTCGATCAGTGACATGCTGGGCGTGATCAGGATGGCTGAGGCCAAGGTGTCGTGCTCGGCCTGGGCCAGCAGGTCGGCCGCCACCACAGTGGGATTGGCCTGCTCATCGGCAATCACCAGCGTTTCGGTCGGACCGGGCAGGCCGTCGATATCGACCAGGCCGTAAACCTGCCGTTTGGCCAGGGTAACAAAAATGTTGCCCGGGCCCACAATCTTGTCCACCTTGGGCAGCGACTCTAGCCCAAAGGCCATGGCCGCCACCGCCTGCGCCCCGCCGATACGGTAGACCGCGTCCACCCCGGCCACTTTGGCCGCGGCCAGCAAAACCGGGGCAATTTTATCCTCACGGCCACCGGGGGTAGTCACGATGATTTCCCGCACCCCGGCCACCCGCGCCGGTATTGCGCTCATAAGCAGGGTGCTGGGATAGGGGGCCGTGCCGCCAGGCGCGTAGACCCCCACTCGCTCTAGCGGCACTACCCGCTGGCCCAGCGCGCCCCCGGCCGGACTCCACTCCAGCCAGCTTTGGGAGGGCTGTTTTTGATGAAAGGCCCGGATGCGCTCGGCGGCCAGGTGCAACGCCTGGCGTAGCCCGGCCGGAATGGTTCGGTAGGCGGCCTCGATTTCCTCCGCTGCCACGGCCAGGCTGGTTAAACGGACCCCATCAATCTTCTCGGTCCAATCGATGACCGCAGCTTCACCGCGCTGCTGCACGTCGAGCACAATCCGTCGGACCGCCTCTTCCAGGTTGAGGGCCTGGCCAAAAACTCGCTCGATGCCTTTGGCCACGGTCGGTGATGGCGCCACGGCGCTGACCAGTTGGCGTTTGAGGATGGTCTGGCGGGCCTCATCGGCGCGGTAGCAACGAAACAGGTTAGTAGACATGCTGGGTCAAATCCATTTCACTACCAGTATGCAGTATCTCTGGTTACGTGTCAAGCCCCAAATTTTGCAGCAGCCTGCGCCAGCGGGGCGGCTCTTCCTCAAAAATATAGGTCACCGGCATCACTAACACCCCGCTGCCGCCGATGGCTCGCAGTTGGTCAATCGCGCCGTGCAGCCCTTCCTTGCGCACCACAATTGTAATGGCGTACCAGTTCTTGTCGGTGACATCTCGTAGATAGACCCGGCTGATGGTTGGTCCTTGCAGTCCACCCAGGCTGGGCTGGGCAAAAAGTTTATGGGCCACTTCCTCCGGCGACTCGCCCCGCATATTGGCAATAATCGTATAATGCTCCACGGCCCGGAGATGGGCTTCAAACCGCTCCAGCATTTCCCGGGCGGTCGCCAGCACCTCAGGCCGCTCGGTCATGGCGGCGCGATTGCCGATAAAGACCGCCTGACTGGTTAAAAGTTGGCCGCCCTCGATTTCTTTGAGCCGATTCTCGCGCAGGGTTACCCCGCTGCTAACCAGGTCGACAATGAAGTCGGCCGAGCCCATTTGGGGGGCGGCCTCCAGGGCTCCATCGGCGTGGACAAGGCGGTACGGCTTGATCTGATGCTGTTCCAGAAAGGCCGTCGTTTGCCGCTCATATTTGCTAACAATTCGAATGGGCCGACCGGCGCTGCGGTTCCGGGCCAAGATCGCCAGGTCGCTGACTGTGCTGACCTCGTCCCACTCTTCCGGTACGGCGATGCACAACCGGCACTGGCCGTAGCCCAGACCATCGTGGAGGATGACCACCTCGTCGCCCGAACCCCGATATTCCACCACCGTGTCAAAACCAACGATGCCCAGGTCTACATCGCCATCACGCACCTTACGCACCACGTCGGCCGAGCGTTGAAACCAGACCTCCAGGTGAGGGATTTCCGGAATTTCGGCAATGTACTGGCGCGGGTTGACCTTATTGACCGGCAGGCCGCAATCTTTCAACAGGGCCAGGGTTTCCTCTTCCATCCGACCCTTGCTGGGTAGGGCCAAACGGATTTCGGGACGGCCGTTAGGAGTCGGCAGTTGGCTGAGTGGTAGCATATTTATCCTCTTGCTGCCCAAATTTTACATCATAACCCATTCTTTCGCCAATGAAAATAAGCTGTGAAGGTCATATCTGGCTGAACGCGGTGTGACGGTTAGAATTGGGCTTAATTCCCATTGCTAATCTATCCCAGTTATGTTATACTCCTCTTGACTTAGGTCCCTTCCATCAAAAGGAGTAACAAGCGTGACCCACCGAATACTGATGATTGACGATGACCGTGAGATGGTAACCCTCGGCAAATTGATTCTGGAGCGGGAGGGTTTTGAAGTGTTATCGGCTTACAGTGGGGCCGAAGGATTGCAGCTCTTAAACAAAGAAGCCAGTAACGTTGAATTAATCCTGCTCGACATTATGATGATCGGGATGGATGGCTGGCAGGTCTTGGAAAAAATTAAGAGTGAACCAAAATATGCCGATATTCCGGTCATTATGCTCACGGCCCGTCACTATCTGGAAGATGAGTCTGAAACCGCCAACTATGCCCATATGTTTGATGAGTATGTGGTCAAACCTTTTGTGGTGCGAGATCTAATGAGCAAAATCAATCGTTTGATTGAGGGTGATGCCAAGTAAACTATGCAAGCCAGGGCCAATTTTTGGATAGAGGAAGCGGGTCAGGTGGTCTTGAGTACATGGCGGGTGAAATTGCTCGAAGCGGTGGCGGAAACCGGCTCGATTTCGGCCGCAGCCGCAAAAATGGGCATCTCCTACCGCCGGGCCTGGGACAAAATCCACGAGAGTGAAGAGCGTCTGGGTATCAAACTGGTTGATACTCAAACCGGTGGGGTTGGCGGCGGCGGCTCTGAACTCACCGCCGCGGCCCAGGATTATATTCAGCGCTTTCACGAATTCACCAACGGCCTGAATGAATTAATCAACCAGCGCTTTGGCGAATATTTTATCGACAGGTCATAAGCCTCTTTTTTTGCCACCCGTTATGTATTCTTGATATAACGCTGTTGCTTCTTACCCCCACTTTCACGCCCCCAGGTCACTCCCTTTTTGTTGACTCCTCGGTCGAATAAAGTATAATTGTACCGATTTAATTATACTTTATTACCCTGGTAACCGAAGAAGTGACAACCTATGTCTGACCCCACCCTCTATCACCAAATCGCCGAAGCCATTCGGCAGAAAATCATGCACCAGACCCTCAACCCCGGCGACCGACTGCCGTCGGTGCGGGAGATGGCGACCGAATGGGCCTGTACCATCGGGACAGCCCAGCGCGCTTACGCCGAGTTGGCCCGCCAGGGGTTGGTCGTCAGCCGGCCGGGGCAGGGTACGCACGTGGCGGCAACCATCCCGGCGACCCAAACTGAGCCGCTGCGCCGGGCGGCCCTGGTCCATCGGGCCGAAGCCTTTTTGCTGGAACTGCTCACGGCCGGTTATACCCCGGCCGAGGCGGAACTGGCCATGCGGCTGGCCCTGGACCGCTGGCGGGCATTGAAACGACAGACCGCCGCCTGGCCGGAGCAGTCGCTCCACTTTGTCGGCAGTCATGATCCAGCCCTGGCCCTGATCAGCGCTAACTTTGACCAGGTGGCCCCAGATTACACGCCGCTGCTTGACTTCACCGGCAGTCTGGGAGGGCTGATCGCCCTGGCCGAGGGTGAGGCCGATCTGGCCGGGGTGCATCTGTGGGATGAGGAGAGCGACACCTATAACGCACCCTTTGTCCGGCGCTTCTTGCCCGGCCGGCGAGTCGCCCTGCTGACCCTGGCCCACCGCCGCCTGGGCTTGATTGTGGCTCCGCTCAATCCGGCCGGGCTGACCGGGCTGGCCGATTTGGCCCGGCCCGATGTGCGTTTTATCAACCGCCAATCAGGCACGGGTACACGGGTCTGGCTGGATGCCCAACTCCGGCAGTCAGGGCTAATGCCGCAGCAGGTCTCCGGATACGACGATGAAGCGCCGACTCATACGGCTGTGGCCGAAGCCGTGGCCGAGGGCCGGGCTGATGTGGGGTTAGGGATTGAAACGGCCGCCCTGGCTTTTGGCCTGGGCTTTGTGCCGCTGACCACCGAGCGGTACGACCTGGTCATACCCGCCGAAGAGTGGTCCCGGCGGCCGATTCAGGCGCTGGCCCATTGGCTGATTACCGACGAAGCCAAAGAAAATATTATGGCTCTGGGCGGGTATGAGGTCCAAGAAACCGGTAACATAGAATGGTTAGTATAGTTATGAAAACCCTCAAACCATTGTTCGTTATCATCGTGTTGTTTCTGTTAGCTGTGATGTTGCAGCCAATGGTTTTGGCTGCCCCGGTGGGACAAGCGGCGGTCGCCTGCGAGCAGGAGATCATCGTCCAGGCCGATGACTGGCTGTCGAAGATTGCCGAAAAGGTCTATGGGGATGTGTTGGCCTATCCGGCCATCGCCGCGGTGACCAACGCCAAAAATGGCGAAGATAGCAGCTTTGCCCGGATCGAAAATGTCGATGTTATTGAGGTGGGTTGGAAACTGTGTGTGCCCAGCCCCGCCGATGCCGAGGCGCTGCTGGCGTGGCAGTTGGCTGCCCTGGCCGTGACGGTCTCGCCAGCTGAGCCGACCGGCCAGCAGGTGGGCCGGCTGGTGCTGGCTACAACCACCAGCACCCAGGACTCGGGTTTGCTTGAGGTGATTCTGCCCGACTTTCAGACTCGCTATGGCGCCAACGTGGAAGTGATCGCCGTGGGTACCGGCCAGGCCATTGAACTGGGTAAGAACTGCGACGCCGACGTGGTGTTGGTGCATGCCCGTAAGCAGGAAGATGCCTTTGTGGCCGATGGCTTCGGCCTCAACCGGCAAGATGTGATGTATAATGACTTTGTCATCGTTGGCGGACCGGCTGATCCAGCCGGGGTGCGCGGTATGACCGATGCGGCCGCGGCCTTGATCAAAATTGCCCAAAGCCAAAGCCCCTTCATCTCCCGGGGCGACAATTCCGGCACTCACACCAAGGAGCAGAGTCTTTGGGAAGCCACCGGTTTGACCCTGATCGCGGCCGCCGAGATCGATTCGACCAAACCCTACAAACGACCCGAGGGCGACTGGTACCAGTCGGTGGGGCAGGGTATGGGGGCCGTGCTGACCATTGCCAATGAGCAACTGGCCTACACCCTCAGCGACCGGGCCACCTACCTGGCCCGCAAGTTGGTGGGCACCGAGCTGGAGATTCTGGTCGAGGGCGACTCCCGTTTGTTCAACCCGTATGGGGTTATTCAGGTCAACCCGGAAAAATGTCCAAACGTCAATGCGGCCGGGGCGGAAACTTTCCTTGACTGGATGACATTGCTGGAGACGCAGGCGCTCATCAGCCAGTTTGGGGTAGACGAATTTGGCCAGCCGCTCTTTGTGCCGGACTCGGCAGCCTGGCGAGCGGCCAAACAGCAGTAGACGATAGTATGAACGACATTATCCAAGGCGTCATCCGGGCCTTTGAACTGATCTTTAGCTTCAATCCCAATCTCTATGAAGTTATTGGGCTGTCCCTGTATGTGGCCGGAGTGTCCCTCTTTTTTAGTACCCTGGTCGGGATACCCATTGGCGCATTGCTGGGGTTGGCCCGCTTCCCCGGACGCCGGTTGGTGATGGCGCTGCTCTATACCGGCATGGGTTTCCCACCGGTGGTGATTGGCCTGTTCGTGTACCTGATGTTCTCTCGTAGCGGTCCCTTTGGCCAGTTGGGCTGGCTCTTTACGCCGCGGGCGATGAGCGTGGCCCAGATGATCATCTCCTTTCCGTTGGTGGCCGGCTTTACCATGGCCGCGGTCATGGCCGTCAACCCTAACCTGCGCCCGCAACTGCGCGCCCTGGGCGCCACCAACTGGCAGGCGACCGTGGCCATTTTGATGGAGGCTCGCGTTGGCGTTATTGTCTCGATGGCCGCCGGCTTTGGCGCGGTAATTTCAGAGGTTGGCGCGGTGATGTTGACCGGCGGCAACATTGCCGGCAAAACCCGTACCCTGACCAGCGCCATCATTCTGGAAACCCAAAAAGGCAACTTTGCGCTGGCCATCGCTTTGGGTATTATTCTGTTGCTCCTATCCTTTATGGCCAATCTGGTGATGACTCGCATGCAGGGCCGCGATATCAACCGCTGAGTTTTGATGGCTGCACAACTCATCTACCAACTGGAAAATTTAACCCAAACTTACAACGGCCGGACCGTTTTGCAAGTAGACCAGCTTGAGATTTATGCGGGTGAAATTTTGGCCCTCGTTGGCCCCAGCGGCGCAGGCAAAAGTACCTTGCTGCGGCTGCTCAACTTCCTGGAGAAGCCGGCCAGTGGCGTGCTGACTTTTGAGGGTAACTTGCTCAACGGGGCCATCCCCCCCCTGGACGTGCGCCGCAAAGTTACCACGGTTTTCCAAAGTCCGGTGTTGCTCAATCGTTCGGTGGCCGCCAACGTGGCTTACGGCCTGAAGGTGCGCGGCCAGAGCAAAAAAATGATTGACCAGGCCGTGGCCGACACCCTGAGCCGGGTTGGGCTAGAACAGTTGGCCCAGGCGTCGGCCCGTACCCTCAGCGGCGGCGAGGCCCAGCGGGTTGCCTTGGCCCGGGCTTTGGTGGTCCGGCCCGACGTGCTGCTGATGGACGAACCCACCGCCAATCTGGACCCCTACAATGTCAGGCTGATCGAGGAGATTGTGACCACGGTCAACCGGGAGCGGGGCGTCACCGTGGTCCTGGTCACCCATAACATCTTCCAGGCCAAACGATTGGCCCACCGCACCGCCTTTCTGCTCGACGGTCGCTTGGTTGAGGTAGCCGATACTCTCACGTTTTTTGAACGCCCGGCCGACGGTCGCACCGCCGCGTTTGTGCGCGGCGAGATGGTGTATTAAGCCTCGCTGAATTCGCCTTCGACCACGTTTTCGTCGCTGGCGTCGGGCTGGCGAGCGCTGTGGCCGTTGCTGCCCGGTTGCGTTTGAGCCTGCTGCTGGTAAACGGCCTGGCCAAGCTGGCTCAAGGCTTGCTGTAAGGCTTCGCTGGCGCTGACGATGCGGGCCTTGTCGTCCCCTTCCAGGGCTTTCTTGACCTCTTCAACCTTGCGCTCGACCTCAGCTTTCAGGCTGGCCTCAGCCTTGTCACCCAGGTCGCGCAGAGTTTTCTCGGCCTGGTAAACCAGGTTGTCGGCCAGGTTGCGGGCCTCGATCAGGGCCTTGCGCTGGCGGTCGGCCTCGGCGTTCCTCTCGGCTTCCTTGACCATCCGGTCGATCTCACTCTTGCTCAGGTTGGTGCTGGCGGTGATGGTGATCTTCTGCTCTTTGCCGGTGGCCTTATCTTTGGCGCTCACGTTCAGAATACCGTTGGCGTCGATGTCGAAGGTCACCTCGATCTGCGGGATACCCCGCGGCGCCGGCGGGATACCTTCCAGCCGGAAGCGACCCAGAGTCATATTATCGCCGGCCATCGGCCGCTCACCCTGCAACACGTGGATATCGACCGCAGTCTGGTTGTCATCGGCGGTGCTGAAGATTTCGGTTTTCTTGGTCGGAATAGTCGAGTTGCGCTCGATCAGGGTCGTCATCACCCCACCCAACGTTTCGACGCCCAGGCTCAACGGCGTCACGTCGAGTAACAGCACGTCCTTGACGTCGCCGGCCAGCACGCCGCCCTGGATGGCCGCGCCCACGGCCACTACCTCGTCGGGGTTAACCCCCTTGTGCGGCTCCTTGCCGCCGGTCAGCTTTTTGACCAGTTCCTGGACCATCGGCATCCGGGTGGAACCGCCCACCAGCACAACCTCGTCGATCTGGCTGGCTTTGAGGCCGGCATCCTTGAGCGCCTGCTCGAAGGGTCCTTTGACCCGGTTGAGCAGATCTTCGGTCAACTGCTCGAACTTGCTGCGAGTCAACTTCAGTTGCAGGTGTTTCGGCCCGCTGGCGTCGGCGGTGATGAAGGGCAAGTTGATCTCGGTTTCCATTACGGTCGATAACTCGATTTTGGCCTTTTCAGCCGCTTCCTTCAGTCGCTGCAGGGCCTGCCTATCTTTGCTCAGGTCGATGCCCTGTTCTTTTTTGAATTCGGCTACAATCCAATCGACCACGCGCTGGTCCCAGTCATCGCCGCCCAGGTGGGTGTCGCCGCTGGTCGATTTGACCTCGATGACGTTGTCGCCCACTTCCAAAATGCTCACATCGAACGTGCCGCCGCCCAGGTCGAAGACCAGGATGGTTTCATCCTCTTTCTTGTCCAGGCCATAGGCCAGGGCTGCCGCGGTCGGCTCGTTGATGATGCGGCGGACGTTCAGCCCGGCAATCTTACCGGCGTCTTTGGTGGCCTGGCGCTGGCTGTCGTTGAAGTAGGCCGGCACGGTAATGACCGCCTCGGTAACCGGCTCGCCCAGGTAAGCCTCGGCGTCGGTCTTGAGCTTCTGCAGGATCATAGCCGAAATCTCCTGCGGGGAGTAGGTCCGGTTCATCTGCGGGATGCGCACCAGAGCGTCGTGGCTAGGCCCCTGCTCGATCTTGTAAGAAAGCATCTTTCGTTCGATGGCGGTGTCGGCATAGTCGCGGCCAATCAGGCGCTTGACGGAGTAGACGGTGTTGTCGGGGTTGGTGACGGCCTGACGCTTGGCGGTCTGGCCGACCAGCCGCTCGCCGTTTTTGTTAAAAGCAACCACGCTGGGGGTGGTCCGGCCACCCTCGGCGTTGGGAATGACCACCGGGTCGCCGGCTTCCATCACCGCGACCACGCTGTTCGTTGTGCCCAAATCAATGCCAATAATTTTAGCCATAATAATCCTCCTTAACTCTTTCAGTTATCGCTGCCCCCACTCCCGCAACAGGATGGAGGTTCGCTGACTTGTTCAATTGTGGTTATTGTACTCAAGGATTGTTAGAATTGCGCTAGAGCGGTGTTAGATGAGTAATAGAGGTGGCAGGTGGCAGGTAGCAGGTGGCAGGTGACGGGTGGCAGGTAGCAGGTAGCAGGTAACAGGTAACAGGTAACAAGTGGCAGGTGGCAGGTGGCAGGTTACAGATTGCAGGTGGTATGCGAAGTGGCTGGATTTACTCGGCTCGTTAGAATCGCTGAGGCCGCTGAGTTTACTGAAAACGCTGAGAAAAGGTAGAAATTCAGCGATTTCAACCTTTTCAGCGTTTCAGCGGTTCAATCTATCAACGGCGTTATCTTATCAAAATGCCGGGTATCCGCTCGTGGTAGTGGGCGTGCGCAAGCCTCTACTCGGTTGGCTGACTTTCTGCCGGTGTTGCAGGCGAGTCTTGTTCCACAAAATCGGCCTGGCTCTTGACGACAAAGTCGTCGGCGGTCATTTCGGCCACCCAAACGTAATAGGGCGAATTTGAGGCTTTGAGTACGTAGTTGTTCGTATCCGGATTTTTGGCCCCCACCTGCAGGGTGTAGTCGCCGTCGGCTGTTTTTAGCGTAACGACGGCCTGCGGCTCGGCCAGGCCAAAATCAGGCTGCTCGGTCCGGCCAATGGGTTCGACCAGGCGGACTGCGCTGGCCAGATTGACCAGCCGGGTGACCTCGTCGGTCTTAAGGGTTTCACCGTCGGCCAGGTCGGCCATGGTCCAACTGTCACCCCTCTTTTCAAACTCGAACCGGCCGTTTGTATTCTCCAGGGTCAGGGCGACGGTAGCCGTTTGGGGCAGGGTGAAGTAGAGGGTATCGATCCAGGCCGAAGCCTGGGCATTGGCATCCCAGCCGGTCAGGTCGGCGGTCAGGTAAACCTGGGGCTGGTCGTCGACGCGCACGTGGGTAGCCCCGGCCCCGGCGGAGCTGCCGATAAACAGTTTGTGGCTGGCCCCATCGGCCAGGCTGATTTCGACCAGGCGATTGAACTCATCCGCGGCCACCTGCAGCCGCCGGTGACTGTTCTCGGTCTGGGCCACCAGCCGGTTTGATTGGAGCACCCCGATTTTATCCAGAAATGGCGTCACGCTATCGGCCTTGACCGGAAAGTCATCGGCCTCAGGCAGAACCCAGCCGTCACCGCTTCTGGCCAGGGCGACCCGGTGGCCGTCGCCATCGCTGATGGTCAGGCCGATCACCTCGGCCGTGTTGAAGCCGCTCACCAGCGGGCCGCCTTCGGCCTGGGCCGCGGGCCGCGGCCAGAAGACGAAGGCTGCTAAAGCAATTTGAACAACCACTAAAGCAATTAGGATTTGATTGAGTTTGTTCATCGTTGTTACCTCCTGGCCTGGACAAGCCATCTTCGGCCAAATCAGGTCAAATAAACCACAAAGGAACACAAAGGACACTGAATTGCCTTAAATTTTCCTTTGTGTCTCTTCGTGTCCTTCGTGGCAAAAAATTTCTGGCTCAATGTGCAAGTATCTGACTCGCAAAGTACTACCGGCTGCTGCCGACCGTTTGGGCTTCATCCGTTCTGGGAGGCTGGAGCGAGCCGGTTTTTGCCGGCGGCAGCAGTTCCATTGGCTGTTCGTTTTGCCGGCGCCAGCGCCAGACAAGGCCGATGGCCAGTAATGCCAGCAAGGCCAGCCCGTAATTTAGACCTTCCCAGAAGGACTGCTCGCTTTCAGTCAGCGGGTTGAGGACGCGGGCCGACGTGCCCCGGGAACGAATGTTGAGCAAATCCAGGTCTTCGACCGACCAATCGACCGTGTTTTGCATAAATTGTAAGTTATTCAGGTAACGATTGCCGCTCAGGCTGGCTGACAGGTCAAAGACAATATCGTTGAGGAATTCTGAGCTGCCGATGACCACCAACCGGGCTGTTTCCGGCGAGCTTTCAATGGTGCCGATGGTGGTGGGCTGCTCCGGCTGCTCCACCGTGGCCGGCTGGCTCAGCGGGTCGGCGTTTGGCCCGGTTTGTTGGCTGTCAGCCGACTCGGTCAAAGGTGAGGGTTTGTCTTTGAAGTAACTCTCAAAGACGCCCTGCACCGATACGGCCAGCGGGTAGGCTTGCGGCTCGCCTTCAACCGGGAAGCCCATTTGGGGATAAAGATCCAGATTCGGCTGGATGTCGGTGTTGCTGCGCAGCCACGATGCCGGGCTGGAGCGCAACAGGGTGTCAACTTGGCGATTAGCATTCTTAGCCTCGTCTACCTCAACCGGCGAAACCCAGTTCAGGGTGACCGCCGGCAGGCTGGCCAGAATCGGGCTTTGGCTGTCCATGCCGTCGGGCCGAACGTCGACAAAGAAGGGGTAGTCGATGGCCTGAATTTCGCGGACCTGCATGCCCCCCAAATCACGGGCCACCTGCACCGGGAAAGGCTCGTTCTGCGGATCGAGCACCAGCGAATCGCCCACGTTGACGCCGTAGTGGGCCAGCAGCTCTTGCAGGCCGCCCTCGACCTTTTGCACGCCCAGGTTGCCGGTAAACATATCGGGATTGAGGACGTAATTCCCGGCAGCGACCACCACCGCGCCGCCCTGCATCAGGTATTGGTCGATGGCGTACCGTTCTTTATCGGTCATTCCTTGTGGGGCAATGACGACCAGCACGTCGACATCCCGAGGCACCTGGCCGGTGGACAGGTTAACCGGTTTCACGGTGTAATCCAGGCCCAGTTGCCGGGTGATGGTGCGGTACTGTTTGAAGGATGGCTGCATCTGGCCAAACATATCCTGGGTGGGCGTGTCGGGCGGGGTCCACAAGCCGACGACTTTCAGGAAACCGGGCGCGCTCCGCTTGAGCGCCGACTCAATGCCGGTGCGGATATTGGCCTCGCTCAATTCGCCGGAGGGATATAACAGTTGGGCCTGGTCGCCCATTTGCAGCACCATGTGCAGGTAATAACTGTCGGTGGAGAAGAGGAAGGTAGGGATGGGTTGCAGGCCAAATTGATCTACCATCGCCTGGCGATTGGCCGGACTGGCCGGGTCATCCAGATCGACCCGTTCAAAAGAAAATTTACCGTTAGAGACGGCCCCAATATCCTGAGCCACCTGCTGGATGGTGGCAGGTGCCTCCTTGAGCCAGTCTGGCAGGGTAGCGGGGGTGTAGTAGAGAGTCAGCTTCACCGGCTCCTGAATCGAGGCCAGCAGGGCATCGATGCTCTGGAAGCCGTAGACCACCTTCTTGATGGCCCGGCTTAAATCGTACTCCAGGTTGCGTAGCCGCACATCCACCTGGCCGTTGCGATAAGGCTGAATCTCGATCAGGTCCCTAAAATTAATGACCTCGCTCTGGTCGCCGTAGCGGATCAGCACGTCAAAATAGGCGTTGACGACCGAAGCTCCGTAGCGGTCGGCGGTTTGGAGGGGGGTGGGCTGGATGCCATAGGTCTGGTTGGCCTCGGTTTCTTTCTCCGCGTCCCGGACAGGATCGACAATTTCGACGACCACCTGGCCGTTGGAGGCCAGTCGATACTCGGCCAGCATATCGCGGATGCGGGGCACCAGCGGGGCCAACAGGGGATGGGTCTTTTCGCTGAAGTAGCCGCGAATGAGCAACGGTTCCTGCAAGTTGCTCAGCAGTTCGTAAGTGGTCGGCGAGAGGCTATATTCGCGCTGCTGGGTCAGGTCGAGGCGGGCGCGGCTGAGCGGATAGAGCCAGACATTCAGCAGCACTAAATTCAGGCCGACGAGCGCCACCGTCAGGATAAGGCCGCGGCGATACGCGGCGCTATTTTCGGACTGGCTCCAGCGCTTGCTGTCGAGCGAGACGACGTTCAGGCTCAGGAAGAAGATGGCCAGCGAGAGGTAGTAGACCAGGTCGCGCAGGTCGATCACCCCCCGTTCGATGCTTTCAAAACGACTGCCGGCGCCCATGGCCCGCAGGATTTCGGCGATGTTGTCGCTGGTGTAGTCGGTCAGTCCGCGCGAGCCAACCAGGTAGAAAAGGCCGCCCACCAGCACGGTCAGAATGAGCGAGACAATCTGGTTATCGGTGCGGGAGGAGACAAATAGGCCGATGGCGGTGTAGGCTGAGGCCAGCAGTAGGGCCGCCAGGTAGCCGCCGATGACCGGCCCCCAGTCCAGGTTGCCCACCAACGCCACGGTAATGGGTAGAAAGAGGGTCAAGGCCAGGGCTATCGCTACCAGAATCAGAACGGCCAGAAATTTGCCCAGGACCAGTTGGAAGGGCCGGACCGGCAGGGTCATCAGAATCTCCAGGCTGCCGCTGCGCTGCTCTTCGCTCCACTGGCGCATGGTCAGGGCGGCCACCAAAAAAATGAGCAGGATGGGCATCCATTGGAACATCGGGCGGACGTCGGCGACGCCGCGGGCAAAAAAGGCATCCACCCAAAAGAAGGTAAATAGGGTTGCGGCCAAAAAGACGCCCACGAAGATCAGAGCCATGGGCGAACCAAAGTAGCCGTTCAGCTCTTTGCGGGTAATCGCCAGGATTTGCTTCATTGGATCACCTCCGGCGTGGTCGCCAATTGGTTGAAAATCGATTCCAGAGTGCGGGTGTCGCGGCGCAGTTCCCGTAACGGCCAATTCTCCCGGCGGGCCAGCTCATAAATGGCCGGGCAGAGGTCAACCCCGTCTTGGCCCACAATCCGATAGGTGGGGTAGCCGTCGGCCGCCGGCAGCGACTCGATTTGGCCAGCGCCGGGCAGCCGCTGCATGGCCTGCTCAACCCCCGGCGTCTCTTGTTGCAGCACTACAATCGCATCGGTTGTGCTCGACAGCTCGGTCAGGCGGGCGTCGGCTTTGATCTGGCCGTTGATGATAATAATCACCCGGTCGCAGACCGCTTCCACTTCAGAGAGGATGTGCGAAGAAAAAAGAATGGTGCTGTTTTTGGCCAGCCGGCGGATCAGGTGGCGAATTTCGATAATCTGGGTAGGGTCAAGCCCTACGGTTGGCTCGTCGAGGATGAGCAGTTTGGGCTGGGGCAGGATGGCCTGGGCCAGCATAACCCGTTGCCGGTAACCTTTGCTGAGCTGGCCGATGGGCCGGGTCAGGTGCTCGACCAGGCCGGTAGCGTAGACGGCTTCGGATAGTCGAGCGGGCTGCTCGTCACGCGGGATTTCGCGCAGGTCGGCCATGAGCTTGAGATAAGCCTGCACCGACAGTTCCGGGTAGAGCGGCGCGTTTTCCGGCAAATAACCGAGTTGGGCCTGGACTTCACGAGGGTGGGTCATTACATCCAGCCCGTTGACTTTGACCACGCCGCTATCCGGTTGGAGGTAGCCGGCCAAGATCTTGATGGTGGTCGATTTGCCGGCGCCGTTCGGCCCCAGCAGGCCCACGATTTCGCCTGGCGCCACCTGGAAGGAGATACCTCGCAGGGCTTCGATCGGGCCGTACGCTTTGGTGAGATCAATAACTTCGATCATCGACGCTTCCTCCTCATCATAACATCATGTCGTAAGAAAATGCCCCAACTATCCAGGATAGATGGGGCCAAGCCGCTTTGATTAATCCCCGGATAGGAAATTAGCTGGCGTGTCATCCAGGTGACCGGCGCTATTTAAGGGCCGGTCGCCTGGTAATTGTGAACAAAATCGCCTAACAGTATATTAAATTTGTATTAGAACTGTATTAGAATGGGGTGACTGTTAGCCTATTTACTCGTTCCCAAACTCAGTTTGGGAACGAGTAAACGAGTAAAAGGTATTAGAATGTGGTGACTGGTGGATTATTTTCAAAAAGATGATTTGCGTGTATAAAAGGAGAGTCAACCTACAACGCCAAGGGAGAGCCAAATGATCACCAACCCAGCCACCATCCCCTGTATCAATCCGGCGACCGGCCTGCAATTTGCCGAAGCGCCAATAACCTCACCAACGGCAGTGCAGCAGGCTCACCGGGAGATGAGGCTGGCTTTGCTGACCTGGAGCCAGCAGCCGGTCACCGAACGGGTGCGGATTCTCCGCCAGTTCCAGAGTCTGCTGCTCGACTCGCTGGATGAGATCACCGCCGTGATCAACCGGGACTGTGGCAAGAGCCGGCAGGATGCCTTGCTGGAGCTATTTGTCACTCTCGATTTGTTGCAGCAGTATTGCCGCTACGCCCCGCGCTGGCTGGCCCGGCAGCGGGTCTCGCAGGGATTAGCCTTTTTCAAACGCTGTTATGTGGAATATCGCCCTCGCGGGGTAGTGGCCGTGATTTCGCCCTGGAACTATCCCTTTGCTCTGGCGGTGGGGCCGGTTATCTCGGCGCTGCTGGCCGGCAACACGGTGCTGCTCAAGCCGTCCGAGGAGAGCGCGGCCACCGGCCTGCTGATCGAGCAGTTGTTTGTCCGGGCGCCGGAACTGGCGCCATTTGTGCGGGTGCTGCCCGGCGACGGCAGCACCGGCGCGGCCCTGGTCGAGGCCGGTCCTGACTACATCTTTTTGACCGGTTCTGTCCCGACCGCCAAAAAAGTGTTACGGGCGGCCGCCGAAAATCTGACCCCGGTCGCCTGTGAGTTAGGCGGTAAGGATGCCATGATTGTGCTGGAGGATGCCGATCTGGATCAGGCCGCCCGGTGGGGCCTGTGGGGGGCCACCTTCAACGCCGGGCAGACCTGTATGGGCGTCGAGCGGGTCTACGTGGTCGAGCCGGTGTACGACCGGTTTGTGACCCGGATGATCGCCGAGGCCAAGCTGCTCAAGCCGGGTTACAGTGATCGCCCGGACAGCCCGCACCATTTCGGGCCAATTACCACGGCGCGCCAGGTTGAGATCATCGAGCGCCACCTGGCCGAAGCCGTCGCCCAGGGGGCGCGGATTGTCTACGGCGGCCGGCGGCAGGGGATGTTCTTTGAACCAACGATTGTGGTCGATGTCGATCACCGGATGCGCTTGATGCGCGAGGAGACCTTCGGCCCGATTCTGCCGATCATGAAGGTTAGAGATGAGGCCGAGGCGATCCGGCTGGCCAACGACAGCGACTACGGTCTGGGCGGCTCGGTTTGGAGTGAGAATCTGGCCCGGGCCGAACGCGTCGCCCACCGGCTGCAGGCCGGCTCGGTGCTGATCAACGACTCGCTGGTGCAGTATGGGGTGCCGCTGCTGCCTTTTGGCGGGGTCAAGAAATCGGGCAGCGGCCGGACTCACGGCCGGGAGGGCTTGCTGGCCTTTACCCAGTCGCACGCTTACCTGGTCGGCCGGCCGCCGTTGCCCTTTGACCTGGCCACGCTGGTGCGCCGGCCGGGTCATTATCGCCTGGCCGCAGCCTTGCTGCACCTGGTCTTTGGCGTCACGCCCCGGCAGAAAGTCCAGCCGGTGGCCGGTATGATACAGGGTAGGCGGTGGGGAGTCACGTCCCGTAACATTGCTGCAGGCGGTATCATAGGGGGCTTGATGGCGCTGCTGGCTTTTGGGCTATGGCGCAGTCGTCGAAACTGAATTAGGGTCAGTGGCTTTTGACAATTGCGTGTGGACAAAAGGCCAACATTCCGGTATGATAAGGTCAAGAGTGTTTAGAGGTTATTCAAATGACTGCAAATCAATTAACCCTACCATTTGGCAACCCTGATCAAGTTGAAGCAGAAGCAACTTATCGAGAGAAACTAATTGAACTTCTCTCAAAAGATTTGGATTTTCACGATCAGGATAGCGGCTATGCTTCTCACAACTTTCACTCTTTTCCAGCAAAATTTCCTCCCCAGTTGCCACGCAAATTTATTGCAGCCTTGACCAAACCCGGTGACACTGTTCTTGACCCTATGACCGGCTCAGGAACTACGGTCGTCGAAGCATTTCTGTTAGGGAGGCGGGGAGTTGGTTTTGATATTGATCCGCTTGCCCTGGCTATTTCTGAAGTCAAAGTATCGCTTCTTAACCCAGAGGAAGTTGCCAGGGTTGGCGATACAATTCTGGCACAAGCAACACTTTCCGTAAATGGAAGACGTAGTGAACTGGAAAAAGCTTTGGATATAAGGTGGAACTCTGACACCAAAAAATTTATCGACTACTGGTTTGCTTATGAAACGCAAATTGAATTGCTGGCGCTCATCACTGAAATCGAAAAGATATCCAATCCAGTAATCAGGGCTTTCTTTGAATTAGTTTTCTCCGCCATCATTATCACCAAATCAGGTGGAGTTTCATTGGCTTTCGATTTGGCGCATACCCGTCCTCATCGAGCTAAGGTTGTGTTTAACAGAACTGGTCAGCTTCTGTTGGGCCAAGAACCGGTAAACAATGACTCGGACCGAAGAAGATTTCTAACAAAAACTTTGCGTTCTGCTTTGGATGAGTTTAATAAGCGCTACCAACAAAACCTCAAGAGTTTGCTGAAACCTGGCTTGGGAAAAATTCGCCCTCAATTTAAATATGGTAACGCTCAAAATTTACCTCTTGATGAGGCCACGATTGATTTGATTGTCACGTCTCCTCCTTATGCCTCAAATGCCATTGATTATATGCGAGCGCACAAATTCTCTTTAGTATGGATGGGACATTCTATAACTGAACTTGGGTATAAGCGCCAGGAATACATCGGCGGTGAAAGTTTGATTGGGTTTGAATTTGAAGCATTACCTGAAAAGACAGCCGAAGTCGTGGCGGATATATCTAAGCGTGACTCCAAGAAAGGACACGTGTTACATCGTTATTACTCGGAGATGACGCGAACTTTGAGGGAAATGTTTCGAGTATTAAAACCGGGTAAGGCAGCCATTGTAGTTGTGGGTAGTTCTATACTGCGGGGTCGAGATACAGAAACTCAAATCTGCTTGGCTGATATAGGTCAAAAAATTGGTTTTGAAGTGCCGAAAATTGGTGTTCGGAATTTGGATCGTGATCGAAGAATGATGCCAGCCGGTTTCAAGCTTGACTTGAATTCGCAAATTCAGCAACGAATGCACGAAGAATATGTCATCGGCTTTTATAAACCAAAGTGATAGTACTTTCTATTTGGGAGAAGTTTCATGAACATTGCAGAACTCCGGCAAGAGTATCATGATCGTATTTGCAGCGAAATTATCAGAATCAAACGGGACAGCAAAAAGGGAGATTACCCCAATTTTGCCGATGGGGATAACAGATCAAGTGTAGCCATTGCTTGGGCGATTGTTAATCGATTAAGCCATTCAAAGAATTACAAGAATATCACTGGTCAGACTGCCGGTAACCGTTTTGAGCATCTCACCAAGGAGTTTTTGGAGAAAGCCTTCAACCTCTTACAGCATTTGCGACCCGGCGATTGGTATTACACCACTGAACACACTGCGATCTCAGGGTTTTATCAATATGACCATTTGACGTATCTGCAACAAGTAATCAGTAGTGACAAAGTCTTGGGATCCGCTCTTGGCGGTGATTATATTGTCAAACCAGACATCATCATAGGCAGACTGCCGGTTTCTGATGAAGAAATTAATCGTTTGGGTGAAGTTGTAAGAAATGATGATGCCTGCGTTAGATTATCCCCTCTTCGTAAGACTAATCACCCTGATACACGTCCAATCCTCCACGCCAGCATCTCCTGCAAATGGACGATCAGAAGCGATAGGTCACAAAATACGCGTACTGAAGCGTTGAACCTGGTCAGAAATCGCAAAGGTCACACTCCCCACATTGTCACTGTTATTGCCGAACCACTGCCGACCCGGATTGCCTCGCTGGCCCTTGGTACAGGCGATTTGGATTGTGTCTATCACTTTGCCTTACCGGAGCTGCAAGAGGCAATCAAAGGAATTGGAAATGAAGATCAACTCGATATGCTAAACATCATGATCGATGGCAAGCGTTTGCGTGATATCAGCGACCTCCCCTTTGATTTAGCCACTTGAATACAGATTCCATGAACTTATCAAAATTCGGGATGGTTCAATTACGGTCAGAGATAGGTTGACACTTTTGGCAGCTTAAAAA
>CAYNLK010000061.1:0-35363 GCA_964398055.1 uncultured Caldilineaceae bacterium
TGCTTGTGCTCTCATCGCTTTCCGGGCGGCTGGGTTATTCGGATAGGCCCTTATATGATTATGCGCCGGTTGGTTATCTGGTGCTGACCCTAAACGGGCGTATCGTACGAGCGAATTTGGCTGCGGCCGAGGTGTTGGGGGTAAAGAAAGAAGATCTGCTTAACCAACGATTAGCTGATTACATCAGCCAGGCCGACCAGAATTTATTTCAGCGTCACTGCCAGAATGTCTTAGATCAGCCAGGCCGGCATAGCTGTCAAATCAAGGTGGTCAACCGGGTTGGAGATCAGTTAGCGGTGCAGTTGGAAAGCAGCATCGGTTTGAGCAATGACGGTAAAGCTGACCACTTAAGAACGGTAATGATTGACCTCACCCAGCCCAAACAACCCAACTTTGCTCAAACCAATACCCAGCTCCAACCAAGAATTGGTGAGTCTGGCCACATAGCCGACGCCCTGGTGGAGGAGCGTAATCTATTGCGGGCTCTGGTTGATAACTTACCCGACCTCATCTATGTTAAAGACACCCGCAGCCGCTTTTTACTGGTCAACGAGGCTACCAGACGTCATCTGGGGGCAAAGAGTGTGGCGGAGGTGGTTGGCAAAACGGATTTCGATTTTTCGCCGCCGGAATTGGCCGCACAATATTATGCGGATGAACAGCATATTTTCCAGACAGGTGAACCGCTGATTTTGCGTGAAGAACCTATTTTTGATCACGAAACCGAAACCACCCGCTGGGTCTTAACCATCAAAGTCCCTTTTCAAGATAGTCACGGTCAAATTATCGGCCTGGTGGGCATGAACCGGGATATTACCAAACTCAAAGAAACCGAAACCGCCCTGCGCCAGGCCCACGACGAAGTGGAGATGCGAGTCCTGCAACGGACGGCTGACCTGGTCAAAGCCAATCAAGCCCTCAAAGAAAGCGAGCAGCGTTATAAACAACTGCTCAACTCGGTAACCGATTATATCTATACGGTCCAAGTCCAAAATAATCAAGTGATCCGCACCATCCACAGCCCCAATTGCGTGGCCGTGACCGGTTACACTTATCAAGAATATGAAGCCAATCCTCACCTGTGGTATCAGATGATTCACATCGAAGATCGACCGGCAGTTGTGGAACAGGTCAATGCACTGCTTAAGAATGGCTCGGCCGAACCTTTGGAGCACCGCCTGATGCACAAAAACGGCTCGGTCCGGTGGGTTAGAAATACTGCGGTGTTGAGCAAAGACGAGGCCGGTAACATTATTTCCTATGAAGGACTTATCTCCGATATCACCGAACGGAAAGAGGCGGAGGAAGCCCTGCGCCAGAGCGAAAGTAAATATCGCCTCTTGATGGAGCATGCCTCGGACGGCATTATTATTCTCGACCAGGACGGGTATATCCTTCAGGTGAACTCAAAAACGTGTGATCTGTTGCAGCAGTCTCGCCAAGAGTTACTGGGGTCAAATATTTCACGGTTGATTCCAGCATCGGACTTGGCCGCCCTGCCGCTTGGCTTTGAGGAGCTTATGGCCGGCAAAACTTTGCTCAGAGAGCGATTTCTCCGACGAGCAGATAATTCCCTGGTTCCGGTTGAAATTAGCTCCAAGATGATCGAACCCAACCGGATTTTGGCTATTCTGCGCGACATCTCTGAGCGGAAAGCGGTGGAACGCCGGGAGAACCTGGCCCACCAGCTTGGACGACAGTTAATAACGCTGCTGGATCCGGCGGCGCTCCTGGCCGAAACAGCCAACCGTCTCAAAGAAACGTTTGGTTATTACCATGTTCACATTTTTCTCAGCCAGCAGGTTGGGCCAAATCAAGCAGCCGAGCCATCCCTGCTGGTCATTCACGAGGGTACCGGCGAATCGGGCGCGCTGCTCAAGGCCCAAAGGTTTGCCATTGCCCTCAACGCGCCCCGTAGCCTGGTGGCTCAGGCTGCCCGCACGCTGCAACCGGTGGTCGCCAATAATGTCAGCCAAAACCCGGCCTATCTGCCCAACCCCTTCCTGACCGAAACCCGGTCTGAGGCTGCCTTTCCGCTTTTTCTAGGTCCTCGCTTGATTGGTGTGCTGGATGTGCAGCATAGCCAGGCTGATCATTTTAACATCCACGAAGTGCGCACTTTGCAGATCATCGCCAGCCAACTCTCGGTGGCCCTGGCAAACGCTCAACTCTTTGCCGAGCAAGAGCAACTGTTGGAGGAGGTTAGAGCCGGACGGGAACGACTTCAGTTTCTTTCTCACCGCCTGGTTGAAGTGCAGGAAGCGGAACGGCGACACATTGCACGCGAGCTGCACGACGCTGTTGGCCAGCTCTTGACCGGTTTGAAACTAACTTTGGAAATGAGCGTCCAACTCCCCAATGAGGAGATTCGCTTCAGCCTGGCTGAACCCAAAGCCCTGGTCAATGAACTCATTACCCGGGTGCGTGAGCTATCCCTGGAATTGCGACCGGCTATGCTGGATGATTTGGGGTTGCTGCCGACCCTGGCCTGGCATTTGGAACGGTACACCACCCAAACAAAACTGGAGGTGAGATTGAAACATACTGGCGTGGAGGGCCAACGCTTTGCCCCGGCAACCGAGACGGCCGCCTATCGCATTATCCAGGAAGCGTTGACCAATGTGGCCCGCTACGCCGGCCCCAGCCACGTTACCGTCCAGCTTTGGGTTGAGCAGCAGCAGCTAGGGATACAAATTGAAGATGACGGCGCCGGCTTTAATTTGGCCGCGGTTCAGGCTGCCGGAAGGACCAGTGGTTTATCGGGGATGGCTGAACGGGCGGCGCTCTTGGGGGGCCAGTTGGCCATCGAATCGAAGCCAGGGGCTGGCACCCGGGTCACGGCCCGCTTACCGTTGGCTGGTGCGGATCTGTAACCGAGACTAAGAGCCTATCCGAAATAACCCGGTGTGTTAACTCCTGACCATTCTTGGCCTTAAAACAGGCGCTGGCTATACTTACCGGGATGAGCTAAAATGGGAGAGAAGATGAAACCGATTTCCGTACTGTTGGTCGATGATAATCCCACTTTCTTGAGAATTGTCCAACGTTTTCTCCAGGGAGCGGATGAAATTAACGTGGTCGGCGCAGCCGAAGGCGGTGAGGAAGCTCTGGCTCTGATCCATCGTCTGAAGCCCGACGTGGTCTTAACCGACCTGGCCATGCCTCGAGTATCGGGCATGGAAGCCATTCTGCGGATGCGGGCAGCTTGGCCCAAACTGGGTATCATTGCCTTAACCTTGCTAGACACTGCCAGCTATCGCCAGGCTGCCTTAACCGCCGGCGCGGATGATTTTGTGGTTAAAGATGCCCTTAATACAGAATTGCTCCCAACTATCCGCCGGGTTGCCAGGGCCAAACAAGCTGAAGTTTAGTTCACGCCCTGGCAGGCAAGCTCATCCAAGAAATGAGCATTGAAACTATAACCAATAGTCAGAATCATATGATGCCAAAGATTGCAGGCCGATCCAGCCGGCTCTTGATGATCATCTGCCTGGGCTTGCTCTTTCTGCCGGCCTGCGCGCCGATCAAGGCTGCCGGCGCGCCGCCGACCTTAAAAATTGGCCTGGTGGCGCCCTTTGAAGGGCTGTACCGCCCCCTGGGTTATGAAACCTTGTTTGGCGTTAAGCTGGCTCTGCAAGAATACAACCAGCGCGGCGGCCTAAACGGCTACAAAATCGAGCTGGTCGCCTTGAATGATTTTGACGAGCCTGACCAGGCCAAAATCCAGGCCGAGGCGCTGGCAACCGACCCCGATGTTGTCGGCGTGGTAGGTCATCTCTCCAGCGGGGCCACTCAGGCGGCCATTCCGATTTATCAACAGGCTGATTTGGCGCTGGTCATCCCCTGGACCTGGACCACCGCGGTGGCCGACTCCGACCTCGATCAGAGCGGCATTGTCAGCGTGGCCGCAACCAAAGCCGAAACGACCGCCAAATTAGCCCAACTGGCTCAAGCCGCCGGTTACCGCCAGGTGGTCACGGTCACCGCAGCCCGGATCGATCCGCTTACCCCGGCTGTTGAGGCGATCCTCCTGGATACCGATGCGGTCACCGCCGGTGAGTTCATAGTGGCCTGGCAGTTGGCCAGTCAGGCGCGGCCTATCTTTGGCCAGCCGGATGTCGGCAGTGGGCAATTGGTGCAAGTGGCCGGCCCGGCTGCCAACGGCCTGATCTATGTCTCGCCCGGCCCCGCGCCTGCCCATATCGCCGCCGACCGGTTTCGCGCCGCCTACCAGGCGCTGGCCGGATTTCCACCCGGTCCTCGAGCTGTCTTGGCGTATGAGGCCGCCAATGTTCTGCTGGCGGCCATCGACCGGGCGTTGCAGGAAGGACCAGCCCCGCCTGAACGAGTCAAGGTGAAGGCGACCATCAACCAGATTCAATTGGCTGGCCTCACCGGCCCAATTGCTTTTGACGGTCAGGGGCGCCGGCTCAACGCGCCGCTGTGGGTCTACCAAATATCCAACGAAGCATATCCCGGAACATTGATCGGTTCCCGCTGAACGAGGTCAGAAACAGAATGCGCATTCTTATGCTTGCCTGGGAATACCCGCCGAATGTTGTCGGCGGGTTGGGCCGGCACGTGGCTGAATTGGCCCCGGCTCTGGTTCAACAAGGACTGCAGGTGAGGGTGGTTACGCCGGTTACCCAATTAACCAATTCCATAAGCTCGGTGGAAGATGGGGTCTGGGTATACCGGTTACTGCACCCGCCGCTGGAGACACTGGGCAACTTTTATCAGGCGGTTCTTGAAGTCAACCAGCGTATGAGCGATGACCTGGGGCAGATGAGCCAGCAATATGGCCAGTGCGACCTGATCCACGTTCATGATTGGCTAACCAGTTTTGCCGGCATTACCCTAAATCAAGCCTGGAATTGTCCCCTGGTCGCCACCGTCCATGCCACCGAACGGGGACGTTATCGCGGCCGCCTGGATAGTCCACTCCAACAGGCCATTGATAACGCCGAACGGGAACTGGTTGGGCGGGCGAACCGGGTGATTGTGTGCAGCCGCCATATGGCCAATGAAGTCCAATACTTCTTCCAGACGCCTTTCGACAAACTGGCCGTCATTCCCAATGGTGTGAATATTGCTGAATTGCAGGGCAAGAATAACAACCCGACCGAACTGGCGGCCTTTCGGGCCAAATATGCCACCCCCAGCGAACAGCTCATCTTTACCATCTCCAGATTGGTCTATGAGAAAGGCGTCCACCTGATCATCCAGGCCCTGCCGCAAATATTGCAGGAGTGTCCCCAGGCGCGGCTGGTCATTGCCGGCCAGGGACCGGAAGCAGACAATCTCAAGCTGCAGGCCCAGAACTTAGGGGTGGCCGACCGGGTCAACTTCATCGGTTTTGTTGCGGATCAGCAACGGAATCTATTCTTCAAAGTAGCCAGTTGTGCTGTTTTTGCCAGCCTTTATGAACCGTTTGGGATTGTGGCGCTGGAGGCAATGGCGCTGGGTTGTCCGCTGGTGGTCAGCGATGTGGGTGGTTTTTCAGAAGTGGTCAAACACGCCGAAACCGGGATAAAAATCTATCCGGATAATGTTGACTCGACCGCCTGGGGAATTACCCATGCTTTAAGGAATCCGGAGTGGGTCAGTAAGCAAGCCATCCAAGCCCACCAGACCGTGGCCAAACTGTTCAACTGGCCGCGCATTGCCGGGCTGACGCATGAGCTTTATCGTCGCACCGTCAAGCCCGCCCCCGGCCAGCAGTCGTCTGTTTAGGTGAACCTGGCCACAATAAATTTTTGCTTGCTCGAAATGATGCTATAATGTATCTTCTTAACATTCAACCACGCACACAAACAGGATTTAACAGCGATTATGACCACTATCGGCGGCAAATTTACCGCTCAAAAAAGGAATCTGGTTACTTATATCGATACGAAACAGTACGAACTGTTACGGGAATTAGCCAAGCGTCGCGGCAGCTCGGTTTCGGCCCAGGCAGCCGCGGCGATTCAGCATTATCTTCGGCAACAGTTGGGTGAAATGGAGCAACCCATCTCCAAGAATTAGAGGATGACCGAAAAACTCAACTCGATGCGCCTGTTAGACCAACGCCAGATTAGCTATACCGTTCACGAATTTCCGGACACGATCCACTCAGCCGATGGGGTGGCCGACTATCTTGGCCGGCCGCGGGAGATGGTCTACAAAACACTGGTAGTCCTGCCGGCTTCGGGCAGGCCCTCAGATAGAACTCATAGCAAGCCGATGCTGGTGATGGTCGCCGGGAGCCGCGAACTGGACCTCAAAAAGCTGGCCAAAGCGGTGGGGCAAAAAAAGGTGCAAATGGCCGCCCATAAAGAAGCCGAACAACTAACCGGCCTGCAAACCGGCGGGATTTCAGCCCTGGCCCTGCTTCACAAGAATTTCTCGGTCTACCTCGACCGGCCGGCCCTGACCTTGGAACGCATTCTGGTGAGCGCCGGCAAACGGGGCGTGAACCTGGAGCTGCCAGTGCAGGATTTGATCAAAATTACCGGGGCCAAAGTAATTGAGGCAACAACGAACAATTAACAATGAGCAATTATCAATGAACAATTATCAATTGTTAATTGCTCATTACTCATTGAAATGACTACCCCCATTCGCCGGCAATATCTCTCTATCAAAAAACAATATCCCGAGGCCATCGTCTTCTTTCGGTTAGGCGACTTTTATGAGACGTTTGACGAAGACGCCAAAACTGTCGCCAAAGTCCTTGATATCGTGCTGACCTCCCGTAACGTCTCCCAGGGACAACGTGTCCCGATGGCCGGAGTGCCCCATCACGCCGCCGACAATTACATCGCCCGCCTGATCAAGGCCGGCTACAAAGTGGCCATCTGTGAGCAGTTGGGCAATGAGCCGATCAAAGGGCTGGTGCCACGCGAAGTATTGCGCGTGGTCACCCCCGGCACGGTGGTCGAGTCGACCCTGCTGGCGGAAAAAGAAAACAACTACCTGGCTGCGGTGGTACTCGATGGGGAGCGGGCCGGCCTGGCCTACATCGACATCACTACCGGCGAGTTTGCCGCCACCCAGTTGGCCGGGCAGGGAATTGAACGGCTGCTCCTGAATGAGATTACCCGGCTTAAACCGGCTGAAATCATTGTACCCGATGAAATCAGCCTGGCGTCATTGGCAAAGCTCTCCATTCCCCACTCGCGCTACGAAGCCTGGCGTTTTGAATTGGATACTGCTCAACAGGTGTTACAGCGTCATTTTGAGGTGGCTACGCTTAGCGGCTTTGGTCTGGGCGGCCAGTCGCTGGCCATCCGCGCCGCCGGGGCCATTCTCCAATACCTGGCCGATACCCAGAAACAAGCCCTCCCGCAGATTACCAGACTCGCCGCCTACAGCACTGACGCTTTTATGACCCTGGACGCCTCCACCCGGCGCAACCTGGAGCTAACCGAGACAATCCGCACCGGCTCCAGCCAGGGCTCCCTGCTGGGAGTGCTGGACAAAACCATCACCCCAATGGGCGGGCGGCGGCTGCGCACCTGGCTGCACCAGCCGCTGCTGGATGTCGAGGCGCTCAACCGTCGCCTGGACGACGTGGCCCTATTTACCGGCCACGCCATCGCCCGCAGCGATATCCGGACCCAACTCAAAGAGATAGCCGACCTGGAACGGTTGACCAATCGCATCAGTCAGGGCATCGCCCAGCCGCGCGATTTACTGGCGCTGCGGCGAAGTTTGGAGGCGATACCGGCGATACAGGAGGCATTAGATCAGATTGAAGTGGGGGAGCGGAGAGCGGAGAGCGAGGAGCGAGGAGCGAAAAGCGAAAGATTCGAAAGGGAGCACGCTCCACGCTCCACGCTTCACGCTTCACGCTCCACAGGCCACGTTTCACTCGACCCCTGCCTGGATCTGGTCAGCCTCATCAGCCAGGCCATCGCCGACGAGCCGCCGGCCAATTTGACCAAAGTGGGGGTGATTCGGCCTGGTTTTTCGGCGGAGTTGGATGGGATCATCGCCGGATCGCGTGAGGCCAAAAAATGGGTGGCCGGCCTGGAAGCGGTGGAACGGAAACGGACCGGCATCGGCAGCCTGAAAGTTGGCTTCAACCAGGTCTTTGGTTACTATATCGAAGTGACCAGAACCCACACCGACCGGGTTCCGCCGGAGTACATTCGCAAACAAACCCTGGTCAACGCCGAACGGTATATCACCCCGGAATTGAAAGAGTACGAAAGCCTCATTCTCAATGCCGACGAACGCCAGCTTGAAGTAGAGGCCCGCATCTTTAGCCAGGTCTGCGCCCAGATTAGCGCCGCGGCCGAAAGGTTGTTGACCACCTCCCGCAACCTGGCCTACCTGGACGTGGTCACCGCCCTGGCCGAGGTGGCGCGGCAAAACAACTACGTCCGCCCAGAGTTGAGCAATGAGGACACCCTGGAAATTCGCAACGGCCGTCATCCCGTAGTCGAGCAGATGCCGCTGGTCGACGCCGACGGACTGGCCACGGCATTTGTGCCCAACGACGTGACGATGTCAAAAGAGGCGTTAATTCACCTGATCACCGGTCCTAACATGTCCGGCAAATCGACCTTTCTGCGACAGGTCGCCCTGATTGTGTTGATGGCCCAGATTGGCAGCTTTGTGCCGGCCGACTCGGCCCGGATTGGGCTGGTCGACCGCATTTTTACCCGCATCGGCGCCCAGGACGAAATTCACGCCGGCCAGAGCACCTTTATGGTCGAGATGGTCGAAACCGCCGCAATCCTCTCTCAGAGCACCCCGCGTAGCCTGCTGATCCTCGATGAAGTCGGTCGCGGCACCAGCACCTACGATGGCCTGGCCATAGCCCGGGCCGTGGTCGAATATATCCACAACAATCCTAAAATTCGGGCCAAAACCCTCTTTGCCACCCACTACCACGAATTGACCGAGCTGGCCAAGTATTTGCCTCACGTCCATAACTACAACGTGGCCGTAGCCGAGGAGGGGGATAGGGTTATCTTCTTGCACAAAATCGTACCGGGCGGGGCCGACCGTTCCTACGGCATCCACGTGGCCCAGATTGCCGGCATCCCCAAAGCCGTCATCGACCGGGCCAACGAAATTCTCAAAGAGCTGGAAGGCAACGCCGACTTTCGCGAAAAACAGGAGCGAATCCGGCAATCCTTTGGCGGCGTGCAGCTCTCCTTTTTAGGCCCGGAAACCGATCCCCTGATTGAAGAAATCAAAGCCCTCGACGTGGACTCGCTGTCGCCGCTGGAGGCGCTCAACAAGCTGTACGAATTGAAGCAGCGGGCTATAGAATAAAACTCGATTTCTGGTTACCCTGGTAACGAAAAACCGGACGAAACAAGGTCGTCCGGTCTCTTCTGAATCCCCAAGCAAACGTAACACCCCGTAAGCCACATCAGTAGTGAACCGCGCCATTTACGCCTGGCTTGACAAAAATGTAGGTCGAACCCTGGTCAGGAGCGGATCAATCCTGCCAGCCGCACTGCTCCGGTTCATGTGCACCTGCCCGCCAGCCGCACCATTCGCTGTTGCCCGGATTGCGACGCCCCTGAAATGTAGCACCCGTGGTCAAATCGAGCCGCCATTCAAACGAGTCTTGCTCACCCTGGTCATTACGCCAGGCGCCGGTCAATTTGGCCTCGGTGATGGATTGGACGGTGACGACTCCGTCGATTTCACCGGTGTGTCCCTGGCTATCCACATACGTACCCTGGACGGTCTGGCCAGTTTGCGCCAGCGTCGCCTGCCCGGTCAGGCCCGGCGGGTTACCAAAGCGCAGTTGCCAGACCCCGCTAAAGCCACAGTCAGCGGGTAAGGGCTGGCCGGAACGGACCCCACACCACTGCTGACTTGTGCTTCCGCCTTCAGCAGTACCGGTAATGCTGTTGCGATCCGCCGCCAGTTGCCAACGTATCAGGCTCTGGCTATTCGGGCTGCGGTCACTGATCCACACCCCCTGAAATTGGTCAAGCTCAGCCACAACAATGCCCCTAACTTGACCCGTATCCGCGCCGCCGTACCAGTGATAGGTTCCCTCAACCGTGGCGTCGCGCTGGGTGAGAGCCAGAGCGCCAAAGGCAAAATCCCAGTCTCCGGCCAGGGAGGCAGCCTGGGCCGCAGTCGTTTTTGCCGTGGCCGTACTGGCCGGCTGGCTCGATGATGCTGCCCCAGGCATATCGGTGGAGCCAACCCAGTTCAACAGCCGTTCATTCACCCCGTTGTATTGCAGCCCCAGTTGCGCCTGTACCTCCGTATCAAAGAGCGGATGTGGGTTGCTACCGTCGGCGTTCATCACCCAGATTTCCCAGGAACCGCTGCGGTCGGTCACAAAGGCGATTTGGCTACTATCCGGCGACCAGGCCGGAGCGGCGCTGTTATACTGCGGGTCGGCCAGCAGCGGCGGTTTGGTCAGGCGCTGGCGATTGCCGCTGGCCAAGTCATAAGTGTAAACTTCCCAATGGTCATGCTGTTTGTAGGTCATCGCCAGGGTTTGCCCATCGGGCGAGAAAACCGGGGCGGTGTCGCGCAGATCGGTGGTCAGCGGGGTGTTGCTGCCGCTGTTCAAATCGAGCTGCATCAGCCCCTTCTCGCCCTCGTAGATCACTCGCCAGGCGTTTTGCGGGTCCCAAGTCGGAGCATAGCTGTATAGATCAACCGGCAAATCCTCGTAGGCAGCGGTAGTCACATCCACTTCTCGCAACAGCCATTGCAAATCCTCGCGACGAACAAAGCAAATCTTGAACTCACCGTCACTGAAAGAGGTGTGGGTAATTTTGGCGATGTCGTCGGGCAGGCGAATCCCGTCATCCGCATCAAAGGCGCGGCACTCTTCCTGGGGGTTGCGTAAGCCGCCCTGCTGGAAGGAGACCACAATGGATTGCCCATCCGGCGACCAGGTAGGTGATTTAGCTTGCAGGATTTCACCCAGAATGGCCTGCTCATTGCTGCCATCGATATTGATGGTGTAGAGCGTGCCCAGCTCCCCCGAATCCCAGCGGATGAAGGCTACCTGCTGCCCATCGGGGGACACCACCGGGTCGATTACGCCGCTGGTTAGCTTGCGCAACCCTGTGCCGTCAGCATTGACTACGTACAAATCGCCGCCACTGCCGGTGGCAAAAACCAGTAACCCGCTGCAGGTTTGGCTGCTTTGCCAGGCTGCGGTTTGCGCGGTTGGGGCTGAGTCAACCGCACTTTTGGCAGCCGGCGTAACCGCCCCGGGCGTCGCTGTCGTCTCGATCACCGGCAGGGTGTCGATTGTGGCTGATATCAGGCGAGTGTACTTTGAATTGGCCGATATCCAACCCGGTTCGCCCCCAGGGGTGACAATTTGCAGCCAGTTATTGGAGGGACTGATGCCAATTACGTTGAACTGATCGCCTTCTCTGGCCCCAGCGATGATCTCATAGTTCAACCCCGGTCCGGTCCTTAGATAGAGCGCCGTGGTGATCACCTCCACTCGAACTGTATTGCCGGTTGCTTCAGCGGTGCTGTCCGTTGCTTCAGCCGTAACGGTGGGAGTTGTCGTGGGCGTGGTCGAAATGACCGTTGTCACGGCAACAGCCGTAGCCGTCGGAGTGGGCAAGGGTTGGGTTGTCGGCGTATCGGTGGCGGTTGGGTTGACCGCCGTTTCCGTGGCCGTCGTCTCAAGCTGGCTGCGGTCCAGCCGCACAATGGTCGGCGTTGGGCTGGCGCTGCCCGGCGCAGCACAGGCGGTCAAAACAAGTATGGTTAGCAAAATAAAGGTTGTCCAAATTTTCATAGCTATCTCTCTCATATAGCAATTAAGTAAATGACCAACAATAAACGGAATCTCCAATCCCTAATCTCCTATTCATATCTCAACGCTTCAATGGGCCGGAGCCGGGCGGCCTGAGTGGCCGGATAAACCCCAAAGAACAGGCCGATGGCGGCGGAGAAACCGGTGGCCAGTAAAATCGAGTTTACCGTGACGACTGTACTACTCAGGGCCGAGACCAGCAGCGGCAAGGCCTGCGAGATGCCATAGCCCAGGCCAATGCCCATAAAGCCGCCCATCAGCGACAGAACCATCGCTTCGACCAGAAATTGTAACAAGATATCGCGCCGTTTAGCTCCCACCGCTTTGCGGATACCGATTTCGCGGGTGCGCTCGGTGACCGAGACCAGCATAATGTTCATCACGCCGATCCCGCCCACCAGCAGCGACACCCCGGCGATAGAGCCCAGGAAAGCGGTCAAGGCGGTGGCCATCGTGTTGCTAAACTCCAGCAGTTGGGCCTGGTTGCTAATTCTAAAATCGTTTTTGTACTCATCGCCCAGGCGATGGCGCTCGCGCAGCACCGCCGTTACCTGTTCTTCCGCGGCATCCATATTGTTCTGGCTGTCCACCTTGATGTAAATGGTGGAAACCTTTAAGCTGCCCCGAAAGGCGCCGGCGTTGTCCAGGCGGGTCTGGGCGGTGCTGATGGGCACCAGGGCCGTATTATCAGGGTTGCCAAAGCCGCCCTCGCCGCTTTCCGGCAGCACCCCGATGACCTCAAAGGTCAACCCGTTGATCCGAATGTTCTCGCCCAGGGGCGATTCATTGCGGGCAAACAGTTTCTCGGCCACCTCGGAGCCGATCACCGCTACCCGCGCCCGTTGATCGACCTCGTCCTGGGTAATAAAGCGGCCTTGGGCCAGGGTTAGATCGCGGGCACTCTCATATTCCACCGTGACCCCGGTGATCGACACGCTGTCCGCCTCTGCCTGATCCCGCACCACCGATGCGCCGTTCATGCTATAGGTGGGGGCCACCGCCACCACGTACCTGACCTGAGTCGAGTCGCTCAAGGCATCCACATCCTTCATGGTCAGCGGTTCGGCCGCCTTTTCCTTCAAATCGGCCTGCGATTCGTCCTCTTCACTGCCGGGCGGGCCACCCGGCCCACCCATCCCCTGGGCGGAGGAGATGGTCAGCAAGTTAGTGCCCATGCTGCTCAGACGCTCGGTCATACTCTGGCTGACGCCGTTGCCAATCGAAATCAGGGCAATCACCGCCGCCACGCCGATGATAATCCCCAGCATGGTCAACACCGTCCGCAGCTTGTTGACGGTCAAGGCCCGCAGGGCGATCAAGACACTTTCCCACAGTTGCATTATGCTGCTCCTTCTGTAACTAATCTGGGTTGAATAGCCCGTCCATCCACCGAGGTCGAAATCCGGACCTCAGCCCGGCGCGGGTTGGCAATCGCCCGATCCTCGACAATCATGCCATCGGCCAGCCGGACAATCCGCCGGGTGTGGACGGCAATATCGGCTTCATGAGTAACAAAGATGATGGTGATCCCTTGCGCTTCATTCAAATGCTGGAAGATGCCCATAATCTCTTCACTCGATTTAGAGTCGAGGTTGCCGGTCGGCTCATCGGCCATTATGATGGCCGGGTTGGTGACCAATGCCCGGGCAATCGCCACCCGTTGCTGCTGGCCACCCGATAGTTCATTTGGTTTGTGGTGGAGGCGGTCGCCCAGGCCGACCAGTTCCAGCGCCGCCACGGCCCGGCGGCGACGTTCGCCAAAGCCCACCCCCATATAGACCAGCGGCAGTTCGACATTATTCCGGGCGCTGGTGCGGGGTAGCAAGTTGAAGCTTTGAAACACAAAGCCGATCCGCTTGCCCCGAATCTGGGCCAACTTGTTGTCATTGAGTTGGGCCACATCCACCCCTTCCAGACAGTACCGGCCGGCGCTGGGCTGATCCAGGCAGCCCAAAATGTTCATCAACGTCGATTTGCCGGAGCCGGATGGTCCCATAATCGCCATTAATTCGCCCCGTTGGACTTGCAGCGAGGCCCCGCGCAAGGCTTGCACCTCGATCTCACCCATTTGATAGGTTTTGGTCAGGTCCTTGGCCTCGATCACGACATGATTATCCATAATTCATCCTCTCTTGCCTCTACAGTCTCAGTAAATCCAATTCTTGAGGAGTGAGGCACGCTTTGCGTTAGATGCCGAACGTCGCCGCATCTGATGCAAAGGATGCTGGCTCCTCAAATTTGGATGTACTGAGTCTACAAGTTGGGTGTTGTTCCGGTTTCAGACTGCTGGCGGATGATAACCTGATCGCCTGCTTCCAGGCCGGCCAGCACATGTGTATACGAACCGATGCGCAGCCCGGTTTCAATTTCCACCCGCATCGAGTTGCCCTGGGAGTCCAATTTTTCCACGTAAGTGATCGTTTCCGTGCCCCTCCGGTCAGTTTGAATGGCCCGGTTCGGCACAACCAGAATATCGTTTAGATGTTTAGTTTCGATAACGGCGTTAGCCGTCATCCCGGATAACAGGTCAAGTTCCTGGCCCTGGGTATCCAGGGTAATGGTAACCTCGTAGGTCACGATACTATCGGCATCGCTCGAAACCGGACTGGGGGCAATGTCGGTGACTGTACCCTCAAACGTTTGCTTGCCAAAGGCGTCGATGGTCACGCTGGCCGGCTGCCCCTGGCGCACCTGCCCGATGTCCAGTTCATCCACTTCCATTTTGAGCAGGTAGGTCGAAGTATCGGCGATGGTCAGGGCCGCATCCGTAGCGTCATCCAGCACCCGCTCGCCCGGCTCGATGTTGACCTGCAAGACCACGCCGCCGGTGGGCGCGACCAATGTAGCATTATTCAGATTAGTTTGGGCCTCTTCTAAGCTCAATTGGGCTTTGTCTACGTTAGCCTGTTGGGCGGCGATCGCGGCGGCGCTGGGGTCCTGGAGCAGTTCAGCCAGGCTGGATTGGGCGCTGGCCAGGGTGGATTTTGCCGAGGCCAGCTCTGCCGGAGTGGTCTCCTTAACCGCCAGATTGTAGTCGGCCAGGGCGGATTCATAGCTCAGGGTGGCATCCTGCAACTCGTTAGACTGGGACATCGCCCCGACATCGCCCCGGTAAGCCACCTGGTCATAAGCCCACTGCGCTTCCTTAAGGGTGATTTCGGATTGTTTCAGGGCAACCTCGGCCTTGGTCACATCGTCAGGATCAGGGCCGTCTGCCAGGTCGGCCAGGTTGAGGCGGGCGCTCTCAACCGCGGCTTGCGCCGCCGCAATCTTTTCGGTCAATTCCGGTTCAAAGAGTTGCGCCAAATTCGCTTCGGCCTGGGCCAGGTCAATTTTAGCGCTGCGGACTTGCAACTCCAGGTCGGTCGTATCCAACCGGGCCAACACGGTTCCAGCCGTAATGGTTTGGCCCTGTTTGACCAAGACTTCTTCAACCGTACCGCCGGTTTCAAACTTCAGCTCCACCTCGGCTTCGGGTTCAATCTTGCCGGAGGCGCTGACCGTATCAACCAGCGTGCCGCTCCCAATCGTTACAATTTCAACATTGGGATTTTCTTGCGCCTTGGTTGTCTGCACCTGGCCCAGATAGAGGTAGCCGGCTGCTCCCCCTCCCACCAGGACCACCAAAATTAACAAAGTCAACAGAATACGTTTCATATCAAAAGCTCCTACCTAAGAACTAGAACGATTATTGTTTTCAACCCGGTTATGTTCAGATCATTCGATCGATTTGTTACCCTTAGTTTATCAAAAAAACCTACCGGCCAACAGTGTCCGTAATCACGACTTGTCAGCCAGGGGGGTGATTTTTATCATCACTGACCGTGACACCAGTCATAGTTACCGGGGTCAAATGATGACCGGAATCACGATTTGTTCTTCTTACTGAGCCTGGCCCATCAATTACGAACCAGCATAATCAGGTCAAAGCAACTTTCTTCAAGCAAAGAACTGATCTACTCAAAGGGGTGGGCCGGCGCAAGCTGCCTCCGGTCATAGCGCCCTGCGCCGGCGTCGAACCATTGCACCGGGTAAATGAAGCCGTTTTCCAGCTCAATCCCGGTGATATATCCCGGATTGATGCCGCAGCCGGTGTTGAAATAGGGTATTTGATGGGGCTGGGGGAAGACAGGTAGATGGGTGTGCCCCGCGATGAGTGGTTGTTGCCGGCTTTTGACCCACTCGGTCAATTGCCGGGTGATTTTCTGCTGTGAATTTTTATACCAGCCGTTTAGCCCGTGGCCAGCCAAACCTATCTCCGTGGCCAGATTACCCGCCTTATGTCCCAGCCGGTAAAAGCTTTGGCGTATCAGCCAGACTAACTCCTGACTCAACAAGCCCAGTTGGTCGGACCAAAAATCCACCTGATGGCCGTGCGCGATCAGAAGCCGTTGGCCTCTGCAGCGATGGCGCAGCACCAACCCCTCAACGGCGCTGAAATCGCCTTTCTCAACTTGCTGAACCTGTCGCCCCTGCACCTCGTGGTTGCCAACGATCAGGTGCAGCCGACCTTGTGCCTTGAAACCGTGCAGCAGAGCAAACACCTCCGCATAGGCTCGCTCAATCTGGCTGAAGTCAGGGGTCTGCCACAAATCATCCCCATCACCCAGTTCGATGTAGGTAAAGCCCGCCTTGAAATAGTGGCTCAGGGCGTGGAGAAAGAGGTCTTCATTGGGCGCAAATTCATCAGCAGCGCTTTTGTCGCTACGATGGGTGTCGCTGAAAAAGATTATTTTTGAGGCGTTATCAATGAGAAGCTCGGGGGCCGTGATTAATATTTGGTCTAAGCGGTGTTGGCCCAACTTCGCTAATCCGGTCAGATCGAGGGCTGACAGCCGCTTGGACTGGGTGAAGATTGAGCTTAGCAAGAGGCATAATTCCTTTCATAGCTAACAGAACTTCTTGATACCAGCCGGCGTAGGCTTGGATGGTATGATACCGGGCGTGGGGGAGCGCTTTGAGCCGACTGGCCTGGCCCATCTCCGCCCAGCGCAGCCGATTGTCTAGCAGCGCGACCAGGTTATGAGCGGCCGAGTCAACCTCATTGATGCTAAAGAGATAGCCATTGACTCCTGGCGTGACCAGCTCCGGCAGGGCGTAGGCATTGGCCGCCAGCACCGGCAGGCCGCTCGACATGGCTTCCAACGTGGCAATACTTTGCAGTTCGGCATGGCTGGGCATCACAAAAGCGTCGGCGCTGTTAAATAGGAGGGGCAGGTCTTCGTCTGATACAAAGCCCGTAAAAACGACCCGCTCCCTCAGGCCCAACGCTTGACACAACTGCTTCAAGTCCTTCAAGTAGCTCCCTTGCCCGGAGATGGCTAACTGCGCGTCAGTCCGGTTAAGCTGAGCCAACGCCCGCGCGATGAGGTCGAGCCCTTTCTCACGATCAACCCGGCCCACATACAACAGCAGCGCCTCATCTATGGCCAGGCCGTACTTGCGGCGCATTAGGGATCGATCCAGGGCAGGTCGCGGTCGAAAGCGAGTCTGGTCAACCCCGCAGGAAATGGCGCGGGCCTGAACCCGCAGCCCTTGCTGGTTCAGAAGCGACACGGCGGTTTGGGTCGGCGCGGTCACCCCATCTAACTGGTTGTATATTTCTAGCATAGTGCGCCACAACCAAGGCTGGGTTAACTCACGCAGTCGCTGGGGAAGCGGCAGGTTGTCTGTCAGGTTTTCCGGCAGGAAGTGGTTAGTGCCGACTACTGCAACGTGATGCTGCCGAGCCGTCCGCAGGACACTGCGGCTGAGGAAATAGTGGTCCTGGAGATGCACCACGTCCGGGTTAAATTCCCGCAAGGCGCGAGAAACCAGCCCATCGGTCAGAGCGGTGATGTTGACGTTATAGCCCAGAGATAGAGCCGGCACGGTTTGGAGGGTCATGGTTTGCTGACGCTTGTGGTAGGCTCGCCCCGTTTCCGTGGGGGCTACCACCAACACCGCCTGACCTGTCTGAGCTAAACCTTCAGCCAGGTTCATTGTAAAAACGGCCTGGCCGTTATCTCGTCTAAAAAACGCCTGTCCGGCGATAAGGATTCTCATGGTCTAACCCTTTTTGGTTAACTTTAGTTAAATGCTTTAGCAGGATGGGCAGGGCTAATATCAGAGTCACCCCAAGGCCCAGCGATAGCCATTCGAACCCGGCTCGGAGTTGGCTCAGGTAGCTCCCCAAGAAGAAACCGACCAGCACTAAGCCGCCGCTCCAAATTGTCTCGCTCACCGCGCTGACCATTATCATTTTGCGCCACGATACGCGGGCCATTCCGGCGGCGATGAGGATGGGAATAACCGCCGGCCACATACACAACTTGGTGGTTACATATAACCTGGGGCCACTCGCTTTGATATTTTTCTCCAGTTGAGCGATCAGCGGCTCAAATCTGCGCAGCCAGGGTCTTATAGCCAGGCTGTTAAGGCGTTCCAACCGTCCCAACCAGTACCAGGCCGCATCAGCGGTGGCATTGCCAATTCCGGCAGCCACAAAAACCAGCCATGGGTTTAATATCCCTACGCCGGCTAGGGCGGCCGCTACCAACGTGGCGACCGAACCTTCCACAACAACCAATAAGGCAATGAGCAGATAGCTCCAATATCCCAGGTTGGGCGGAACAGGGCTGCCACTTAGGGTTGTCCAAACTTGTTGGATGAATTCCAGCATCATCATACTCCTGACTATACCTTAAACATACTGGCACAAATCCGTAGCAATTTGTAGCGATGCCTGCGGGCGGGCCAGCCAGGCGGCATTCTTGACCATGTGGGATAAGGTAGAGTTATGAGGGTTCAGGCACGCCTGGACAACTTGGGCGATAGCGGCGGGAGTTTCGGCGTAAGCGCCGGCAGCGTGCTCCTGAATGTAGGTAACATTCCCGGTTTCCTGACCCGGAATGTAGCCGGAAATAACTGGGGGCAGCCCAGCAATCAAAGCTTCGCTGATGGTGCCAGGGCCGGCTTTGGTAACGAGTACGTCAGCAGCGCGTATCAACTCCGGCATATCATATTATCCACAAAACCGCAGATGTGGGTTGGAATGGCCCACACTTCGGCCTCGAGCTTTTGTTTGAGAGTGAGGTTACGACCGGTGACGACCAAGAACTGCGCCTGCGGCACAGTTTGGACCAGTTGGCGGACAATGTCGTAGACCCGACCGACCCCCTCGCCGCCGCCGGCAATCAGCACGGTATAACGGTCAACCTCTAACCCTAGCTGTTGACGCAGAGTCCGCTTGTCGCCCTGGAGGTTGGTAAATTTCAGGCTAACTGGCTGCCCGTAAACAGCCAGTTTCTCGGCCGGCATGCCATATTGGATCGCCCGCTGACGGGCCGTCTCGGTGGGTACAATGCAGCGGGTAACCTGCGGGCAAATCCAGGCGGGATGGAAAGTGACCAGATCGGTCACAACGGTAATGAACGGGGCCCTAAGACCGGCCATTTTGAGCCAGGTTAGCCCCAGATGGTTCATCAACGGATGAACGGACACAACCAGGTCAGGCTGAACGGTTTTGAGATACCGCACCACGCTGCGCGTGACCAGTGGGGCAATGGCCGCAAAACCATACCACTGTAACCGGGGAAAGTTTGAGACGCGCCAGAAGATTTGCCACAGCGGCAAGCCGGGCCCAATCAGCCAGCCGTATACATTTGGAATGTTGTTGAGCGGCCAGGGCATGTGGTTTTTTCAGATGTCTTCAATGATGATGTCATGTTGGTCAGGGTGCAGGTATTCTATCGCTTCTTTAATGGCCAGGGCGGAGGCGCGATGTCCGCCGCCGGTGTCAGACATTAGAAAGAGAATTCGCTTTTTCACAACGGCCTCCACTTGTGCCGATAATTTGATTAAATCGGGTTTGATTTATTGGCAGTTTATCCAGCAAAGTTACGAGAAATGCCAAGGAGTAGTTGAGGCCTTCCTCTAGCATACAGGGTAATTCTGCAGATTTGATGCAGAATTTTGTTAGAAATTGTGCAGTTCGATGCTAATGGTATCTCCATACGTATATCAACCAGAACCTATGTCCATAGCCAAATGTTGAAAATACCATAACGGGATCAATTCATAAACCAGTTTGTTACCCTTAGTTTATCAAAAAAGACCACTGACCAACAGTGTTCAGAATCACGACTTACCGGCGAGAGGGGTGATTTAAATCACGACCACCCGTGACTCCGGTCATAGGTGAGTGGGTCAACTGATGACCAAGGTCACAAGACGTAAAAGAAAGTTGGTGTTATAATGGTCTTATATAAAGAGGTAGTCCCGATGAAAGAAACAGAAACAAAAGTCAGCGTCGGCCAGTTGCTGCGGATTGCCGCCAGCTTATGGTTGGGGTATCTGCTGGTGTTAGCCTTCATTGATTTTGGGATGGCTCCCCCCGATCATCCCTTTGCCTACCAGTATTATGTGATCAACGGCTTAACCGCGCTGCTTATTTTAGGTCTGTCGTTGTGGCGCCGGGGGCAAGCATGGTTGGGGGCAACTTTTCTACCCCTGATGATTATCCTGATGTCGGTCTTGCCGACGCTGAGCAAATACCTGCTAACGCCCGAGTCGCTGCCCTCGCCGGTCATCTCGACGGGGGTGGTGACGGTGTTGCTGCTGGCTTTGGTACTGAACGCCTGGCAGTATCGCTGGCGGCACGTGGCTTTCTTTTGTCTGGGCACAGCTTTGCTCAATGTGGGGGCGCTGTTGCTGTTTGTCGGGCCGCTGACCCGCCCTTTTTTCTTTGAAATATTGAGCACGGCCATCCAAACTGTCAGCTTTTTGGTGATCGGTTATTTTATCAACACCCTCATAACCCAACTGCGCGCCCAGCACGACTCTCTGGAACAGGCAAACGCCCAATTGGTTCACTACGCCAGCACCCTGGAGCATCTGACCATCAGCCGGGAACGAAATCGACTGGCGCGCGAGCTGCACGATACCCTGGCCCATACCCTCAGCGCCTTGACGGTGCAGTTGGAGGCGGTCAAGGCTTACTGGTACATTGACTCGACCGCGGCCCAGGCCATGCTGGATAAATCCCTGGAGGCGACCCGCTCCGGCTTGCAGGAAACGCGCCGAGCCTTGAAGTCACTGCGGGCCAGCCCGCTGGACGATTTGGGCCTGAGCCTGGCCCTGCGCCGCATGGTCGAGTCGGCGGCCAAACGGGCCAATTTGAGCCTTGACCTGGTCCTGCCCGAACAAATTCCGGCCCTGTCGCCGGATGTCGAGCAGTGTATCTACCGGGTGGCCCAGGAGGCCGTGGCCAATGTCACCCACCATGCCAACGCTAACAACCTGCAAGTCCAGCTCACCTTCAACCACCAGGAAATTGCGCTGCTGGTGCACGATGATGGCCTGGGGTTCCAAGAGCGGCCCGCCCAAAACGGCGAGCACTTTGGGCTGTCGGGTATGCGGGAACGGGCGCAATTGGCGGGCGGCCAGGTGGTGATTGACAGCCAACCTGGCCAGGGCACCACGATTCGATTAACGATAAAGGAAACAGATGATAAAGGTAATTATTTGCGATGACCAGGCCATTATTCGGGATGGTCTGGAAATGCTGCTAAAACTGGAAAAAGATATTGAGGTGGTGGGTCAGGCGCAGGATGGCGCCGAAGCCGTCGAGATGGTCAAAAAAGCCTCGCCCGACCTGGTATTAATGGATTTGAAAATGCCGGGAATGAACGGCATCGAAGCCACCCGGCAAATTCGAGCCGGCTTTCCCCAGGTCAAGGTGCTGGTGCTGACCACCTACGATGACGATGAGTGGGTTTTTGACGCCATCCGGGCCGGGGCGGCGGGCTATCTCTTAAAAGATACGCCCCGCGAAGAGGTCATCAAAGCGGTCAAAGGAACGGCAGTCGGCAAATCATTTGTTGATCCGGCGGTGGCCGGCAAATTGCTCCACCAGGTGGCCGGTAAACAGGCCCAACCCGCTACCCTGCTCACCGATAAACTGACCGAGCGCGAAGCCGAGGTCCTGCGGCTGGTGGCCCGGGGCTTCACCAACGCCGGCATCGCCGAGCGGCTGCACCTGTCGGAAGGGACGGTGCGCAACCACGTCAGCGCCATTTTTGCCAAGCTGGAGGTGGCCGATCGCACCCAAGCCGCCGTGATCGCCATTCAACACGGCTTGGGAGATGAGTAAAAGCCCGATTTTTGTTTGGAGTATGGTTTCACTTATCGTATGCCTGTTTCTATGGAAATACCCATTTTACGTACCAAACTCTACATCCCTCAAACTCAACCAAGGGGATTGATTGCTCGCTCTCGCCTAACCCAACGGCTCAACGAGGGATTGGCTCACAAGCTAATTCTTATCTGTGCGCCGGCCGGCTCCGGTAAAACCACCCTGGTGAGTCAATGGCACAACGAAAGGATGAAGGATGAAGGCGGAAGGCGGAAGGCGGAAGGAAGAAAAAGAAAAACTTCATCCCTCATCCCTCATCCTTTCAAAGTTGCTTGGCTCTCATTAGATGAAGGGGACAATGACTCGGTCCGTTTCTGGACATATGTTATAGCCGCCCTGGAAACAGTTCATCCTGACCTGGGAGCCAGCTTGTCTCTCCTTCATTCCCCGCAACCGTCGCCCATCGAGGTAGTATTGACCTTTCTGTTAAATGACCTGGCCACCCTACCCTACCCTTTAATCCTGGTTTTAGATGATTATCACCTGGTCGAAAACCCAAAAATTCATACCGAACTTACCTTTTTGCTGGACCACCTACCTCCCCGGAGTACTGTCCTTATTACCAGTCGAGCCGACCCGCCCCTACCCCTGGCGCGCTGGCGGGTCAAGCGGCAGTTGGCCGAGTTACGGGCTGAAGATTTACGCTTTACCCCTGCCGAAGCCGCCCTATTCTTCAACCAACTGATGGGGCTAGAGCTATCGGCCGAGCAAGTGGCGGCTCTGGAAGTTAAAACCGAGGGCTGGATAGCCGGGCTGCAACTGGCCGCGCTCTCACTGCAAGACCGGACCGACATCGAAAATTTCATTGCCGCCTTTACCGGCAATCATCGTTATATTTTAGATTATATGACGGAGGAAATCCTGCACCGGCAGTCCGACAGCGTGCAGACCTTCTTGCTGCAAACCGCCATCCTGGAACGTCTGAGCGGCCCTTTGTGTGATGCCGTGACCGGCCGGAGTGATGGTCAGGCGGTGCTGGAACAGTTGGCGCGGGCGAATCTGTTTATCATTCCTTTGGATGACCAGGGCCAGTGGTATCGCTACCATCGCCTTTTCGCCGATTTGCTGCGTCACCACTTACAACAGACGGCCCGCTTTCCTGCTCCATTAGGGAAGGGGATTAAAGCGGACGTGACTGAGCTGCATCGGCGGGCCGCCGCCTGGTATGAACAGACCGGCTGGATCGAAGAAGCGATTCAGCATGCTATCTTTGCCCAAGATTTTGAGCGAGTTGGGCGTTTAATTTTGCATCATGCCCCCATGATTATTGACCGGGGCGGCGCAGCGCTCTTACTGCGCTGGTTTAAGGCTTTGCCCGAAACTTGGGTGCAGTCCCGGCCCAAACTGGGCTTGCTGCAAGCCTGGTTGCTGTTCTTAACCGGTCATTTAGAGGAAGTTCAGCGCAAACTGGCGGCGTTGGAAATCACCCTGGGTCTCCCTCAAGCAGCTTCACCCGGCCTTGAAGCAGACGAGGGGGGTAATAACGATCAAGTGCCAGGTTTACTGGCCGGCTTGCAGGCGCAAATCGCCTTGATCAAGGGTGATCTGCCTCGCGCTATTGCCTTGTCTCAACAAGCCCTGACGTATCTTATGGCTGACGAGGTAGGACCACCGGGTGTCATCCTTGGAAATTTGGCCCTGGCCTACTGGATGAACGGTGAACCTGAAAAGGCCCAGGGAATTTTGTCCAAATTAGGAGCGGAAGGTCCTTCTAATAGCAGTCCGGCTGCCCTGATTGCCCTCAGTCATATGGCTGAATTGAAACGGATGCAAGGGCAGGATCGGCATGCTTTTTCACTCTATCAGCAGCTTCTGCAACTAACGGCCGAGAAAGAACCTCTGGCGTTATCACCTATAGCCGGGTTAGCCCATACCGAGGTGGGCCATCTGCTGTATGAGTGGAATGACTTGGCGGGAGCGGAGGCTCACTTGCGCCAGGGAATCAAACTGGGTAACCAGGGGGCGGGTTTTCGTCCCTTGATGCTGGGTTACATTGGCTTGTTCTGGGTGCGCCTGGCTCAAGAGAATTTTGATGAGGCGGCGGCGATCATCCAACAGGTCGAGCAACTGACCGCAAAAATGGGCGCAGACCATTTAGCTGAAATGACGACGCATATGTGGGCTGATTTATGGCTGGCCCGGAGGGATTTTGAGGCGCTGGCGCAGTGGATACAAGCCAGCAAGTTAACGGTAGAAGATGAATTTGATAATCGCAGCGTCTTCACCTACACCGTTTTCGCTCAAGTTTTGCTGGCCCAGGGCGAGCTATCCGCGGCGACGTCCTTGTTAGCCCGGCTGCTGGTTTTCTGGGAGTCCGTTAAACAGACCCATAAGGTCATTGAAATTTTGGCCCTGCAAGCTTTGACTTTTCAAGCCCAACAGAATTTGGATCAGGCTTTGGCTACATTACAACGCGCCCTGATCCTGGCCGAACCGGAAGGTTATATCCGCACTTTTATAGATAATGGACCGCCAATGGCAGCGTTATTGAAAAGGATAAAGGCTGAAGGCGGAGGGATGAAAGCGTATATTCACAAACTTCTAACTACCTTTGAACAGGATGAAGGCGAGAAACGCAAGGGTGAAAAAGAAAAACTTCATCCTTCAGTCCTCATCCCTCAGCCGTTAATTGACCCTCTGACTAAGCGTGAATTAGAGGTACTGCAACTTTTGACAACCGGCCTGTCCGGCTCGGAAATAGCCGATAAACTGGTCATCGCCCGAACGACCCTCAAGTCGCATCTTAGAAATATCTATAACAAACTCGGTGTAGGCAGCCGCGCTCAAGCGATTGTAAAAGCTAAGGAATTGAATTTGTTTTAGCCAGATAACCCTGAATAGAGTTGATCTACCAGCCGGAGGTGTTATTGTCCCCCGGCTTTTTATTTGTCGCTTGCTCCCTTTTCCTGACCCTCCCGTTTTTGTACTCCTCGAGGGCCAAAGTTTTACTTAGCCCTTTTCCTCAGAATAAAAAATACTCCTCTTTATCACCCTTTAGGATGGCGAAATCCAAGCCACCTCGTTTTATACTGGAGACCACAATCACGATTGGAATGTGTTAAACCGGAAGTTAGAACACAATAGGTGAAATCTAAGAATGTTTCCGGCGAGGAATACGTTTATGAAATATGATCCAACGGCAGCTATTGAGCTTAAAGGACTGACCAAAATATATCACAACGCTGACGGTTCAGCTTTCAAGGCCATCGATAACCTTAACCTGACCATCCGGCGCGGGCAGATCTTTGGCCTGCTGGGGACCGGTGGCGCAGGTAAAACGACCCTGGTTGAAATAATGAGCGGCTTAATTGCCCCAACCAGCGGCGCAGTCTCTCTGAACGGCCACATCCTATCCCCCCCTGACCAGACCGCAGCCGATCAGGTAGGGTGGGTTTTGGCCGGCGTAGAGACCATCAACCGGCGGCTGTCCATTTGGGATAATTTTGCTCGCCGGTCTCAAGCCAGGAGTTGGCCAGAAGAAAAACTCAAGCAACACCTGGCGCGGCTTATGGGTCAGCTTGATTTGGGGGAGTGTCCAGACTGTCCGGTCTACAAGCTGTCTGCCGCTAAGCAGCGGCTGGTGACCTTTGTCTGCGCCCTTCTGACTGATCCACCCATCGTTATCTTTGATGAACCGTTGGCCGGTCTGGACGATGCAACGGCCCAAATGGTGAAATATTGGCTAGTCAAACTGGCTGATACCGAGGGTAAAACCGTGATCATCGCCACGCGCCAGCCGGATTTTATTGAGGAACTGGGCAGTGAGGTGGCTATCATCAACCAAGGACGGCTGGTCATCCAGCAGCCGGTGGCCCAGCTATTGCGGTTACCTCAGGCTACCGTTTATCAAATCACCTTCAAAGGTCATTTAGATAGACATTGGAGTGACTGGTTCGATAACTTGACCCTCACCCACACCCGGCAGGGCGAAACCCGTCTCTCTGGACCGCTTAGAGACCAGGCGGCGTTATATGGCGTCTTGGCTAAAATCCGTGATCTGGCCCTGCCGTTGTTATCCGTGAGCCGAACTGGGCCCAGCCTGGCCAATGTGATGCAGTTTCTTCAGCCAGAAGATCTCATGTTGGAGTTGAGCTAATGGGACCAATGCCGCATTCTCGAACAGTCTCACTTGAGGCATTTACCCTTCACCTGGGCCTCTTGGCCTGGCTGATCACGCGCCAACTCTCCCAACAATTACGGGATTTCGAGCTAACCCTGCCCCAGTTTGTCGTTCTGATTGCGCTGTCAGGTCAACGCGAATCTTGCTTGATGAGCCAGTTAGCTCATCTAACCCGGCAAACTCCGGCCACCCTCACCGGCATCGTTGACCGTCTGGAAAAAGCTGGGCTGGTACAACGGACCGGTAGCAAAACCGACCGCAGAATGGTGTTAGTTCAGGCAACTCTGACAGGAATTGACCTGGCCAAACAGATTCAGGCCGAATTTCTGCAAAAAATCAGTTGTCACTTTGCTTCTCTCACAAATGAAACGCTGTTCACCGTTGAACAAACGCTGCTCTTGGTTTTGGCGGCCTGCACCGAAGAAACCGCTTTCTTATTGCCGGCTATCCTCAACGACGAGCCACAAAACTTCTTGCTTGCCAAGACCCCTATTCCAACTTGAGGCCATTCAACAATTTTTAACGTGTATATGGAGGTAAATCTCTAATGAAAAAGTGTTTGTGCTTAATGCTGCTACCCTTGCTTTGGGGGGCCGCCCTGATGACCACCGCTTGTAGCAGCGGCGGCGCTCAACCCGTGGCCCAGGCCGCGCCGCCGACAGAGGAGAAAGTTGTGCCGGTGGAAGTAGCCACCGTTCAAACCGGCTCGATGGCATTGGTGTTGGCCTACCCCGGCACCCTGGTACCAAAAGACAGCGTTGATATTGTGCCCGGCGTATCCGGGCGAATTGCCTCGGTGCTGGTTGAAGTGGGCGATGAAGTTAGAGCCGGCGCCCCGATTGCCGTCATCGAGGATGGTACCTATCGGTCTCAGCTTAAGCAAGCCGAAGCCGCGCTGACCAGCGCCAACCTGAACCTGGCCAAGATGGGGTTGGGTTCCCGGCCGGAAGAAATCGCCGCCGCTCAGGCGGCGGTAGACCTGGCCCGGGCCCAATTGAATGACGTAGCCACCATTAGCGATGACGAGCGAACCCAGGCCGCCGCTGCCCTGGCTCAAACTCAAGCTGCGCTCAAAACAGCCCAAAGCGAGTACGACAAAATTGCCTGGGCCGGCGATGTGGGCACAACTTCACAAGCCCAAAGTTTACAAAACGCCACCATCGCCTATCAAAACGCCCTGGCGAGTTACAACCTGGCCGTCAATCCCGGCGATTCAACCCTGGCTCCGCTAATGAACTCGCTGGCCCAGGCCGAACTGCAGCTGGCCCTGGTCAAAGAACCCTATCGCCAGATAGATTTCGAGTCGGCTCGCGCCGCCATTACCCAGGCCGAGGCGGCCCTGGAGCAGGCCAATCTCCAACTGGAAGAGGCGGTTATCAAGGCGCCCTTTGACGGCGTGATAGCTGATCTCAACATAAGTACCGGCAGCCGGGTGAGCCAGCAAACGGTGACGGCCCGGCTTCTCTCCCGGGATATGGAAGTGAGCCTGAACGTGCCGGAAAGTATGATGAGCCAGGTGAAACAAGGCCAGAGCGCGGCCTTACAAGTGACCGCCTATCCCGGCCGGGAGTTTCCCGGCCAGGTCAGCAGCATTGCTCCCACCGTGGCTAAAGATACCCGCACTTTCGAGGTCAAAGTGACCCCGGTCGATGAGGACGGTCTGCTCCGCAGCGGGATGTATGCCAATGTCTCGATCCTGGCCGAGGAAAAGGAAAGGACACTAGTGGCGCCTTTGGCAGCCGTGACGATGACCCAAGAACAAGCCATCGTATACGTGGTCAAAGATGATAACACCGTGGAACAGCGCACTGTGACCACCGGCTTATCCGATCAGGATCAGATTGAGATCCTGTCCGGTTTAAAGGCCGGCGACAGAGTGGTGACCGCCGGCCAGGGCAACCTGATCGATGGGGCCAAAGTCAAGCCGAACGATGATGCCGATGATGCCGACTATGCCGAATAAAGCCGCAATTGGAAGGATTTGTAAGATATTATGGACGCATTAACCAGACTATCCATTAAACGGCCCTTGACGATGCTGATGCTAATCGTCACCATGCTCATTTTGGGCTATCAAGGTTACACCTATCTCAAGCTGGAGCGTTTCCCCAAGACAGACGCTCCCATGGTATCGATATCGGTTACCTATTCCGGCGCTTCCCCCGAAGATATTGAAGAACAGGTAGTCAAACCGATCGAGGATGCGGTCGCCGGGGTCAGCGGCATCGACGAGATGACCTCCACCTCAACCGAGGGGGCCGCATCGATCCAGCTCGAGTTTGTGCAAGGCACCGACAACAGCCAGGCGGCCATTGATGTCGAACGCCGGGTCTCATCCGTCAGGTTACCGGACGACGCCGATGATCCCACCGTTTCGAAAATGGATATCACCTCAATGCCGATCATGGTGATCACTCTGAATGGGCCGCAGGGCCAGGATGCCCTATACGAACTGGCCAATGAAGACCTCAAAACCCGGCTGCAGTCCGTACCCGGCGTTGCCTCGGTCAGTGTCGCCGGCGGGCGCGATCGGGAAATCCAGATCGAAGCCGACCCGGCCCGGCTGGCCGCCTACAGCCTGACCCTGGGTGAGGTCGAGCAGGCCGTGGCCAACAATAACGTCACCGCCCCGGCCGGCAGTATGGATCAAGGCCGGCTGAAAAAGAGTCTGCGCGCCGTGGGTGAGTTTACCAGCCTGGCCGACATCAGAAATGTCGTCGTCAAATCGAGCCAGACGGGTGGGCAGGTTTACTTGAGCGATATCGCCACCGTCGAGGAAGGTTTTGCCGACAGGAGTGTGATCTATCGCTACAACGGCCTGGATACGGTCAGTGTCAGCGTGACCAAAACGAGCGACTCGAACACGGTGGAAGTGGCCGACCTGGTCCGTCAGGTGCTGGAGGAGTTCAAAAAGGAGCTGCCATCCGGCGCAACCCTGACCATTACCGATGATAGTTCGACCTTTGTGCGCGAATCGGTTTTGGCCGTGGAGGAAGACCTGATCCTGGCTATTCTGGTGACCGGCCTGATCATGCTGATCTTCCTGCACACCATCCGCAGTACCTTTATTGTTTTGCTGGCTATTCCCACCTCCTTAGTCACCACCTTCCTGGTGATGTGGATGTTGGACTTCAGCCTGAACCAGTTGACCCTGCTGGCCATGACCCTGGTGATTGGTATCCTGGTGGATGACTCGATTGTGGTGCTGGAAAATATCGAGCGCCACCTAAAGATGAAAAAACCGGCCAAGCAGGCCGCCCTGGAAGGCCGGGCCGAAATCGGCTTTGCCGCCCTGGCCATTACCCTGGTCGACGTCGTGGTTTACCTGCCGGTGGCCTTTGTCTCCGGCATGATCGGCCAGATGTTCTACCCGTACGCCATTACCATTGTCTCCACTACCCTGCTGTCCCTGTTTGTGGCCTTTACCCTGACCCCGATGCTGGCCGCCTACTGGCTCAAGGATGAAACCGCTCCCGAAAAACCGGCGCGCGGCGTGGTCAAAGTCTTTGCCATCCTGCTCAAACCCGTCGAATGGCTCTGGCACAACTTTTTGCGGCTGTGGGAAGCCGGTTTTGGCTTTTTGACCCGGGCTTATGCCGTTACGCTGCGGCTGTGCCTGCGCAATGCCTTCACCCAGATCCTGGTGGTGTTGATCTCGGTCGGCGCCCTGGCCGCCGGCATTTTTATGGTGATGAGCGGCATGGTCCGGACCGAATTTATGCCCCAAGAAGATGACGGCTCGATTTCCATCGCCATTACCATGCCAGCGGGGACCAACCTGGACGCCAGCGACCAGGCCGCTCGCCAGGCCGAGCAGATCGTGCTCGACACCGTCCCGGAACTGGCAAACATCCGCACCCAGGTCGGTTCCACTGGCGGAGGTGGCCCCTCGGGCAACCGTAACACGAACAAGGTCGAAATTGACCTGAAACTGATTGACAAAGGCGACCGGGAGCGCACCACCACCGAGATCGCGGCGGCGCTGCGCCCGGCCCTGGCCGACATTCCCGAGGCCCAGACCGCGGTCACCCTGTCCTCATCAATGGGCGGCGGTGCGATGAAGCCAATCCAGTTGCGCCTGTCCGGACCCGATCAAAATACCCTGGTCGACCTGGCCGACCAGGTCGCAGCTGTGCTGAAAACCGTCCCCGGTACCGTGGACATAGAGAATAACGATGCCGCCCGGTCGCCGGAAACCCAGTTTGTGGTTGACCGCTCGCGGGCGGTCGACCTGGGACTTTCCCCGGCAGTGGTCGCCTCAACCCTGCGCACCGCGGTCAGCGGCAGCACCATCGGTACGTATAGCCCTCCCGGCACCGGCGACGAGGTCGACATCATCCTGCGGCTGCCCGAAAACGCGCGGGAAGACCAAAACCAACTACTGCAAATGCCGCTGGCTTATAGCGAGGGGCAACAAATCACCCTGGGTCAGGTGGTCGAGGCCCAGGATGACCAGAGCGCGGCCAAAATCACCCGGGTCAGTCGGCAGCGTATTCTCACCATTGGGGCAGGGGTTTCGCCCGGTTATGGTTCGGCCGACGTTACGGACGACGTTGAAGCGGCTATCAACGAACAGGTTTCTTTTCCGGCCGGCTACAGCTTTGAGTTCTCCGGCATGTCAGGCATGCAGCGCGACTCCTTTAGCCAGTTGTTCTCGGCGATGGCGTTATCGGGGATCATGATTTATATCCTGCTGGTGGCCTTGTACCAGAGCTGGCTGCAACCCCTGGCGATTATGCTCTCGCTGCCGGTGACCGTGGTGGGCGCGTTTGCCGGTTTATGGCTGACCAATAACGGCCTCAGCATCTTTTCGCTACTGGGTATGGTCCTGCTGATGGGGATTGTCACCAAAAATGCCATCCTGATTGTTGACTTTACCAACCAACTACGCCAGGAACAGGGCTATCCGACCAAGAAAGCCCTGGTAGAGGCCGGTCGGCTCCGGCTGCGGCCCGTGCTGATGACCACCGGCGCCCTGGTCTTTGCGATGCTGCCGGTACTCCTGGGCACCGGGGCCGGGGCGGAAAGCCGCGCCCCCATTGCCGCGGTTGTCGTCGGCGGAAACATCACCTCAACCCTACTGACCTTGATCCTGGTGCCGGTAGTCTACAACTTCTTTGATTGGGGCGGCGGCTTGATGAAACGGATCGTGGGTTTTGTCCTGGGGACCGGCCCGGACACAACGCCGGCTGTCGCCCACCCACCCGCGCCGCAACCAGGCGCAGCTATCTCCCTCAACCCACCTGCCGGACAGCCTGGCGCTGAGTCGGCTTAAAGAATGGATATCCGATTATGAAAAAACAAGACTGGCTTTTAACCTTCCTTCTTTTCTTCATCCTCGCCCTGACCGGATGTGGGCTGATGGCCGAAGCGGACGAAGAACCGCTCAAGCCGCTTGACGTCGCCGCCTGGCCGACGCCTGAAACCCCGACGCCGGCGGCGTCGCCCACGCCCTTCCCGCGAGTGATATTGACTCCGGCAGCGACGCTTACACCTATACCGGCAGTTACGACTGCGGCGACGGAGGGTAACCTCCTCGAGACTGAATTTGTGGCCCTCGCGCCCACCACAGCCTCGACTGCTGAACCAACCCAAACAGCCACCGTTACCTCTCCCCACGAGGGATTGCCTGTCGAAAGCCTGGCTCGCGTGGCCGATGGGCAGGTGATAGTTTCGGCGGTTAACGTGCGCCAAGGGCCAGGCCCGGATTATGCTGCTCTCGGCGCGCTGCGGTTAGGTCAAGTGGTGGATGTGCTGGCGACCAATTCCAACCAGGACTGGGGGTTGATCCAAAGCAGCGGCCTGACTGGCTGGGTTTGGCTGGCCGGCATCGACCTAATGGGCGTCTCGGGCCCCCTGCCGGTGGTCCACTCAAGCGCCCCCGACCAGGCCATTCCAGCCGGGGAAATTGCCCCCATTTCCGTTAGTGGACGCAGCGCCTCCCCACATGAGGGGGATAGCGTTCAAACCGGGCCCACCACGCCCCAAGCCGAACCCATCTCTTTCAACTCGGGTTCGACTCAAGCCAACCCCTCACCGGCTCTGGCCGGTCTGGAGGCGGTGACGACCGCTCGCATTGCCAAAACTGACGTCTATGTCCGGCCCGGCCCCAGCGCCGATTACGCCGCGATTGATAAATTGAGCGACGGACAGGAGGAACTATCAGTGCTGGCTCTGGACTTCGGCGCGCAATGGGCTTTGGTATTACCGGCTTTCTCCAAAACCGGCTGGGTGGCGCTCGACGATTTGACGGTTACCGGCCACGAATTGGCCGATGCGCCTCAAGTCTTGACCGCCTGGGTCGAAAGCAATGCCGTCGAGGTCCGCCGCGGGCCGGGCATCTTCCACGACCAAACCGGGCAACTGGCGATCAATAGCTTGGTGCGGGTGTGGGGGTTAGATGACAGCCGCAGTTGGGCCATGATTCAACCAATCCCCGGCGGCAGCCTGGGCTGGAGCCCCATCCAATTCCTGAAAAACGTAGGCCAACCCTGGGCCAGCGTCCCACAAGCGCCTGACCTGCCGGTCCCGACGCCAGTCGCGGCCGCCACTGTTGAGCCGTTCACCCCCGCTCGTCCCGTGAGTGAAAGTAAAATCGTTTTTCAACGCTCCAGCGGCGGCGATATTATGGTCATCAACCCGGACGGCGCCGGCCTGCGCCGCCTGACCAGCGGCATCGACCCGGTGCTGTCGCCCGACGGCCAAACCGTGGCCTTCACCCGCTGGGAAGGGGAAAGTGGCTCGCTGTGGCTGATTGGGATTGACGGCAGCAATGAACGGCAGGTGCTCGGCTTCATCAAACAGGCCAAAGGGCCAGACTGGTCGCCCGATGGAACGCAGATTGTGCTCAATTACCAGCACGAGGGCCGGTTGGACTATAAAACAGAATGTACCGCTATCAGTAAAGGGCAGCAACCCCAGCCCCCGCGTAACGCCGATAACGTTAAGGTCAAGATAAAGGACGGCAAACCCTATTTGTGTTGGACGTTGCCGCCAGACCCTCATTGGGGGCTGAAGGTGGTCAACCTGGCCGATGGCAGCTTTAAAGATGTGGATGGCGGAACGTATGCCTTTCGCCCGGCCTGGGATCCAGTCCAATCCTGGCGCATCGTTTCGGATGGGGGCCGGGGTCTGCTGGCAGTTGATCTGAACCGGGATAACCGGCAAAACCTGACCGATGAGATCAACGACGGTTCGCCGGTCTTCTCGCCGGATGGGCGGTATATTGCTGTGACCACCGGCAAAGAAGGCGGCGACTCCGGCTTCAATCTCTACCGGCTTAACGCCGATGGCAGCGGGCGGGTTCAATTGACCCAAACGCCGCTGTGGGTCACCTCTCAGCCGGATGCGCCTAAAGCCTGGAACAATGTCGCCCCGGCCTGGTCGCCGGATGCCTCCCAAATTATTTTCTTAACCGACCGCACCGGTCGTTGGGAAATTTGGGTGATGAACGCCGATGGCTCTAACCCGCACCCTCTGTTTTCCAATGAGGTGAATGCTCAACTGCAACTGGAGTACAACTTTGTCGATGAACGGGGATTGAGTTGGCGATGAATGTTTTTAGAAAGAAAGGGGTACTCCATCAAGGAAATTTTCAGGAACGTGAAGTTGTAACGCCGCAAACTGGTCGGCGCGAAAAGGTATTAGCGATGTTGGGCCTGGGTCTGGTTTTGTTTTTGGTGTCGCTCGATCAGACCGTTGTTGGCACGGCGATGCCGCAGGTTATTGCTGAGTTGAATGGCTTTGAATGGTACGCCTGGGTAGCCACGGCTTACCTGCTAACCGAAACAACCGCGATCCCTATTGTTGGGAAATTAGGCGATCTGTATGGTCGTAAATGGATTACCATTACCGGCGTGGCAATATTTGTGGCCAGTAGCGCCTTTTGCGGTATGGCCAACAGTATGCTTTGGCTCATTGTTTCCCGGGGAGTGCAGGGATTGGGTGGCGGAATACTGTTTGCCACGACATTTGCCCTGGTGGCGGATATTTATCCCGATCTGAAAGATCGCGCCCGCTACCAGGGCCTGCTGTTTTCAGTATTCGCCGTGTCGAGTGTGATTGGCCCCGTGGCAGGGGGTTGGATCACCGACAGTTTGAATTGGCGGTGGGTATTTTACGTTAATCTGCCTCTGGGCTTGCTGGCCTTAGGGGTGCTGCCGCTGGTGCTACCGCAAAACCCGCGGCAGCCCAAGGCGAGAATCGATTACCTGGGCGTGCTGACGATCACCATTAGCGTGGTGGCGCTTCTGTTGGCCTTGGAGTGGGTTGGCGCCGGGTATAGTTGGAGTTCGCCGCAGGTCATCGGCGGCTTCGTGGTCGCCGGTCTGTCGTTTGCGGTCTTTGTGCCGCTTGAACGCCGCGCGGTTGAGCCAATCATCCCTTTCAGCTTGTTCCGTAATCGCACCGTCAGCGCGACCTCATGGGTCCTGTTTTTGGTTGGCATTGCCATGTTTGGCGTGATTTTATATACGCCCCTATTTATGCAAGGTGTCCTGGGATTATCCGCGACCGCTTCTGGTATGGCGATGATCCCGATGGTTGTGACTATGACCGGGATGGGAATCCTGGTTGGCAATCTAATCGCCCGCTTTGAGACGATTAAACCCTTTCTGCTATTTGGCCTTGGGGTCATGAGCCTGGGTTTCTTTCTGCTAACGACCTTGCATAGCAACTCGAATCCCCTCCTGGTTTCGGGCATTTTATTCATCGTGGCCCTGGGATTAGGTACGGTCAACCCGGTAACAACCTTGGCGGTGCAGGCAGCGGTTGAGCCACGGGTACTGGGGGTGGCCACCTCGGCTACGCAATTTATCCGCTCTATTGGCTCGACCGCCGGTACCGCCGTGATCGGCACCCTGGTCGCCAGCAGTTATGTCGCCCGGCTGACCGCGGGCGCGCCAACCGGGACGCCGGGGGAGGCGGTCAGCGCGCTGCACAGCCCCAATGCCCTGATCAATCAAGAAGCGCTGCAAAGCCTGGCCCAACTTATGGCTACGGCGCCAAACAGCATCCAGATGACCCAAACCTTGCTGGATACCGCCCGCATCGGGCTGGCGAACGCCATTCAGGCCGGGTTCTTTTTTATGTTAGGCGCGGCGATTCTGGCCCTCGCCGGCGCGTTTCTGACGGCCAATTTGCGCCTGGATCGCCCCCGGGAGACCACTGCGATTGCTATTAAACACGGCTTGGGAGATGAGGCCAGCGGCAGGTAGCAGGTTGCAAATTGCAAGTGGCAAGGGGCAAGTTGTCACTTGCCACCCTGATTGACTGACAAATTTAACATTGCGGCAAGGCCGAAGTTTGCCAAAAAT
>CAYNLK010000062.1:0-34323 GCA_964398055.1 uncultured Caldilineaceae bacterium
GTTGCAAGTTACAAGTTACAGGTTGCAGGTTACAGGTTACAGGTTGCAAGTTACAGGTAGCAGGTAGCAGGTTACAAGATTGGCCCGTTGCCTTATCAAGTTAACGACTCTTTGGTGGCGTCGCAAAAAGTTCTGAACAGTTCGTCCGATGTTTCCGCCGGCACTTCGCAGCCGGCGCTCAACATGTATTTTGTCCCTGCGGCGGCGGCGATACATTCGTGGGCAAACTGGCGACATTCTACTGGGCTGGCCTGCATGATCTGAGCGACCGGATCCAAATTACCCTTGAAGCACTTGCCGTGCGCGGCATAGACATCGCGCGCCCTGGCAAACGGCACTTTGTGATCGACATTGAACAGGTCAGCGCCGGAAGTCACCATCAGCTCCAGGAGATGGGTTGTTTGGCCGCAGATGTGCAGCTTCACCAGGCTGCCGGCGGCGTGAATGGCCCGGCAGACCTGCTGCTCGTAAGGCAGGGCAAACTCGGCGTACATTTCCAGCGAGATGAGCGAGGCCGCGGCGTCTCCCGCGCCGATCATATCCGCCCCAACCTCGATCTGGGCCAGGGCAAAATCGCTGACGATTTCCGTCAGATAAGCCAAAATTTGGTGGGCCAGGGTGGGGTCATCGCTCATCAGGAACATAAATTCGGTCAGCCCGCAGACGGAACAGGCTTCGGCAAAAGGCATGTCGATCCAACCGAGCACGGCCACCCGACCCGCCACAGCCCGGACCATCTCCGTTACGGCCTGCACCCGGTCGCCCATGCGCCCTGTGGGGGCGGTTGGGTCGGGCCGGCCCAGTTTTGACAGATCGGATCGGCCAGTGATGGCCGGGCGGCGTAAATAAGGCGGCTTATCTTGGGGATAAACCATCTCCACCGGTTTCAGATCGGCCGAGATACGGAAAGCATCAGAGCAGGCGGTGATGGCGTCCAGGTCGAACCGTTCCTGGACCAGCAGTTGGGCCTGGGCCATGGCCCGGCCATTGGTGGCGTAGTCGCGGTAAGTGATCCCGGCTCGATCCGCGGCCAAAAACATTAGCAACGGGAATAACGGCACCCGGTCGGCGGGCTGGCCGCGCAAAACGGCCATAAAACGGTCGCGGTTGGTCATCAGCATCGCGCCTAAAAAATCTTCCCGGAAGTTCATAACTTCCGGGAAGATAAGTTGGTCAACCGGCTAAAATCCGGTTGATTTTTTCTTCCATCTGGCTGGCCTCGGCCGGCGTCAGCGCGCCGACCTCCATGTGACAGACGAACTCCCCGCCCGGCGGCAGAACTTTGAGGTTGCCCTTGGCTTTTTCGGCGGTGTAACCTTCCGGTTCGGCCGTGGCCGGCAGGATGATGCCCAGGCAGTCCTGGTCGGCGGTGCGGCTGATCCAGCGGACGCCGTGGTCCAACTCAGCCGGGCGGTGGCTGATGAGATCGGCCGAGCCATCCGGGTGGAGCTGCATGCTATAGGCCCAACCCATCGCGTCGGTCAGGTAGTCGATAAAGAAGACCACCTCCGGGTCGAAGGCCAGGCCCGGTTTGAGCAGGTTGTGTTTGGCCGGGTCGGCAGCCAGCTCCTGGAGAAATTCACCATAGCCCGCCGGGGGATGGATATGGGCGGGGATACTGCTCCTGACCCGGACGTGGGCGGGGTCGCATGGGGCGCTGTAAACCAGGCGACCGTTATCAACCGGCCGGAAATTGACGTGAGCCAGGTACATCAACTCCATCGGCGAGCGTTTGAGATTCTTGACCGACATCGACAGGGGCAGCCGGCTGGAATCGGCGTACAGTTTGACCAGCGGCCGGGCGATATAGTTGTGATTGAAGGCCACGGTATATTGGTAACTGCCGGTAACGCCCAGGTACGGCCCGCGCTCGTCCTGGCCGATGAGCAGTTGGGCCGCCTGGTAAGGGGCGTTGGGCAGCTCACCGTGGAGGGGATGGCTGTCTTCAGCCGTGGGCACGCCCATGGCCGTAGCGCCGCAGTGAATCACAAAGCCGCCGTAGGTATTGAGATAGGTGGTGGTCGGGTAGGGCTGCGCAAACATAGACTTCATGGTTAGCGTCCGGCCATAGAATTGGGCATCCCAGATTTGCTGCCCCTGGAAAGGCAAAACGATGATCTGGCCAACCGAATTGACCAGGCGCAGGGCCTGGACGCCGCCAGGGTAAACAAACGTGGACGCGCTAAGACCTTCAACTTCGGCCAGCGTCTTTTCGGCCTCGCTGAAAAAATAGGGTTGCAGGTTAATGATGGTTTGGTTAGACATGGCTCCCTTGAAAATAGCCCTCACCCCGTCGCTGAGCGACTCCCCTCTCCCAATTTGGGAGAGGGGTTGGGGGAGAGGGCCGCTACCTCACCCCCATTTTCATTCATCGTTGCCGTGCCGCAGGCTGGGTCCGTCTCCTCTGCAAAATGAGATTGGGAGATTCGGGGATTGGGACACATTACGTAACTCAAGCCCCTAATCTCCAGTCTCCTAAGCTCCTATCATTTTCGTCTCTAGAATTTGCTTCACTTTGGCGGCCACGGCCAGGCCGAGTTTGCGATGTTCGGCCAGTTCAAAATGGATGCCGTCGAGCGGGCTGGAGACAATTACCTGGGAGGTATCCAGGAATTCGCAGTCATATTCTTCGGCTACTCGCTGATAGTGGCGGGCAAAGCGTTTGGACTTTTGGGCCGCGCCTTCAAACATCTCCGAAAACTCGGTCAGGGTGGCGACTACCGGCGGGGCAAGAAGCAGCACCTGCGGAGCGCGGTCGTTGGGGCCGGCCGCGCTCTTCTGGACCGCATCGACCAGCACGCCGGCGCCGTTGGCAATGTCATAGGCTGGCAGGGAGAAGCGGACTTTGAGATCATTGGTCCCCAGCATAATGACCACCAGGTCCAGCGGGCGATGGGTTTCCAGGCAGGGAATCAGGTAAGTGTGGCCGTTTTTGTAGCCCTCGATGGGGTCGTCCCAAACGGTGGTGCGGCCGTTCAGCCCTTCTTCGATCACCCAATAGCCTGCGCCGAGGCTCTGGCGCAGTACCCCGGCCCAGCGTTCGGTGGGGCCAAAGCGCTCGCCGGTGGCGGGGTTGTAACCCCAGGTGTTAGAATCGCCGTAACAGAGGATTGTTTTCATAGGGTGCTAGCTCTCCTTACGGCATAAACTCGGGTTGATTTTGAATAGCGGTGAGACACGTCTCAAGTGATAAGTTTTGGCCTAATTCCCACCGTTGGCCCGTGTGTCTCATATAAGCCAGATTGTAGCGGTCGTTGGCGACATACTCCAGCCGGGCAAATTTTACCTCGAACTCAGGCGAAATGGCGTTAGGGCCATGTGCGTGATATTTGGCGCAGAAATAGAAATAATGTTGATACCATTTGGTGTAAATATCGACCAGGTAATTGAATTGATAATCTTCAGGCATAGGTTTAATATGCTTGGGTTTCAGTATGGTTTCAACCACTTGATTCGCCCTGGCCTGAACCGCCGTTTTTTCGGTGGGGGAAACTTTGGGTTTGGACGCTTTTGAGGGGACAAAAACCCAGCTCTTTTGCTTTTTAGCCATACGAACTCCTTTTGTAACTCGGCAGAAATATTAGACGTTTCATCGTATAGTTCAGAGCAGAACTGGCAGAATTATGGAATAAAAATTCTTCAATTCTGCCAATTCTGTTCTGACCGTATTTACATAAACTAAATCGGCATAATGTCTACTATACCACAACAATTCTTAGTCGGGTAAGTTGGCCAGCCGCTCGTAAATCGGTTCAAGCGCGGCGTAGCTGGCTTTGAACAGCTCATACAACGCTTCGTAACGGGCGCGAGTGGCAGGGTTGGGCTGTTCGGCGGCGGCAACCGGGACCAGCTCTCGGGCCACGCCGTAATCAGGGTACAGGCCGACCCCCACGCCACCGGCAATGGCCGCGCCTAACGCAGTAGCCTCCGCCGAGAGACTGACCCGCAAAATGGGTAAGTTGTAAACGTCGGCCAGAATTTGCCGCCACAGGGCGCTGGCGCCGCCGCCGCCGATGAGCCGCATCGCTTCAACGGCAACGCCCTGGCCGCGTAGAATGTCGAGGATGTGGCGCAGGTTGAAGACGACGCCTTCCAGCACGACCCGGCTCAATTCGGCCCGGCTGTTGGGCATGGCCAGGCCGACAAAGGCGGCCCGGGCGCGGGGATTCCAGTGCGGGCTACGCTCGCCCAACAGGTAGGGCAAAAAAAGCAGGCCATTAGCCCCCGGCGGCACGGTTTGGGCGGCCGCATCGAGGGTTTGGTAAGCGGGTTCGCTCTGAGTCTCGGCGCGCAATAACCGCTCAAACCAATCAAAGGCGCCGCCGGCCGCCTGCATGGTGCCGATCGCACAGTAGAGCTTGGGGTCAGGATGGCAGAAGTTGAAGGTGCGCTGCCGGGGGTCGAGCACAGGCCGGTCGGTGCTCAAGCCGACCCAGGCAGAGGAGCCAAGATAGTTGTAGACATCACCGGGCTGAATCGAGCCGGCCCCAACCGTGGCGCAAGCGCCATCCCCGCCGCCGATGACCACCGGCGTGCCGGCAGTTAAACCGGTAGCGTCTGCCGCCGCCGCGGTCACCCCACCGATCACTGCGGCTGAGGGGTACAGATCAGGCAGCAACGCCAATGAGATGCCCAACCGCTCCAGAAAATCGGCGGCGTAAGTGCGCTGATCCAGGTTCAGTAGTTGGGCCAGGGAAGCGTCGGAGTAATCGGTGGCAAAGACGCCGGTCAAAAGAAAGGCAGCGTAATCTTTGGCTTGCAGAATTTTGCGGGTCTGGCGGTAAAGGTCGGGCTGGTTCTCTTTGAGCCAGAGGATTTTGGCCACGGTGTAGGCCGGGCTGACCCGGTTACCGGTGAGCCGATAGACCTCAGCCTCACCCCAGTTCTGGGCAATAAAGTCGGCCTGGGTGGTGGCCCGCTGGTCGGCCCAAATGATGGCCGGGCGGAGGGGGATACCCTGGGCGTCGACCGCCAGCGCGCCCTGCATATGGCCACTAAAGCTGACCACGGCAATCTGGTCAGGGTTTATGTTCGACTCGGCCAGCAGCCGGCGGGTTGAACCAAAGACCGCGGCTTGCCAGTCAGCCGGGTCTTGCTCAGCCCAGTTGGGCTGGGGGTAAGCGGTTGGATAAGTGGCCAATATAGAGGCCACCATTGAACCATCGACGTCAAATAAGGTGGCTTTATTGCCGGTGGTGCCTAAATCGTGGGCCAAGATGAAATGTTTGAGGGGCATGATGTCTCCATCTACGATTGACGATTTGATAGTCTCCCCCGTCAGTGTTGTTGGGGCTACTGCACCAGTTTTGAACCACAAAGGCCGCAAAGAACGCCAAGAAATTCAAAAACCTTTGCGCCCTTGGCGTTCTTCGCGGTGGATTTAACCCGACAACACTCAAGAGGGGGACTATCTACGATTTGAAGGTTGCGGATCCAAAACTCGCCGGGCAGGTATCCAGGATTGTGAATTCTCTAGCCTTTGACTGCCCCGACCAACAAGCCACGGGCAATAAACCGCTCCAGAACGATGGCCAGGATAATAACCGGAATAATCATGATCAGGATCAAGACAGACATATACCACCATTGCGGCCCACGGGTAGCATTCTGGGCGGCGATCAGGATCGGCAAGGTCTGGGAGTTGCCGGCCGACAGGAAGAGCGCCAACAGGTATTCGTTCCAGGCAAAAACCAGCACAAACAGAAACGTGGCCACCAGGCCGGGCAGCGACAGCGGCAGCACAATCGACCAGAAAATGCGATAACGAGAAGCGCCGTCGATAGCAGCGCACTCTTCCAGTTCAATGGGTATGGTCATGAAGTAGTCACGCATCAGCCAGATCACAATTGGCAGGTTGACCGCCACATAAGTGGTAATCAACGCCGCCCAGGTATCCAGCAGGTTCATACGCTGGAAGAGAACGTAAATGGGAATAACCACCGCCACCGGGGGCAACATCCGCTGGGAAATCATCCAAAAGGCGATGTCGTTGTTGCCCAGGGAGCGTTTGAAGCGCCGACCGATGGTGACCAGCAAGATAATAAAAACCGCGATGCTGGCAATGATGGCAATGCTCCAGGGCACGCCAAAAAAGATGGCAGCAATGGCCAGCAGAACACAGCCAATGAAGGCCATAATGGCCCCAATCTGTGGCCGGAACTCAAATCGAACCAGGGCATAAGCCGCGGCCGTCCCCAGCAGCAGGGTCAAGAAGGCGCTGACCGGAGCTACCACCGCCGTGTTAACATAGGTTCGCAAGGTGTCGTTGCTCAGATCGCCCACCAGAATATAGTCCCAGGCATGAAGGGAGGGTTCAAAATCAATCGTGGGTAGATAAAACGGTCCCCGGTTGACATCAATTGGTAATTTGAAAGAGGTAACCACCAACCAATAAATTGGAAACAGGGCCACAAAAGTCCAGATACCCAGGAGCAGGTAAGAGATGACCAGACCGAGGGGAGAGGGCGTATAAATTGATTTGCGCCGGGTGCACCATTGCATGAAGCTCATGAGATCGCCTCCACCGCCCGATTACGAATGAGATGGATATAGACCAGGCTAAAGAAGGTCACCAAAAATAGCAGCATGTAAGCTATGGCGGCTGAGCCGCCCAGGTCGAGGGTACGCCAGGTGATGAAGGCCTGCAACGTTAACGACTCGGTGGCCGTACCCGGCCCACCGTTGGTCAACACGTTGGGTAAATCCATTATCTTAAACGCTTCGATCAAGCGGATTAAAATCACAGTCAGGCTGACCGGCAAGATCTCGGGCAACGTAATGTAGCGAAAAATCTGCCACCGACTGGCGCCATCGACCACCGCCGCTTCAAACGGTTCCACCGACTGGCTCTCCAGCGCCGCCAGCAACACAATGAAGATAAAGGGCGTCCACTGCCAGATATCGCCGATCATCACCGCCACCCGCGCCCCCCACGGATTATTGACCCACGAATAAAGAGCCAACCCCAGCGCCTGCCAGATAGGCTGAAAAGGACCTTTGTCGGTATCGGTTAACATCCGGAACATGTAGGCCACGCCTACCGGGGTGATCATCATCGGCAGCAGGAAAACCACCCGGAAGAAGCGGCGACCAGGGAGGCGTTGAGTAACCAACATGGCCAGTCCCAGGCCCAGGGCGTATTGCATTACAATGCCCACAAATACGTAAATCAAAGTGACCGTCACCGTACCGGGCCGGCCATTGGGACTGATGGTATGGATGATCAGCCAGGTCAGGCTGCCCAATCCCACCACGGCAACAAGCCGCCAGAACAATCCCGGCCAGGAAAAGCTGAGACTGCGGCTATACTTGAACAGAAAGATGGCCAACCCAATCACGACTAAACTAAAAATGATCCAGCCAAGCAGGCTGGGTTGGGCAAATTTACCCAGAAAGTGGGTTTGCTCGCTGCCCAGTAGCAATTTACGATAATTGGCCAGGCCGGCAAACTGGTACTCAAAGCCGCCTTTGACAAACTTGAGCCGGCCCAACGACAAGCCGATCGAGACAATTAGCGGAAAGATCGACAAAACCAGCACCACCAGCACCGCCGGCATCACAAAGCTGAAACGGGCATACCGTTCGGCCTTTGAGGTTAGCGTACGGACTTGTGAATCGACGTGTGTTTGGCGTTCAACCTCGGCCAAAGCATCCCCATACTGTGGTCTGGCGGGAGTGGCAGTATGTTTTGTTTGTTCAACCTGCATAGGCGCCTCACTTTAGACCTCGGAGGTCTGCCAGACCTCCGAGGTCTGATAACCTGGTCCTAACCGTTACTTCTGCACACCCAGGGTGCCCAGATAAGCCTCAAGCTGCTCCTCACGGCCCAGTTCCTCGGTGATCTCTTCCCAACCGGTGTAGATTTGGTCCATAGCCTCTTCGGCGGTGATTTCGCCGGCCATGAACTGGCTCAGGGCCGTATCAAGCACCACCTGCTGGTAGCGCTGGTTCTGCGGAATGCGCAGATCGAGCACCATATTGGGGCTGTTTAAGCTGTCCTCGATCGCACCCAGGTAGTTGCTGGCGGCCTCGGGACTCATGCCGGCCTCTACCCAGGCCTGGCGGTTGAGGAATTGCGAGGTGCGGTAGGGGTTGAAGCCGGTCCTGCCGATGGTCACATCGACGTTGGCCTGGGCCGGTTGGCTCATGTAGGAGAAGAAGGCATAGGCTGCGGCCTTAGTCTCTTCGTCAACACCGGCGTTGATGCCGCCGGACCAGCCGCCGTAAGCGGCAAAGGGCGCATAGTTGACTCCGTCGATGGCCAGGGGGCAGGTTTCTTCATCACACGGAACCAGCTTACCGGTTTCCCAATCCAGCACCTCGGTTACGCCGGGCGTGATCATCGCTCCGGTTTTGTCCTGGACAATGGAGGTTTCCGGATCGATGGCCAGCGTACCGATGTCGCCCCAGTCGATCGAGAGGGCGCAACGACCGGAGGTGAAGAGACTGCGGGTGTCGCCCACATCCAGGTTCAGCTCATCCGGCGGGCCATAGGGAGTGGTCTCATTGTAGATTTCCAGGGCTTTGGCAAAGGCTTCATTCTTGATCAGCGGTTCCATCGTTTCCGGGTCAAAGAAAGTCCCCTGAGAAGTACCCTGGCTCTGGATCATCGGCGCGGCAATATCGTAGATGAACCAGTAGGCCTGGGCGCCCCGCTTCTTGGAGATGCAGGAGCCGTAGTCGGGCGAGCCGTCGTCGTTCAGGTCCTGTCCATGGAAAGTTTTAGCGACTTCAATATACTCAGCCCAGGTCTTGGGCGGCTCCAGACCGGCCTCGGCCAGTAAATCGGAGCGGTAATAACCCATATGAAAGTCGCCATCCAGCGGGATGGTATAAATCTTGCCGCCGTAAGTGGCGCTGAAGTCGCGGAAGAAGGGAGCAACATCGTTCCATTGAATGTCCGGATCGGCCTCGATCCTGGGGGTCAGGTCTTCCAGGTAGCCGGGCACGATGTAGTCGACCATCCACTGTGGGGCAAAGACGAAGGCGTCAAAGCTGTTGGTGCCGGTGGCCATATCGGTCAAGATCTTCTGATACAATTCGTTGAAGGGCACAGTGGACACATTGATCTTGGCCCCGGTCAGGGCAGTGAAGTCCGGGCCACGACGCTGCAGCGGCTCGGCAATCTGCGGGCCGGTGAAGGTCAGGATGTTGACTTCGATGCCTTCAAAGGGCTTGGCTGGGGCCGCGGCTTCCACCTCCACCTCGACAGTCACCACTTTTTCAACTTCAACTTCTTTGACAACTTCTTTTTCTACCTCAACCTCAACCGTCTCGACGACCCTGACTTCTTTTTCAACCTCTTTTTCAACCACCACCGTTTCAACCACCGTGACGGTCTGAGGTGTGGGCGCCGGGCCACATTGGGCGGCAATCAAGGCCAGTACCGCTACTACAACGAACAGCAGTGTCAATTTTTTGAACATTTTTTACGCTCCTCCTGATTTATTGAATCTAACTTTGGGCAACAGTAAATTATGAAGTTGTCAATTTGTGTTGATGGTATACTCACCTCCTTTTTCCAAAACCAATAATAATGTTCAACTGGCCGGTTCCAGGATGGGATATTCTGGCTGAAGTTGGCGGCAGGACTCTCTGATGATAAACTCAACCGGCAGAGGCTGAGGCAGCGCAAATTCCTCGTGGTTGAGCATTTTCAACAGGAGAATGGCGGCGGCCTGGCCTAATTCATAGGTGGGCTGGCGCACGACCGTGAGGGGAGGTACAAAAATGGGCGCCCAATCGTGATCGTCAAAACTGATCAGGGAGATGTCTTCGGGGCAGCGTAAGCCTCTTTGCCGGAGGGCGTGCAGCGCACCGACGGTCATTTCATTGTTGGTGATGAAGATGGCAGTGGGCAGAGGCGGTGAGTTAAGCACCCGTTGCAAAACGTAATAGGCGGTAGGGGTCATTTGATTATTGGTGCGAAAACCCGACGGGGGAGTATCGAGGAGAGCCAATTGGTTACTGTAAGAGCGGGAGTCGGCGCGGATCACCAGACTCTCATTCAAAGGCAGGCCAGCCTCTCGTAAGGCCCGCTTATAGCCATTGAAGCGCGTCACCTGGGTGGAGATGGTGGCCATGCCAACCAGGATAGCAATCTGGCGATGCCCTAACTCAAGCAGGTATTGGGTAGCTTGATAGGCGCCGCCTTCATTGTCTACCCCTACCAATGGGGCGTCAAGACCGGGCGTATCACGGTCGAGGAGGACAATTGGCAAACCGGCCTGGGCCATGCGGATCAAACGCTCAGAATGAAGACCGGTGGGGGCAATAATCAGGCCATCGATTTGGCGGGCAGAGAGCAAGCGGAGATATTCGTCTTCGCGATTCGGGTCCTCATCAGTATTGCAGAAGATGGTATGGTAGCCGCGTTGGTGAATTTCATCCTGGACACCCCGGGCTACGGCCGTAAAAAAAGGGTTGGCGATATCGGAGATGATCAAGCCGATGGTTTGAGTCGAGTTGGTGGCCAGGCCCCGGGCAATGGCACTGGGCTGGTACTGTAAGCCCTCAATGGCCGCCAACACCTTCTGGCGAGTCTCTTCGCGCACAAACCGCGTTCTATTGATCACATGAGAGACAGTAGCAGTTGAAACGCCGGCCTGTTCAGCCACATCTTTGATACTTACCCTGGCCATGGCAATACCACCACACTGTAGGGCTAGTTCGGTCGAATAAAGAAGGGGACGGTAAATGAAGAAGAGGTTTTACGTAAATATTTGGCGTAAGCGGTTACGTAACCGCTTACGCCAAGCGTAACACAGAAAATAGCTGTTGTCAAGAATGAAAGAGCCGCAATACCTTAAAATTTGCAGCAAACGGGAGGTGCTTTAAGGTTGTTAGCGCATTTCCTGACCGCCGGTCACGTTGATGGCCTGGCCGGTCATGTAGCTGGACTGGTCAGAGGCCAGAAAAACGACCACGTTGCAGACATCGTCGTAGGTGCAGCCTCGCTTCATCGGCACCTGGTCAATATACTTCTGGCGCACTTCGGCCTCGGTAATGCCCCATTTTTTGGCGTACTGGCTATAAAGTGAATCGACCCACAACGGCGAGTCGAGCAGGTTGCCGGGACAGACGGCATTGACGCGCACGCCGTACTCGGCCAGATCCAGGGCAATGCTCTGGGTCAAACCGATGCCGCCAAATTTACTGGCCGAGTAAGCCGAATTCTTGAAGCTGCCCTTTTTGCCCGATTTGGAGTTGATCTGGATGATGGCCCCGCTCTTTTGGGCCTTCATCGGCCTGGCGACGTGTTTGGCCACCAGAAAATAGCCAAACAGGTTGACATTCATCACCAGCCGCCACTTTTCGGCCGGGAATTCCGTAATCTCTTCGGCAAACAGCACCCCGGCATTGGACACTACAATATCGAGGCGGCCAAACATATCGAGGGTTTGCGCTACCATGGCCTCAACCTGAGCCTCATTGGTCACGTCAACTTTTACGGCCAGCGTCTGCCGGTCGGTGGCAGCCGCGATATCGGCCGCCGTCACGGTAGCCGTCTCTTCATTCAGGTCGGCCACAACCACGTGACAGCCTTCTGCGGCCAATCGTTGGCAAATGGCCTGGCCCAGGCCCTGACCCCCACCGGTCACCAGGGCAATGCGATCTTGGAGTAGTTTGGTCATGGATCCTCCTGGATTGCGCAGGGGGGCAAGGGTGCAGGGGAGCAGGGGAGAAATTCCCCTCTGCTCCCTTGCTCCTCTGCTCCCCTGCCGGTTTTACGGTAGCATCAACTTCAAAAATTCTGCCTCGGCCTCAACAGTCCACTCCCGGCCATTTTTTAACTTGGCGTAAACCGTGGGCAGTTTCTCCTTCAGCTCCGGCAGGGAAGTCAAAGGAAAATCCTTGATCTGCGGGAAGATGACCACCTTGCCCGGAAATTCGGCCGACTGGACGGCTTTGAAGCCGGGCAAGGCCGCCTCGAGCGAACCAATGGCCGCCACGGAGCGGTTGGGCGAGAGCTGGTGGGTTTCGGTTTGGTGCAGCATCAGCCGCAAATCGTCAATGGTCGAAGCGGTATGGCCGATGAAGCGGATATTTTGCCGGTAAACCACGCTCAAGTCGAGAGTGGCCATCGTGCCGCGCTTGAGGCCGGCAAAGATATTCATAATACCGCGGGGAGCCAGGTAGTTGGCCGACTGGGAGGTGACCACCGCCGCCGGGGCCAGGATGATGATGTCGTCAAAGCCCGCGCCGGCCAGTTCGGCCAGCCTGGCCTCGTACCCCTCGTCTTTGACCCCCAGGCAGACAAAGTCGATCCCTTTGGCCCGGGCCTCGGCCCCCAGCATCTCCTCCAATGCCTGCAAGCGGTCGGCAAACAGGTCGGTACACAAGATAAGTTGGGGGGGATTGGCCATCTGCACCGCCCGCTGCACGTGCATCTGCCCCATGGGGCCGCCGGCGCCCACAAACCAGGCTTTGCCGCCGGCTTTTAGCTCGGCCGGGATAGGGTAATCGCTGTAAGCCCGGGCGATGTCGGGACCGGGGCCGCCCACGTAGGTCCAGCGGTTGTAATGAATCCGGCCCACATCGACCTGCACCGGGCGAGCCAGCGGCTCACTGGCGATGATCGCCACAATGCCAAAGTCGGCCAACCGGGGACTGGCGGCCTCGATGACGTCGGGGTCGGGGCCAAGAATAATGATGTCATCAAAGGCTGATTCTACTTCATGCATCTTTTCGAGGGGAATTTCAACCACCTCGATCCCCAACCGGGCGGCCTGCTCTTTGAGCCGGGCCGCAAAAGCCGGCGGGACGTTGGTGAGCGCCAGTTGCGCCGGATGGCCGGCCTCATCGAAGCCGGCGCTAAAGAAGTAATCGTCCCTGGCGGCGGCCGTCCCGATGATCCAGGCGGCCCCGCCGGATTTCAAACCGGTGCGGTATTGGAGTTGGTAGGCGGCAATCACGCAGGCCCACGGTTCGGCCAGGGCGCTTTCGGCGTAGCCGGTATCGGGTTGGACCGGAATCAGGTAGTTGCCGTGATCGCCGTTGAGAATGCGGTGGTCGATGACGTTGTATTGGGACATGCCGCCCTGGTACATATAGCCGTAGGCCCAGTTGACGCCTTGGTCGTAGATGTCGGCCTGCACAATGAAACGGTCGCCCACTTTGTACTGGTCGCGTAGATTTTCGCCCACGCCGACCACGGTCATCGAAACCTCGTGACCCAAGACGACTGGCTCTTTTTTCATATCGCGGAAGATGCGGGGATGCTGCTCGCCGGCGTTGATCACTTTGATATCGGAAAAGCAGATGCCGCAGGCATCGTGGCGCACCAAAAGCTCATCGGGGCCGTATTCCGGAATCCCAACGTCGATAACTTTGCCATCCTTACCCAGATTTTCCAACCCGGCCCCGTACAGCGGCCAGAGCCGATTGGACTGGGGCAAATTTTTGGCTTCCTTATAACTGGTTAATTTATCGCTCATATCTTTTCCTTTCCTGTTTTGATATTTCGATTTCTGCGGTTAACTCATTTATCGGACCTATTGAAATATTCCGGGTATAATTTCTCCATACATTCCGGACAAAGCCCATGGCTAAATTCGGCCTCAGAACGATCTCTGATATAGACTTCTATCTGCTCCCAGTAGCCCGCGTCATCGCGAACCCTTTTACACGAAGCACAAATTGGAATAAATCCCTTAAGGGTTTTGACCTCACCGAGCGCATGTTGGAGTTGGGCAATCAGACCCTCTCGTTGATTAATTTGATTCCTGATTATCCCAAAAGCCACGATAGTACCCGCTAAACCTAAAATCCAGATCAAAGAATAGATAACAACTATGAACCTTTTGTAACCCTCTTGAGAAGCTAAAAAAGTATCTACAGGGATGGTTACACTAATACCACCTCGTAATTCACCTTCGGTATAACCTTGTTGCTCATGGCATCTTAAACATGGGCGTTCGGTCCAAAGGGGGGCCATATATCTAAAGTATCGCTTGGCGTCCTGTTCATCTTTCCACCAATCATAATATTGATCATTTTCAGACAGGAATGTGGTCAAGGCTGCGGCTTCCCATGGCGTCGCCGAGTTGTCGGGACGAAGCGGTTTGGAACTGGTGATATGAAACTGAACCTGGTTTCTGGCTGAAGCTAATTCAGCAATCTGCCGGGTCATATAGGCGGGGTTTATCAACGTCAGTAATTTTCCCGTTTCTGCCTTTAGGTCACGCTCAGGAATATCAAGGTAAGGATTCGGTTGAGTTTCTGCAGTGACAGGTACATAAACCCCACCGTGTAAGGCATTCCAATATCTTGTTGTAACTATTAACCTGAAAAAGGAACGAGCTTGTGATAAAAGCACCTCTGTTGTCTGCTCATTTAAAGTATTAATACTCCATACTGTCAAACATATGATAATTATTGTCCAGCCGATTCCAATAAAGAGAAAAATTCTCTGGATTAACGAATGTTTTTCTTTAAGCCCTTCCTTGATTTCCATGGGCAGATCACATAACCTAAACTCTAGAACGCCCTGGTTCATTTGTCAAAGAGATTTGATTGACAACTGCGGTCACAGGGTCAACCTATTTCTGACAGCCCTTTCACCTCATCGGAATCATCAGCCGCTCTACCTGGGCTGGCTCAACTACCCCCGGCTCGACCTGCCGCCCCAGGCGGGTGTAAAAATCGTTCCGCTCGCGGCGGCTGGGTAGATGGCTTTTGGCCCAGTCGCTTTGGTAGCCCCGCCCCAGGCTCCGCTGCGCTACGGTATGGCCGTAGATGAAATAGGCCCCGTCCATGAACGCGTCCCGCACCGGAGCAAGTTCCGGCGCGTCGAAATCGTCGACCAACTTTTGGCCGTACGCGTTCATCTCGGTGCCGATATTCAACGGCAGCTCCAGTTTCTGGGCCAGTTTGACCACCTCGTATAACTTTTGCACTTTGACCTGCTTGATTTCCGGGTCGGCCAGGTTCCAATTACGGTCGGGGATGATGTTCAAGGCCACTACGCCCTGGCCAATGAGCAATTCCAACAATTCTTCGATAGCCTGCTCACCGGGGGTGGTGCCATCCAGCCAGGCGGCGCAAGGTAGCGCCTCACAAGCCGTGATCAGTTGATGGAACGGTTCCACCCGCGGAAAGGAGTCGGAGTCGGGCTGAACGTAGCCCACGCCGCCCCGCTTCATCAATTTGGCCCGGACCAGATCGGCCAATTTTGGTTTGTGCTCAAAAACCGCGGCCACTTGCGCCGGCTCGACATTGAGCTTGTCGGCCCAAAACGCAATTGGATCGACCTCAGCCTGTTCAACGGCGCTGATGTAGGCGGCCAGCATATGCCGTTCGGTGGCGTTGCCCTTAGGGGTCAGCGGCAGCACATCCCGCTCGTAATCTAAAGTTACCGGCGCCAGGTGAGCGTTGACCCGGGCCAGCATGCCCCGGTTGCGTTCCTCGGCCCGCCGGCGCAGATCGGCCAGGATGGGGGCGACGGCCTCGGGGACCTGGCTGGTGGTAAAACCGATACCCATATGGTAGTACACGCCCGGCTCGCCCGGTGAGTTGATCACCCGGCTGGCAAATTCGGGGATGAAGACCCGCGTTTCGATGCCGGCGCTGCCACGCAAGCCCACCCGGCCGCAGGCCGCCAAAAATTCGTCGGCCGCGTCCAGCACGTCAAAATCAACAATGCCCATCAGCTTGAAACCGCGGCGGCGGCCCAGCCAGGCCAGCGAGGTCGGCGAGTGACCATAGCCGTTGAAGGAGAAGAAGGTGTGGCAGTGCATGTTGGCCATTTCCTGCGGCGGCGGCAGCTCGAGGTCGCCCCGCTCCACCAACGCCAGCAGTTCGTGCAGGGCCTCGGTTCGGGTATTGAGCGAAAAGTCGTTCAACTGGGCTTCAAGCGTTTCAATTTTTTGAGCCAAATCCATACATCACCTCAGGCCGAGAATCTGCTGCCGGTAATGCTCGTCCGGCCGGGTATGGATGCGATCGATCACGGCGGCGCTCAGGAAATGGGGGCCGCCCAGAGCATAAGCGCCAACCAGGATCCGGGCCGCTTTGACAGCCATAGCGGTGATATTTTCCACCTGCTGGGCCGTGGCCGCCAGGGCCACAAAGCCGTGGTTCTGTAATAGGATGACCTTGGGCAGCTCGCCGTAGGTGTCGATATAGAGGTCGATCCACTGCTTGATTTCACGGGCCAGCAGCAGGCCAGGATCGACGTAAGGCACCGTCACCGGGGCCGGACCGCACAGCACGATTTCATCGGGAAAGATGCGGCCGTTGACCGCTGTCTCAAAAGCGGCCGAGCAGGTAATCATATTGATGGCGGTGGGGTGGGTATGGCCGACAAAATTGATGCCCGGCAGGCTCAAGATAGCGGCGTGCATAGCTGTTTCCACCGAGGGATGGCCGGGCGCGGCCGGGTCCACTTTGGCTGCAGTCAGGGCTTGTTTGACCTGCTCATCGCTCAAATTTGGCCCGGTCAACAAGGCCAGGATCGGCTCAAAATAAACCTGCACAAATCCTGGCGGGCCGATGGTCCGCAGATGGGTGCCGCTGGCTTTCACCCAGAAGCTCTGGTCATCCACTTTAGCCGAGGTGTTGCCCTCACCCAAAATGACATAATCATTGGCCGGATCGCCCAGATTGTTGGAGAGCGTAATCAGTTGGTCGAGTATGTTCGTCATGGTGATTCCTACTGAAAGCCACCGCTGGCGGCGGCGACGCCGCGTTCGGAGCGAATTTTATCTTCGTAACCGCTGGCCCAATAAGCGGCCATAGGGTCGGTGGGGACGCCCAACTCGGCCCGGACCTGGCTCAACAGCGGGCGGACGTCGGTGCGGTAGGCGCCATTGAGAATCTGGTGGGCGCGCAGGACCTCGCCGGCAAGCTGGGCCTCTCTGAGCTGTTTGCGGGGTACCAGTAAGGCTTTGGCGTAGGCTTCCTGGCAATTCAGCACCGAGTAAATAACGGCGGCCATCTTGCCTTCGATGTTGTGGCACTGGTCGAGCATATACGCCACGTTTTGGGCGGTCGAGCGGACCAGTTGGTCATCACTTTGTTCGGCGCCGACCAGTTCATTGTAAATGAGGAACAGTTCGTACGGATTGACGCTGCCCACAATCAAGTCATCGTCGGCATATTTGCGGTTGTTGAAATGGAAGCCGCCCAAACGACCTTCATCTAGCAGAAAAGCCACGATTTGCTCAATATTGACCCCCTGGGCATGGTGTCCCAGGTCAACCAGCACCTGGGCCTGCGGGCCAAGTTTGAGGGCCCAGGCATAGGCGACGCCCCAATCGGGAATATCGGTGCTATAAAAGGTCGGTTCAAAGAATTTGTACTCGATCAACATGCGGCCGTTTGTAGGCAGATGCTCATACACGGTGCGCAAGCCGGCCTCAAAACGCCGCTTGCGGTCGCGCAAGCCATCTTGCCCGGCGTAATTGGTGCCGTCGGCAAACCAGAGGCTCAGGTCGTTGCTCTTGAATTTGACCATCAACTCACAACATTCCAGGATGTGATCCAGGGCCCTTTCCTGAATACCGGGATCGGGATTGCCCAGCGAGCCTAATTTATATTCATCTTCCTGAAAGACATTGGGGTTGACCGCCCCAATCCTGATGCCCTGGGCTTCGGCATATTGGCACATGCCATCGTAATCGTCATCGGCCGGCCGGTCCCAGGGAATGTGCACGGCTACGGTCGGGGTGATGCCGGTCATTTTGTGGACCATAGCCGCGTCATCGAGTTTTTGCTGAGTTGTGGTGGCAGCGCCGGGCCAGGCAAAAGCTTTAAAGCGAGTGCCGCTATTGGCGTAACCCCAACTGGGCGTTTCGATATGTTGGTTTTTGAGCGCAGTTTTAACCTGCTCGACATCGATGTTGCGGTTGGCCAACTCTTCAGCTAGCAGGTCATAAGCTTTATTCGACATATTTAGCCCCATAATGATTCTATCTAATCAAATAGCAGGGGCGAACCATTGTCCGCCCCTGCTCTAAACCAAGGATTTTGACGTTACTTCAGAAGCAGATCAGGAATTAGAAGTTGAAGTTGTCGATGTTGCTGGCATCGAAGGTGAAGGGCGGGCCAAGCAGAACTTCGCCGCCTTCACCAACGGTGTAGCTGCCCAGGCGACCGGCTTCGAAGGTGTCGCCGGGGTTGCCCTCGATCTTGCCGGTAGCAATGGCGTCGAGGGCGTAAATGGTCAGGTAGCCCAGGTCAACTACGTTCCAGAGCTGGAAGGCCGGAATAGCGCCGCTCTTGACGTATTCGCGCAGTTGGTTGGGCAGGCCCAAACCAGTGACCAAGACCTCACCCACTTTGTCGGAGTCTTGCACCGCCCGGCCGGCCGCGGCAATGCCCACGCTGGTAGGGGCAATGATGACTTTGAGGTCGGGATAGGTCTTCATCAGACCCAGGGCCTCATTGTAGCTCTTTTCATCCTCATCGTCGCCATAAACGGTGGCGACCAGTTCCAGGCCGGCATATTCCGGCTTGGTCAGCTCTTCTTGCATCCACTTGATCCACTCATTCTGGTTGGGGGCGGTGGAGGTGGCGCTGAGGATGGCAATCTGGCCTTCGCCGCCGGCCAACTGGGAGGCCAGTTGAATCTGGCCGCGGCCAATACCCTCAAAGGTGGCCTGGTTGATGTGCAACACCCGGCCGCCCGGAGCAATGGACGCATCCCAGCTCACCACCGGGATACCGGCGTCAAGCGCGGCCTTGCCGGTCGGAACCAGGGCATCGGCGTCGTTGGCGGAGACGGCCAGCCCACTGACCTTCTGGGCAATGAGCGAGTTCAATAGCTGAATCTGCTCAGTGGCATCGGGGGTCGCGGAGCCTTGATAGACCACCGTCACACCCAGTTCCGCTGCGGCTTGCTGAGCGCCCAGGTTGCCGGAGTCAAAGTAAGGGTTGCCCAGATTCTTGGGGACCAGCACATAGGTCACCCCTTCGGCCATAGCTACTTCTGCGGCTGGGGCTGCTTCAGCGGCCATCATCTCGCCGCCGAGCAGGGCCTGGGCATCGGCCTGGCTGGGGATGCACAGCTTCCAACCAACTTCGATCAGGTTAGCGTTGGCAATAGTGGCATAAGTGGGGTCAGCTTGGGCCGCCGCATTGGTGGCTTCAAAAATGGCCGGATAAGCCATCACATCGCCGTAGAATTTGTCGGCCAGCTTGCTGAGCCAGTCATCGGCCTGCACGCTGTAATCTTCCTCACAGGCCACCCCTTCCTCTTGCTGGGGCGGAGCGGCCAGGGCCACTGTGGCCGGGATCAGCATCGTCAGAATGACGATGATTGAGACTATTTTGGTTAATTTATTTAACATTTGGATCCTCCTTCAATTATTATCATCTTGTTTGTGCAGATTAGACTATGGTAAAACTTTTGCCCACAAATTACGCTTTTTCCGATAATCAATCCTCCTTTGGTTAAGCTGTATTGAGTTCGTGCTCCGGCTAAGCTAGGCCATCTTTCCTCGATTGAGTTAGAGACACACCCAACAGCTTACCGCAATTTGCCCGCTTAGCCAAATACCTGGACAAAAAATGGTACAAGGCTAGGTGCTATAAACATTATTGGAAATAAGATTGATGGCCTGGCAAGTTTGATATGGCTCACGGATTAACACAGATTTGACGGATTTTCCTTTATTTTTTTGACATAATCTGTGTTTATCCGTGAAAATCCGTGAGCTATTCTTATTTCCAATAAACTCTTATCTTTTACTCGTTCCCAAACTGACCGCGAAGCGTGGGAACGAGTAAAACCTGCTACCGCACACAGCGAAAACCGAGGTCATCGTTGGCGGCTTCCAGCACGGCGGCCGAGCGGTTGGCCGAACGAATCTGGGCCTCGTCATCGAACCAGCCGCCGCCGCGGGTTACCCGCAACGCATCACTGTAGAACTTATCGACATAGGTACTGTTGGGATAACCCTGGAAGGGCGAAGCGGTCCATTCCCAAACGTTGCCGGCCAGATCCTCGACGCCATAAGGGCTGGCCCCGGCCGGAAAGCTGCCCACGGCTACAGTGCCGCGGATACCGGTCGCCTTGATGTTGGCGCGGGCCGGGTCAAAGGTGTTGCCCCAGGGGAAAATGTTGCCCTCGGGGCCGCGAGCGGCTTTCTCCCACTCTTGCTCGGTGGGCAGGCGCTTGCCTAACCAATCACAATAGGCCACGGCATCATTCCAGCTAACCTTGACTACGGGGTGATTGCCTTTGCCTTCCGCATAGGCTTGCCAGGTTTTCTTGGCCCCGCTCCGCTCGGCCTCAGTTTGATAGCCGGTGGCGGCCACAAACATGGCAAAGTCCTCATTGGCCACTTCAAAACGATCGATCTCAAAAGCAGGCAGTTCAACGGTCTGGGCCGGACTTTCATCGGGTTCGGTATTGTCGCTGCCAAAGATGAAGGTCCCGGCCGGAATTTCGATCATCTCATCAGGCGGCTTGGGCGGCTCGGTCGGCGTGGGACTGGCCGCTGCCACTTGGCCCGCTCCGGTGGCGGTCGGGCCAGGCGTCGGGGTGGGTTGGGGGGTGGGAGTAGGACGTGGGGTGGGGGTGGGTGGAATGGCGACCGGCGTCGGCGTGGGTTGGATTACGACTACCGGCGCAGGTGTACGCGTTGGCGGCACCGGAGATGGCGTTGGCGTAACCAGTACCGAGGCGCGTGACCAGGAGAAAAAGCCGGTAAACAAAATCGCCACAATGATGGCCGCAGCCGTTGAGAACACCGAACCACGGCTCAAGCTAAAACTACCCCCGGTGATTTTGCGGCCAACATGCGGGACCAGAATCGCCAAAATCAGCAAGAGGCCGATGGCAATGCTCTGGGTTTGGCCCTGGATATTCATCAGGCTCATCCCAAAGCGCATATTGCCGATCAGAATCAGCGACAAAACTGCCCCAATCATGGTGCCGCTGCCGCCGAAGATGTCGATACCCCCTAAAACCGTGGCGGTGATAACATCCAACTCTAAACCCAGGCCGATATCAGGCCGGGTGCTGCCAAACCGGGCGGCCATGACAATACCGGCCAAACCCGCCATCAAGCCGGAGACCACAAATATCGTCATCTTGATCCGGTCAACGGCAACCCCGGAAAAACGGCAGGCATCCTCATTATTGCCGATGGCGTACACAAAACGGCCTAGCGTAGTTTTATGGAGCACCAGGCCAAAAATCAGGGCAAAAACGGCAAACAGCAAGAGCGAGAAGGGTACCGGCGTCTGGCCCAATTTGCCTTGCCCCAGGTAGGTAAACGACGCCGGATAACCTCGCGCCGCCTGGTCGCCCAACAGGACATAAGCAATACCCCGAAAAAAGGCAAAGGTACCCAACGTTACCACCAGGGCCGGCAGCCGCACCTTAGCAACAAGGTAGCCGTTGAGCAAACCGCCCAGGCCGCCCAACAGCAGGGCCGCGCCGGCCGCCAGCCAGATGTTCACCCCGTTGTTAAACAGCCAGCCCATAAACGAGGCGCACATAGCCAGGTTAGAGGCCACCGACAGGTCGATATTGGCGCTGATGATAATATAGACCATCGGCAACATCATCAGCCCCATCTCCATAAAATCCGATACGGTGCGGAAGATGTTGGCCGCATTCAAATAATAGGGAGAAAGCAGGCTATTGATCAGGCTGACAATGATGATCAAAGCTACCAGCAACCATTCCCAGCGTAGAAAAATAGCCAGGGCCGCCTGTTTGGGCGGACGAATACTAATGGCTGAGCTTTCTGTTTTGGCTTGAGTTGTCATACCGTTTTCCTTGCCGATACGGTTTGTTGCAGGCGGCGCAAGATCACCGAGTCGGCCACAACCGCCATGAGAATGAGGGCGCCCTGCGCCGCCAATTGCCAAAACGGTGAAATCCGAACCAGCGTCAACGCATTGTTGATGATGCCCAGCAGCAATGCGCCCAACAACACGCCGGTTACGGTGCCGCTGCCGCCAAAAATATTGACCCCACCGACGACCGAGGCCGCCACCGTTTGCAATTCAAAGCCCAGGGCCGTATTGGTCTGGGCCGACTCAAATCGAGAGGCCCACAATACCCCGGCCAGGCCACATAATAGCCCGGAAATGACGTAGACCATAAAAACGATTCGCTCCACCGGAATCCCGGCCACCCTGGCTGCATCCGGGTTACTGCCAACGGCGTAAATATCCCGGCCCGGACGGGTATAGTTGAGAAAATAGTAGATAATCACGGCCACCACCAGGGCAAAGATGACCAGATTGGGCAGACCGAGCGGCGTTCCCTTAGCCAACACCTTGAAACTGGGGGGCATTTCAAAGGCATTGATCCAGTTCCCTCGGCTGTACAGAAAGACCATCCCCCGGTAAACGCTCAGGGTGCCCAGCGTGGCAATAATCGGCGGCACGCCGCCCACGGTAATGACCAGGCCGTTGAGGCTGCCCAACACGCTGCCCAGGGCCATGCCCAACAGCACCGCCAACACCATCGACATCTCCGGATTCTCCCTGACCACAAAGGCTACCATCATCGCCACCAGCCCGATCATCGAGCCAACCGACAGGTCAATGCTGCGGGTAATGATGACCATCGTTTGGGCCAGGGCCACAATGGCCAAAATGGAGATATTCAACAGAATGTCGCGGAAATTTGTCAAACTCAAAAAATAAGGGCTGCGCAGGCTGACCGCGATGACCAACAAAATAATAAAAATAATGATCCCGGTCTCGCGAAATCTGGCCAGGGTTAGAAAAATATTTTGTCTTGGTTTTTCAATCGCTTGTGTCGTCAATTTGGCCCCACTTCTCCCCCACCCCAAACCCTCCCCCATCCTGAGCAAAGTCGAAGAACGGGGGAGGGGTTGGGGGGTTAATATAAGAATTTAGACCCGCTCGACCGCCTGGGTAGCCGCCAGCATGATTTTCTCCTGGGTTGCTTCGGCCCGGGTGAAATGGCCGGTCAGCCGGCCTTCGCGCATCACAATGACCCGGTCGCTCATGCCCAAAATTTCTGGCAGCTCCGAAGATATCATCAAGATGGCCATCCCCTGGGCGGCCAACTCGCTCATCAGGCCGTGAACAGCCGCTTTGGTGCCCACATCGATGCCCCGGGTTGGCTCGTCAAGGATGAGAATACGGGGGCGGGTGGCCAGCCATTTGGCCAGCACCACTTTCTGCTGGTTGCCGCCCGACAACTCTCGCGCCTTTTGCCAGATGCTGGCCGCTCGCACTTGCATCTGAGTGGCCGCGTGCTGCGCTGAGGCCAACTCCTGGTTCTGGCTGACCCACCCCGCCCTGGCATACTCCGACAAAATCGGCAGGGTTATGTTGTGGGTCAGGTTCATCTTCAACACCAGACCGTGGTGCTGGCGGTCCTCCGGCACGTAGGCCAGCCCCAAGGCCATGGCCTGCTGTGGATTGTGGATGGCGACTGCCCGGCCGTTGATTTCAATCGTGCCGCGGCTGGCCGGGGCGATCCCAAAAATAGCCCGGGCCACATCGGTTCGACCGGCGCCGACCAGCCCGGCCATCCCCAAAATCTCGCCCCGGCGCAGCTCAAAAGAGATATCGGCAAAGACTCCGGGCCGGCTCAGGCCGGTTACTTTCAAGACGACTTCCCCGGTCTCGACCACCTGCTTGGGGAACAGGTCCGACAGGGTCCGGCCAACCATCATTTGGATAAGCTCGGCTGTGGTTGCACCCGCCATAGGCCGGGTCCCCACGTAATCTCCATCGCGCAGCACAGTCACCCGGTCGGCCAACTCGAACAGGTCCTCCAGCCGGTGCGAGATAAAGACAATGGCCGTGCCGGCCTCGCGCAGTTGCCGCACAATCCGAAACAGGTCTTCCACTTCGGCCAGGGTGAGCGACGAGGTTGGCTCGTCCATGATCAGGATTTTAGCGTTCACCGACAGGGCCCGGGCAATCTCAACCATTTGCTGCTGGGCCACGCTCAGGTTGCGGGCCTTGGTTTTGGGGTTAAGGTCCACCCCCAAGCGGTCGAGCAGTTCGGCAGCCTGGCGATACATCTCGCCCCAGGCTACCCGCTGGCCAGCTTTCATCGGCTGCCGGCCGACAAAGATATTTTCGGCAATATCCAGATCAGGGAACAGGCTGGGTTCCTGGTAAATTGCCGCAATCCCGTGTCGGCGCGCCTCGCCCGGGTCGGCAAAGTGAACCTGGTGCCCGTCCAGATAGATTTGACCATCGTTGGGTTGGTGAACGCCGGTAATCACCTTGATCAAGGTTGACTTGCCGGCGCCATTTTCACCCAAAATGGCATGCACTTCACCCGGGTACAGGTCAAAATCAACCCCGCGCAGAGCATGCACGCCGGCGAAGTTTTTAACAATATGGGTCATTCTCAAAATGGGTTCGCTCATAATCAGTCCATCCGCTTAAACCAGGATGACTTCGACCTGCTGCTGCCGGACCTGCTCAACCAAACTGGCCGGCGCGGCGGTATCACTGATGATGGTATCGATCTGGTGCAGGTAGGCAAAGGTCGAGGCGGCTACTTTGCCCCACTTACGGGCATCGATCAGCCCAACCACGCGCTGGCAGCGTTCCACCATGGCCCGTTTCATTTTGACTTCACCCAGATGCACATCACTCAAACCTTCAACAATGGTCAGGCCGCGCGCCCCAAAAAAGCCGAGCTGGATATTCAAATCCTCGATCAGATCACAATGAGGCTGCTCAACCAGCGAAATGGAGGTGCGCCGTAAACTACCGCCAGGTAGAATCACATGAATGTGAGGCGAGTCGAGGAGATTGATGGCCACTTTGAGGCTATTGGTAATAATAGTTAATTCGGCGAGCCGTTTGAGATGGGGAATGATGGTTTGGACGGTGGTGCTGGCATCCAGAAAAACGGTGTCGCCAAAATGGACTAAACCGGCCGCAGCCTGCCCGATACGGGCTTTTTGAGCAGCGTACTGCTGTTGACGCAGTTCAAACGACAACTCCGGCAGCGTATTGGACGAATAGGCCCCGCCCCGCGTTCTTAGCAGCAGCCCTCGTTCACTCAGGGCCTGCAAATCCTGGCGGATGGTCACTTCTGAGACGTCAAAGCGACTGCTCAAGTCATCTACAGAAAGCTGACCAGCCTCTTCCAGGGCTGCCAGGATGGCTTGTCTGCGTTCGGCCAGGCGATGCTCTTTGCCCACCGGAACACCTCATTGTGACTTTCGGAATTGGTTAGAGAAGGCAAGTTTCGTAAGAAATCGAAAGTATTATAGGATAAAAAAAGGAGCTTGTCAAAATTGAGAAGAGATAAGGTGACCGGCACTTCAAAAGTGCCGGTCACCTAAAAGAAGACCCGGCAGGTTTCAAAAATCTGTTGGGTCTGGTTTCTCAAACAGACCGGTCCTAATTGTTTTTCAGGAGCAGCGGCAGGAAAATCTTTTCCGGATCGACGATGGTGACATAGCTGGCTGACGCCGACAGGGTGGGCGAGGTAGCCGTAACCGTAGCCGTATTGACCAGCCGGTCCCCCTTGCTAACCGTCGCGGCCACCCGAACCCGGTAGGTAATCTGTACACTCTGTTGCGAGTTGAGGGTGAAGGGACCGGCGCTGGCGGGGAAGTTGGTCAAATTGACAATGGCCGGGCTGGCCACGGCCGAGCCGGCCACGTAGCTCAACTGGGGCGGCAGGCTGTCGCTGACCGTAATCCCGGTCACCGTCTGGAAGCTACCGTTGCGCACGGTAATGGTGTATTCAATGATCGCATTGGCCGTTGCTTCATAGCCGGGCGAGAGGGTTTTGCTGATACTGAAACCAATGGGGCAGGCGCCGGGTGTACCCGGGTTTTGGAAGGTATTGTGCCAGGCGTTACACTCGGTTTGGGTCATCTGTTTGGCAAAGTAAGACAGGCTGCCGTTCATAATCCGCGTTGAGACAGGCGGGTCGGGATGGTAGAGACCCTGATTATGGCCGAACTCGTGGGCCCAGAGGATGCCATCCAGGGTGACATCACCCAGGTATTCCAGAATCATATTTTTGGAACTGCTAATGTAGGCGCAGCCGATGATCCCAGGATTGTAGCCGCCGCAGTAATCCAGCGCCGGCACCACTTTGACCTGGTAACTATTGAGATTAAATAGCGCGTTCAACTCGGTGCTGGTGTCGATGGTACCGTCGGTAGTGGTGAAGGTACCGACCGAACCGTTGCGCTGCAAAGCCACACAGCAGGCTATGTCGGTGGAGCTATCGGCGGTCTGCATAATCTGGCTGGCGCTCAACAAGAGGGCGTCCACCTGGGCGTTGCTGGGCACACTGCCCATGGCGGTGTGGCGGCCCACCACAAAGGTTTGCAAATGGCCCACTGTGTTGCTGTCCGGGGCCTGGGCCTCCAGACTATCCTGCAGTTCCGGCGGGGCCGGCAGATTGGGATCGGGACTGACTACTGCGACCATGCCCTCCTGCTGCACTTGCTGGTTCAAGGCCAGAGCCTGCTGCAACGTATCGTCGGCGGCTTGGGTTGAAAGCCCGCCCCAAGCAGCAATCTCTCTTAGCCGGGCCTCGGCCTGGGGCAGACCGGAAACGCCCAGAGCCAGCAGCGTCTGCTGGTAAAGCTCAGCCGCTTGAGGCTGGCCCTGATAGCTCCACGGCAGCGGGTTATTGCTCCAGTAGGCCGGGTCGGAGGCGGCCAGGAGAAAAACCAACGACTCGGGGTCGCCCTGGTGAGCCAGGTGGGCCAGGGCATATGGCACGGAACGCAACCCCCGGAACTGGGCCAGGGAGACCTCCCCGGAGGTTTGGGTCAAATAGGCCAGTAGCGCCGGCCGGGCAGTCGGGTGGCCGATGAAGCCCAGGGTGACCACGATGTTGGTCGCGTACAGTTCATTGGCCGGGTCGACCAGCAGATCGAGCAGCAAGGGGACCGCTTCCGGCCCAAATTGGCGCGCCGCGTCGTAGGGCACGCCGTGAAAATAAAGCTCCTTGACAAACGGGATCACCTCTTCCGGTTGGGGCGGCGCAGCCGGACCAATCAGCGCCAGCGCTTCGGCCGGAATTGTCACCCGGTTATGGTGACTGGCTGTTTCAGGTAAAGAGAGTCTCAATGGGATTGATTCAAACTTATATTGGCCGGTCACTATCAAACCGATAAAAATGATAACAAGCAGGCTTGCAAAGCCGGTCAATTTTGTTTTCACGCCATCTCCTTCGAGCAGTTGACAAGGTTCATATCTTAGGTTAGAGTCAAAGTGCTACCAGACAGTTTTCAGTGAGTGTAACGCTTTGGCTCTTTGGGAATTTCTGGGGGTGCCTCAATATTTTGTAGGGGCGGACGGTCGTCCGCCCCTACAAACGGTGGTATGGCCCGGAAAATCCTGAAGACCCAAAAATTCATTAAACACCGTACCCCAAAATTGAGTAAACTGTAAATAACCTTTAGCTCCCATTGAAAGTTGGGGATTAAACGCATGGACATTTTGAAAAAAGTCGAACTGTTGCTGAATGCCACCACTCGGGCCCGGCTGCCTCGCCGCGACCGGCCCAGCCCGCTCGACGAGCAGGAAGAGCAGCTCCTGGCCGAGATTCGTCAGGCCGTGGCCCAGGTGCAAGCCCAGGAGCGGCTGCTGGCCGAGCGGCTCAAAACCGAACAGGTCCAGGCCGAGGCGGCAGCCCAACAACAAGATTGGGACCAACAGCGCACCCACACAAGACGGGCCGAGGAGTTAGAACGGCAACTGAACCAGGAATCGATTCAGGCCATCAATTTGGAAGAAAAATTGGCCGCGCTCGAGGAAAAGCTGGCTTTGGCCCGGGAGGCGGTGGAGAAAGAAGCCCGCAAAGCCACAGTTCGATCAGCCAAAGCGGACGAGGTACTGGCTCAGGGACAGGCCACAACCGACTCCGCCGCCGAAACCACGGCCGCCTCATCTGCCGAAAAGCGCCCCGCCGCCCCCTCGCCAACGCAAGACTCCGACCTGGTCGCCCGCAAATCGCGCCTGAGCGACTGAGGGGAATAACGAATCTGCGAATGGCGAATGATATTGCCATTTCTTCATTCGCTATTCATTCATTCGCTATTCGTTCATTCGCTATTCAAATGCCCCAGGATAGCCTCCAACCCCAGCAGATAGCTCCGCCAGCCAAAGCCGCTGATCTGGCCCACACAAACCGGCGCCAGCAAACTCTTGTGCCGGAACTCTTCGCGGACATGGACATTGCTGAGGTGAACTTCCACCACCGGCAGACCGGTCCCGGCAATAGCGTCGCGCAGGGCCACGGACGTGTGGGTGTACGCCCCCGGATTAAAGACCACCCCGTCGGCCCAGTGGCGGGCTTCGTGCAGGGCATCGACCAGGGCGCCTTCGTGGTTCGACTGGAACGGGCGGACTTCTACGCCTCGCTCGGCGCCGTGGGTTACAAGCCGTTGGTTGATGTCAGCCAGCGTCGTTGAGCCATAGACCCCCGGCTCGCGCGTGCCGAGTAAATTCAAGTTGGGACCGTGTAGGAGCAGAATTGCCGTCATAATCTTTCACCTGTTACTCCGTGAAGCGTGGGGCGTGGAGCGGAAAGCGTGGAACGGAAAGCGTGGAGCGAAAAATACGCTCTACGCGCCACGCTCTACGCGCTTCGCCAATGCCTCCAGCACTGTCGTGTGGAGCAGCCCATTGCTCACCACCACCCCCTGATTACCAGCCAGCTTGCGACCGGAAGCAAAATCAAGCGGCCGGCCGAACATGTCGGTCACCCGACCGCCGGCTTCTTCAACAATCAACGCCCCGGCGGCATGATCCCAAATCTTCTCCCGGTAATCCGGTGACTTGGGCGAGGGCAGGCGCAAGTAAAGCACGGCGTCGCCGCGCGCCACCACGCCGTATTTGGCCTGGCTGTCCATCCGCAGTGAGGGCCGGCTGATCCCAACCGCCCGGGCTACCGCTTGTTGCAAGTCGTGGTGGCCGTGGCCCGACTCGACGCTCTCGACAAAGCGGGCCTGGGGATTACTGGTCGCCAGGCTGACCTGAATCGACTCAAAAGCCGGGCTGCCCAGGGCGGCCATTGCGGCTCCTTGCCCCTGCACAGCCACAAATAGCATACCCGTTTCACCCTCAGGTTCGTCCAGACAGCGGGGCAGGGCCGGACAGGCCAGGGCGGCTACCTTGACCTGGCCCTCTTCGACCAAAGCCAGCGCCACGGCGTACTGGTCGTTGCGCAGAAAACCTTTGGTCCCGTCGATGGGATCCAGCGTCCAGTACCGTTCACTCACCGCCCCATTGCCGGCGTCGATCCAGTTGCACACGGCCGGGGCGGTCGCGCCGGGCCGGAATCGCTGTACAAAGCGGGTCACCAGCTCCAGTTGGGCCGGGTGCTGCCGCAGATCCGCCGAGTCTTCTTCGGCCACGATCACATCCTGCGGGAAAGACTCGGCCAAATGTTGGCAGACCAACGCCTGCGAGCCAAAATCGGCCACCGTGACCGGGCTGCGGTCATCTTTTTCCAACGACGTAACCGCCAACTCAGCGCGGACCAGCTGGCACAGCGCCGCGGCCTGGCTCACCGCGGCAATAGCCGCCCGTTTCTCTCGATCGTAATTCATCGGCGTATGTTCCTGTGGTCAGTTATCAGTGGTCAGTGAGAGTAGCTACTGATTACTGATTACTGTTCACTGATTACTATTCACTGACAATTAGCCCCAACTGCAGGCCGGCCAGCATCAAACCGGCGATGGTCTTGGCATCCTCGATTTCGTGGCGCTGGATCATGGTGATGGCTTCGGCCCACGGCACGGTCAGCACTTCGATATGCTCATCGAACTCGAGCTGGTTCGGGCCGGGGGTCAGGCCGGTGGCCAGGTAGAGCTGCAAATATTCGGTCAAGATGCCGGGGGCGGTGTAAAAGGCGCCCAGCTTCTGCCAGTTGGCCGCCTGGTCGCCGGTTTCTTCCAACAGTTCACGCGGGGCGGCCAGGTCGGGGTCTTCACCCGCTTCCAGGGTCCCGGCCGGCAGCTCGATCACCCACGTTTCCGCCGCGGCCCGGTACTGCTTGACCAGCCGGACCTCATTGCGGTCGGTCAGGGCTACAATGACCACCGCCCCTTTGTTGACCACAATCTCTCGGCTTACAATCGTTCCGTCGGTTAGTTTAGCCTGCCGCAAACTAAAGTCAATCACCCGGCCTTTGAATAAGGTTTCCTCGCTCAACACAGTTTCAGGTTTCATCCATTACCTCGGCATACAAGAATATTGTTCACCGCTCAACGTCACATATTTGCGCAGCAGATCGACTGTCAGGCAGGCGTGAACCGGCAAAACGGCCACCAGGTCGCCGACGTTGAGCCGGTTGATGGTGGCCACGTCGGCTTGAATAAGGCCGTGCTCCTGCGACAGGCTGATCACGTGAGCCTGCTCAAAGACTGGCCCCCAGCCGGCGGCGGTGAGGGGGGCCACGGTGCCAAACAGGGGGCGACCATCGGCGGCGACGATGGCTTCCTTGGAGAGATGGACCGCGCCGCCGTAAATGACCAGCTTCCGCTCGGCCGGATGTTTGGCCACCACCGGGCAGGCCACCGCCGCGGCGATATCGGTCTCACGGCAGGCGCCAAGCTGAAGCTGCATCAAATCGTAAAAGACAAAGTTGCCCGGCCTGATCTCATCGACGCCGCTCAAATCGTCGATCACGCTGCAACCGGGCGTATCGCCGCTGGATAGCTCGACTGGCCCAAAGCCGGCCGCGGCCAGCTTCTCCCGGATAACTTGCAGCCTGGTCACTGTCTCCCGGTAGATGGCTTCGATTTCCGCCTTCGATTTGGCCCGGTAGGTGTGGCCGGCGTGGGTCAACAAGCCGCGCAGGGCTAGCCGGGGGGCAGCCTTGACTCGTTGGGCCAACGCCGCGAAACGGTCAAAATCTGACCAGGCGACGCCGGTCCGGCCATAGCCAGCGTCCACTTTCAGCCAGATGTCGACCGTTGAGGTCAAATTCTGGGCCAAAAAATCCACCGTTTCCTCAGACTCGACCAGCAAGCCCAATCTGATCTGCTCGGCCAGGCGGTTGATCGAGTCGATTTCCAGAATGTTGGCCGGAAAAGCGATAGTGATATCCGACCAGCCGTGTTGGGCAAAATAAAGGGCCATCTCAACCGAGGAAACGGTGATGGCCTCGACGCCGACCTCTCGAAACCAGTCGCCAATATGGGCCGATTGGTGGGTTTTGAAGTGAGGTCTAAAGCGGACGCCGCTGCGCCTGGCTTTCTCGGCCATCCGCTCGATATTGGCCCTGGCTCGTTGGGGATCCAGCAGCAGGGTTGGTTTTTGGATGTTCAGTTTGTTAACCATGCAGGATCGCTTGCACCTCCGCCGCCTCGATATTCGGAAAAATGTCAACCTCGCCAATGGCGCGGGGCAGGATAAAACGCAGGGTGTTGCCCTGCCGCTTTTTGTCGGTGAACATGGCCGCCCAAACGTCAGCGGCGGGGTAGGGAGGCGGTTCGGCCGGCAGCCCCACCTGTTGCAGTAAGGCGCTGATCCGGGCCGAGGTCTCGGCGGAGCAGTAGCCCAGTCGAGCCGATAGCCGGGCCGCGCACACCAACCCCATCGCCACCCCCTCGCCGTGCCGGATGTCGTAATTTGAGAGTTGCTCAAAAGCGTGGCCAAAGGTGTGGCCCAAATTCAGCACCGCCCGCCGGCCCTGCTCAAATGGATCGGCCTGGACGATTCGAACTTTGACGTTGATGGCTTCCTTAAGCCAGGGAGGAGGGAGTAAGGAGGAGGGAGTAAGGAGATTATCCCCGGCCGTAACCCCAACATTCCCACTTCTAGTTTCCAGTTCAGCAAATAGCGCCGGGGCGTCGATGATGCCGTGCTTGATCACCTCGGCCAGGCCAGCGCGGAATTCTGCCGGCGGCAGGGTTGCCAAGACCGTGGGATCGATGAGCACCAGCTCCGGCTGCTTGAACGCGCCGACCAGATTCTTGCCCTGGGGCAAATCGACGCCTGTTTTGCCGCCGACGCTGGAATCGACCATGGCCAGCAACGTGGTGGGAAGCTGCACCAGCGGCACTCCCCGCAAAAAAGAGGCCGCGGCAAAGCCGGCCGTGTCGCCCAACACCCCGCCGCCCAGGGCAATGACCGGGCTGCGCCGGTCCAGTTTGGCCTCGATGAAGCGGTCGTACAAAGCGGCCACGGTCGCCAGGGTTTTGAACTGCTCCCCATCGGGCAGATCGATCCGGGTGGGTTCAAAGCCGGCCGCCTGCAAAGTTGCCAGCAGCGGCGCGGCGTGGTAGCCCCCGACGGTCGGGTTGGTGACCACGGCGCAGCGTCCCGTGTAGCCCAAGTCGGCCAGGTAGGCGCCGGTTTGGGCCAAAACGCCGTCGGCGAGATAAATTGGATAGCTGCCGGCGGGGTGGGTGACGGTGATGGTATGTGTCAATTTATCCATTGGTTACTTAATCACACTGTTGGCCCCGTCGGGGATCATGCTCCAACGAACCCTGGAAAGGTCTTCCCCGGATTTTGGCTTTCTAAATACAAACAAGTGTTCGTGCATAATCAGATAGAATTTGTATTCCTTAGCCCGGGTTAGCCAACGCTTCGAGAAGGTACAATTATGCTGTCCTTTGATAATTTCTTCCTTAAGAATAAATCCGCTTTGTAGGAATTTTTGTAGGACAAAATAAGAGAGCGGTACATAATGTTGCGCTTTTCTGGTGTCGCCAATCAAAATAGCGCAAAAATGGTCAGGTTTCAGCACCCTGAACATTTCTTTTATGCCTGACTCAAGCTCATCACAGAATTTTTGGGGGGTAGTGATATTCGATAAATCACCCTCGATTTTCCCGTTAGAGTAGGTAACAAGATTTAAATAGGGCGGATGCGTACAAATCAAGTCGATTGAGTTATCCGTACATTGACTTAAATTACGGACATCTCCCTGGTAGACTTCTTGAATAGATGAAGTCTCAAATTCAAAGTTCAAAGCCTGTTTTGTTAGTTGAACCGCATTTGGATTTATGTCAATTCCAATCCCGTTACGATGTAACAATTTGCACTCAATTAGAGTTGTACCGCTCCCCACCATCGGGTCCAATACAATGTCGCCTTTTTCGGAATAGTTCAAAATAATGTTACGGGGAATTTGAGGCGCAAAATTGCCTCTATATTTTGGGTTATGGGTGGCCCAATCTCCACGTTCTGGAAAAGACCAAAATGTAGTTGCTTCTGGTTCAAATTCGTTCAGTAATTTATTGTTTTTTAGCATATTATTTCATCGAAGGGTAGAAATATTGTCCACTCATTTCATATCATAGTAAGCGTAAATATTTTAACAAAATTATTCTACAGCGCAAAACTGACTATCTGTATTCTATTTTGGGATATTTTTCGTTAAATGAGAAAATTAAATATTGATCAAGCAAAACCTTTAGCAAATGACTTACACACAAGATTATCAAGATTTTCTAGAGAGATTAAAAAATGCCCGTAAAGACGCGGGTTTGACGCAAAAACAAGTAGCCAAAATTTTGGGTAAAAACCAGTCTTTTATCTCCAAATGCGAAAGTGGAGAAAGACGAGTAGATATTCTTGAGTTAAAGGTTTTCGCTGAACTGTATGGCAAGTCGTTGGATTACTTTGTTGGGATTTCATCAGATTAAAACCACTTGGTTTTCGATAAATGAGAAAAGACAGTACGGGCGGCGGCAACACAATAACTGGCTTAGTTTTTGAAACACGGGTTGATTTAAGACATGTAATTGGACAAGTGTCCGGTTATGAAATGATTGGTGATGATGTCTTTTTTCAAGGTAGAAGGGTAGCTACCCTTTATCAAAAACGTAGATTGTACAAGAATCTGCTTAAACCACGTGAAATTGACTGGACTAAAATATTATCGAAACAACTACTACCCGATGAAACGCTATATAACTACGACAAGCAAACGTTATTTGTAATCGAAATGAAGTATCAACAAGTAGAGGGATCGGTTGATGAAAAGTTACAAACTTGCGATTTTAAGAAGAAGCAATACCAGAAACTATTAGCCCCCCTAAAAATTGACGTTGAGTATGTTTACTTGTTAAACGATTGGTTTCAACACCCAAAATATAGAGATACCTTAAACTATGTTAAAGAAATGGGGTGTCATTATTTTTTCGATGTGCTTCCATTCGATTTCTTGGGACTTCCCCAACCTGAAGATTTTTCAGAAATAGATCCGGCTTAATGAGACACGAAATTGACTTAACCAGTAAAAATTTTGGTGAAACAAGAAGAGATATACGTAGGAATCTGGTGTTAATATTTCTGGATGAAGAACCAGGTACAGGTAAGGGCGAAAACCGTTCTATTTACATCTATAAAGTCGAAAAGTTAGGAAACGGGGGTGTAGTGAACCCCGAAAATTGGACAAAAAGGCAAGTTCAATAAAATTAAGTCCAA
>CAYNLK010000063.1:0-34319 GCA_964398055.1 uncultured Caldilineaceae bacterium
ACTGGTACACTTTTCGTCCGCTGTTTTTGGTACAAAATTATACCGCTGCTGACAAATTATACCACCAATTTGATTTAACCCTGAACAGTTGGCAGATTGGGCCGGAATTTTGGAGCGGAATTGACAGGGAACGGTTAATCTGGTATAGTATATTTCAAGTAGGACGAAGAAAGTATCTGTTCGGTTTTGAAGCGACCACCAGATCTTTGGGTGGTCGCTTTTTTTCTTGCGGTGAACCTCTTTGACCTATGACTCTATTTTATTAGTTTAAGTAAAAGTAAGGAGAATTACAGGATTATGTCTGAACGAATTGTAGGGACCGTCAAGTGGTTCAACGCCGGTAAAGGCTACGGGTTCATTGAACACGAGGGTGGTGAGGATGTCTTTGTGCATTACTCGGCGCTCCAATCTGAGGGCTACCGCTCATTAGCTGAAGGCCAGCGCGTTGAGTTTAGTATCGAGCGTGGTCCCAAGGGTCTACAGGCCAGCAACGTTGTAGCCCAGTAGCCAGTTTATTAAGAAAGGAATTTGCTATGAATAAGAAACTTTATGTGGGTAATCTCAGCTACGAAACAACCGAGGATAAACTACAAAAGCTGTTTATCGAGGTGGGGCCGGTCGTATCGGCGACCATCATTACTGATCGCGCTTCGGGCCGGTCCAAAGGCTTTGGCTTTGTCGAGATGGAAACTGAACAGGCCGCTCAAGAAGCCATCGAACGGTTCAATAATTATGAAATGAATGAGCGCAACATCACGGTAAATGAAGCCCGTCCCCCTCGTGAGGAACGTTCTTTTGGCGGGGATCGGAAGCGGAGCAAGTCTTATGGTGGTAGTAGTGGTGGTGGCCGTCGCCGCTATTAATCTCTATTGAGAGCAGTCTCTATTGAGCGTATTGACGGTAGAGAAAAAGCGCGGGGAGAAATCCCGCGCTTTTGTTTTGAAAGGTAAAAAGAAGATGTTGCAAGCAAAAATTGGTGATACAGTTAAGGTTCATTACACCGGCAAATTCGAAGATGGTACAGAATTTGCTACCTCTATTAATGACAACCCGCTACAATTTACTATAGGTGAAGGAGAGGTCATCCCCGGCCTTGAACAGGCCGTCACAGGCATGAAGCCAGGCCAGGCAAAAACCACAAAAATCTTGGCCGAACAAGCCTATGGTTCATACCTGGAGAGCAAGGTAAGGCAAGTAAATCGAGAACGATTTCCGGCGGACATGGACATACAGATCGGTAAGGTTCTTACAATCCGCAAAGCTGGTGGTAAAAAAATTAGAAGTATTGTGATCACTGTCTCTGATACGAGTGTAACCCTCGATGCCAATCACCCTTTAGCCGGGGAAGATTTAGTTTTTGATATCCAACTCATCGAGATTATCTGAGCAGCGTTGCGCTTTTGTAGTTTATTTTATCCTGCCCCCCGGTGTCCCCGCGGCTGTTCACTTGGGCAAAAAAAACCTGGCCGCATTACAAGGAGTTTTATGCATTTCAATGATTTTGAGCTCGATGCGCGCTTGCAGCAGAACCTGCAAGCCATCGGCTTCGAGCGACCCACGCCTATCCAGATCGCCACTATTCCGAATGCCCTGGATGGTCACGACATTCTCGGTTCCGCCGAAACCGGCACCGGCAAGACCGCGGCGTTTTTACTGCCGCTGCTGCAAAAATTGATCGAGACGCCGCGTTCTCGCCAGCCGCGCGCCCTCATCCTGACGCCAACGCGCGAACTGGCCTTGCAGGTGGCTGACCATGCCGCCCAATTGAGCCGCGGCCTGCCCCTGCGCATCGCCACCATTTACGGGGGCGTCGGACTGAATCCGCAAGAACAGGCGCTCAGGCAGGGCGTTGATGTGGTCATCGCCACGCCCGGCCGTTTACTTGATCACATTAATCGCCGTAACATTGCCTTCACTGCACTGCAAATCTTCGTGCTCGATGAGGCCGACCGGATGCTGGACATCGGCTTCCTGCCCGACATCCGCCGGATCGTCCAGCTGCTGCCCCAGGAGCGGCAGACGATGCTGTTCTCGGCCACGCTCCAGCCGGTAGTCGAGCTAAGCCGCGAGGTAACCCGTCAGCCGGTGCGGGTGGAGGTAGAAAAGACGGTCACTCCGCCGACCATCAGCCATGTGTTGTACCCTGTGCCGGAACATTTGAAGTTCGAGTTGTTGCAGCAGTTGCTGCAAGATGAAAGCCTTGACAGCGTGCTGCTCTTTGCCCGCACCAAACATCGAGCCGACCGGGTAGTGCGCAATTTGCAACGGGCCAAGATTTCAGCGGCCGTGATTCACGGCAATCGCTCGCAGAGCCAGCGCGTGGCCGCGCTAGAGGCGTTTCGACATGGGCGCGTCCGGGTGCTGGTGGCCACCGACATCGCCGCCCGCGGCATCGACGTGGAAGGCATCTCCCACGTGGTGAATTACGATGTGCCGTTGCAGCCGGAAGATTACGTCCACCGGATTGGTCGGACGGGCCGGGCCCACGCCGTCGGGCAGGCCTACACCCTGGCCACGCTAGAGGACGCCCGGCTGGTTCATCGCATCGAATATGTTTTGAAGCAAAAAATCGAACGACGCAAAGTGGAGGGGCTGGACTACAATCGGCCCGCGGCCCGCATCCCCACGCCCGAAGAGATTCGTCGTTACGTGGAAGCCAACCGGCGGCCGCCCGATGGGGTCTCCCGGCCAAGGCGGCGACGCGGGCGAAGCCGTCAAAACGGCAACGTCACAAGCCGGTGAGTTACGCCCGGCAGAGCCAAAGGGCGAATAATTCGACAATGTTAAATTAACATAACATCTGGATTAGCTCGCGGACCGCGAAGCGCACAGATCAACACGGATTTTTTAACTTTCCGCGGCAACCTGTGTTCATCCGTGTGAATCCGTGAGCCATTACTGGAAATCTAATATTGTCAAGATAGTCAACCGGATAAATTGACCCTGACCATAACTACTCAGCCGTCTCAATCAAGACACCCGGTTTTTGCGCTGTTGAATCTGTTCTTGGGCAATAAATCGTTGTCTGACGATCAAATTACGAGCAAATCCGACAAAAAACCGAGTGTCTGAGTAGTAACTCTTGACCTTAGGCGCGGGCGCTCATCATGGCCCGGGCTATCACCGCCCCCAGAACCAACCCGCCGCCGACAAAGGCCAGTGGCCCGGGAACTTCGCCGATCACCAGAAAGACCCACAGCGGGTTCAGGATGGGTTCCAACGTCAGCAGCAGGGTCGACTCCAGCGCCTGCAAATGCTTGATCGCAATCGAGTAGAAAACAAACGAGATTCCAATCTGAAATATACCCAGATACAGAATGATGCTCACACTCGGCAGCGAAAATGTTTCTTGCAGAAGAAAAGGCAGGCCAATGAAAATACCAAACAGGTTGCCTAACAGGATGGTGTTAGCCGGCGTACCGGCTTTTTGCCGGCGCATACACAAAATCATCACCGCCATCGACAGCCCGCTGAGGGCGCCGAATAGATTGCCCCGAAAGCCGTCAAGGCTTAAGTCATCCCCAAAGAACAGCAACATCCCGGCAAAGATGAACGGCATTGTCAGCCAATCCGGGCGTTGCGGTCGCTCAGCCAGCAGCCAATAGCCAAACAGAATAACATAAAGCGGCGCGGTGTAGGTTAAGAAGATGACATTGGCGGCCGTGGTGACTTTTGTGCCCATAATGAAAAACAGGTTTGTCCCTACGTAGCCAAGAGCGCCGAAGATTTGCAGGCGGCTCCAACGAAGATTGAGCTGCCGCAGATAGATCAGGAACACCACGGCGGCAATCATACTGCGGGCGCTGAGGATCGACAGGGTCTGCCAGTTGATAATTTTTACAAATAAGCCGCTGGTGCTCCAAAGCAGCACGGTCAGGAGCAGCAGCCAAATAGCCTGACGCCGCAAACTCGAGGGCTGGGTAGATTGGCTCAGTTTGAGCAAGTTCCTGGCGCTATTTACCGTAGACATCTTGACGATTCCCCAATCGAGCTGGGCGACCCCGGCCCTGCGAGGCTGACCTCACCTGGATGAAGTTGACCAAAACCTATTCTGCCAGCCGATTATACCATCGACCAGCAAGTCTCACCAGGGACACTTTGGCGGCAATTCAACCAGTACAGTTGGTAAAAAAGACAACTGTTATGGTTTCAATTTGCTGTTTCCGAACCTGTTATAGTTAGCATCGACTCTATTGTGGTAGGCCAGCGCCGCAGATCGAAACCAGATTTGGCTGGTAAGGTGGAACAAAAAAAGCCAACGTGCTCAAGACGTCGGCTTTTTTTTGGCACGGTAAATTGGTAAATTTAACGTGAGATATGCATGGGCATGATCACGTGGATAAATTGATCATCACCGATGGGACGGATGACTCCCGGGCTGGAGGCCGCCGTAGTTTCCAGAATCACTTGCGGGCTATCGACTACAGCCAACACATCAATGAGGTATTTGGCGTTGAAAGCGATCTCAAGCGGGTCGCCTTCAATAGAGGCGTCCAGGTCGGCCACATTATCGCCCAATTCGGCGCTGGTGGCAATCAGGGTAATGCGACCATTCATCAGTTCATCGCCGGCCGGAACCACTTCCAACTTAATGATGTGGGATGAATCGCGGGCAAAGAGATGGGATACCCGGGTAGCTTTGAGAAAACTGGAGGTGTCGAGCACGCTGCGGGTGGCGTAACCTTTCGGGATGATCTGGTTGTAATCGGGAAATTTGCCTTCAATGAGTTGGGAGACGAGGTCAATATTGTGCAAGTGGAACAGAACCTGCTTGCGAGCCTGGGTAATAATAACTTCGACCGGTTCTTCCTGGTCGGCCGAGATGCGGGCCAGTTCCATCAAAGCCCGCGCCGGGATGATGACCTCAGAGGCTTCACCCAGGTACTGGTTGGCTGACAGCGGCGTGTTTTTCACCGATAAGCGAAAACCGTCGGCCGCGGCCATGGTCAGCCTGTCCTCATTGAACTGTACCAATACGCCGGTCAGAATCGGGCGACTTTCGTCGGTGGCGGCGGCAAAGACGACCTGATCGATTGTTTTCCGCAGCGACTCGGGATTAAGTTTGATCGGCGTTTCGCTGTCGCCGGCGGTCGGCACCAGGGGAAATTCCTGAGCATCAATACCCTTGATGTTCGACTCATACCGGGCGCATTTCAGATTAAGGGTTTGGGTGGACTCATCCAGGTCCAGGTCAATTCGTTCTGGCGGTAAAGAGTTGACAAATTCGGCCAGTAAACGAGCCGGCACAGTAATGGCGCCTTCTTGTTCAATTTTGGCCCCAACCCAGCAGTTGATCCCAATTTCCAGGTTGGTAGCCGACAATTTAAGTTGGCCGTTATCCGTCGCCAGCAGCACATTCGACAGCACCGGCAACGTACTGCGGCTGGCTACGGCGCGTCCAACGATACTTAGCCCTTTGGCCAGATTCTCTTGCAGGCAGGAGACTTTCATAGTAACCGCACTCCCTCGGTTGGCAGGATTTTGTTTGGGCGGGGTGGAAAACTCCACAATTAGTGGGAACTTAAACTCAAGTATACTATATTTTGTAGCAGAGGACAAGAGGGGAATTACTTTATGGAGACACCAGGGGAATAGCTCCAACAAAAAAGATGAAGGGATAGAGTGAATCTCACCCTATCCCCTTCACTTGACTTAGAGTAAAACAAATCGGTCTGTTCCGGGCAATGAAACGAACGCCGGTTTAGCTATGTCTGCGGTTTAGCAACAACCCGGCGGCAGCGCCAGCGCCCAGAACCGCCAGCACCAGCCCGCCCAAGATCAATGCTCCCCGCGAGAAGTTCTGCGGCGCAATGGCGCCGGTAGCGGGCATAGCTGCCTGGGGTGTGGCCACGGCAGGCGCTTCCGGCGTAATGATAACAACCGGGCCGGGAGGTGGTCCAACTAAGGAAACCTCGTCAACATCAAAGTTAACCTCGGCTCCGGTAGAGAACTTTTTGAGACCCCGGATGAAGAGGGTAATGCGGCTGCTGTCTTCCGTCTCAACTGTACCGGTCACCACTTCATAGAATAAGGGTACATCGTCCGGGAATTCCCCGGTGGAACCCAGGCGGAACTGCTCTTCCAGTGGAATAAACACCCACTCTTCCACGTTTTCATAGTCGCCCTCGCCGGAATAGTCGATGCCCCAATGCATCTCAAACTCACCCTTGTTCCGGTCGCCCGGTTGCACCTGGGAACGCATCATGGCAAAGAATTCCAGATCATAGATTGAGTTGGGGCGGACATCAACCGTTTGGTAAATGGCGATCACCCGGCTCTGGACGTTTGCCTCCACCAGAAAGATCTCCATCAATTGGGCGCGCTCACCGGCATAGACGGCTTCAGGCCAGATTTCTTCATACCAGCCAAAAAATGCCTGACCATTTGAGTACGGTTCCCAGAAGGGGGCCACGCCTTCACGGTCCTCCCAGGGCAGTTCAAAACCGCCATTGGTGATAACATTGACCCGTTCCTGCCCCAGGGGCAGTAGTTTGGCCGGGTTGTGACTTTCCAACTCGGCAATGGTGAAGCCCGAGATAACAAACGCTGCCAAAATAAACAAGGCTAACACCATCGTTACCATAATTTTGCGGGTTTTGAATGATGAGTTCACCATCGGAAGATCTCCCTCCTAATGCAACAACACAACATAATATTAGAACTTCTCTATAATAACATAACTACAGTGATTTTGCAATACGCAAAGCAAAAAATTTGGGATTATGGTAACTAAATTAAACCTCAAGTGAATCAAATGAAACCACCCGGAGCGGTGAGAATAATACTATTTTCTCAAATGGGGGTTTTGAAATCATAGATACCATTTTGATATGGCCAACCGCGGCGGCAGCGCTGGCAGAGCAGCACGGCGTCTGCCTCGGTGGGGGAAGCCGGGGAGGAGAGCAGCGACGAACCACAAGCCGGGCAGCGAAAAAAACCACTCACCGGCTGGTTCAGAATTTTTTGGGCCTGGGCTTGCACAAATAGACTGGGGGTCAGTTGCCACCAGTTGCCGGTCAGTTGGGCCAAGCCATCCAGCCTGATCAGCCAGGCAGTCGGCACGGTCCGCTTGAGCAGGTTGAGGCGATAGTGAGAAACGGTGCGGGTATTTTGCACGGTGAAACCGGCCGCGGCCAACTGCTGGCGCATCCAGGCCGGATGGAAATCAAAGTTCAATTCAACAAATTCAACCGGCGTGTGTTCAAAAGGGCTCCAATCTTGCCGGCGCAGGCACCAGCGCAGTAGAGATTTGAGGTGAAACTTGCTGGCGTGTTCGATCACGGCAGTTCCGCCGGGCTTCACAATGCGGTGGAGTTCAGCCAGAGCCGCCGGTACATCGACCAGATGGTGCATCACCCGGACCATAGTCAGGGTATCAAACAAATTATCCACAAAGGGCAACCGGTAGACATCAGCCACCACAAAAATAAAGTTATCTGTCTCACCCAGGTATTGTTGGGCTTCTTCAAGTTGGGTCCGGGCGTAGTCCACTAAAACGACCTGCCGGTAGCCCCGGTAGAGGTCAGCCAGGCGGCCAAAACCAGCGCCTATCTCGACCAACCGTTCACCCTGCGGCGGCAGCAATTTTTGCAGGGCTACCCGTTCGACGCCGTCCTCATAGGCTCGATTTTGATCTTCCCAAAAGTCGGCGCGATACCGGCTGCCTTCATAATCACAAATACGCGGCAAGAAGAACTCCTAAATTTTATTGTTTCACGTGAAACAATGTCGCCCCTAATACGCATTCTCATCGTAGAAAATATTGACGATCGTGCGCAATAGGATGCGGAAATCCAGGGCCAATGACCAATTCTCGATATACCACAGATCATATTTGGTCCGTTCGATGATCGAAGTGTCGCCCCGCAGGCCATTGACCTGAGCCCAACCGGTCATCCCGGCCTTTTCTCGATGACGGTCCATATAACGCGGAATGGTCTGCTTGAACTGCTCCACAAAAACCGGTCGTTCGGGCCGAGGGCCAACCAGACTCATATTTCCAATGAGCACATTCATCAACTGGGGCAACTCATCAATCGAAAAACGGCGAATGATTGTACCCAACCGGGTGCGCCGGGAGTCGTTGGCGTTGGCCCAAACCGGGCCGGTTTCCAACTCGGCATCGGTCCGCATCGAGCGAAACTTGAACATCATGAACCGCTTACCGTCCAATCCCATCCGCTCCTGGGTAAAAAACACCGGTCCGGCCGACTCAAGCTTGATCAAGATGGCCAACAACATCATAATCGGTGACAAAAAAATCAAGCCGACGGCGCTGCCGATGATATCAACCGCACGTTTAACCGTCAAACGCCAACCCTGTAAAGCCGTATCGCGCACCGTCAGCAGTGGCAGCCCGCCCAAATCCCCAATCGAGACCTCGCTGGCCATAATCTGGAAAACATTGGGAAAAACTTTGATCGCCACTTTGGAGCGATCACAGTTGCTGACAACTTTCAGGATTTCCTGGTGGGTGGCCTCGGGCATCACCACAATGACCTCGTTGATTTTTTCCGTTGCCGTCAACTCAGGAATATCATCCACCCGCCCCAAAACCGGAACACCCTGGACGGTTTCTACCTGAATATCGTCATCCACAAAACCGGCCACTCGATAACCTAACCCCGGGGTGCGCTTAATCTTTTGCATCACCATGCGCCCCACTTCACCGGCACCCACGATCAGGATACGATGTTCACCCCAGTTGCGAGCCTGCAAAGCCAACTGAATCCGGGACTGCACGAATCGCCCCAGGGTGGCCAACAGGATGGTCAAAATCCACACATAAACCATCATCAAGCGAGGATAGTCGAGCTGATTCTTAAAAAATAACGAAATAAAAGCGATGGACACAATGGTCCCGATAGAAGCGGCCGCAAAAATCGAGTAGAACTGGTCCACCAGCGAGAGCGACCGTTGGCGGTGGTAGAGCCGATAGAAAAAGAAAACCATCAGGATGGTGACCACATGCACCACCAACATGCCCCAATAAGCCGAAAAGGGCTGGATGTTCTCATATTCGGACCGCAAGCGGAGTTGATAACCACCCCAGAAGGCCAATCCGGCCATTACGGCGTCACTAATTACCAGAGATAAGGCAAATAATAAAGGTGCTCGTTGCTTCATAGCTACACCTCTACAGATCGATGATTGCCCAGGATCGCCCTAAATTTGGGCGAGTTTTGCCAATGATACTTTAACTGGTACAGCCGCCAGGGGATATTAACCGCCATCACCACCAACCAATGCAGCCAAAAGGGGGTCTGGGCGGCATAATACTTTCGATAAAAAACATCCATCGCCCGGTAAAATTCTACTCGCGCTTTCAAGCTGCTGCGGCTGGCGGCCCGCTTGACATGAGTGACAGCCACCGCCGGGTTATAAAGAATCTTCCAGCCGTTGGCCTTCATCTGATAAGCCCAATCCAAATCTTCGCCGTACATGAAATAGGTTTCATCCAACAACCCCGCCTGGGCAATGGCCTCCCGGCGGACAATCATAAACGCTCCCACCACCGAGTCGACCTCAATCAACTCATCCGGGTCGGCATAGGTAAGATTGTAACGACCAAAGCGGCGGCTGCGCGGAAACAACTTTGACAAGCCAATCATGCGATAGAAACTGACTTCCGGGGTTGGAAAAGCGCGGCGACAGGCCAAATCCAGACTCCCGTCCAGTAACACCAGTTTGGGGCCCGCCGCGCCGGCTTCAGGGTGTTCATCCATAAAAGCAATCATCTCGCTGAGAGCCGTGGGGAGCAATACCGTATCCGGATTGAGCAAAAGGGCATAACGAGGGGCACCAGGTGCAAGGGTGCCATCAACCGCGAACCCCACCCGGCGCAGGCCCAAGTTGTTGGCAAAGGCAAAACCACCGTTCACCTGGCTACTGATCAGGTCAACTTGAGGAAATTCGGCAGAGACCATGGCCGCGCTGCCATCAGGCGAGGCATTGTCAACCACCACCACCGTATAGCTAAAGTCACCCTGGCTCTGGTAGATCGAGGTCAGACAATCTCGCAGTAAATCACGAGTATTATAATTGACAATAATAATTGCTAAATCTGGCATCGCCGCTGACCCTGGCCAGTTGAGCTACATCTCCCGCTTCATCCAAATCAAGGTCTGTTCCTCATAAAAGCCAAACTCTTTGAATGCGGCAATGGCTTCAGCGTGATCAGCAGGGTGTTTAACCGCCACACCCTTATCACGCCACGGATATAAGTAGTGAAACGCCTGGCTAAGGAGCGGCCTTTCCAACTGTCCCCGCCAATCAGGATGAACAATCAGTTCCAGGCGATGGTTCTGACCAAAGCCCCCTCCTAGCACATTGATCAAGCCCACCAAGCGTTGGCTTTCTTCTACAACCCAATGAGCGGAGGGAGCCGCCCCAACCAGCCGGTGAATCAGGTTGCTCACTTGCTCATTGAAGCCCAACTCAAAACGGCTCCGGCGCAACGGCCATTCCTGCTGAACAGTCTCCGCGATGGCGGCATTGGCCAAGTTATAGGCCAGCCGGGCGTCGAGGGCGCTGAAATGCCTGGGGCGAAGTTTGAGTCCGGCGGGGAACGGCGTTTTTTCAACTACCGGCACCTGGTTGAGCTGCAAAAATGTGCTGCCGGCCAACTCTCTGAATTTCAAAGTATTGTAAAGGTGGCGAGCCGGTTGATTATCAGCTCGAACCTGCAAGGCCACAGATTTGCCGTGATACTCGTTAACCAGTTCCAAAGCCGCATACATCAATCCCCTGGCAATACCACGGCCGCGATATTCTTGAGCCACCGCCACATTACTGATCAACCAGCGGCGTGACCCGGGTGAGGATTGATTAACCGTGATATTACCTACAATTTTGTGCTCTTCTTCCCACACAAACCCCGATAAAAAATCGGTATGATCCGGATTGAAGGTAACCATCCACCACAACACCGGCTTCAAACGACTCAGCCAGCGCAGCTCTCGCAGCGCATTTTGGCCGGAACGATCCAGATCATGGGCAAAGGCCTCCTCAATTAAATCGGCCACCCCTTTCAAATCCTTCATTGGATCCATCGGGCGCAAACCAAAATATTCTTTTCTGGCATGCGCTAACACGGCCATGTTCTATCCAGCAATTAGAACATATGTTCTATTATATCAATATCAAATCTAACAGACCACGAGCTGAGAATGAGCATAATTATAACATTGACCGGTTTCCATGTCACATGGCTTACCCGGTTTTCTTGGCTGTCATCTCAGTAACTCGCCAAGCTTGCTCGCCAAATTACCCGGCCACACCTCTGGAGAATTGTTGCTCGCTACAGGCAACTCTGCTAGACTCAGTCGATCCAGAATTAAAGGACTGTTCAGTAGATGGCTTTCAAAGTTTGGCTGTGGTTCACCTTGATTATGCTAAGCCTGGCCGGCTGTGTGGATCAAACACCGGCCGGAACCGAGCCACAGCCGGTTCACTTTTTTGCCGAAACCGGCCACACCGTGCAGGGCGATTTTTGGCGCTTTTTTGAGAAATACGGCGGTCTAGAAAGTTTAGGCTATCCCTTAACCGAGCAGATCAGCGTCGATGGCTGGACGGTTCAATATTTTGAAAAAGGGCGGCTGGAGTATCACCCGGAAAACGAGCCGGCTTATCGGATTACTGTGGGCTGGCTGGGTGAGCTGCTCCAGCGTCGCCACCCACCGCTGCCTCCAAGCGGCCTCCCGCCGGTCACGGACAAACATCGCCGCTATTTTCCGGCAACCGGTCATATCATTAGTGGCGACTTTTTGGATTATTTTGACACACATGGCGGCAAGGTACGTTTCGGTTGGCCCATCAGTGAGCCGTTTTTGGTAGATGGGCGTTTGACTCAAGATTTTCAAAGCGCCCGTTTTTTCTGGACGCCTGAACGTGAACCACCGGTTACCCTGGAAGAGATCGGACGAGTTCACTTTGCAGCCAGAAGACTGGACGAGGAATTACTAGAAGCGGTGAAGGGGCAATAAATGAAAGTGATCAGATAGCAGAGTAGCAAAGTAAAGTAAAGTAAAGTAAAGTGAAATTGATTGGCTTTACTTTGTTTCATTGCTACTCTGCCACCTACTATTCTGCTTTGGTACTTTCTGTCACCTCCGCCTGATCGGCTTTGGCGCTGTCTTGCTCTTGCTCCGCCAGCGTCTCTTCCTCATCATCTTCCCAACCGATGATCCAGACACAAGCCCCGGCCAACAGAATCGTAGTGACGATCAGGGCGGCCCATTGCGTGGGCGTAAAGCCAACGTCCCTGGCCGACCAGACCAGAATAATCACCATCCCAATCGCCAGCACAATCCAAGAAGTCAACTGCGGGTGGGTTCCGGCAAACTTTTTGATTGCTTCCATAAAATTCTCTCCTACATTGGCACCATAATTCGCTGTTCGCGGAGTTTCTTATACAACAACACGCTATCCTCGGGCTGCCACTCCATCGCCGCATCTTTCCACATATAGCCTAGGTCTTTGCCTACAGCCTGCTGGTAATCCTGACTTTCAAAGAACTCCACTGGTTTAGGGCCGGCTTTATTCAATACGAAGGTCAGCGAGACTTCACAGGAGAGCAGACTGACTTCTTCGTGAATCCGATCCAGCATCTTCTTACCGACCGTCGGCCACAGCTCGTCGTTGAGTACATAAAAATCCTGCAAGCCGGCGATCAGATTCTCGGCCAACCAACCAGCAATACCGACCACGTGGCCATTATATGTCGCCACCAGATAGGCTCTGGTAAAGAGCGCCTCCATCATGTCACTCAGATTGGGCCTGATGGCCCCCTTGGTGCCGGCGGCCACCAATTTAGCCATAGCCTCCAAATCGGGGCGCTTGGCCCGGCGGATTTCAATTTGCTCAACATTCAGCCTGGCCGGAGGAGGAGCCGGCACAGTCGCGGCCGGCGTTGGCGCAGTTTCAACCAGCGCCGGTTCGGCGACCTCTCCGGTCTGCTCCTGGAGCAGCTCAGTATAATGCTTCTTCACCAAAGTCCAGGTTTTAGCCAGATCACCGCTGTTATCAATTACCAGATCGGCCTTGGCTTCCTTTTCTTTGGCAGGGGATTGAGCTTTGAGGCGCTGCTGGGCCTGTTCTGGAGTCAGTTTGCGCCGCTCCACTAATCGCTTCAGCTGCACCTCCGGTCTTGACGTCACCACCCAGGTCGCCTGACATTGGTCGGCCAGGCCGGACTCAAACAGTTTAATCGCCTCGATGGCCACCACGGCTGTAGTCGCTTGCTCGATTCGCCTGGTAATCTCCTGCCGGACCGCCGGATGAGTGATCTCTTCCAGCCTGGTCAAAACCTCCGGCACCGCAAAAGCAAGTTTACCCAGGCGACGCCGGTCGATCTGGCCGCGCTCATCCAGGATGAATTTACCAAACTCGGCCACAATGGCCTGGTAGGCCGCCCCACCCTGATCCATCAGGCGATGCACCAGCTTATCCGCATCGATGACAGTGGCGCCCAACTCCTGCAACATTCGTAGAATTAGACTTTTGCCGGTGGCAATATTGCCGGTCAGTCCAATGACTATTTTGTCTGCCATTGCGATTCTCCCCGTTTTAAGATGTTTCCATTTCAGTCCAGCGAGTTAGCAACTCCTCTAACTCGGCCTCGGTGGTCTGATAAAGCTGACCCAGTTCCTGCAAACGTGGCACGTTCTGAGCCAGGCTGGCTGCTTCTAGTTGTTGCGCCAATTGCGCCAACCTGGTCTCCGTCGCTTCGATCAGCCTTTCAAGCTCAGCCAGCCGGCGAGCTTGTTGCTCGGCGGCCCGCTTCTCTGCTTTGGTCTGCTCCCGAACCAGTTGACTCTTTGATTTGGCAAGTTCTTGACCCGCCCCGTTGGCCGATATCGCACTTCTACGGGCGTCACAATAGGCCAGATAGTCACTGTACCCCCCTTCGACGATGGTGACGGAGCGGGTTTCCGGCTCTAGCGCCCATACTGCAGTCGCCAGGGCATCGACAAAATAGCGATCGTGCGACACCAGCAGGATGGTTCCACCAAACTGGTTTAGGACCTCTTCCAAATTCTCCTGGGCAGGAATATCCAGATGGTTGGTCGGCTCATCCAGCATAAAAAAATTGGCGCCGGTCAGAGCCAGCTTGGCCAGGGCCACCCGGCTCCGCTCACCGCCGGAGAGCGCCCCAATTGGTTTAAAAACGTCATCTCCAGAGAAGAGGAACCGGCCCAAATAGTTACGGGCCTGGCCGATGGGCATATTCTCGACCGCCAGGATTTCCTCCAGCACGGTTGCAGCCAGATTGAGGCTGGCCTGGGTTTGGGCAAAATAACCCACCTGGACTCCGGCCCCAAAGCGAATGGCCCCGGCCTTCGGTTCAACCTGGCCCAAAATCGTTTTGAGGAAGGTGGTTTTGCCGGCCCCGTTCGGCCCCAACAACGCCACCCGCTGGCCGCGCCGGATTTCGACATCGGGGCAACTAAAAAGCGGTTCACCGTCGGGATAGCCCACCACCAGATCGTGGGTGGCCAGCACCAGGTCGCCGGAACGGAGAGCCGGTTGGATGGGCAAACTCAACTTTTTGTGTTCCCTGGGTCGAACCAGCCGTTCCAACCGCTCCAGCCGCTTGCGTCGTCCCTGCGCCTCCTTGGTCCGCTGACCGGCCAGGTTACGCCGAATGAACTCCTCTTCACTGGCAATAAATTCCTGCTGGGCCAGGTACTCCTTGAGACGGCGTTCCAGCCGCTCGGCGCGCTGTATAACATAACGGGAAAAATTGCCGCGATAACTTTCGACTGTGCCAAACGCCAATTCCCAAACCCGGTTCGCTACCCTGTCCAGAAAATAGCGATCATGCGCCACCACCACAATAGCACCGGGCCAGTTCTGCAAATAGTTTTCCAGCCACTCTACGGCGGCCAAATCAAGGTGGTTGGTCGGCTCATCGAGCAGCAGCAGATCAGGTTGCTCAAGCAAGAGTCGGGCCAGGTGCGCCCGGCTTTGCTGGCCGCCGCTGAATTTAGCCAGCGGGGTCTGGTAATCCTCCGGCCCAAAACCCAACCCGGCCAGCACCTGCCGGATAGTCTGCTCGTATTGATAACCGCCGGCGTGCTCAAACTCAGCCTGCGCCTCACCATAGACTCTCAGTAACTCGGCGTGGCGAGCTTCATCGAGTTCCTCGGCCAGGGCTAATTCCAACTTCATCAGGTGAGCTTCCTGCTGCCGCAATTCGGCAAAAGCAGCCAGAGCCAATTCCCACAGATTACCGTCGGTTGAAATCAAGGAAGGATGCTGCTCCAGGTAGCCGACGCGGAGCCCTTTGGCCGAATTGACACTGCCGGTTGAAGGCGATTCCAGTCCGGCCAGGATTCGCAGCAAGGTGGTCTTACCTTCACCGTTTGGACCAACCAGCGCAATCCGGGCATCTGGCTCAATCGTCAGATTGAGATCAGAAAAAATATCCTGGTCGCCAAAATATTTGCCCAGATTATGAAAGGTTAACATAGACATAACAACATTTCAATCAAAAAAGTCAACCCTGGCACACAAAATTAAAAGCTCCGCCTTTAACATCACCACCAATCGGGCCAATTATACCATAAATAAAAGAAGAAGAAAGAATGAAACGCCTCGATTCAGCAATTCAGGCTGCCTCAGCGTGGGGATATCGTAGAGTAATTGGCCTAACTTGCCTCAAAAAACCCTTGACTCCGGTCGGCAAACCTGCTATTATATCAGCAACAGAACCTTATTGAACAAGGTTCTGAATAGCCGAAAGGAGGTCCCTATCGAGGTGCCAGATTGGGAACTGCAGCGGCTAGCTAGAAACCACAGGGTTGTGTAAGGGTCGATGAATGACCAACGAACGGCTGGCGTGAACAGCTAAAGATGGTTTCTGGTCGGCCAAACTTGAAAAAGTTCTGTTAGCAATAGTGTTAAGCAAAAACAGATCCAATATTGTATAGCACAGAAAACTCGGTGGAAATCCACCGAGTTTTCTTTTTTGAAGTCGCCTATTTTGAGAAATTGAATTTGCCAACTTAAACCTTTTAGTTTATAATTGACCTGACTTAAAGGTTTAAGTTGAGGCAACTGTGTCGCCGCAGGTCAAACACGCCAAAGAGGATGTTACCCTCAAAGATATCGCTGAAGTGGTGGGTAAGTCGGTAGCGGCTGTATCAAGAGCTTTAAACGACTACGACGACATCAGCGAGGAGACGCGCGCCTATATCAAGCAAGTGGCGCATGACATGGGCTATGCACCCAATCCTATGGCTCAGCGTTTGCGCAAGCGCACCACCGATACCCTCGGCTTGATTCTCCCGGTTTTTTCGGCCAAGAATTTTGACCCCTATTTTACCGAACTCCTGGCCGGTCTGGCTAATGAAGCCACTGCCCACGGCTTTGACCTGCTGGTGTCGACCTGCCCACCCGGCCAGGTCGAGATTCAGGCTTACCAGCGCCTGATTCATGGACGGCGAGTCGATGGAATTATTGTGACCCGGCCGCGCTGGCAAGACCCCAGGATACAGTTGCTGCTCACCAAGCAGTTCCCGTTTGTGGTGGTCGGCGACAGTGATCTGCCGGCCAACATCCCGACCGTGGCCGATGATACCGCCGCCGGAGCCAGGCTCATGGTAGAGCACCTGGTGGAGCAGGGCCACGAACGGATTGCCCTGGTCAATGCGCCCAACGAATTCGTCTTCTCCTCAAACTACTTCAGCGGTTTTCAGCAAGCTATGGTGAAAGCAGCCTTGCCGGTCAATGAAACTTTTTTGGAGGAGAGTGACTTTAGCCAGAAAGAGGGCTATAGGGCAGGCCAAACGCTCTTGAGCCGGGCCGAAATTCCCAGCGCCATTATTACGGCCGATGATATGATTGGCCTGGGGGTTATGGCCGCCGCCCAGGATCAGGGATTTGAAATTGGGCACGATCTGGCTGTGACCGGTTACGGCGATATTCTGCTGTCCGAATATTCCCAACCCCCTCTGACGACCATTCATCGCCCCACTTACGCCCTGGGCCAGCGAGCCTGCCGGATGTTGATCGACCAATTACACGGCGAAACCCTAAACCAAACTCAGGTGGTCTTTGAGCCGTCGCTGGTTATTCGGCAATCCAGCGACCTGGCTTTATGGTTATAAGCAGTAAGAACAACTTAATTTATCTAATCAGTTCACCCATTAGTCAATAAAGGAGAAAGAAATGGCCAGAGTTTATTACGACAATATGACCAAAGCATGGGGAGACGTGATTGGGGTTAACAACCTCAACCTGGAGATTCCCGACAAGGAATTTCTGGTACTGGTTGGGCCGTCGGGTTGCGGCAAATCTACGGCGTTACGCTGCCTGGCCGGTCTAGAAGAGATCACCAAAGGCAGCATCTGGATCGACGACCGGGTGGTCAACGATGTGCCGCCCAAGGACCGGGATATTGCGATGGTTTTCCAAAGCTACGCGCTCTACCCCCACATGAGCGTGTATGACAACATGGCCTTTGGCTTAAAACTGCGCAAAACTCCCAAAGACGAAATTGAACGACGGGTGCAGGAAGCGGCCAAGATCCTGGGTATTACCCAACTGTTAGACCGCAAACCGAAGCAGATGTCCGGTGGTCAACGGCAACGGGTGGCGCTGGGACGAGCCATTGTGCGCGATCCAAAAGTGTTTCTGTTCGATGAGCCGCTGTCCAATCTCGACGCCAAACTGCGCGTCCAGACCCGCGCCGAAATTACCAAGCTCCACCTCAAGCTGGGCACCACCTTTATCTACGTGACTCACGACCAGACCGAGGCGTTGACTATGGCCGACCGGATCGCCGTGCTGAAAGACGGCGTGTTGCAGCAAGCCGATACGCCCCAACACTTGTACGATCATCCCGGCAATGTCTTTGTGGCCGGCTTCATCGGCTCACCGGCAATGAACTTCTTCAGCGGCACCATTACGGGCAGCGTGGATGAGATGTATGTTGACTCCGGCGGGGTTCGAATTCGGCTGGCCCAAAGCGAGGTCAGGCAGTTAGGGGCCGAGCAGATTGGCCGCGAGGTCATCTTTGGGGTGCGACCGGAGGATATCCACCATCCCAAATATAAACCGTCGGGTATCACCGAACAGCTCGTTGAAGCCACCGTGGACGTGACCGAGCTGATGGGGAACGAAATCTTTGTCTACCTGTTGAGCAACGATGAACAATCTTTTATTGCCCGGGTTGACCCCCGTTCCGACCTGCGCCCCGGCGACAAAGTTCAAATGGCCTTCAACGCCGACAAAGTCCATATCTTTGATCGGGCCACTGAAAAGAATATTGCCACCCCCGAAGATACGGCCGGCTGAGTCGCAAAACAACTGGCCTGATCATCAAAAACTGATTCACAAAAAATGGCCCGCATTTGGCGGGCCATTTTTATTTTGGCTGATCAGCCAAGAAATAATCACTTGCCGGGCGAATATAACTCCTCACGGATGGCCAACATCTCCCGGCGCAGCGAGTCATCCTGTTCAATTCTCGACGATATTTTTTCCCAGCCGTGCATCACGGTGGTATGGTCCCGACCCCCCAAGGCTTCACCAATCTGGGGTAACGAAGCATCGGTTTCTTCACGAGCCAGGTACATGGCCATCTGTCGGGCAAAGGCTACATCCTTGGTCCGGCCCCGGCCCGTCAGCACCTCTTCATCCAATTTATAGAAACGGGCCACCACGACAATGATTTGCTTCAGGGTCAACTCGGAGCGCCGAGATACAATGTCCTGCAGGGCATGTTCAGCCAGTTCGAGTTGCATGGGTTGGCGAGTCATAGCCGCGTAAGCAATGACCTTGTTTAACGCGCCCTCTAACTCACGAATATTGCTCTGGGCGCGGCGAGCGACAAACTCCATCACATCACCCGGCAGATGTACGCCTTGCGAGTCGGCTTTGAAGCGGAGGATGGCCATGCGGGTTTCCAAATCCGGGGGTTGAATGTCGGCCAACAGGCCCCATTCAAAGCGGGAACGCAGCCGATCCTCCAGGGTGGTGATGGCTTTGGGCGGCCGATCGCTGGACAGCACAATCTGGCCCCCGGCTCCGTGAAGGGTGTTAAAGGTGTGGAAGAATTCCTCCTGGGTACTTTCCTTGCCTGCAATGAATTGAATATCATCAATTAATAAAAAATCTGTTTTGCGGTACTTCTCCCGGAACAGATCGGTTGATTGCGAGCGAATGGCATTGATAAGATCGTTGGTAAAAGTTTCGGAGGTGGTGTAAATCACCTGTTTGTTTTGGGCCAGGGCAAAGTGAGCAACTGCCTGCAACAGGTGAGTTTTGCCCAGGCCCACCCCGCCATATAAAAAGAGGGGATTATAGGCCTCGGCCGGCCGCTCGGCCACGGCCAATGAGGCGGCGTGGGCCAGCCGGTTTGAGGCCCCAACAATAAATTGATCAAAGGTATATTTGTAATTTAGGCTCAAGCGATCACCATCTGGTCGCTGGTAATTGTGGCCATTACTCTTAATACCGCCATTTTGGCCGCCCGGCTGCATCCCCTGCAACAGCGCCGGCGCGGCTTGCTCGTGACTGTCATCGACATGATCAACGACAAATTGAATCTCAACCGGATGGCCCAGCAGACTGCTGACCGTTCGATTGATAGTGACAAATAGTCGATTCTCCAGCCAATCCTTGGCAAAAGCACTTTTGGTGCCAAGGATCAGCTTGTGCTTATCCTGTGAGACAACCCGGGTATCCTTAACCCAGGTATCAAAGGTAGCCTGGGTCATTTGCAGTTGAAGTTGCCCCAGGGCGGCTTGCCAGAATTGTTCGCCAGTCATGGTAGCCATCTCCCCATCAACAAAAGTAGCGCCAATTTATGGTTATGGTAAGCTCAATAGCCAAACAAGACGCAAAACAGCCTGTGCCATTCTCTGCTTTTCTCAACTTTGACTCAAAAAGCCTTAGTCTGACACCAAGCTGCCTTGAATGTACCAACTTTTTTGATTGTATGGCTGATGACTGAGTGACGGAGATATCCTGGAAAATGATCTCAGCAGAATGACTACCCTTTAAGCTAGGCAAACCTCTATTGTGGCTCTACTGAGTTCCCAAAGATAAAACTGTATCTTCCCCTCCCTGCCAAAGAACCACCAAGAAGATTCTCCCCGCAACTGGGGATTTTAGTTTATCAAAAGAGGATGATCGTCACCGCAGTTGTTGAGCATTGTACCAAAGCTAACATCCCCTGACAAGTCCTTTGACCTTAAAAAATCCAGCCCTAATTCTTTTTTAAGAAAAGTTATGGTGAGTCATTTAGCCCTTATGTTTAGATGTGGATAAGCTGTTGATAATCAACCATTTCATCCACAGTAAGATGGGGATAGGATGGGGATAAGGGTCGGGGCCGCCAATTCTGGACGGCCCCCAAACTTAATTCTAACTTTTTTGGCTAATTCAGGGCTACTTCAACCTGAGACAAACTATCAACACTTTCGGCCACAGTTTCTTCAACCGAGATGGCCGGGCACAACGAATGCGCTAACACCTCGTCGATGGTTTCAGCCAGGTAGAAGGTCATTTCTTTGCGCACGTCCTCCGGAACTTCATCCAAATCGACCTCATTCCGCTTGGGCAAAATTACCTTGGTCAAACCGGCCCGGTGAGCAGCCAAAACTTTCTGCTTGACCCCGCCAATCGGCAACACCTGGCCCTGGAGGCTGATTTCACCGGTCATACCCACTTCAGCTTCAACCGGCCGCCCCGTCAGCAGCGACACCAGCGCCGTAACCATGGTGATCCCCGCGGAAGGGCCATCTTTGGGCACAGCGCCGGCCGGCACGTGCAGGTGGATGTCGGCATTGTTGAACTTGTCGGAGTCAATGCCAAACTGGTCGGCATAGGCCCGCACGTAGCTCAGGGCTATCTGGGCGCTTTCTTTCATTACCTCGCCCAACTGGCCGGTCAGGGTCAGCCGGTCTTTGCCGGGCATACAGGCCGCCTCGATGAAGAGAACATCACCGCCTACGGGAGTGACGGCCAAGCCGGTAGCCACGCCGGCCCTTTCGGTTCGCAGGGCAGCTTCAAAGTGGAATTTGGGTTTACCCAGATACTCCCGCACCTCGTCAGGGCCAATCACCAGGCCGGCCTGATTTTTGCCGTTGGTTGCGGCCAAATCACCGCCGGCCACCTTGGTCGCCACTTTACGAGCAATCCGGCCAATCTCTCGCTCCAGATTGCGCACCCCGGCCTCGCGGGTGTAATCTCGAATTATCTGGCGAAGGCCCGGTTCGGTAAATTCAATTTCATCTTCGCGCAAACCGTTGGCCTTGATCTGGCGCGGCACCAGATAGCCTTTGGCAATCTCAAGTTTTTCAAGCTCGGTGTAACCATCCAGCCGAATCAGCTCCATCCGGTCTCGCAACGGGGCCGGGATGGTATCCAGCGTGTTGGCCGTGGCGATGAACATAATCTCGCTCAGATCAAAATCGACATCCAGGTAGTGATCTCGAAAAGCGTAATTTTGCTGCGGATCCAGCACCTCAAGCAGGGCGCTGCTGGGATCGCCGCGCCAATCAGCCCCAATTTTATCGACCTCATCCAGCATAAAAACCGGGTTACGCGTTCCCACTCGTTTGAGGGCCTGAATGATCCGGCCGGGCATAGCCCCAATGTAAGTGCGGCGATGGCCCCGAATCTCGGCTTCATCCCGAACGCCGCCCAGGCTCATCCGGGTAAATTCACGGCCCAGCGAGCGAGCAATACTGCGGCCCAGGCTGGTTTTACCCACACCGGGTGGCCCGACAAAGAGCAAGATAGAGCCGCCGGCGCGATCCTGTTCTCGCCCTTTTTCCACCGCTTCATCATCCATATGCCGTTCCAGGCGCAGTTTGCGCACGGCCAGGTATTCCAAAATCCGCTCCTTCACATCTTCCAGGTCGTGGTGGTCGGCATTGAGCACAGCCCGGGCGTTGACAATATCCAGGTTATCCTCGGTTTTCTTGCTCCAGGGCAACTCGACCATCCAATCCAGGTAGGTCTGGATAACGCCATATTCAGCCGACTGCGGCTGCAATTTTTCCAGGCGGCTCAACTCGCGCTGCGCTTCTTTTTTGGCCTCTTCCGGCATATCGGCCGTTTCGATCTTGTTGTGGTACTGGGTAATAACAGCCTGATCATCATCCTCGCCTAGCTCCTTCTGGATGGCCCGCAACTGCTGGCGCAGGTAAAACTCCCGCTGGGTCTTATCCAGCTCTTCTTGGGTTTCGGAGCGGATATGCTGGCCAATTTCCAAGACCTCAAGCTCATGGTTCATGATCCGGGCCAGGTGAGTCATCTTCTCGCGCAAACTATCTTCCAACAGAAGTTCGAGCCGGTCCTCAAACTCCATGCGCATGTTCGAGGCAATGGTATAGACAATCAGCCGGGGATTGCTCACGTCCGCCAGGAATTCGGTGATTTCGTTGGGCACCTGGGGTAGATGTTCCACAATGGCTTGCGACAGCTCCAGAATTCGGCGGCGCAGGGCTTCGATCTCGGTCAACTTCTCTTCATCAACCACATCCGGCGACACTAGCACTTTGGCTTTCAGAAACGGCTCGGTTTCGGTCCAGCTCTCGATTTTGAACCGTTCAAGCCCCTGCACAATAACGTGCAAGTTATCGCCGTCGCCCCGCACCACCCGGTGAATCCGGGCGGCCACGCCGGTTTCATAAAGTTGTTCCGGATCGGGTTCTTCAATTTCCGGCTTCTTGGAAACGACCAGGCCGATCAAGCTATCGCTTTGAACAGCCGCTTTGATGAGCTTAACCGAACGGGGTACGCCAATACTCAAAGGAATAATGACGAAAGGAAAGGCAACCGTCCCCCGCAGCGGCAGGATGGGCAATTCTGCCGGAATATTTTCCGTTGGGTTGGTTTGATTGATCAAATCTTCAAACGCATTACTAAACATTTCTTATACCTCACTGCAAAACGTCAACAGTTTATATTATGAACTCAACGGCCCACGTTTTGCTTATGGCTCAAAATAGAAATTGGGGGAGTGAAATGCAGCGGATCATCAGGACGGTCTTTGCCGTCACTTTTCCCCCACTAATTTATGATAGTATACCTCCCCTCTGTTAGATTCGCATTAGAATAAATCATCACAAATTAAATCTAATAACGATAATATCACCGTCGTGGATCGTCGCCTCCTTACCCTCTAACCGCACCCGGCCGTGCGCCCTGGCTGCGGCCTGGGAACCCGCCGCCATCAAATCTACATAAGTGACCACCTCAGCCCGAATAAAACCGCGGGCCAGGTCGGTATGGATAATGCCGGCGCATTCCAGGGCGGTTGCCCCCCGATTGGCCTCCCAGGCCCGGACCTCATCTTCGCCCACGGTGAAGAAATTCATCCGGCCCAACAGCTCATAACTTTGACGAACGATCCGGGCCACGCTCAGCTCACTCAAGCCGTACTCTGCCATGAACATCGCTCGATCTTCATCTGTCTCAAGCTGGGCGATGTCCATCTCCAGCCGTCCCTGAATCGAGGTGACCGCGCTTTTTTGATGGGCATAATCCACCCCAGGCGCCACATCGTCATCGCCCAGATTTAACACAATCAGCACCGGTTTGGCGCTGAGAAATTGAAAGCCGCGCAGCCGCTTCTCTTCCTCCGGCGTCAGGGTTACATCCCGCAGCGGCGCGCCTTGCTCCACCAGGGGCTGCAACCGGCTCAAAAGCTCATACTCGTGCTTCTCGTCCTCATAGGTGGGGAAGCCTTTGCCCCGTTTGAGACTGGTCGCCAATCGCTCCAGTCGGTTTTCGATTTTGCTCAGATCAGACAGCAGCAGCTCCGTATCGAGCATGGCAATATCCCGCAGCGGGTCAACTGTCTGCAATGGATGGGGCACGCTGTCGTCTTGAAAAACCCGGACCACGTGCAGGAGGGCATCATTATTGCCAATGGCGTTGACCAGTTCACCGCTCAGACTGACGCTGCGACTAGCCTCGTCCGCGCCGCTCAAGCCGGCAATGTCGGCAAACTCCACCCGAGCATAGGTGGTTTTTTGGGGTTGGTACATCGCACTCAGAGCATCGACCCGGCCATCCGGCACCGCCACCACGGCCGTATGGACCTGAAAGGCGCCGCCGGCATAGGCCGTGGTCGGAGCGCGGCCGCCGGTCAACACGTTGAAGATGGTTGTTTTGCCGCTGTTCGGCAGCCCAATAATGCCAATGCGCATGATATCCTCCCACCATCGATAAAAACGCCCACCGCTGGCCCGGTGGGCTTGGGGATATCTTTATTCTATTTGAGTAATAAATATTGGTCAATCTTGCACGTGGTGGTCTAATCAATTCCTACACCGCCGCCGCTGCCGCCACCGCCGCCTTTATCCTTACCACCGCCGCCCGAACCCCCTGCTTCGAAACGCAAGGGGGCTGGCTCGGCCTCCATCCCCAAATCGACATAGCTTGGACTGATCTGAACCAGAGCCACCGTCCATAAGTATTCACCGGATTGGCTTTTCACCCCAGCCGCGTCCTTAATATCGACGTCTAAACGATAAGTGTTGTTTCCTGTTCGCTTGATATTACCATTTTGATTATCAAGTACGGCATTATGAACGCCATAATGATTGGCGACGCCCTGGCGCCAAACCCGTACTTCAAAACCGTATTCTGGCGGCAGCGGACCTGTCCATTGCCATTCAAACCTGGTAGGACCATAAGAAGGGTCGTCAAGAAATAAGGGATAAACTAACGTAAAAGAACCGGCCGGAAATCCACCCGTTGAAGTTGGAGTAGTGGAAGTTGGTACCACAACCGTAACAACATTGATAGTCGGGAGGGGAACGGGGGTAGCAGTTGCCGTGGCTATAACAGTAGTAGTTGGAAATAGCGTAGGGGTATGGGTTGGTGTTGGAGTGGATGTGGCGGTCGGCGTGATGGTTGGCGTGGATGTACTGGTTGGCGTGGATGTACTGGTTGGCGTGGGCACCAAGGCAACCAGTACTCGATATTCATTGCCGTAATTCCACAAAGTCTGATAGACTTCGGCATCATCAATTAGGGCTTGCTGCACCTCTGTTTTCCAGTTTTTATCTAAACTCAGGACGGTAGTAAGATCGACCAGGGCTTGACGGGGTTGGTGTTGGGCCGCATAAGCTAACCCCCGATCAAAATAAAGAGCCGGATTACTGTCATTGAGCATGATAGCCACGTTGTAGGCCTGGATTGCCTGCCAATAATTACCTTGGGCATAATGTTCTTTTCCCTTGATCCAATTTGTGATCTCTAATTCTAAATCAATAGCGCCGGAATACTCTGAATAGTTCAATTCCCGCAACGGTTGAACCATAGCATTTAACACGGTATTTTCTTGTTGCTCATTTTTCAAGGCAGGGCTGGTATAAACACCTTTTATTACGGTGATTATCTCTGCTCCCCGGCTCTTTGGATCAGTTAACTCAAACATGGCACGCTGATCCTCTACACCAAGTTCCTCGTAAAATAACATCCGGCCTTGCGCCTCGTAACCGCCAAGGCTGAACAGTCTAGCCAGGCTGGTGAGACGTACATTGGGGTTTGTTGTATTTTTAAAGTTGTCGATGAGATCCTGACCCTGCCTAACAAGCTGCTCCTGCTTGTGCTGATAAAGCGAAAAACTGAAACGACCCACAAAAAACAAAGCCAGCAAGATCACAATCACAAACATTAAGGGCATCCAATTGAACCTGAATGATGTCATTGATCTGATCCAATCCAGGTTGAAGACTTGACGATAGATTTGGTTACGCACCACCAGGCTACCGTCGTGATCAACTCGCACCAGACCAATCAGTTTCAATGTATTCTGTTCGGCTGACTGCTCACTTTCCAACGTCTTTTTCCCAACATATATTTTGCGGTAGAGAGTTAACAGACGACGCCGGCGTAGATTATTCGCAATTTGTTCTCGCACAAATTGCAGATGGGTCTCTTCCTGGCCTAAGGCTGAAAAGAACTGCTGTCTCACCACCCGATCAACCAACTCTCCCGTTTGGTCGTCGGCCTCCAGCCCATTCTTCTCTGATTCGATCAGATGCAAACATAATTTTTGAGTTAGGTAGGGGTGACCCTTTGTCCAAAAATATACCCGTTTAAAGAGAGTTTCGCCGTTCTCCAACACCGTCTGCAGCCGATCTTGAAGCACTCTCATTTCTTCCTGGCTAAAATCTTCTAAATCAATTCCCTGACTAAAGGCAATAGGAGAATTTTTGGAGCCCTTAATCAATTCAAATGGCGTAGCCACACCGAGGAGAACAAAAGTGAGGCGCTGAAAATTAAAATCGGTTGACCGGATTTCGTGGGTAAGTCGAATAGCCGCAAAAAACTCAGCAGAGAAATCTAGCGACAGGACAGTCTCAACCTCATCAAAAAAGATTGCCACAGGTCCTTTAACCTGGGTCAAGACGATATCCCGCAAAAAGTTCACCAAACGCTGTGGGGGACTGAAGGCAGCTTGCTCATCCCACCACTCATCCATATCTACAGTTAATTCCAACTGGAGTTTTAAGCGAGTGATTAAGGCAAAAAACCATCGCTCACGACCAATATCATTTTCAAGCCCACTTAAATAAATGAGAACTGTAGTCACTCCCTGGTCTCGCAAGCGTCGGGCAACGCTAACAACCAGACTGGACTTGCCCATCTGCCCGGGCGCAAGTATATGACACCATTTGCCGGCCAATACCAGATCAAACAGCTTATCATCTGCCCCCCGCTTCACATACGAAGGGGACTCAGGCGGCAAGGCCCCACCAACCACAAACAAGGGCGAACTTTTCGGAAAACTCTGCATCTAAGTTTATCCTTACCAGCTATTGTCCAAAACCAGTCCCTTGTAACTGTAATGAAGAAGATAAATACTATCTACAGAAAACCCGGGTAGTCTGACGACCACTATCATAAATCCTATCGAATCTATCTGACCCGCAGACAGCGAACACTTCAACTTTGTAGAGACCGGGCGGGAAAATGTTCGAACCGTCATTATCATGGTCGCACGGTATCGTAGCCCCATTAGTCACAATGCATCTGGTAACTTCGGCGTTGGTTGAATAGTTACGAACTATAAATGTCAGATTGCCGCCGGTATTATCATTGTGCACATAAAGTTCAGTTGGGGCCGGTTTGAACACCATTGGCAAATAGACCCGCTTAAACTGACCGACCGAAATATTAAGCGGCGCCGAGTTGTTGCCGGGCACGGGATCGGCTCTGCTGGATGAGACCGAGGCGCTATTCTCCAAGGGCCCCTGGGTGGCATCGCCAACCTTAACGACAATGGTCGCCGTTGCTGTCCCGTTCCGGGCCAGGTTGCCCAGATTGCAGCTTACCGGGCCGGTACCGCTACAACTGCCCGGGTTGGCGGTCGCCGAGACGTAGCTCACCCCGGCCGGTAAGGTAGCGGTGACCACGGTCCCCACCGCCGGGGAAGGGCCTTTGTTGACAACGGTGAGGTTATAAGTCAGGTTATTGCCCGGAAACACCGGGTTAGGCGAGCCGGCCATACTGACCACCAGATCGGCTTCGGCATTGACCTGGGTCGACTCCGTGACCGCATTGTTAGCGGCTGTCGGATCGGTCTGATTGCCGGCCACGTTGGCCGAGTTGGACAATAAGCCGGTTTGCAGCGGGTTGACAACGATGGTCACCGTCGCCGTGCTGCCCCGGTTCATGGCCCCCAGCGTACACGTTACCGGCCCTGTTCCCGAGCAGTTGCCCAAGGTGGACTGAGCCGAGACGAGACTCACCGTCGCCGGCAAGGTGTCGGTCACTACGACCCCGGTGGCGTTGGAAGGTCCATAATTGGTGATGGCCAGGGTATAGGTGAGCGGGTTGCCCAACAGCGTCGGGTCCGCCGCGTCGGTCTTGCTGATGGCCAGATCGGTTCTGACAATAACTTGAGTGAATAAAGGCGGCTGAATGGAGTTATTTTGTCCATTGGGGTCTTCCTCAGCTAAGTACACACTGGCTGAATTTTGCAGACCCAAATCTTGGTATGAAGGATCAACCGAAACTTGAATAGTGACCGTAACAACACCGTTCTTGGGGATGGTCGACAGTGAGCATAATACCTGGCTAACTCCCTGGCTGCAACTCCCCTGGCTCGGAGTAACTGAAACGAAGGTCACTCCGGTTGATGGTAACTGATCAACCAGTGTTACCTCAGTCGCGTTGGAAGGGCCGAAATTAGTTACAATCAGGCTATAAGTCAGGATGTTGCCGGCAATCACCGGATTCGGGGAAGCAGACTTGGTTACCAGCAAGTCAGCTTTCGGGGTGAGACTATCAATGTCACTGGCGCTGTTGTTACTGAGGCTGGGATCCGTCACGCCAAGCGGAACTGTCACCGTGGCCGTATTGGTCAGTGATCCCCGGGCGGCGGGATCAACCGTGCCGGTGGCCGTAAAGGTCACCCTGCTCCCCACCGCTAGATTGACGGGGTCGTCGAGATTGCCGCTACCATTGGCAGCCGGGCACTCTCCCCCACCCGAGCCGGTGCAGTTCCAGGTCACATCGTTCAACGAGGGGAAGGCGTCGAGGACAGTCGCGCCGGTTACCACGCTTGGGCCGGTATTGGTCACGATAATGGTGTACGTAGTCTGTTCGCCGGGTACTACCGCCGACTGGCCGTTGCTTTTGCTGATGGCCAGGTCGGCCCGCGGGGTCAGCGTGTCGGTATCGGCGGCGCTGTTATTGCCGGAATTGGGATCGGCTGCTCCTGCCGGAACCGTCACCACGGCCGTGTTAACCAATTGGCCGGTAGCGTCGGCCAAAACCGTGCCGGTTACCCAAAAAGTCACCAGGCTACCCACCGGCAGGTCGACATTGTGGTTGAGATTGCCGTTACCACTGTCAGCCGGGCAACTCCCCCCAGCCGAGCCGGCGCAGCTCCAGGTCACCCCGGTCAAAAAAGGAAAGGTGTCGGTGACAATAGCTCCACTGATGTCACTTGGCCCAACGCTGTTGGAAACGACGATGGTATAGGTGGTTGTCAACCCCGGCACAGTCTCAAGCTGGTTGCTGGTTTTGCTGATGGCCAGGTCAGCCTGCGGGGTCAGCGTATCGGTATCGGTGGCGCTGTTGTTGCCGGAATTGGGATCGTTCACCTCAGCCGGGGTAGAGACCGAGGCGGTGTTGGTCAACTGGCCGGTCGCGCTGGCACTAACAGTACCGCTGACGACATAAGTTACTGAGCTACCTACAGGCAAATCAACCGTATCAGCGATGTTACTAGAGCCGCCTGCCGTACAGGTTGCTCCGCCAGAGGCAGTACAAATCCAGGTCATGTCAGGCAGCGTGGTCGGGAAGTTATCGATCACGGTCGCCCCGGTCACCACACTGGGTCCGGTCGAGTTGGACACCGCAATCGTGTAAGTCACAACCTGACCGGGCACGGTCTGGGTTTGACCATTGGTTTTGCTGATAGACAGATCGGCCACGGCGTTGACCGGGGTCGCGATGGTGTGCGTGCTGCTGGCGCCCTCCGTGGAAGTCACTTCGGCGGTGTTGCTCAACAGGGTCCCGCTGGTCACCTGGCTGACCGTAACCGAAACAGTGCGGGTAATGGCCTGGCCGGCCGCAATTTCGTCTACAGTCCAGGTGACAACCCCATCACTATGATTGCCGCCATCACTGGCGGCCTGATAACTGACCCGGCTATCCAACGAGTCGGTGATAACCACGCCGGTAACATCTGTAATAGGGTCGCCGGCGACTACGATGGTATAGGTCAGTACCCCGCCGGCCAGGGCCGGATCGGGCTCAGCCGTTTTGGTCACGGTAAGCACAGGGGTTTCTTGTAAAAATGGCTTTGGGGGAGGCAACCCTACAAATAAGATCGGATCTTGTTTGATCGATAATTTCGGCCGGGTCAAAGTTGTTTCCGACCTGCCGAAGTCAATTCTGGCGGAAGTCGACTCTAGCGTAGCTTTGGCAACAGGCGCAGCCTGCACTCGACCAACCAGGCCGGCCAGCAAACTAATTACCAACAAACCGGTTAGCGTCACCATACCGAACAATTTGCGGCTGTTCATCAATTGTTGCCCCTCAATCAACTGTGTCGCCTGGCAAAAATGGCCAGAAACGACAGTTCCAGTTAAAACATACCTGAAGAAGCAGGTAAATCAATAGAGCTGGGCTGTTAATGTGCCTTGTGACTTAAACGTTTTCGAGTTTCTCGACCCTGGACTTGGAGCCTATCCCAATAAACCAGTATAATTCGGATAGGTTTTTAATGCTATCCTATTTTAGCACAATAAAATAGGAAGCAAATCTAAAATTAGTTAGAAAAAAGTTAGAGAATCAAAGGAAACCATATAAAAAATGACCGTTGGACAACCAACGGTCATCTGCCGAGGCTTCATCGTTTGATTGGATTAGAAATGCCCAGGTTTATCCCTCAATCACCACCGGCAGCACCATGGGCTGGCGGCGGGTCTCGTGGTATAACAACTCACTGAGGGCTGAGCGGATGGTCGCCTGCGGATCTCGACCGTCAGCCTGCAGGGCCGCCATCACCATCTCTTCGGCCCGCTCGATCAGGTCAAGATTTTCTTTGACGTACACAAAGCCGCGAGTGATGATCCGGGGCCGGTCGATCAAACGGCCGCTTTGGTCGTCTAGGCGGACCACGGCCAGTACAAAGCCATCCTGCGACAGGACTTCCCGGTCGCGCAGCACCACCGGGCCGATATCGCCCACGCCGCTGCCATCGACAAAAACCCAACCGCCGGGCACACGGTCAACCAGGCGGGCGCCATTTTCATCGAACTCGACCACGTGACCGTTTTCCAGCACAAAGATTTGGTCGGCCGGGATGCCCTGGGCCCGAGCCAGACCGGCGTGAGCGTGCAACTGCCGCAACTCCCCGTGGACAGGGATGAAATATTTGGGTTTGACCAGACTCAGCAGCAGCTTTAGCTCCTCCTGGCTGGCGTGCCCGCTCACATGAACATTATCCCCCCGGCCATAGATCACCCGCGCCCCCTTCCGAAAGAGGCTGTTGATAGCTCGGGAGACCAACTCCTCGTTGCCGGGAATCACCCGCGACGACATCACCACCGTATCGCCGGCTTTGATGGTGAGGTGGCGGTGCTTGCCGTTGGCCATTCGGCTCAGCGCCGCGCTCGACTCACCCTGGCTGCCGGTGGCGATAATGGCAATCTGATGATCGGGCCGGCCTTTCAGTTGGGGCAGGTCGACCAGCAAGCCGGGCGGCGCGTCGAGGTAACCCAAAGCCTGGGCCCGGGCCACGCTCTCCTCCAGGCTGCGGCCGTCGACGGCGACCACCCGGTTATGCCGGGCCGCGGCATTGATGATCTGCTGGACCCGGGAAATGAGCGAACCAAAGGTGGCCAGGATGATCCGGCCACGGGCCTCCCGGAAGACCTTGTCCAGTCCCTCATCCACCGTCTTTTCCGAGGGGGTGAAGCCAAGGTTGTCGGCGTTGGTGCTGTCGGAGAGGAGCACCAGGGTACCTTCGGCCCCAAAACGGGCCAGCGCCCCAAAATCGGGCGGCTCGCCCCAAGCGGGCGTGTAGTCAAATTTGAAGTCGCCGCTGTGAACGATGAGTCCGGCCGGCGTACGAATGGCCAGGCCGACCGCATCGGGGATGGAGTGGCAAACGTGGAAAAATTCCACCTCAAAGATGCCGCCGATCATCACCCGCTCACCCGGCCGAACCGTTTTCAGGTTGGCCTGCCCGGCCAGTCCTTTTTGTTGCACTTTGAGTTCGATCAAACCGGCGGTCAGGCGGGTGGCGTACACCGGCGCGTCGATGTCACGGAGTAGATAGGGCAGCGCCCCAATGTGGTCTTCGTGGCCGTGAGTCACTACCACGCCGCGAACCCACTCCTTTTTTTCTTGTAGATAGAGGGTGTAATCGGGGATCACCAGGTCGATGCCGAGCATATCGTGTTCCGGGAACATGATCCCGGCGTCGATGATCAGCACGTTGCGGCCGTACTCGATGGCGGTCATATTTTTGCCGATTTCACCCAATCCCCCCAGGGGGATGATTTTTAATTTGTTGATTGTCATACGTAACTCCTGAAAAATTGTGAATGGTGAATGGCGAATTGTGAATTGTTTGCCATCACCTGTAACTTTGCTGCCCTATGACTCTGCGACCTTGCCACCCTGCACCCTTGCTACTTTGCAGTTCTGGTTTTTTTCAATAAAAAGCCCCGGTTGAGCCGGGGCCAGTCAACTCATAATTTGTTTTGCAACTGAGACTAACTGCAGGTGACTGCACGGCTGCACCGGTCACCGAACCACTGGGCTAACGATTGTTTTGCACGCAATAAAAAACCGCCGGGGTAAAGACCTGCTGACCCATGCGGCGGTTGGTTAGCGTTCGAATTACCGGTAGAAATTATACCAATATAACCGCGGTTGTCAAGCCAATCAAAAAATTTGCTAAAACCAATCGCCGGCCTGGACGTAGAGGGGCGTATCTTCAATGGCTTTGTCCAGCCAGGAGCAGGTGTCCTCGTCGGCCTGCAGCCGGCCCAGGCGGCGGGCATCGACCATGGTCAGATAGCCGCCCAAAATTTGGGTAAAGGTGGCGACATCGGTTTCGATGTGAGGCGATTTGCTGTTGGCCGGGCGAGTTTCGGCCCGGCCATCGACCAGCCGGAAAACCAGCGGCTCCTCGTTGGTCGGGATGAGCGGATCGTTTATTTTGAGCACCCGTTCGCCCGACATGCCGCGGGTGTAGAAGCGGCTGGTCAGGGCCAGCGGCAGGTTGATGATCCGGCCCATGATCCCCGGGTTAACATGGCACAGATCGTTGAAAATCCAGCCCCGATTTTGGGCCTCGTCGGCGTAGGGCTGGCGCAGGGCGTGGCGCAGCGGCGTATTTGGCGGAGCCAGATACTCGATCACATCGGCCTCAGTTTGGGCAGCCAGGTAACCGATCAAACCGCGATAGGCCGCATCCTCAGCCGCAAAAAACTCCACGATGTTCATCACTCGCTCGCCCCGGCCGCTGGTCTTAAGCTCATACACGTAGTACCCCTCGATCATGCCATCATTGTCAAAGACCATAATCTCAGGCCATTGCTCGATGAGCGCCGCCCACCAATCGTTACTGCGAGTAAACCAGCCGTTATGCCAGGTCAGTTGGCCCTTGTACATAACCCGCATCATCGGCAGGTCCGCCGGCTCAAAGGGTCGAACTCTGTGCCCCTCCACAAAAACGGTCAGGTTACTGGGATTGAGCCGGTAAGCATGTACATCGCCAATGGTGCCATAGCCAAACTTACGATAATATTTGTGAGAAAAGGGAAACAGGGCCGATAGAGCCAACCCTTCCGCAAACATGCGCACGATGGCAAATTCCATAAGCTTGGCCGCCACCCCGCGGCGGCGGAACTCGGGCAGCACGGTAAGCCCGGCCACGGCTCCCAGACTGATCGGTACCCCGCTCAACCACATCTGCACCGGAAAAACGGCAGCCGTCCCAATCATCTCACCCTCATCTTCCGCCACAATAATATGAGAGAAGTTGTAGCGCGGGTTATGCTGCAAATCCGTCAGGGTCTGCTCCTGGCTCCGGCCAAAACCAATGGCGCGCAAATAGGCCACTTGTTCTAATTCATCAGGCAGAATGGGTCTGATCGTCAGGTGGTCGAGCATCGTCATCTCTTTATTTTGTTAAGATATTCAACCATCTTCTTAACGGCCTCATCGGCGGTGCGAGCGAGGGTAATCAACTCACGATGGACCGGCTTGACGTAAGCGCCATCAACAAAAGCGGCCAGCGTCCGCTGCCAGAGACCGCCAACGGCAATGATCGGACGGGGAGATATCTCACCGACCTGCACAAAACTCCAGGCCAGGGCCAGCTCCGACAGCGTGCCGATGCCGCCCGGCATCACGATGATTCCGGCGCAATTGTCGACCAGATAGAGCAGGCGCTGGCGCAGCGTTTGGCACTTGATCTCCTCGATGACCCACTCATTGGCCGGCACGGGTCGCCACTGCTCGATCTGGGCGCTAGTCACCCCGATCACGTGCCCGCCGGCCTCATTGGCCCCCTGGCTGGCCCCGGCCATAATACCGGAATAAGCGCCGGTTTGGACGGTAAAACCGGCCTCGGCCAGCAGCCGGCCCACGGTCCGGGCCGCCTCGTAATCCGCCGAACCGGGCCGGGGCGAGCTACTACCAAAAACACTGATCACTTTTGGGTTGGGGAGCATAGGCGACGCTACTTTCTAGAAAATTGGTTCCGTTTCGCCAGTTATGTTGCGTATTACGTGTTCCGCGTTGCGCGTTGCGCGTTGCGTTTATTAGAGTTTATTGGAAATAAGAATAGCTCACGGATTTTCACGGACCGCGAA
>CAYNLK010000064.1:0-34250 GCA_964398055.1 uncultured Caldilineaceae bacterium
ACGTGTGGTTTCGTCCGTACAAATTGTTCTTTTGCCATCTTCCTCGGTCTCCTTAAATATACTAAATCAGTGGGTATCTTTAAGGTTGCCCCATCACAACAGAGATATTTACTACTTAGTGAAAGTCTGAACTTTTAAGGCAAACCTTATAATTATAGCCAACTTGATGTTTTTAGCAAAATCAATCCGCTTCAGGATAAATGTCAAATTCTTGCGCCAGAGGTAATTTTATCCTGCAACTCTTTGGAAAGCTGGGCATAATGGTCGAATTCCATCGTGAAAGTTGCCCGTCCCTGGGTAGCCGAACGGAGATCGGTGGCATACCCAAACATCTCCGACAAAGGCACCATCGCTGTGATGGCCGAGACGCCCCCGCTTCTGGGGTTCATCCCTTCGATATTCCCCCGACGACTGGCCAGGTCGCCAATAACGTCACCGGTGAACTCTTCTGGCGTAATCACTTCAACCTTCATCATCGGTTCTAGCAACACCGGGGCCCCTTTTTGCATCGCTTCTTTGAAACCAATCGAGCCGGCAATCTTAAAAGCCATCTCCGATGAATCGACCTCGTGGTAGGAGCCATCAACCAAAGTCACCTTGACATCAACCACCGGGTAACCGGCCAAGATCCCCGTCGACAACGCTTCCCTAACTCCTTCTTGAACAGCCGGGATATATTCTTTAGGGATCGCGCCGCCAATGATTTTATTTTCAAACTCAAACCCCTGTCCTTTACCCAGCGGCTCAACTTCCAACTTGACATCGCCGTACTGGCCCCGCCCGCCAGATTGGCGCACAAAACGGCCCTGGGCGGCAGCCGGCCGGGTAATCGTTTCGCGATAGGCCACCTGCGGACGTCCCACATTCGCTACAACTTTAAACTCTCGGCGCAATCGTTCAACCAGCACTTCCAAATGAAGCTCACCCATCCCGGAAATTTGGGTCTGGCCGGTATTTTCGTCAACGCGCACCTGGAAAGTTGGATCTTCTTCGGCTAATTTCTGCAGGGCAATCGAAAGTTTTTCTTCATCAGCCTTGGTTTTAGGCTCAATGGCCATACTGATGACTGGCTCAGGGAAGGTAATTGATTCCATTACCACCGGCCGGCTGGGATCACAGATAGTTTCGCCGGTAAAGGTATTTTTGAGGCCAACCACGGCAGCAATGTCGCCGGCATAAACCGTTTTCAACTCTTCCCGATGATTGGCATGCATTTGCAGCAGGCGGCCGGCTCGCTCTTTTTTGCCTTTAGAGGTATTTTGCACCCCCGAACCAGCCGCCAGGGTACCGGAATAGACCCGCAGGTAAGCCAGTCGCCCCACAAATGGATCGGTTACAATCTTGAACACCAGGCCGACAAAAGGATCATTTTCATCGGGAAAAACCACCACTTCCTGCTCGGTATAGGGATTGAAGCCAATTTTGGGCGGGATATCTTTGGGCGACGGCAGGTAATTGACCACCGCATCCAGCAAACGCTGGACGCCCTTATTCTTCAAGGCTGAGCCACACAACACCGGCACAATCACCCCAGCAATGGTGGCCATGCGCAGGGCACGATGAATTTCAGCCGGGGTGATTTCTTCCCCTTCAAGATACTTTTCGATCAGGGCGTCGTCAACCTCAGCCACTTTTTCCAGCATCTCTTCGCGCAGTTGTTTGGCTTCATCCAACATATCAGCCGGGATGGGAGACGCCTCGGACTTGGTCCCGAGATCATCCAGATAATAAATCGCCTCCATCTTGATCAGATCGATGACACCCCGGAATTTATCTTCGGTTCCAATCGGCATCTGGATCGGTACCGGATTGGCAGCTAACCGATCGGTAATCATGTCGATCGTTCGTCGGAAATCGGCCCCAATTCGATCCATTTTGTTCACAAAACAGATGCGCGGCACCCCAAAGCGATTAGCCTGTCGCCAAACAGTCTCAGACTGTGGTTCAACGCCGGCAACCCCGTCAAAGACCACCACGCCGCCATCTAACACTCGCAACGAGCGCTGCACTTCGGCGGTAAAATCAATATGGCCTGGCGTATCGATGATGTTAATCTGGTGGTCATTCCAGTAACAGGTCGTTGCCGCCGCAGTGATGGTGATACCTCGTTCCTGCTCTTGTTCCATCCAGTCCATGGTCGCCGCGCCATTATGAACTTCACCAATCCGGTGAATCTTTTGAGTATAGAAAAGCACCCGTTCGGTGACGGTAGTTTTCCCGGCGTCGATATGGGCGATAATACCTATATTACGGGTGCGTTCTAATGGATATTGGCGCGCCATAAATAACTCACTTCCCCCACTCTTAAGCCGTTCACTTTCTTAAGCCGTTCACTTTTTGTTACCCCTACATCTAGTGGTTCAAAAATCGTTATAGACTTTCAGAACCACTATATATAGGTACGGCTTAACCTGACCCATCCTCAAAAATAATGAAGTCCCTTTAGGACATCAAAAGTCCAAAACTCTTTCCTCACAAAGACCAGTAAGAGTTTTGGACTTCACTCAAGCTACCAGTCTGTCACCCGCACATTCTGAGGACAATATACGGGTACAGAAATTCAACTAAAAAACTACAGATTGCTCCAGATTAATTTAACATTTTCAGCAAAACTACCAGCGGTAATGGGCAAAAGCGCGGTTGGCTTCGGCCATCCGGTGCGTATCCTCACGCTTTTTAACAGTAGCCCCTTGGTTGTTAGCTGCGTCCATCAACTCAGCCGCTAACTTTTCGGACATCGATTTACCAGAACGAGCGCGGGCTGAATTAACCAACCACCGAATGGCCAAACTTTGGCGACGGTCAGGGCGCACCTCCAACGGAACCTGGTAGGTTGCCCCACCTACCCGCCGAGGTCGCACTTCTATAAGCGGCGTAGAATTTTTGACTGCCTGCTCAAATATTTCTAAGCCCGGCTTTTTGGCCCGTTTCTCCGCAATCTCAAGCGACTCATAAAAAAGTGAAGCCGCTACAGTTTTCTTGCCGTTCTTCATTAATTTGTTAATAAAACTGGCAACCAATTCACTGTTATATTTGGAATCCGGTGTGACCGGTCTTTTGACTGCTCGATTTCTTCTAGCCATAAATCTCTCCAAATTTCAATCAAGTTGGCCCATTAGTGGTTACTGCTTGGGTCGCTTGGTCCCATACTTGGAACGGGCCCGGCGTTTGGCATCAACCCCGGTACTATCAAGCGCACCCCTGACAATATGATAGCGCACCCCGGGCAAATCCTTAACCCGTCCACCGCGCACCAATACCACCGAGTGTTCCTGTAAACTATGTCCCTCGCCCGGAATATAGGCAGTCACCTCAATCCCATTTGTTAAGCGAACGCGGGCAATTTTCCGCAGAGCGGAGTTTGGTTTTTTCGGAGTCATGGTACGAACCTGGGTGCAAACGCCCCGTTTCTGAGGGGATCCATCCGTGGGCTGCAATCGCCCTTTTAGGGCATTATAAGTAAAACGCAAAGCCGGCGCTTTGGTTCTAAATTTCTTTTGTTTGCGACCTTTTCGCACCAATTGATTGATTGTTGGCAAGGAAGTTCTCCTACTCTACTAAGATTGTTAGAAAACTAACAAGCGGCTCACTATTTTGTCAGTATACGAGGCCACCGGAATAGCCCTCTCCGGTGGCCTCGTCACTTATCAAACTGTCCGTATTCTGTGGGCCGAGAACGACTTCTCTGCGCCTTTCTCGTATCACATTTCTTACCCACAAAAGCAAGAAGATACTATAACATAAGCCGGATTAGCTGTCAAGTTCCGTATTTAATTTTGGGGACCGGGTTCACCTTCCTCTACCCGGACAGGCCTAACGCGCTCCACCGGGAATACCCAATCCTAGACCGAGCTTGGGCAGCCGTTCCTTTTGATCCTCTTTGCCAAAGGTCATCTTTTCGTCAGTTTCAGAAATTACTTCAACCGAGAGGCCCAGCGATTGCAGCTCCTTGACCAGCACCCGGAAACTCTCCGGCAAACCGGGATCTTGAATCGGTTCACCTTTGACAATGGCTTCATAGGTTTTTACCCGGCCAACCACATCATCACTTTTAACAGTCAACATTTCCTGCAAGGTATGGGCAGCTCCATAGGCCTCCAAAGCCCACACCTCCATCTCTCCAAACCGCTGACCGCCAAATTGAGCTTTTCCACCCAGCGGTTGCTGCGTTACCAGGCTATAAGGCCCGGTCGAGCGAGCGTGAACTTTATCCTCAACCAAGTGAGCCAGCTTGAGCATATTGATGATCCCGATGGTCACGGGCCGGTCAAACGGTTCACCGGTTTTGCCATCGTAAACGGTCATTTTACCGGTGGTCGGCATGGGTAACTGCAGCTCACGAGAGATTTTTAAGGCGTATTTGTCGACTTCTTCATCAGCTAAACTATCCACATCCAGGCCGACCACAGTCTCTGACCGGCGGCCATCGGCAATCTTGTCGACCCGCTGCTTCATCACTTTCATCCATTCCCGTAAACAAACCAACCGAACGGCCTGGCGAGCTGCCAGACCAATTTCCTGGGGACGACGTTTACCTTCAAAAGCCAACAGAAAATCCGGATCATAGCCCCTGTCTTTGAGCCAGACTCGTAAGACCGCCCGGCGAGCGTAAATTTGATCGGTGGCTAACTGCTCCTGATCATAACCCTGCTCACCCAGCCAGTCAATCAAGTAAAGGGTCCGAGCTTCGGCCTCATCTTCTATGTCCTCGACTTCGTAACCCTGGTCAGCCACCCACTGCCAGGCCTTATCGGTGGTTTCTCGCCAGGCATGATCCATCAGCCACGCTCTGGCCAGCTCCGCGGCAATTTCATCCTCTTCCGCGCCGTCAAACACAGAACTGATCGCCCGGAAGCCCAACCGGTTGGCCGCCCAGCCCAGGTGAGTTTCAAGGATCTGCCCGATATTCATGCGGGCCGGCACACCCAGAGGGTTCAAAATGATCTGAACTGGGGTACCATCTTCAAGATAGGGCATATCCTCAACCGCCACTACCCGGGAGATAACCCCTTTATTGCCGTGGCGACCGGCCATCTTATCGCCCTCACTAATTTTGCGGCGCTGGGCCACCATCACCCGAACCATTCGATCTACGCCGGTGGGCAGGTCACGATGCTCTTCCCGTGAAAATTCCTTCACATCGACCACAATTCCTTTTTCACCGGGTGGCAAGCGCAAGCTAGAATCTTTGACCTCACGAGCTTTTTCACCAAAAATGGCCCGCAGCAACTTTTCTTCCGGGGTCAGCTCAGTTTCACCTTTAGGTGTAATCTTACCAACCAGGATGTCGGCCGGACCAACTTCCGCCCCTACGCGAACGACTCCAGTTTCATCCAGGTCTTTCAGGGCATCTTCACCCACATTAGGGATATCACGAGTGATTTCTTCTGGTCCCAACTTGGTATCTCTGGCTTCTATCTCATGTTTTTCAATGTGGATGGAGGTAAATTTATCTTCACGGACCAGCTCTTCACTGATTAGGATAGCATCCTCGTAGTTGCCGCCTTCCCAACTGACAAAGGCCACCAGCACGTTTTGGCCCAGGGCTAATTCGCCATGATCGGTCGAACTTGAGTCGGCCAGAACCGTGCCCTTTTCTACCCACTGACCTTTGTAAGCAGTGGGACGCTGGTCAATGCAAGTGGATTGGTTGGACCGATCAAACTTGCGGAAAGGATATTCCCGCTCTTTGCCATCTTCCTCCCGGACCACTACGGTTCGGCCAGTGACCCGGACGACTTGACCGGCTGCTTCGGCAATAATGACCTGACCGGAGTCAACCGCAGCCTGATATTCCATGCCGGTCCCAACAATCGGCGCTTCCGGCCGGATCAGCGGCACGGCCTGTCGCTGCATGTTCGAGCCCATCAAAGCCCGGTTGGCATCGTCGTGCTCCAAGAAGGGAATGAGGGCGGCGCTGATCCCCACAATCTGCTTGGGCGAGACATCCATGTAATCGACCTTATCAGGACTTTCAAATACAAAAGTTTGATGATGACGAACACTCACCCGCTCGTTAACGAACTGTCGCCGCTCATCCAACTTGGCATTGGCCTGGGCGATGGTGAAGTTATCTTCGTCATCAGCCGACAGATAGACGATTTCGTCGGTTACCATCGGCTTGGTTAAGACCGGCGCTTCAAGTTTCAATTGGGCAATCTTGATGGCCGTATCTTCGTCAATCAGGGTATTGACCGGTACAACCACTTCCCCTGTCTCAGGGTCTTTGACCTCGGCTCGAGTAGTTTTCCCAACCAGGCCATCAATATCAGCCGGATCGACTTTGTTGATGACTTTGCGATAGGGGGTTTCAATAAAACCAAATTCATTGACCCGGCTGAAGGCGGCCAACCGGCCGATCAAACCGATGTTCGGCCCTTCCGGGGTCTCGATGGGGCAAATTCGACCGTAATGGCTATGGTGCACATCACGCACGTCAAAACCAGCCCGCTCACGCCGCAGACCGCCCGGTCCAAGCGCGCTCAAGGTCCGCTTGTGGGTCAATTCGGCCAGCGGGTTGGTTTGATCCATAAATTGAGACAACTGGCTGCCGCCAAAGAACTCGCGCGTCGCCGCCACCACCGGGCGAATGTTCACCAACGACATAGGCGTGACCTGCTCGGGGTCGCGGATCGACATCCGTTCGCGCACCACCCGTTCCATCCGCAACAAACCAACCCGCAACTGGTTCTGAATCAATTCACCCACCGTTTTGACGCGGCGGTTACCTAGGTGATCGATATCATCAGACTTCACCCGGCCATTGTTGATATCGATCATGCGGGCCACCACTTGGGTCAAGTCCTGTTTCGTCAGGGTCCGATGTTCAATCGGGATATTCAGCCCCAGCCGTCGATTCAGTTTGTAGCGGCCTACTTTGCTCAAATCATAGCGCCGTGACGAGAACAGCAGGGAGAGCAAGAAGTTCACCGCGTTTTCGATTGTCGGCGGGTCGCCCGGACGCAGTTTCTTATAGAATTCCAACAACGCCTCATTGACGCTTTTGGTGGGATCCTTATCGATGCTGGCCTGAATATAGGCATGGTCGGCCTGGGTATCAACCGTTTCAAACAGGCTTAACAACTGCTCATCGGTCCCCAAGCCCATCTGGGTGCAGAGGTTAGGATCCTTCATGACCGCTTTGAGCGTTTCGTCATCCAGGTCGGCAATTTGAATGGCTCGCAGCAAGATGGTAACCGGCAGCTTGCGCTTCCGATCAACTTTAACGGAAATCAGGTCGCGACGGGAAGTTTCAAATTCCAACCAGGCCCCACGATTGGGGATCAACTTGGCAAAACAGAGGTCCCGGCCCGTGGCCCGATCTTCTTCACTGGTAAAATAGACCCCGGGTGAACGGATAAGCTGAGAAACTACCACTCGCTCGGCGCCGTTGATGACAAATGTACCATTCGCGGTCATCAGCGGGAAGTCGCCCATAAAGACTTCCTGCTCCTGAATCTCACCCGTTTCTTTGTTTATCAGCCGGATTTGAACCCATAAGGGACTGGCAAAGGTTATATCCCGCTCTCGACACTCATTTTCAGAGTATTTGGGTTCATCAAAACGATAATCCAAAAAATGAAGCTCCAGGTTTTTGTTGAAGCTAACAATCGGCGATATTTCGTCAAAAAGTTCACGCAAACCCTCATCTTTGAACTGTTTAAATGACTCGAGCTGAACCTCAATTAAGCGGGGCAACTCTAGAATATCGGGAATACGAGCGTAACTTTTTTTGCGACCGGAGTTAAAAGACATGAATGATTAGCTCCTTATTAAAAATAACCTTAGTTAACATATTCACAAGCAAAGACAAACATGGAACAATACCTTTGGCTGACAATCCACCTGATTTCTACAAAACTTGGCAAACTATTTTTCGAGCAGAGATGAAAAAAGAATCCAGTGAAGAGGAGGGATACCGGTTGTCTTAAACTAGAAGTCACACGGTTGCAGCGGGTTAGAGTTATTGGTTTTGTTACTCCTAAAATATTTCCTACCTTGTAGCAGGTAGGGTATGTCATCGCCGGTGATGGTTTGGGCAAGACTGGCTACTTGCCCTGCAGCAGAGAGGGTTATTAAAATATGTAGTATATCTATATATTGAGGAAATCACCTCGATATGGGGCACCAATAGAAAAAACTAAACTTTACAACTACGAACTTATAATATAACCCAAGAATGAAATCTTGTCAAGCTGGCAACAAAAAATTTTAAGATTTAGCCTGGACTAAAGTCACAAGAAAAAAATCCCAAACTGATGAGAAACCAGCTTGGGATTTTGCTTTTGGTAACTTTAATGATTACAGTCCGCCCGCTTCTCGCAAGGCGGCCGCCTTATCAGTTTTTTCCCAGGGGGCATCGATATCGTCGCGGCCAAAATGGCCATAAGCCGCCGTGGCTTTATAGATGGGGCGTAATAAATCGAGATGTTTGATAATTGCCGCCGGGCGCAAATCGAACTGCTCCTTGATCAACTGGATGATTTTGTCATCGCTGATTTTGGCCGTGCCAAAAGTTTCTACATTCAAAGACAGCGGGTGAGCGACCCCAATGGCATAGCTAACCTGCAACTCGACCCGGTCGACCAAACCGGCGGCGACCAAATTCTTGGCAATGTAGCGGGTCATATAAGCCGCCGAACGGTCGACCTTGGTCGGATCCTTGCCGGAGAAGGCCCCTCCGCCGTGACGAGCCACCCCGCCATAGGTGTCGACAATGATTTTGCGGCCGGTCAGGCCGGCATCGCCCATCGGCCCGCCGGTAACAAAGCGGCCGGTTGGATTGACATAGATTTTGGTTTTGTCGTCGATCATATCGTGGGGCACCACCGGGGTGATGACCTCACTGATCACATCGGCGCGGATTTGATCCTGGTGGACCTCGGGGCTATGCTGGGTAGAGATAACAATGGTATCCACCCGTTTGGGTTTACCATAATGATACTCAACTGTAACCTGGCTCTTACCATCAGGCCGCAAATATTCAATGGAGCCGTTTTTGCGGGCCTCGGCCAGTTGACGGCATAACCGGTGGGCCAGGGAGATGCTCATCGGCATCAATTCCTCGGTTTCATTGCAGGCAAAGCCGATCATCATCCCCTGATCGCCGGCCCCGGTATCCAGGTCATTGTTTATTTCGCCCAATTTGGCTTCAAGGGCCTTATCGACGCCCATCGCGATATCGGGGGATTGCTCCTTGATGCTGACGATCACACCGCAAGTTTCGTAATCAAAGCCGTATTTGGCCCGGGTGTAACCGATATCACGGATGGTGTGGCGGGCAATCTCGGCAATGTCAACGTAGGTCGAGGTCGTAATTTCGCCCATCACACAAACCAGGCCGGTAGTAATAGCCGTTTCACAGGCCACTCGCGCCTTAGGATCATTTTTGAGAATGGCGTCCAAAACAGCATCACTGATCTGGTCACACATTTTGTCGGGGTGGCCTTCGGTGACCGACTCGCTGGTAAAGAACAGCTTGGGCGAGGCCATAAAAGTTGTACTCATTAGCTTACTCCTCTATTCCATATCGATTTTCAGTTAAAAGCCGCTGCTGTCTGCCATCACCGCGAACACAATGAAAGCAATATAGGCGGCCACAAACAGGACAATCAGCAAGATGACTGCTGCCCCTGCCCCCAAACTCAACCAGGACAGCAGTTTGGTTCGATCCGGCTCAACGGCATCCTTGGCGGCAATCAGGCCAATGGCGCCCAAAATGATGGGCGCAATCGGCAAGCAGTAATAGCCCAGGTTACAGGTAAGGCAAGAAAACAACACCATTCCCCCGATGGTAACGCCAATCACCGCAGCCAGATCATAGCTGTTGCCTTGAAAAGTCACAACCGGTTTTGCGGCCGGCGGCAGACTCCGGTCGGCTGTCTCAGTTGAGTCAGGACTGTCCGCCGGCTCAGCCTCAACCGCAGGAGTTGGTTCGGGTGCTGTATTTGGGGTTAAATCCAGGAATTCCGGCTGGTCAGCCATCGTCCTGCTGCCTCCATTTTTAAGAGCAACCCATTGGCCAAAACAGGTGGATGGCTCAGGTGCCTTCTTGCCAGCTATTCAGGTAAGCGACCTGCTCGGGGGTCAGCACGTCGATGTTGATCCCCATCGAGGCCAGTTTGAGCCGGGCAATCTCCTGGTCAATCTCTTCAGGAATGGCATAAACCTTGTTCTCTAACTTGGAACGGTTCTGGTAAACATAAACCGCTCCAAGAGCCTGGTTGGCAAAGCTCATATCCATCACCGCGGCCGGGTGGCCTTCGGCGGCCGCCAGGTTGACCAGCCGCCCTTCGCCCAACAAGCGAATCACCCGCCCGTCGGCCAGTTGGTATTCGTCGACGAAAGTCCGAGGGGTGCGTTTGTCCACCGCCATTGCTTCCAGGGCCGGGATATTGATCTCGACATTGAAGTGGCCGGAGTTGGCCACGCAACAGCCATTTTTCATCACCTCAAAATGGCGCCGGTCGACCACATTCTTGTTGCCGGTCGAGGTCACGATGAAATCGGCCTGGGGCGCGGCCTCGCTCATCGGCATTACCCGAAAGCCGTCCATCACCGCCTCCAGGGCTTTGAGGTGATCCACCTCGGTAACGATCACATTGGCGCCCATGCCCCTGGCCCGCATAGCGATACCCCGGCTGCACCAGCCGTAACCGGCCACCACAAAAACCTTGCCGGCAATCAAAATATTGGTCGCCCGAATGAGGCCGTCGAGAGTGCTCTGGCCGGTGCCGTAGCGGTTGTCGAACAGGTGCTTGGTGTTGGCGTCATTCACGGCCATCACCGGGAATTTGAGCGCGCCTTCGGCGGCCATCGCCCGCAGCCGGATGATCCCCGTCGTGGTCTCTTCGGTGCTGCCGATGATATCCGGGATCTGGCCGGAGCGCTCTTGGTGCAACATACTGACCAGGTCAGCGCCGTCATCCATTGTCAGATTGGGGCGATGATCCAGGGCGGCATTGAGATGCTGGTAGTAGGTCTGGTTATCCTCACCCTTGATGGCAAACACCGGGATTTCAAAGACCGTGACCAGGGCGGCGGCGACGTCGTCCTGGGTACTGAGTGGATTACTGGCGGTCAAGACCACGTCGGCGCCGGCGATTTGCAGGGCCCGGGCCAGGTTGGCCGTTTCGGTGGTGATATGCAAACAACCGCTCATCTTGACGCCGTCCAGTGGACGTTCCTTGTGAAAGCGGTCCATCAGCAAACGGATCACCGGCATCTCTTTGAGCGCCCAGTCGATCCGCCAGCGGCCCTGTTCGGCCAGACTCAAATCTTTTACATCGAATTCTTTACGACTCATTGCTTCTCCTTGTGAACTGAAACGTTTTGACGCTGGTAACTTACAAAATCTTCTAATTCCGGGACATCGCCAAACAGTTCCCGGTAGCGGCCGGCAAATTGCTGGCGGGTGTAACGATGGCGTTGGGTGCCATGTTGCTCCAACACGTAAGTGGCCGCCAGTGAACCGATCCGGCCGGAGACTTCCCAGGGATAGCCGCGCATGAGTCCGGTAATCAGACCGGCCCGAAAAGCGTCACCCACCCCGGTGGGATCGGCAATGCGAATGGGCGGCGCAACGGGGATGTCTATTTCTTTGAATGAGCCGCGCTCGGCTACTCCCACCGCGGTGACGCGAATAAGGGTGCCTTTTTCACCCTGGGTGATGATCACCGTTTCTACGGCGGCCTGGATATCCTCATCATCCCAACCGGTATGCTTCTTGATCATCTCATATTCATAATCGTTGACAATCAGGATCTTGGCTCCCTGAATCCCATCGACCAGCTCCTGAGCGGTAAGCCGGGGAATCTGCTGGCTGGGATCGTAAATGTAGGGGATGCCCAACTCCCGGCACTCGCGGGCATATTTAACCATGGCCTGGGGGTCATTGGGCGAGATAATAGCCAGGGTGATGTTCTGATAATCCTGGTTGGTAAAGCTGATCTGGCCAGCCTTGGCCATCGCCCCGGTGTAGAAGCTGGCAATTTGATTATTGACCTGGTCGGTGCTGACAAAGAAGGAGGCGGTGAATTCGCGGGGCAATTGCAGCACGCCGCTGGTATCAACTCCCTGCTGCCGCAGGGCGGCGATATATTCCGGCGCGTCCTGGCCGACCGTAGCCATCAGTAAAACCGGTTGCTCGAGTAAGGCCAGGTTGTAGGCAATATTACCGGCGCAGCCGCCCCGCTCCCGGCGCATCGAGTCGACCAGAAAGCTGACCGATAAGATCTCGATTTGCTCAGGTAGAATGTGATCGGCAAATTTGCCGGGGAAGGACATAATATAATCGAAGGCCATCGAGCCGGTTACGGCTACAGTCAATAGCGGGTCTCCTCAATTCGGTGCAAAAATTCAGCGGCTCATTATGTAAGGGCGCAAGGCCTTGCGCCCCTACCATGCACCTGTATTAAACATGAGCGAATCCAGCTTATTCCGCCCAAAATAACAATGAGCAACGGGCGATAGTAACACAGCCATCAGGGTTTGTCAAGCAGTTATGCTCTGGATTCATAACCCTACTCCACCTGACCAGTTGGATACGTCCCAAATTTTGGGAAGCGCAGGGGGGAACGACGGGGGGACACCCCCCGAAATCCCCCCCCGATCTGCCCTAAAATCTGGGATAGACCCCGACCCGTTCAATCGCTTGCTCCTTCATTGAATACGGGCTACAATGTCAGGGTAAACCAGCCAATGAGCGAATTTGCAAATGGCGAATTATTTCAATCCGTTCCTCCGATTGACCCTGATCGGCCTCTTCACCCAGATCATTTATGGAACCTACATCGTCGCCTTTCCCCTCATTGCCAATACCCAGGCTGGTGGCCCGGCCGCCGACCTGGAAATCCTGATGCGGGAATACCGCTGGTTTGCGCCTATCTATGTCCTCGGCCTTTTTCTGTTGTACTATCTTTTCTGGCAAGCCTTGAAAATTGTGGCCGGGATCACGTCTCAGCTATCAGACCGCACCTACCAAGAACAGACGCCTGGAAATAACTCGCTCGTACCACCCAATACCCAGCTTACCTCACCTTTTAACCCCACCACCTTCAAGCTATTCATCCTGGCCTTTGGCCTCCTTTTCGGCTTCACCCTGGTCTGGCTCTATCCCATTACCGCCAATGACCTGTTCCGGTATGTTGTGCGAGGCCGGGTCTGGGCGGTCTATGGCGAAAATCCCATGAGTGTGCCGCCCGATGCTTTTCCCAATGACCCTTACCTCCCCTTTGCCGGCGAGTTCGCCGACCTACCTTCGGTGTATGGCCCTCTATGGGAGCTGGCCGTCCAGCTACCGCTTCGGCTGGGCGCTATCGAGATGGTGGCCGGCGTCGTCGGGCTGAAACTTATGTTACTACTTTGCTACCTGATCACGGCTTATTTGCTGGGCTGGTTGGCCAGCCCGGAAAAAGGCAGTCGCCTGCTGGCCCTGACCTTCTTTGCCTGGAATCCATTGATTTTGCTGCAAGGTCTGGGCAACGGCCACAATGACCTGCTCTTTTTGACCTTGATGGTGCTTGGCATCATTCTGTGGCAGCGCAATTTGTGGTGGGTCGCCGGGGTAGCCTTTACCCTGGCTACCCTGGCCAAATTGCCGGCGCTGCTGCTGCTGTTGCTGTTCGGTCTGGCCCTGCTGCGCCAACAACCTACCTGGGGTCAGCGGCTGGGCAAAGGATTAGCGGCCGCGGCTTTAATCTTGCTGACGGTTTATTCGGTCTACCTCTTTTTTGGCCCGATATCAGACACCCTGCAAGGCGCTACGGTGATGTTAGCCGATCGCCGCGGCTTTGCCATTGCCTCGGCGGAGCGGATGGTGCTGCGAGAAGTCATCTCCTGGGAAATCGCCGAGGAGCTGCCCCGCGCCACCGCCCAATACATCTTTATCTGTTTTTACGCCTGGTTTGCCTGGCAACTGTGGCGTCAAAAACTGACCTTGCTCACCGCCGGATTTTTGACCTACTTCAGCCTGCTCATACTGAACCGCACCTTCCATATCTGGTATCCGATGTGGCTGGTCCCGCTGGCCGCCCTGCATCTAACTCCAGCCACTTTCTGGCGCACCTTCCTTTTTGGCCTGACCGGTGAGCTGTCGATTGTCAACTATTTTGTGGTCTGGCGCTGGGGGCTGCGGGATCTGCCCTGGGAAAAACTCGGCCTGTCGACCACCCTGTACTATTGGCCGGTGATGCACCTGCTAACCGTTCCCTGGCAGTTTGGCCTGCCGCTCTTTGGGCCAATTTTGATTCGTTGGCGGCGCCAACGGGCAAATCAACAGCCCTCCGCCGTCATTTGACCCCAGGCCGCGGCGTGGCATAATACCTCTCTATGTCAAGATGGATCATTTCCGGCATTCTGTTATTCTCATCGCTAGTCTTGCCCGCTTGCGAGCTTGACTCCGAGCGGCGTTCCCTGGTCTCTTTTTGGGCCTCTCCCACCCCTACCCTCACCTCCACCCCAACTGCCACCCGCACGCCCAGCCCAACCGCCACCGCCACGCCTACCGCTACCCCTACTCAAACAGCTACACCTACCATCACCCCCAGCCCCACAGTTACGCCTATTCCCAGCGACCGCCTGGCCGTGGCTCACCGGGCTTTCGACAGCGGCGATTATGAGACAGCCCGGCAAGAGTTTACCGCGTTGCTGGTCGCCCCCGGCGTTCATGAACACGAACAGCGACAGGCCCTCCACTGGCGCGGCCGGGCTGAATTGGAACTGGGCGACGCGGCCGCGGCCATTGCCACCTTCCAGATGTTCCTGACCGAATATCCCAGCGACGATTTGACTCGCTCGGCTCAATTCAACCTGGCCCGGGCTTACGAAAAATCCGGCCAAACTCAGCCGGCCATCACCGCCTATCGCGGCAGCATCGTCCCGGATGACCCCATCAACGTATACATTTATGAGCGGATTGGCGACCTGCAATTCAAAACCGGCGCTTTTGCCGACGCCATCAAAAGCTACCAACTGGGCCTTGAAGCAACCGACGAGGCCAGTTTTCAGGTGCATCTGCGGGAGGGTATTGCCCAGGCTGAACTGGCCCTGGCCAACCCGGCCGGCGCTCTGGCCCAATATGAGGCCATTCTGGCTATCGCTAAAATTGACAGCTACCGGGCCAAAATCTTGCGGCTGGCCGGCGAGGCCCATCTGGCCGCCGACGACCCCGAGGCTGCCTACGCCCGCTTCCTGGAAGCGATCAACAACTATCCGACAGCCTACGATAGCTACCTGGCCCTGGTCACGCTGGTCAACGCGGCCGTGCCGGTTGACGATTTTCAGCGGGGCCTGGTCAACTATCACGCCAAATCTTACCAACCGGCCATCGCCGCCTTTGAGCGCTACCTGAATTCGCCCACCCCGGCGGCCTCCACCGATGCCGCCCCCGACAATCCTGAAGCAGAGCCGGCCCCACCGGCTCGCATCGCCGAAGCCATCTGGCTGACCGGCCGGGCCTGGCAAGCCCTGGGCGGGTATAACATGGCTATCGATTATTTTCAACAATTGATCGACGACTATCCGGCCGACCCGAACTGGGGCCAGGCTCATCTTGAAATCGGTAAAACCCTCATCAGCCAGGATAACATCAGCCGGGCCAAAGCAGTCTTTCGCGATTTTGCGGCCAAAAATCCCGGCCATCCCCTGGCCGGCCAGGCTCTCTGGCGAGCGGCCCTGCTGGAGTTAAACGGTGACTTGCTGGCCGAAGCCTACGCCAGTTTGCTGCAACTGGCCGACGCCCTCCCCAATGATGAGTACGCCGACGATGCTCTCTACTGGGCCGGCCAGGCCGCTTTTATGCAAGAAAAGTATGAAGCCGCCGCCGAAACTTGGGCCAGATTGGTAGAAACTTATCCCCGGAGCGACCTGGCCAGCTTTGGTCGTTACTGGCAGGCCAAGGCCCTGCAGGCCCTGGGACGAACGGATGAGGCCCGAGCCAGGCTGGCCCAAACCCCGCTAAACATATTTGATTATTATAGTCTGCGCGCCCAGGACTTTTTGACCGGTAACCAGCCCCATACCGTGCCGCTGACGCTGCCCTCCGCCGCCGAGTTAGCCTCAGAACAGGCCCAAGTGGAGGCATGGTTGGCCGAGTGGCTGCAACTGGAACAAACCACCGGCCTGGCCCGGCTCAGTCCCAAAGTTGGCGCGGATCCGGCTTTTCAACGTGGCCAGAGCCTGCTCATGCTGGGTCTGCGCGCCGAAGCTTTGACCGAATTTGAAAAGGTCAAAGATAACTGGTGGAATGATCCGCTGGCCATGTACCAGCTCTCCCTCTATTTTCAAGAGCACGGGCTGGGCCGGCTGAGCATCCTGGCCGCGGCGCGCCTGATCTTTCTGTCCCCGGCCGACGGCCGGGCGGAGGCTCCCCGCTTCCTCCAACGGCTATTGTACCCCATCTATTTTGCCGAGGTTCTTTTCGCGGAAGCGGAGAAATATCAACTGGACCCGGCCCTGCTGCTGGCCATCATCCGCCAGGAAAGTCTATTTGAACGATCAGCCGAATCTACGGCCGGAGCGCGCGGCTTAATGCAGGTAATGCCCACCACCGGCGAATATGTGGCGGAACGAGGGAGTTTTGGCAGCTATGATCCGGACCAGCTTTGGCTGCCCTACCTCAGCCTGAGATACGGCGCCTGGTATATCAACCAGCAACTGGGCATCTTCGATGGCAACCAGTTTGCCGCTCTGGCCGCCTACAATGCCGGGCCGGGTAATGTTCTGGAATGGATCAAGGTTTCCGATGATCTGGACGTCTTTGTGGAGGCCATTCCGTATTGGGAGTCTCGCACTTACATTAGAAACATCTATGTCAACCTGGCCGCCTATCGCCGGATTTACGGTCTCCCGGAAACCGCTTCCTCTTTCCACGCCACGCCTTAACTGAATAGTCTTGAAATCTTATTGTTATATCCCCTTTAGTTATGGTATACTGATATTTGGATAGAGTATCGGCCGTCGAAGCACGGCTGTCACCCATTGGGTGGCCATAAAACTTGACTATCAGCTAAAATCCTCCTACAGATCCGGTAAGGCCAATAATTTTTCAGACAAACTTGATAAGGCTTGTTGACCGTGGTTAGCTTTCTGGGCAGTTCAGCGTTAAACTTAGCTTACTATCTATTTACCTTGTTCGCCATTGAAGCAGCCTTATTCATTGCCTGGGGTCAATGGCAGCGCAGCGACTCGTTTAGGGCGCGGCGGCTCACGGTAGTTTTTGGCAGCTTGACCATCCTGCGGTTGATGCTGTTGGTGCTGGTCCTGGCCGGGCGTAGCTCCCCACAAATTGCGGCCACCTGGGTGCCTCCGTTTGAACGGGTGATGGCCATTACCAGTCTGGGCTTCCTGGTGTGGGGCTTTACCCCCTTCATGCGCGAAAAGGGGGTGATGGGGAACACCCTGCTGGCCATCAACACCATCTTTGCCTTCACTTTCTATTTTTTGGCGGTAGCCTATTGGAATGGAAGTGACTTCAATCGCAGCGGCTGGGAGTTCTTTTTGGTGAGCTGGCAGATGGCCCTGGTTCTTTTTGGAGCCATCAATTGCGCTATGAAGTTGGATGAGGAGCGGGCTTTTGCCCTGGCCGGTTTTGCGGCGCTGTTTGGGGGTTATGGACTCCACATTTTACTGGTCTCCGGCTATCCCCTGCCGCACAACCCCGTTTGGGTGCGCCTGGCCGAATTGATTGCTTATCCTCTCTTCACCATCGCCCTGTACCAGGGGGCGATCCAGTCTCTCACCGCTCGGACGCTGGAATACCAGAATCTGAGCCAGGTCTCGCTCGACCAGATCAAAGGGTTGATCAGCCTCTTTGAAGCCACCCGTGAAATCACTTCCTCGCTCGATCTGTCGAATGTGCTGGACGGCGCGGCCAAGAGTGTGGCCAATGCAGTCGAGGCCGACCAGTGCGCCATTGCCCTGCCGGATAACGGGGATGACATCTCACAACTGCGGTTGGTTTCAATTTATAATCCCAGCCGGAAAGGCCGGGGCGAGTCGGTCAGTTTTCCGCTCAACGACCAGCCCGCCATCAAGCACGCCCTCAAACGCAAGAGCCAGGTGCAGATTGACGAATATCGCGATAACAATCAAATCCGCCTGCTGTTCACCTTGATGGGCGCCCACGATGTTGGCCCCCTGATTATTCAACCCCTGCTCAAAGAGGATCAGCCGCTGGGGGTATTGATCTTGGGCAACGCCCTCTCTAAGCGAGTCTTCACCACCAGCCAGACCCACCTATGCAAAACACTGGCCAACCAGATCTCCGGCGCCATCGACCATGCCAGAGAATACGCGGCGGTATCGGCCAAAGCCCAGCAACTCTCCTGGACTCTGCGCAACCAGGAATTAGAGTCCGGTAAACGGCGGGCAGCCATGGAAACCGAGCTAAAAAAGAGCCGCGAGGAAGTGGCCCTATTTGGCCAACGGCTGTATGAATATGAAACGGCCGAAAAAGTCAATGCCGAGACGCTCAAACAGGCTCAGGAACGGGTGTCCAAATTAGAAAAGGCGGTGGAACGAGCCAAAGCCGAGTTGGAAAAGTCTGTCCAAAAAGATAAACAAATTGCCACCCTGGCGGCTGAACTCGATCAACAAAGGCAACTGTTGGCAGAGTTGGCCGGGGAAAAAGAGAGTTTACAGGCAAAAATTGAGCTGTTGGAACAAGACACGGCCGAGGCCAAAGAACTGCAGGCTGATCTGGCCCGGACAAAAGAACAAACCCGTAAACTGGCTCGCGCCTTAAAACGGTCGCGGGCGCTCCAGGCGACCCTGGTCCCGACAGTTCTTTCCGGGACCCAGGTCAGCTCCGAACTTGAAGAGTTGAGCTGTGGGGTTATCATCGGCGATGGCAATCATAAGATTTTCAGGGCCAATGCTGCCGCCAGTAAACTACTGGCCCTGCCGGATAACAACCTGGTTGGTCAGGAATTAGTCAAGATTTGCAGCGATGAGCGTTGGCAAAACGCCCTGAACCAGTTGAAATCCAAAAATGAGCCAATGGTCACCACCACCCTCAGAGTAGGTGAGCAGGTTTTGCGAGCTACCGTCACCCCGCTCGACTCCGGCGACAATGATAAGGAAGGCACCGTAACCATCCTCTATGATATTACGGCTGAGGCTGAAAGCCAGCGGGCTCGGGATGAATTTGTGGCCTCGCTCTCCCAGGAATTGCGCACCCCAATGACCTCCATTACCGGCTACACCGACCTGCTACTGGGTGAGTCGGTTGGCTTTATTGGCGATATGCAGCGCAAGTTTCTACAGCGCATCAAAGCCAACATCGAGCGGATGGGGAGTATGCTGAATGATCTGATCGGCGTCACCGCCATCGACGCCGGCCAGTTGGAGATTCGGCCAACGGTTTTGCACATGGCCGAAGTGATCGAGGATACGATCATCGGCGCCCGGGCCCAACTGGAAGAAAAGGAAATCACTCTCAATATGCACCTGCCCGAGGGGATGCCCCCGGTCGAGGCCGATCCGGACTCGGTCCGGCAAATTATGAGCAATTTACTGGGCAACGCTATAAAATCTACTCCCATTAAGGGCACTATTGACCTGTTTGCGGCCCGGTTTGAGGAGGAAGCCAGGACCGACCTGGATAGTGAGAGTTCAGCCTTCTTGCGGATTTCAATTCGCGATACCGGCGGCGGCATTGCCGAGAAAGACCTCGACCGGGTATTTGAACGATTTTACCGAGCGGAGCGCCCCTTAATCGAGGGGCTGGGCGAAACCGGGGTAGGCATGGCGATTGTCAAATCGTTGGTTGAAGCCCATGGCGGCAGGGTCTGGGTGGAGAGTGAGATTGGTTATGGCTCCACCTTCCACTTTCTCTTGCCAATTTGCGAACAGTTTGATGACCCCTGGCAAGAAGTCGACATCCCGCCCCTCGATCTAAACTCTGACTCGTTCGACTTGCATTGAAATGAGGGTACCCAGGTGTCTTTAGAACCTTCACCCAACGGGAATAGCGCAACTTCTCCCTGGCAACGGGTGGCTATTGCCATCGGCACCTTGATTATTGTGGTTCTCACGGTGGTTGCTGCCCTATTACTGGCGCTGCAGGATCTGCCGCCCCAGGAAGAACCACCGGCTATCGTTGAAGCCACCCCCAGCCCGACCACATCGGCGCTTGTGGTGACCTTGACCCCCTCCCCAACTGAAAGCCCACTGCCCCCCAGCACGCCGTCTGCCACCTCGCTGCCGCCAACAGACACGCCCACCGCGGCGCCGCTGCCGCCAACGGCCACTTTTACCAGTAGCCCTATCCCGCTCCCGCCTACCGCCAGCCCAACCCCGATCATTGTGATCGTTACGCCGACGCCGTTGCCGGCCCTACCAACGCCGGCTCCGGCCACGGGCGGGGTCTGCCAACCGCCGCCAAGCTGGGTCAGCTATGTGGTTCAACCGGGCGACACGCTAGATAATCTAGCCAACAGAACCGGAGTCAGTGTGTTTGAATTGCAGCAGGTGAATTGTCTGAACGCCTTCAACCTCAGGGTTGGCCAGGCGCTCTACCTGCCCATAACCCCACCCACGCCCACTGTCACTTACACGCCCAGTCCAACCGGCACTCGCCCGCCCACGCCTACCCGCACCGCCACCCCAACCCTGCCCCAAATCGACAGCGTCACCCCCAATCGAGTTGACCGGGAAACCGCCGATGGAGAAGTTATTATTACGGTGTTGGGTCGGAATTTTCAACCCAACACCCTTGAATTTAAGGTTGAACTCAGGGGGCCGGTACCCAATGTTGAACTGCAACTGGGCAGCGCCTATTCAAGCACCAGTTTCAACGCTACCGTGCCGGCCGGCCTGCCCGAGGGGAGTTACTCGCTGGTGGTGACCAATCCGCATGGCCGGCAGGCTGTCCGCGCCTCGGCCTATACTATTGGCCCGGCCACCCCCACCGACACGCCGGTCCCGCCGCCGGATATCATTCGCTTTTCTCCCACGTCGGGCCTGACCACCGAGGAGATCACCTTAACGGTCCAGGGCCGCAATTTCAGGCCGAATCAATTTGGCTTCAAGGTTGAGTTGCAGTCAATCAGCAGCGGGGCGCGGCTTGAACTCGATCTGGGTGAAATCCGCACCGATACCAACTTCACCGCCATCATCCCTCCCAATATGCTGGACCCTGGCGACTACAACCTCATCGTCACCAACCCCGATAATCGCAGCGACATCGCCGCCACCCCCTACCGGGCGTTATAGCCAATCGTCGCCAACCCATCCAACAAGAAGAGACGGCCATCAGGGCCGTCTCTTTTTGTTGGCACAGTAAGATATCTCGCACCCAAAATTAGGGTGACAACACCTCGATAGCATCGATCTCCGGCCCATCATTCTCCCCGGCCAGCGGTGAAAAGAGGCGAATATACCGGTAGTTGCCGGCCGGAATGGGGCCGCCGGTGGGTGGATTGTCCACGTCGATTTCAATGCCGGTTTGCAGCTCAGGCGACGGCCCGACCAGCGGCGGCGATTGGATGATGGCATTATCGGAGGTCGCGCCGGAGTCCGGATAGGTGGGGCTGCTGCGCATCAGATTGGTGTTGGTATCATCAATCCCGTCGCCCCAGATGAAGACCGGATACCATGGTCCGGCCGGGTCTTCGGCTATCTCGATTGTAACCAGGTCCAGGTAGATCATATCAGGCGGAGTCAGGTAAACGCCGGCCATATTTCGGCCTCTGGCTTCGTAATAGACCAGCTCATAAGCGGTATTGGCCGGGTCGGTTACACCAATGGGTGATGCGCCCAAATCAATGATGAGGCCAACATCACAGGCAATCCTGGCAAATTGACCATCAGGCAGACCGATATTTGGCTGCCCGGACGGATATAGGCCCGGACAGGTACCAGGATCGCGATCATCGTCATTGATGGTCAACGTGGCTGGGTTGGTAGCCCCCAGAACAGTGTTGGTTGGGTCGCTCAGGGTCAACACCAGGGTCTCCTCCGCTTCCGGCAGCGAGTCGTCGAGAATGGTAACGGCGAAGGTCAGACTGGTCTGGGTAGGCAGGAATGTCAATGTATCAGCTACAGCCTGGTAATCGGCCCCGGCTATCGCCGTCACATCGCTAGAAGCATATTCCACCGTTACCTCCACCGCCGAGGGCGCGCTCAGGATCACGGTGATCACCGCCGGTCCGCCGTTCTCAGCAACGTTGAAATCAGCCTGGGCGAACTGAACCTCGGGCAGCAGGTCATTGTCGGTAATGGTCAGGGTGGCCGGGTTGGGCGTGCCCAGCGTTGCGCTAATGGGATTGCTCAGGGTGAGCGCCACCGTCTCAGCCCCCTCGTTGGCCAGATTGTCGTCCAAAATTGTCACGTCAAAGGTGGCGCTCAACTGCTCCGCCGGAATGGTCAGGGTACCGCTTACCTCAATATAGTCAGCTCCGGCCGTGGCCGTTCCATCAGTGGCGGCATACTCCACCGTAACATCCACCGCCGAGGGCGCGCTCAACTCCACCGTGATCGTGGCCTGACCGTCGCCCTCGGTCACGCCAAAATCGGATGCACTGAACTGGACCGCCGGTTCGCCGTCATCATCCTCAATGGTCAGGGTGGCTATGGTGGGTATTCCCGGCGCCGCATTGATCGGATTGCTCAGGGCCAGTTGGACCGTTTCATCGCCTTCATTGGCCAGGTTGTCATCGATGATCGGCACGGCAAAGGTGGCGCTCAACTGTTCCGGTGGAATAGTCAGGACATCGCTCACGGCGGTATAGTCAGCCCCGGCCGTGGCCGTTCCATCGGCTGAGGTGTAAACTACGGTCACCGCTAGCGCCGACGGCCCGCTCAATTGCACCGTGATCACGGCCTGGCCGTCACCCTCGTTCACCCGGTAATCAGGGGCGCTGAACTGAACCAGCGGGAGCGGGTCATTATCGATGATGGTCAACGTGGCGACGTTGGGCGTCCCCAGCAGGGCATTGGTGGGATTGCTCAGGGCCAGCTCCACCGTCTCATTTGGTTCACTGGCCAGGTTATCATCGATGATGGTTACGCTAAAAGTGGCGCTCAACTGCTCCGCCGGAATGGTTAACCCGCCGTTCACCGCGATGTAGTCGCGCCCGGCGGTCGCGGTGATGTCCGTTGAAGTGTAAGCCACCGTCACAGCCACCGCCGACGGCGCGCTCAACTCCACCGTGATCGTGGCCTGGCCGTCGCCCTCGGCCACACTGTAGCCGGCGGTGCTGAAACGAACTGCCGGCTGGCCATCATTATCCTCGATAGTCAACGTGGCCGGATTAGGCGTTCCCAGCATGGCATTGACAGGATTGCTCAGGCTCAGGCGCACCTGCTCATCCGGCTCATTGGTCAAATTATCATCAATGAGCGGTACTTGAAAACTTTGGCTGAGCTGGCCGGGCGCAAAAATCAAGACTCCGCTGGTTGCGACATAATCCTGGCCAGCGACGGCGGTAATATTGCCGGTGGCATAATTAACCGTGATGGTCCGGAGGGAAGCGCGGCTTAAAACCACCGTAATCGTGGCGACTCCGGCTCCCTCGGTTACCCGATAATTCGCTGCGCTAAAGAATAGTCTCTCCGGAGCAGAGGTCGGTGGCGGCGAAGGAGGTGATGCGGTTGGCGGTGGCGAGGTCGGCGGCGGCGCAGTGGGGGGGGGGACAGTAGGCGGCGGGACGGTCGGCGGCGTTGTTGGCAACGGCGAGGTTGGCGAAGGCGGCGCGGCGGTCGGTGGGGGCGGCGGCGAGGCGGGCGGCGCAGCCGTAGAGGTTGGGGCGATGGGGGTAGGCGGGGGTGGCCCGGTAGCCTCCGGCGGCGCGGCCGTTGGAGTTGGGGTGGGAGTCGGTGTGGGCGTAGGGGTGGGCAACAGCACAATCAGGCTGGCAGTAGGGGTGGGCAACGGGTTGGGCAAAACAACCACGGCCAAGCCCTGGCTGATCGGCGTTTGCCGCAGGGCCAGCATAGCTTCATCTTGAGCGGCCTCGGCCGCGATATTCTCATCTAACGGGGCCAGGGCAATCGCCGGGTCACGCCCATAATCAGCCTGTAATTGGGAGCGCATACTGGCTTCGATGCGATCTCGGCCGATGAGCAGCAACGCCGTTTGAGAGGAACAAAAGACGCAGCCAAAACTGAACAGTAGGAAAAGTAGGGTGATGAGGAGCCTACGCCACTCATCGTTTTCATTGTTGTAGCTGCCGCGATTGGTCTGGTCTGAGGGTAATGGCTCTGTTGCCATAATATTGATTTACCCCTGGCTTTGCCGGGCTGGGCATATCTGCCTGTTAACGAGTCGCTGATTGGCCGAAAAGGATTCGGGCTGCCGCCTCAAAGCTCAAAATTTAAACTTTGGTCTTGCTCTCACTGTAATTTTCCAGACTGACCGGCTCTTGCTCCGCCCCATCCTCGTCGGTAAACTCAATGATGGGTAGGGCAAAGCTGAAGGTGCTGCCCTGGTTCGGGCTGGTCTTCACCCATAGTTGACCGCCAGGATGGGCCTCGATGATGGCTTTACTGATATACAAGCCCAAACCGGCCCCACTGATATCGTAGGTGCTCTCGGCGTGGATGGCTCTAAAAAATCGAGTAAAGAGAAAACGCTGATCTTCTTCAGAAATACCGACCCCGGTATCGGTGATATCCACCTGAGCCAGACCGTTCGCCTGGCTCAAAAACAGCTCTACCTTGCCACCTGGCAAGGTATAAGCATGGGCATTGCTCAGTAAGTTATCCAAAACCCGGCTTAATCTGGTCCAATCCCCTTCGATCCAAATCGGTTCTGCGGCCAAATGAATTTCAAAGGAGAGACCCTTCTCTTTCATTTTATCTCGCCACTGCTCAACTTCGGTCTCAACCAGTTCAGACAGATTAATCGGTTCCTGATCTATGCCCAACTCACCGGCATCGATTTGAGTTAAATCGAGCATCTCCTGGATCAGGTTTAACAGATCAGCCACGTTTGCTTCAATGGTATCAATAAATTGCAGTTGCTGCTGATCCAGTTTGCCGGCCGCAGTCATCCGCAGTAACTCGTTGTAACCTTTAATGGCGGTCAGCGGTGTTCTGAGTTCGTGCGATACGCTGGTGATGAAATCATCCTTCAGCTTCTCCGACTCGACCTCACGGGTAATGTCGCGCAAAACCACCACCGAGCCAAGCTGCTGGCCGGCCGGCGTCACCACCGGGGCTGACAAAGCGCTCAAGACCTGTTCACCAAACTCAAACCGTTCTGTTTCATGAAACTCCAGCCCGGTGAATGAACTCAACCGGGCGGCCGACTCTTGAGCCAGCGGATAGCTGTCCGCCTCGCCACTGCGCTCGAACTTAGCCCGGCTAAAATCGTCCCCGATCTTTTCCAAAATGGCTTCGGCGGCCGGGTTGGTGATCAAAATCTCACCTGCGGTATCCAGAACAATGACGCCATCGGCAATGCTGTTCAGAATGGCGTTGAGTTTGCTGGCCTCTTCTTGCTGCAACTTGAGCAGTCGCTGTAACTCGGTCGTCATATGATCAAAGGTGTCGGCCAGCACTCCAATCTCATCATCACTCACAATGCCACTGCGGCGGCTCAGATCGCCCTCCGCAATAGCCTGTGAAGTCTGCACCAGCCGGATAATCGGCCGAATGATCCGCCGCGAAATGAGGTAACCGATCCCAAAAACGGTAACCACCCCCACCGAAAATACCAGCGCCAACCAGTTCCGGCTTTGATTATTGGTATCGGTGATGAAATTGGTGGGTAGGGCTACGGCAAAAACGCCATAGACGCGGTTACGCAGGATGAATGGGGCATAGGCCAGCCGGTAAGTCTGGCCGCGATTGTCGATATCCTGTACCCTGGCCAGTTCATCTAGCAAGGTAATCTTTTGCTGACCAACAACCTGCTGGTACCGTTGTGGGGTAAAAATATTGAAGACGGCTTCAGCTTCGGCCAGACTCAGGGGAAATGTAGTGGCGACGACGTTTGCATCTTCATCAAACAAGGTGATATCGGCCAAAGCCAGACTGCGGAGGGTGCGAAACTCTTTTTCCAGGTAAGTACCAACCAGCACCGCGCCAACCACGCCATCCGGTCCCTGGATAGGCCCAATCGTATAGACAATCAGCTCATTTGAGTTGGGGTCCCGGGCCAACTGGACTTCTTTGGTGGTCCCGGCGCGATCCCGCAAAACCTGGCTCACAGCCGGCCAGTCATAAAAATTGGCGCCGCCAGCCTGGTACGTTACCACCGGGGCGTTGGCAGCCAACGACTCCCGTTGCAGGCGCAGCACATCTTTGCCCTGCGCATCGAGCACCACAATGCTGTCGATGCCTTTTGAGTTGGCAATGATGGGTCCAATTAAGGCTTCAAGTTCTTTAAAATCACGCCTGACCAGAACTTCAGCGACCCCAATCGTATTGGCCACCGCCCGTTGGGCTTCCAGCCGCAAACGCTCGTGATTGACGACTTCATCGCTCACCACCCGACCGGCTTCAAGCAGTTGGTTCTTCAGCCGTTCTTCAAACGAGCCGGCCACCAGCCGGGTAACCACAAAAACCCCAAATACCGCCAGGATTAGGGTTAAGAGGGCGTAGGGGATGATAATCTTATTGCGAATGCTGGATGACAGCAGTTTGGTGGCTGACTCGTACCAGTCTGTCGGTCTGTTCATCATCCAGCTAACCTATCGTTTCATTTAAATTGGTAAACCAGTTATGTTATAATAACTGAATTGACAAGGAAATTCAATTTATGTACAGCTTAGATGATACCATAGCTGCTATTGCTACGTCAATAGGCCAAAGCGGGGTAGGTATTGTTAAAATCAGCGGGCCGGAGGCCTACCCGATTGCCCAAAGCCTGTTCCGTTCAGCCAGAGGGTTGACCGAGCTGCAGCCCTACCGGCTGCACTACGGCCACATCATCGACCCGGCGACCGATCAGCCGGTGGACGAGGCACTGGTCGCCTTTATGCCCCAACCGCGCACCTATACCCGCCAGGACATTGTCGAAATTCAGGCGCATGGCGGCATTGTACCGCTGCGGCGCATCCTGCAACTTAGCTTGAGTCTGGGCGCCCGGCTGGCCGAACCGGGCGAGATGACTCTGCGCGCCTTTTTGAACGGGCGGTTGGACCTGGCCCAGGCCGAAGCCGTGCTCGACGTGATCGAGGCCAAAACCGAGGCCGCCTTGCGGGTGGCCAATGAGCAGTTGAGCGGTAGCCTCTCGGCCCAGGTGAGCCAGGTGCGGGCCGCGCTGCTCGACACGCTGGCGTTTTTGGAAGCCAGCATCGATTTTGTGGAAGACGAGATTCCGCCCCAGGACGTAGTTAGCCCGTTGTCCGAGGTTGTTGCCCGGCTTGAAAAACTGCTGCAAAGCGCCGACTACGGGCTGATCTACCGCCAGGGGGTGCGGGCGGCCATTGTTGGCCGGCCCAACGTGGGCAAGAGCAGCCTGCTCAACGCCTTGTTACGGGGCAACCGGGCTATCGTCACCAGCATCCCCGGCACCACCCGCGACACCCTGGAAGAGACGGTCAACATGGGCGGCATCCCGCTCGTGTTGGTCGACACGGCCGGCATCCGGGCGGAGGTAGCCGACGAGGTCGAGCGCATCGGCGTGGAGCGCAGCCGGGCCGCGTTGGCCCGGGCCGATGTGGCCTTGATGGTCATCGACGGCAGCAGCGCATTGGAGGAGAGCGACCGGCAGATTGCAGCCCTGGTCGGGCAGAAGCCGGGTTTGCTCATCATTAATAAGAACGATTTGGCCCCGCAAACAACCCCGGATTTGTTGATCGACTTTCTGCCCGGCGCGCCGCGGGTGGCGATTTCCGCCCTCAACCAGGCCGGCATCGACCAGCTCGAACAGGCCCTGGTTGAGCTGATCCTGGGCGGCCAGGTGACCACAGCCGATACCCCCCTGGTGAGCAACCCCCGCCACAAAGCCCTACTTCAGCAGGCCCTGGCTCACACTCAGGCGGCGATTGCAGCGCAGCAAGCCGGATTGTCAGCCGATCTGGTTTCGATTGACGTGCGGGCGGCCGTGGAGACGCTGGGAGAAATCACCGGTGAGACGGTGACCGAGGATTTGTTGGAGACGATCTTTAGTAAATTTTGTATTGGGAAGTAGGCAGGGACAGGTGGCACGTCGCAGGGTCGCAAGTAGCAGGGGGGCTGGGCAGGTAGCAAGTAGCAAGTAGCAGTTTTTTTACTTCGTTCCCACACAGAGTATGGAAACGTGTAAAGGCTTAAATTCGGGCCAGGCTACTCAGGGCCAGACGGATCTTTTCTTCGACGGGTTCGTTTTTGGCTTCTTTGGGGAGCTGCTGCAAGGCGGCCTGGGCCTCGACCACGCTGTAGCCGAGCGCGGTCAGGGCAGCGATGACCTCGCTATCGCCCTCGTGGATGGGCGCGGCGGTGACAAAGATGTCCTCCAAGCCAATCTTATCGCGCAACTGGAAAACGATCTGCTTGGCTTTTTTGGGGCCGATGCCCGGCACCCGGGCCAGCAGGGCCGCTTCTTCTCTGGCGATCGCCTGCCGCAGCGTCTCCGCCGGCAGGTGGGACAGAATCGCCAGGGCCACCTTGGGGCCGATGCCCTGCACTTTGAGCAGGGTGCGGAACAACTCCAGCTCTTCCCGGTCGGGGAAGCCGAACAGGGTAAGCTCTTGCTCGCGGACGTATAGGTGGGTAAAGAGCTGGGCGTGGGCGCCCACTTCCAGCACATCCAGCAGAGTGGTGGGGGCCAGCACGTAAAAACCCACTCCGCCGACCTCGACCAAAAGAGCGTCTTCGGCCTTGTCGATGATCTCACCCCGTAATGAACCGATCATTGTGACTCCAACATGCGCAGCCGGGCCGAGTGCAGGTGGCAAATGGCCACGGCCAAAGCATCGGCGGCGTCATCCGGGCGGGGGATATCGTCAAGGGCCAGGAGCAGTTTGACCATTTGCTGCATCTGCATTTTATCGGCCCCGCCGTGGCCGGTGAGGGCCTGCTTCACTTCCAACGGCTTGTACTCGGCAATGGGTAGGCCGGCATTGGCCAGGGCTAACATGGCCGCGCCCCGACCGTGACCCACGGCCAGGGCGGTTTTGGCATTCTTGCTAAAAAACAGCTCCTCGATGGCCGAGGAGTCCGGCTGCCACTGCTCGATCAGCCCGGTAAGCTGGCGATAGATCACCTGAAGGCGCTGGGGGAGAGGCGTCCCGGCCGGGGTGGTGATGGCCCCGCAGGCAATCAACTGCAAGGCGTTGCCATCTCCTTCAACTACACCCCAACCGGTAATGGCCGTACCCGGATCAATGCCAATAACTCGCACGGGCCAGCTTACGCTTTTTCCAGTTCGGTCATCATGGCGCTGCTGATATGCAGACCGGAGTAGACCTGCTGGACGTCATCCAGCTCATCCAAGGCGTCGATGATGCCCATCACCTGCTCCGTTTCCTTCCGGCCCAACTCGATCTCATTCTTGGGAATAGGGGCCAACTCGGCCTCGGCTACCGCGAGGCCCTGCCTGGCCAGGGCGCTGCTGACCACGTGCAGCATGTCAGGACTGGTGTAGATTTCGATCAAGCCGTTGCTGATCTCCACATCATCGGCGCCGGCATCGACGGCCAGCATAAAGACCTCATCCGGGTCGACCTCATCCGACTCGATGGTGATGTAGCCCTTTTTTTCAAACATCCAGCTGACCGCGCCAGCCTCGGCCATGCTGCCGCCCTGGCGGTTGAAAACGCGGCGAATGTCGGCCAGGGTGCGGTTGCGATTGTCGGTTAAGCAACTGATCAAAATGGGCACGCCGTGGGGGCCGTAGGCTTCATAGACCACTTCTTCCAGCTCGCCGCCTTCCAGCTCGCCGGTCCCTTTTTTGATGGCCCGCTCGATATTATCTTTGGGCATATTGGCGGCGCGGGCTTTTTCAATGGCCGTGCGCAGGGTAGGATTGGCGTCCGGGTCGCCGCTGCCGTGCCGGGCGGCCACGGTAATTTCGCGGGCCAGCCGGGTGAAAATCTTGCCCCGCTTGGCGTCCTCCGCCCCTTTCTTGCGTTTAATGGTACTCCATTTGCTATGTCCAGACATATCCACCTCTACTCATACATTCAACCCGGTGAGGGAAAAATTTTACGGTTCAATTGGATTTCAGGAGGTTGACATCGTAAAACGTAAAACGTGATGCGTGATGCGTGAATTTACGTTTCACGTTTTATGGATTTAACCTCACTACCCCTTGAAATCCAAGAGAGCCAATTTTATTACCAGTGAGGGGAATTATATCATCAAGGGGCAAAAGTTGCCAGAGTTTGGGTGTGTTCGGATTTGGGGGCGAATTTGATAGATGGCGTAAGCAGACCCCCTCCCCAACCCTCCCCCGTGACGGGGGAGGGCGCTTTTCTCCCCCTCCCCGCTGCGGGGAGGGGTCTGCTCCAAAAATCGAACGTTCCCCAGAGTTTCAGGCCGGCAAATAAAGGGGGGTGGTTGAAAGCAGGTGGGGAGGCGGCTTAACCGACCGCTGACCACCGACCGCGGCCAAATCCACTTCATGGTGGTCTACTGTTATCTAACGACAATTTATTTATCGCTTGACGATATTATCGTCCTCTGCTATTATTTTTTGAGTGGGAACAAGATCGAGCCAGGGAGGTAGAAATCGTTGATTATCATGACTAGTGAGGAGAAACTGGAAAAGCTGCCCCCAATTCATCCGGGCGAAGTGTTACTGGAAGACTTTATGAAACCGTTGGGGTTAAGTCAATATCGGGTGGCTAAGGATATTGGGGTATCCCCGATTCGCATCAGCCAGATCGTGCATGGCAAACGAGCCGTGACGGCCGACACAGCGATGCGGTTAGGCCGTTACTTTGGGACAAGTGCAGAAGTCTGGCTGAGAATGCAGGCCCGTTATGATCTTGAAGTGGCCCGAGCCCAGATTGGGGAACAAATTGAGCAAGAAGTGCAGGCGCTGAAGGCGGCCTGATCAATTGTTGGCCGATTGCTGGAACTAGGGCTAAGGCCCTTATGAATCGCCCCGCACATCCTTCTCAAAGTCGGCATAGTCGGCCTCGTCCCGCTCTGCGCGCCACAACACATCGCGGGGCTTGCTGCCGTCGGCCGGGCCGATGACGCCTTCCTCTTCGAGCTGGTCGATCAGGCGGGAGGCGCGGGGATAGCCGATGCCCAGCCGCCGCTGCAACATGCTGGTCGAGGCCCGGCCGGATTCGACCACCAGCTTGATAGCCTCCTCCAGCATGTCGTCCTTGCCGGCCTCGGCCATGATATCGGCCCAGGGGGGTTCGGTCTCGGCTTCTTCCTCAGCCTCATCGACCCGGCTGGGCGTGGCTGCCTGCCAAAAGCGGACCAGGTTGTGGATTTCGATATCGGCGACAAAGCAGCCCTGCAAGCGGGCCAGCTTGGGCGAGTCTGAGGCCATGTAGAGCATGTCGCCCCGGCCCAGCAGCCGCTCGGCCCCCGGCGTGTCGAGAATGACCCGCGAGTCGATCTGGCTGGTGACGGCAAAGGCAATCCGGGTGGGGAAGTTGGCCTTGATCAACCCGGTGACCACATCGACCGAGGGGCGCTGGGTGGCAATGACCAGGTGGATGCCGGTGGCCCGGGCCATCTGGGCGATGCGGCAGATGTGCCGCTCGACCTCGTCGGGGGCCAGCATCATCAAATCGGCCAGCTCGTCGATGACCACCACCAGGTAGGGCAGCCGTTCGCCCCTGGCCCCGACCTTGCGGTTGTAGCTGCTGATGCTGCGGGCGCCGCCGGCGGCAAAGAGCTTGTAGCGCCGCTCCATCTCCCGGGTGATCCAGGCCAGCGCGCCGACCACCTGCTCGAAATCGGTCACGACCGGGGCCAGCAGGTGAGGAATGCCGTTGAAACTGGTCAACTCGACCATTTTGGGGTCGATCAGTAGGAAGCGCAACTGCTCCGGGGCGTGGGTGAAGAGCAGGCTGGAGATCAGGCTGTTGATGCAGACCGACTTGCCGGAGCCGGTGGCCCCGGCGATCAGCAGGTGGGGCATCTCGGCCAGCGAGGCCGAGACGGCCTGGCCGGAGACGCCCTTGCCCAGGGCGATGCGCAGCCCGCCTTTACCTTTCTTAAAGTCTTCGCTCTCCAGCACCTCCCGCAACGAGACCATCGTTTTCTCGCTGTTGGGCACCTCGATGCCGACCAGGGGCCGGCCCAGCACCGGCGCTTCGATGCGGATGGGCGCGGCCGACAGGGCCAGGGCCAGGTCGTTGGCCAGGGCGACCACCTTGTTGACCCGGACGCGCTGCTGGATGGTCTCGCCGTCGGGCAGCTTGCGTTCGATAGTGCCCAGCTTCAGGCCGAATTGGGTCACGGTAGGGCCGCGGTTGGTCTCGGTCACTTCGACCGGGATGCCAAAGCCGTAGAGCGTCTCCTCGATGATCTGGGCCTGGTAGCGAGAGTTGGCGCTGTGGGCCGGGTCTTTGGCCGGCGGCGACAGCAGATCGAGCGGCGGCAGGACGTGGCGGGTGTTCGGCAGGGCAGCCACGGCGGCCTCGACGGTCATGGTCGGCGCGGCCAGGGGTTTGAGTTTGCCGTCGGATTTGGCGGGTTTGGGGGATTTGGTGGTTGGTTGGGGGGATGGATGGTTGGTTGGTTGGCTGGTGGGAACGTTTGCGGTGGGCAAGGCGGCGCGGCGGCGTTGGGCCCAGTCGGCCAGTTGGCCGGCCCGGTGGGCGAGCGCGGCCGGGCTGAAGTGCATGGTCAACCCCAGCCCCAGCAGCCCTACCAGGGCCAGGACCACCACAGCCATCGGCTCGCCGAGCAAATCGGCCAGGAACAGGCTGAGTCCCCAGCCGATATAGCCGCCGCCGGCGCCGGCCCGGGCCAGCTTAAGCCCCTCAGTCAGCTCGCCCGTCCACAGGTGGGTCAGGGCCAGGCCGACCACAAAGAGCAGCTCCAGGCCGACCATCCGGTCGAGCGGGACGCGATAGCCCTCGTTCGCCTCGTCGGCCTCGTCGGCCGGGCCTACGGACAGGACGCGGTCGACCAGCAGCAGCACGCCCAGCAGGCCGAGCAAAATAGCGCCGGGCAGGGCGCCCCAGCCAAAAAGCTGGCGGAACAAGCCGGCCCACCAGTCGCTCAGGCTGCCTTGAGTGAGAGCCAGCAGGCTGAGGCTGGTCAGCAGGGCCAGCAGCAGCAAGACCCCGCCGATAAGCTCCTGGCGGTAGGGCTGCAGCCGCGCCGCCAGCGCGGCCAGGGCGGCCTGGCCGGGAAAGAGGGGGGTAGGTTCGGCTTTTTTCTTTACAGGCATAAAAAGATCACTGACAGAATTGGTGGTGTCTTTAGTTTTTCGCCAGCTTAAGCGGCGGCTCATGACAGGTTGCAGGTGGCACGTCGCAGCCGAAAAGTGGCGACCTGCCCAGATGTAACTTGCAACCAGTGGCCGGGACGGTGAAAAATTCGAGACGCCAATCAGGTCTCAACTTACCATAATGTTGCAACTCTTAGTCTACCGTTGTTTTGGCGCGATGTCAAGCGAGGCGGTTTTGGTGATATAATAGGGTGAAATAACTGCTCAGTTTCATGTCATTTCGAGACCGTAGGTCGAGAAATCCCTGCGGGACGACAATAAACATTAAAGAGTGATTGCCTGACAAGGCTGATATTATAGCTCACGGATTAACACAGATTTCACGGATTTTGCTTTGATTTTCTGTGTTTATCCGTGAAAATCCGTGAGCTATTCTTATTTCCAATAAACTCTAATAATTAGAGTGGTGATTGGCAAAAATTCAAGCCAAATTCTGGGTTTACCAACTATCTGGCTATCAAAAGTACCGCACCAGGGATTTCTCCCCCTTTCGGGGGTCAAAATGACATGCCTGAGCAGTAACTGTGCTGAATCTAAAGAGGGGTATTCACCGTGTTGTGCTCTAATTCTTCGTGTCCTTTGTGTCCTTCGTGGTGAATGTAAACTACAATTTTGAAAATGGAGATGCTATAATAGTCCCAAGTTCGTGAAACGTGATGAGTGAAACGTGAGGGTTTTACGCCGAAAGTCCTTCACGTTTCACGTTTCACCTTAATTTAGAGGGAAGGTTATGAGCTTATTGTTAATCATTGGTTGTGTGCTGGGGATATTGGTATTGATTGGCCTGGCCGCGGGGCTGATTCTGATTTTGCTGGCCGGGCGAGGTGATGCGGTCTAGACGGCGCGTGAGGGGTGGATTAGAGGGGGGAGTCGGGATGAGGATGAGGGGGGGTGGTAGGGGGAAACAGATTTGCTTGTACACGGATTTCAGTCAACTTCTGGTTGTTTTACA
>CAYNLK010000065.1:0-20652 GCA_964398055.1 uncultured Caldilineaceae bacterium
ACAGTTGCTCTGAGCGACCCGCCAAGCGGGGAGCGAAGAGTCCCTGAAACCGCCGCTTGCAAGAGGCGTTCTAAGGGATTCCTCGTCGCTTCGCTCCTCGGAATGACATTTAAGAAACACGCTCTTAAGGTGGCCGGCACTCTTGAATTGCCGGTCACCTATTCAAAATTCAAAAGTCGCTGCATATTACCGCCCAAAACCAGGTCGAGCTGGTCACGGCTCAGGCCGGAGTTTTTGATCTCGGCCAATAGTTCGGTAAAGCCGGGCGTCCGGCTCCGCCGGGGATAGAGCAGCAACGGGTAATCCGAACCATACAGGATTTTCTCAGCCCCCACCACGCCAATGATTGATGGGTAAACGTCCGGTCGATACAATAAGGGTACGGCGGCTGTATCGTAGTAGACGTTCCGCATAATCTTTTGAATCGTCCGGTTCAGTTCGTAGTAGGGCAGCAACCCGCCCAGGTGGGCCAGAATCAGCTTGAGATCGGGGTACTGCTCGGCCAGCCAGACGTAATCCTGGAGCGGCGTATAAGCCCGGCCCGGATAAGCGTGACCAACCGGCTCGGCGCCGTGCAGGCAGAGCGGGATATCCAACTCGATAGCTAACTCGACCACGGCCAGGAAAGCATCATCCCGGATGGAATGGCCCTGGGCGTAGGGTAGAATTTCACCAATACCGCGCAGACCACCGTCCACGGCCCGCCTGACTTCGTCTAATGCCGCCTGTCCGGCCAGCGGCTGGACCGTCGCAAAGCCGAGCAACCGGTCGGGATATTGGCGGCGCCAATCAAGGTACCAATTATTTTGAGCCACGCAGCTCCGGTGATGACGAAAATAGATACCCTGCAGCACCACCCGGTCGACGCCGGCGGCATCCATATCGGCGATGAGCTGCTCCACCGTGGCCCAACCCTGGATGGTGGCGCCGGTCGGGTTATCGCCCACCAACGCGCCCCAATAAGGCTCGTCCATCCGCCTGGCCCAGCCAACCGGGTCGGCGGCGACCTCGGGGGGATACATGTGAATGTGGGCGTCGATGATCATTACCGTAACTCGGTCAGCAGTTGGCGGCAATCGGCCTCAGAAGCCGGCCGGGGGTTGTTGTTAAGCAATGCCATGCGGGTGGTATCAGCGGCGATGGCGTCCCAATCGATCCCGGCCAGCAACACCTCGAGCTCACTCAGCCGGACCGGCAACCCCAACCCGGCGATAAAATCGGTTACAGCTGTGACCAGAAGCTCGTCGCTGGCCGCGGCCTTCAGCCCAAAGACTTTTTTCAAAATTTCAACCCGCTCAGGGCTGATCTGCGGCAGATTAAAACGCAGGGCATAAGGCGTAATGATGGCATTGGCCAGACCGTGGTGCAAATGGAGGCTGCTCGTCAACGGCCCGGACAGGGCGTGAATCAGCCCCAGACCGGCGTGATCCATAGCCGTACCGGCCCACAAGCTGGCCAACAACATACCGGCCCGGGCCGCCACATCGTCGCCGTGAGCGACTGCTTGAGGCAACGTTGACCAGATCAACCGGAGCGCCTCCAGCGCCAACAGGTCCGTGTATGGATTGGCCCGCCGCCCCACAAAAGCTTCCAGGGCGTGGGTGAACGCATCGATGCCGGTGGCGGCAGTCAGGTGGGACGGTAGGGCCAGGGTCAGCTCAGGATCGAGAATGGCCGCCCGGGCAAACATGTGCGGGCTGAGCACCCCTTTCTTGAACAGATTGGCCGGGTCAACGATAACGGCTACTTTGCTGACCTCGCTGCCGGTCCCGGCGGTGGTGGGAATGGCTAACAGCGGCAGGCTTGGTTTGGTAATGGGGCGACTGCCCCACTGGTAATCGGCGTAGCGGCCGCCGTTGGTCGCCAGCATAGCCGTGGCCTTGGCCACATCGATGGGGCTGCCTCCGCCCAGGGCGATGATGGCTTCCACATCGTCAGCTTTAGCCAAATTCACCGCCTGCTCGACACTAACGGTGGTTGGATTGGTGGCCACGTCGCTGAAGAGCGTGACCGTAAGGCCCGCAGCCACCAGGGCCGCCTGAAAATGGGCCACCATCCCCAGCCGAACCAGCCCCGGATCGCTCACCACCAAGACGCGGGTGGCCTTGAGTTCGGCTAATTCAGCTACCAGCGCTTTGGCGGCAGGTTGGCCAAAGATAATTTTGGTGGGTAAGTGGTAGATAAAATTCAAGGCTGTTGTTCCTTTACTCTGGCCAACAGGAATGGACTGAGGTCCAGGTCAGACCGCCCGGTTGTGACCAGTTGAGTTATCGCCTGGCCAATCACCGGGGCAATGACCACGGTGCTCTTGAAGGCAACGGCCAGCAGCAGGCCGGCCAGTCCCGCCACCGGCCCCACAAACGGCTTGTCATCCGTAGTGAAAGCCACCGGGGCGGCCCAACTCCGCACCAGCCGAGCCTGTCGCAACACGGGCAAAAAACGCAGCGCCACCCGGCTGATAGCGCCCGGAGCGGCGGGGGAGCTACCATTGCTAAAGTGGTCTACCTCGGTCGCCGCTTCGCCTAACAGCAAATTACCGTGGACGGTGGGCGCAATGGCCAAAACAGCTTTGGGCTGATGGTTCTTGGCCTCGTCATCATGATGAACGGTCTCAAAAAAGACGGCTGAAGAGAGAAAATTAGTCAGCACCGGCCCCACATAGTCTGTAACGGCTGCTTCACCGTGAACGTGCCTGACCGGCAGGTTCAGGCCCAGTTTCCGGCCCAACCGGGCGCTCCAGGCGCCGGTCGCCAGAATGGTCACCTCGCTATCCAGGCGACCCTGGGCGGTGATAACTCCCTGCACCCGACCTTGAGCCGCGACAAAGTCTACCACCGGCGACTGAAGTAAAAGCTGTAGCCCTGCCGCCCTGGCGCGATGGATAAAGGCCCAGATCAGCTTGAACGGATTGAGCTGAGCTTCAGCCGGATGATAGAGCGCGCCGCGGGTTTGGGTCACATCGAGGTGCGGCTCCAACCGGGCCAGTTCTGCCGGCGAGAGCCATTCCACTGCGACTCCGGCCCGGCGGAGCTGCTCGGCTCTGGCCAACAGGCCGGCAACTTGCGACTCTGTTTCGGCAATTAACAAACTGCCGATCGGGCGCAGCTCAAAATCACACTCCAATTCGGCGGGCAATGTCTCAAAACTGGCTCGTCCGGCCAACACCAGCGGCAGGCTGCTGTCAAGCTCGGCATCCTGCACCTGAATATTGCCGTAGTTGGCCCGCGACGCTCCGGAGGCGATGTCGCCCTGGTCTACCAACGCTGTTTTCAAGCCGGCCTCAGTCAAGTAGTAACTGATGGCGCTGCCGATGTAACCGGCGCCCACCACAATCGCGTCGAAAGTAGCCATGATCCCATTATATCAGAGTTAAACACTGCTGGCGAGAAAAGACCAAAGAAGTGCATGGTCCACCTTCTCGGAAGCTATCAGCCGGTTACAGGCCAAAAAGTGGCGTGGAGCTTCCGGGAAGGTATCTCTTTGGGCATGTTATTGGCGGGTAGGGGGTGATATGTTATAATGCCGTAGACTTCAGCCCACAATTAATTGTTGAGCCGTCTGTCGATTGCCACCCTAATTCTCGAGGAGATTCTATGAAAATAGCCCTGGATGCCATGGGCGGAGATAACGCCCCGGCGGCAACGGTTCACGGCGCGGTCTGGGCCGCCCGTGATTTTAACCTGACAGTCCAGTTGGTTGGTAAACCGGAAGCTATTGAAGCCGAACTGGCTAAACATAATATTACCGGCCTGGAGTTGCCCATCATCCCGGCCAGCGAAGTGATTGAAATGGATGACCAGCCGTCCGCCGCGGTCAAAAACAAAAAAGACTCGTCGATGGTGGTTGGGTTACGGTTGGTTAAGCAGAGCGAAAGCGACGCCTTTGTCACAGCCGGCAACTCCGGGGGAGCCTTAGCCGCAGCCTTGTTTGGCCTGGGCCGGATCAAGGGGATCAAACGGCCGGCTCTCAGCACGGTTTTTCCCACAGATTCCCCCCATGGCTGCTGCTTGCTGCTGGATATCGGCGCCAATACCGACGTGCGCCCAGAATTTCTGTTTCAATTTGGGCTAATGGGCCATAGTTATGTGCTCAACGTCTTGAATATTCCCAATCCCCGGATCGGGCTGCTCTCGACTGGCGAGGAGGAGGGCAAGGGCAGCATCTTGATCCAGGAAGCCATGCCCCTGTTCAAACAGAGTAAACTCAACTATATCGGCAACGTCGAAGCCAAAGACATCCCGCTGGGGCTGGCCGATGTGGTTGTAACGGACGGCTTTACCGGCAATGTCTACATTAAAGGCGCCCAGGGAGTATCGATGATTATTCAGAAGATTCTACAGCGGGAGATCAAAGCCCGGCCTATGGCTATGCTGGGGGCCTTCCTGGCCCGCGGGGCCATCAGAGCCTTACGGACCAAGCTGGATTACCGGGAATTTGGCGGAGGTCCGTTGTTGGGCGTCAACGGTATTGTGGTGGTGGGCCACGGCCGGTCTGACGCCTATGCCGTGCGCAATGCCATCCGGGTGGCCAGAAAAGCCAGTGAAAATAGAATTGTGCAGGCCATTGAAAATGGCCTGAGGGAGTGGCAAAACAGCGAACAATTGAGTCAAGTTAACGGATAAATGGTCGAAGGGGCCGCCGGTAAGACGGGAGCACAACTTGTCCAAAAAAAAGGGTATCCAGCCAGCCGACCAAGCTCGCGCCCAAACCAGAGTCGTCATCACCGGTCTGGGCGCCATTACACCCCTGGGACACTCGGCTACAGCCACCTGGAAAAATTTGGTCAGAGGCCAATCAGGGGTGGATTTGATCACCCTGTTTGATGCCAGCCACCTGTCGGTTCGCTTTGCCGGTGAGGTGAGAGACTTCAACCCCGACCATTTTCTGCCGCGCAAAGAGGCCAGGCGGATGGCGCGTTGCTCGCAATTGGCCATTGCCACGGCAATGCAAGCCGTCGAAGATGCCGGTTTAGTCTACCCTTTTGACGATGAACTGGCCGAACAAAGCGGGGTTCTGCTCGGTACCGGGATGGGCGGCTTTGACAAGGTCGAGGAAGGGATTAAAGTTCATCTGCAGCAGGGACTTAATAAGGTCAATCCTTTTTCGTTGCCGGCTGCTTTGCCAAATCTGTCGACCTTTCACGTGTGTGTCAAGCTGAACGCCCAGGGTTACACCAACACCACCGCTACCGCCTGTGCTGCCGGCACGATGGCCATTGCCGAGGCGGCTGAGGTGATCAAGCGGGGTGACTGCCAGGTAATGATTGCCGGCGGGGTTGAGGCGGCCATCACTGAAACAACGCTGGCCGGGTTTATCATTATGCGGGCCTTATCAACTCGCAACAACGAACCGGCCGCGGCCTCGCGGCCCTTTGATGCCACTCGGGATGGGTTTGTTGTGGGCGAGGGTAGCGCCATGGTTGTGCTGGAACGACTAGAACACGCCCAGAGCCGCGGTGCCCGCATCTATGCCGAACTACTGGGCAGCGCCCATTCAGCTGACACCTACCACATCGCCGCGCCGGACCCGGCGGCCAGAGGCGCTATCCGGGCGATGCAATGGGCTTTGGCTAAGGCCGGAGTCCAGCCGGAGGAGATTGACTATATCAATGCCCATGGCGCCAGCACACCTCTGGGCGATGAGACCGAAACCGCGGCGATCAAGGCGGTTTTTGGCGAACGGGCCTATCAGATCCCGATCAGCTCGACCAAAAGTATGATCGGCCATACCCTGGGCGCGGCCGGGGCCATCGAAGCCCTGGCCTGCCTCAAGTCGATTGAAACGGGTGTGATTCACCCAACCATCAATTACCAATACCCGGATCCAGCTTGTGATCTGGACTACGTGCCTAATCAGCCCCGTTATCAGGCCGTAAACCTCGTCTTGTCCAACTCGTTTGGATTGGGCGGCCAAAATTCATGTTTAGTGTTAGGAAAATTCAAAGAATGAAAGCAATTACCAACTCCGAAATCATCGAAACCAGGTCCAAATGGGCCAAACGGATCGCCCCGTTGACCATGCTCTTTTTGATTGGGGGCTTGATCACCAATTTTCTCAGCATTAACCAACCGCAATATTTTCGACCGACCCTGATTTTGCTGGCCCTGGGTTTTGTTTTTGCCACCTTCAGCTCCCATCTGACCAATCGTTGGGTCAAGGAGCCGCGAGCCGATCAAATTCTGACCAATGTTTTGAAAAAATTTGGCAATGACTTCGTTCTGTTCAACTACACCATCTCCCCGGCCCATATTCTCCTAACGCCGAGTCGCCTGTATGTGATTGTAGTCAAACAGCAAGATGGCCCCGTCCAGGTCGACGGCTATCGCTTCTCCCGTAAATTTAGCTGGAAGCTTTTTTTTAGATTTTTTGCCGATGAAGGGTTGGGGTCGCCGGCCGTTGACGCCGAAAAGGGCGTCAAGAAACTCGACAAACTGCTGCGAAACGAATTACCTGAGGAGGAAATACCCGAGATCGCACCGCTAGTTCTATTCTCCCACAAGGATGTCGAACTGACCCTGAAAAATCCGGCGGTGCCCATTATCCGCACCAGTGAAATCAAAACCTACCTCCGCGAACAAAACCGAACCAACAATATTTCAAGCAACCAACGCATCAACCTGACCCGGATTATTGGCGGTCGTTGGGTGCAGGCGTAAGACAAAAAAATTAGAGCACTGTCCAGAGGGAGGTATTAGCAATGGCATTCAATCATCTGCAATATAACTCAGCTTATGTGGTCAACGCCCGGAACAATGGTGACCCCATGAACGGGGCGGCCACCCCATATGGGGTGCGGATTGTCAAAGCCGACGTAGCCGAGGGGGAGATTTACTGGAAAGTAATTGGCATCCACCATTTATTGCCTCGCGAAAATTTCAGCAAACATAACGTTTATATAGAAGCCCTGGATGAAGAAGGCCGGCGGTTTAGAAATCCAATCGCCTGGGCCGGCTGGACCTGGCAAGGCAAGCGCCCCGACGAACGGGCCGACCCGGTGGCGCTGGACAAACCGGATAGTGAAGCGGCCGGCAACATTGCCATGCACTTTGGCCAAAATGTCACCGTTTGGATCAAGGGCCTTAGCTCGGGCGCCAATGACAAAAGTGATCGGGTTGAAAATCTGCATACCGCTCACCCTGATGAACCTTTGCCCGATGGGTCACTCCTCAATACGCTGGGCCACCACTCCTTTTACGTCGTTTTTCAGCGGACGCGTAAAACGGAGACGAAGGTTGAGGGGGTCATCCAGGGTCGCCTGGAACGGGGTCAAGGCTTCAAAATCCGCCTGCTCAAAAATAACACGCTGGTGGCTGAACGAGAGGTCGATAGTAGCCTGACCTTTGAATTTATCCAACTGCCCGCCGGCATCTACCGGTTGGAAGTCGTCGGGACAGAGATCAGCCAGGACAATATCAGAATTGATCAGAGCAATAAACTGGTCAATCTCAATCTGGCCATACCCCTGCCCGATGACAGCGTTATTTTTGGTCGAGTCGAAAATGGGGCCGGAAAAACCTTGTTGCTGATCAAAGAAGGGAATATCATCTCTCGTTTTCAAATCCCTCTGTCTGGTGAATATCGTTTTGCTGATTTGGCTGCCGGCGTCTACTCATTACACGTCTTTGAGTCCAATATCCGACAGGACAATATCTTGCTGGATGGCGTCAATACGCGCCAGATCAACCTGGTCATTCCGGTGGTAGAGCCTGGTACACCCACCAAAACGATCAACCACTACCTGCTGCTTGGCCCGCCGGCCAGCCGGGGGCGTCAAACCAATCTCATCCTGGCGATGGATTATATTCTGGCCTTCTCGGTGACGGTTGGCTTTAGCGTGGTTGAGGCCAAACAGGCCCACCGGGTGACGATTATTGGCGAAGGTATCACTGCCGCCGACCAACAAGCTATCCGCGACTCGGGTAGCCAGGTCGAACTGCTGGCCGGCGACGCCTATGATATCGAGACCAAACTCATCGCCCGGATTCAAGCCGGCCGGGCCTTTGGCGATTGATTGTCGCCTTCAAGAGTGCCGGTTTGTTCAGTCCTGTTTCAATCTAAGAGCCGCACTTCTTAATAAAATCCATGCACGGCAAAAGACCCTGGCCCTTTCTGATTGAACTGATCACTGCCGCCGTCCTGCTTGCCCTTGTGACTGCCGGCTTTTTCTGGCAAATAATCCTGACCGAGCAGGCCTGGATGCCGGCCGGCGGCGGTGATCTGGCCCCCTTTCTCTATCCCAACTACCGCTTTGCTGCCGAACAACTCCGCCAGGGCCACCTGCCGCTGTGGAATCCGCATCTCTACAGCGGCACCCCCTTTGCCGCCGATATTCAATCCGGCCTGTTCTACCCCATCAACCTGGCCGTTTTCCTACTCGTGCCCACGCTGACGTATGTATGGCTGGAATATCTGGCTGTTTTCCACTTCTGGCTGGCCGGAATGAATATGTATTTGTGCCTGCGCTGGCTACGACCGCCAGCCGGCGGCCAGGTATCGGCGGTCGACACGCCCGTCCACCCCTTGGCGGCTTTGGCCGGGGCCATTGCCTTTGAATTTAGCGATCTGTTCATCGTCCATTTTGGCAACCTGAATATGATTGCTGTGGCCGCCTGGTTGCCCCTGGTCTTTTTGCTGTTTCACCACAGCTTGACCAGAGCCAGCTACGGCCTGGCCGCGGCCAGCGGGGTAGTGTTGGCCATCGCCACCTTAGCCGGACATATCCAGATCACCCTGTTCATCCTTTTAACCCTGGGACTTTATGCGCTCTGGCATATCGCCTTCACGCTCCCCGCTCTCCGCTCCTCGCTCCCCCCTCCCCGCTCCCCCCTCCTCGCTCTCCGCTCCTCGCTCTCCGCTCCTCGCTCTCCGCTCCTCGCTCTCCGCCCCCTGCTTCTCTTGCTGACCACGCTGGCTATCACCATCGGCCTGGCGGCGTTGCTGCTCCTACCGGCCTACGAGTTGAGCCGGTACACGCCTCGGGCCGAACTGCCCTACGCCGAAGCAGCCCGCTATTCCCTGCACCCGGTTCAGTTAGTTGGCTTGCTCATCCCCAATTATTTTGGGCGTGACCCAGCCCTGCACTGGGGCCTCTGGGAGCGAGTCGAAACCGGCTATATCGGAATCATCACTTTGATGCTGGCCCTCATCGGCGCACTTTTCTATCCGGGCCGGATCAAGAGCTTCTTCATTGGCTTGGGACTGATCGGCCTGCTGCTGGCTCTGGGCGGTTACACGGTGGTCCACGGCTGGCTATACACCGCGGTCCCCGGCTTTGACCAGCTGCGCGCCCCGGCCCGTTTCATCCTGCTGCTCGACTTTAGCCTGGCCGCCCTGGCCGCCTTGGGGCTGAACCAACTCATCCGTTCCCCATTGGACCAGAACGTCAGAACAATCTTACCCAAACTGCTCAAAACCCTCACCTGGAGCCTGGGTGGACTGATTGTGGTGGCCGCGCCGCTAAGCTATTACGCCCTGCTGGTTACCCAGGATCGAAATCCGGCCATCTTCAATCGAGCGGCGGCGGCCGCCTCAGGCATGGCGACGTTTGCTTTTTTTACCATTGCCGCCCTGGTGATTCTACAATTAATTTATAGACAATGGCTACGCGAATGGAAGGCTGGCGTAACCGTTTGCGCCCTGATTATGCTGGACCTGTTTACTCTGGGCGCCAATGTTGACGTTGGTCACACCGACCCAACCGCCGGTTTTGAGCAGCCCGAGGCGTTGGCCTTTCTCCAGAGCGACCCCGACCTCTACCGAATCGAGGTGGCGACAGACGTGTGGCACGCCTGGCAACCAAACACAGCCCTGCTAGCCGGACTTTATGACGCCTGGGGGCTTTACAACCCGCTGACATTGGCCGATACCAGCCTCTACTGGACCGGCGCGCCGCCGCGATCCAGCGGCCGTTATAATTTCTTAGGGGTGAAATACATCATTGCCAGCAAAGCCGGCGCGCCGGCCGACGGCAACATTGTGCCGGTCTTTGACCGTGCTTCGCAGTTCAATATTTACCTCAATCAAGACGCCTTGCCCCGAGTCCTCTTTGTGGGCCAGGCCGTGGTTGCGCCCGACCGCGACGCGGCCTGGAGCGCCATCCGTTCCGATGATTTTAACCCAACCATGACCGTGATCCTGGAAGAGGGCCAACCGCTGAACACCAACCCCAGCAGCAGCCTGGCCATTCTTCGCTATGACCTCGAAACTGTGGCCGTTGCCGTTGAGACCGACCAACCCGGCTACCTGGTGCTGTCCGACGCCTACTACCCTGGCTGGCAGGCCACGGTCGATGGTCAGATTGCGCCTCTACGACGAGCGAACTACGCTTTCCGGGCCGTCTTCGTTCCGGCCGGCCAGCACACGGTCGAATTCAGCTTTGAGCCGGTCATCTGGCGAGTGGGCCTGGGCGTCAGCGGCCTGACCCTGCTGCTCCTGGCAATTTGGGCAGGCTGGGGTCTCTACCGGAACAGAAAGAGGCAAGCAGTCATCTGACTTGACCGAATTTGACCCGGCAGCGGAATTACGATTACTATACGTTAGTTGAATGAAATGAAATTGACCGTAGCCGACGACGCCTACAAACCGGTAAGAAAGGAGTGTGGCTATGTCTACTGAACCAAAAAAGAGTTTGGGCGTATTGACCAGCGGCGGCGACGCGCCCGGAATGAACGCGGCGGTGCGGGCGGTCGTGCGCACGGCCCTGAATCGTGGAGTTGACATTTTTGCGATTTATGAAGGCTACCAGGGGATGGTTGACGGCGGTGACTACATCCGCCGGATGAGCTGGGACTCGGTAGGGGGGATATTGCACAAGGGCGGCACGGTCATCGGTTCGGCCCGCTGCCAGGAGTTTCGGGAGCGAGCGGGTCGGTTGAAAGCGGCCAAAAATCTGCTGGAACACGGCATCGACAGCCTGATTATCATCGGCGGGGATGGCAGCCTGACCGGAGCCAACATTTTCCGGCAGGAGTGGCCGGATCTGGTCGGTGAGCTGGTGGAGAAAGGTGAAATTACCAAAAAAGCGGCCAAACTTCACCCGGTTTTAACGGTAGTAGGCATGGTTGGCTCAATCGATAACGATATGTTCGGCACCGATATGACCATCGGGGCCGATACCGCCCTGCACCGCATCACCGAGGCCATCGATGCCATCACCAGCACTGCGGCCAGCCACCAACGGACCTTTGTGGTCAAGGTAATGGGTCGCAATTGTGGGTATCTGGCCCTGATGAGCGCCCTGGCCACCGGGGCCGACTGGGTGCTGATCCCGGAGAATCCGCCGGCCGTGGACGACTGGGAAGAAAAGATGTGCGAGGTGTTAAAAGCAGGCCGGGAGGCCGGTCGTCGCGACAGCATTGTGGTTATTGCTGAGGGAGCGCAGGATAAGTATGGCAACCCCATCGGCAGCGGGCACGTGCAGAAAGTGCTGGAGGAAAGGTTGGGGCAAGATGTGCGAGTGACAATTTTGGGCCACGTCCAGCGGGGCGGCTCGCCCAGCGCGTTTGATCGATTTATGAGCACTTTGTTAGGCTATGCCGCCGTGCAAGAGATTCTGAATACCGAGAATCAGGGTCAGGCTCATTTGATCGGGATGCGCGAGAACCGAGTGACCCGTTCACCGCTGATGGATTGTGTGGAGGAGACCCATACCGTGGCCGATACCATTGCCGCCGGGGACTATGAGAAAGCGATGGAGATGCGCGGCGGCAGCTTTAAGGAAGCTTTTCGCACTTTCCGCACCTTAATTCGAGCTTTACCTCATTCACCCCACCCCGGCCAGAAACGTTTTCGACTGGCGGTGCTAAATTCCGGGGCGCCGGCGCCGGGGATGAATACGGCCACCCGGGCCGCCGTCCGGTTGGGTATCGACAAAGGTCATATGATGCTGGGGGTCCTCAATGGCTTTGAAGGCTTAATCAACGGCGAAATCAAAGAGCTGGACTGGATGAGCGTGGCCGGTTGGGCCTCGCGGGGCGGCTCCGAGTTGGGCACCAATCGCACGGTACCCAATCGCAGCGATTATTACGCCATTGCCCGTAATATGGAGGAGCATGATATTCAAGGTCTCCTGATGATCGGCGGCTGGGGTGGTTATGAAGCAGCCTACCAGTTGCTGTTGGAGCGAGAGAACTTTCCGGCCTTCAACATCCCGATCATCTGCCTGCCAACCACGATCGACAACAACTTGCCCGGTTCTGAGTTGAGCGTAGGCGCCGATACCGCCCTCAACAGCATCGTCGAGGCGGTGGATAAGATCAAGCAGTCGGCGGTGGCCACGCGGCGGGCCTTTGTGGTAGAAGTAATGGGCCGTTATTGCGGTTACCTGACCTTGATAAGCGGCCTGGCGACCGGGGCGGAGCGGGTTTACCTGCACGAAGAGGGAGTCGCCTTGAAAGATCTGCAGGAGGATGTCAACCAACTGGTCACCGGTTTCAAACATGGGAAACGACTGGGCTTGATGATCCGCAATGAGTTTGCCAACCCCATTTACAGCACCGGTTTTATGTGCGCCCTGTTTGAGGAGGAAGGCGGCAATATCTTCAGCGTCCGCCAGTCCATTTTGGGACACTTACAGCAGGGCGGCGACCCAACCCCATTCGATCGGATTAAGGCGACGCAGTTGGCCACTCGCTGCATCGAGTTTTTGATCGAGCAGGCGGAGCAGGGCCGCAAGGACGGGGCTTTCATCGGCCTGCAAAATGGACACGTCCGCATTCACAGCCTGGACGACTTTCCCCGAATGATCGACAAGCAATTCCAACGGCCCAAAGAGCAGTGGTGGCTGGAACTGCGACAGATTGCCCGAATCATGGCCATGCCAGGCCCCGACCCCGAGGCTGAAGCGGCTTAAAGAGGCCAAAAGTGACCGGCGCTTGAAGCGCCGGTCACTTGTATTTATAGCGCGCTCAGGCCGGGGGGTGTACTTCCAGATATTGCAGCAGTAGATCGGGCAATCGACCCGCGCCCGGTCCCAAGATGTCATAGGAATCCCATTGTCGATCATGGGAGCCGGCCAGGAAGATAGCCGCGCCCTTAATGTAGTCATCCTGCTGCAGATTTTGGTCATACCAGATCAGTTGATCCATGTAAACGCCGGGGGGATCGTTGCGTAAGCCATTGGCCAGCCAGGTCTCGACGAAATCCTGCCAGCCTGCGGCGTCATCCGGGCCAGGCCGGGGACGAATCAAACCATCAACCCCGCACTCGGTAATCAGGGTAGGTATGTTGCCATAACCCATCGGGATAAGGTGCTGGCGGTAGGCTTTGCGGTAGCGCAAGGTAAGCCAGCCCTCATCGCCCTCGGGCGGGTCGCCGGGCGGCTGGAGGTGGCCGGCTCGATATTGCATGACCGGGGCCGAGTATTCGTGCAGCCCCAGAAAACCGTCATATTGGCGAATAGCGTGCAGGGCCGGCTTGAAATGGGGCCACAACTCCAGCGGGGGGTGACCGGCGGCAAAGTTGCCGATGACCGAGCGGACACCATTTTCGGCCAGGAGCCGGGTCCGTTCCGCCTCAAAGTCGGCCAGTCGCTTCATTTTGTCCACCGTATCGGCTACCGGCTCATTGTAGGCTTCCCAACCGTCAAAGCCGGCCAATCGCAGCGGGTCGGCGGCCAGGGGCAAGAGTTTGTTGACAAAGTCGTGGGCGAGCGGAATAGGATCAGCGTCGAGGTTGAGTTGATCCAGGAAAATGCGCCCCACGATCAAGGTGGTCGGTGAGGCATCCTTTAGACCCTTGGCAAAGCCGCCATCGATCTCCATAGTTTTGACCAGAGCGGGCTTACCGATGGCGACCAGCTCCAGAATGAAAGGGTCAAACTTGGTCACAAAGAGGCCCAACTTGCTGGGCGGGCCGGGCGGATAAGGGGTTGGCGTGGGGGTAGGTGTAGGCCCTTCGGCCGTCCCGGTGGGGGTTGTCGTCAGTTCGGGCTGATCAGGTCCGCCGGTGGGGGTAGGCGTGCCGGTTGGTGTGGCTGTAGCGGCGGCCGTGGCAGGCAGGGAAGTGCTGGCTGTGGTGGGAGTGAAGGTTGGAAGGGGCGTGGCGGTATTAGTTGGGATGGAGGTGGAGACCCGAGAAACAGGTGAGCGCCCAACTAGGTCGGTTAAACGACAGGCCTGCAAGAAAGCCAACAAGCTGGCCAACCCGGCGCCTTTGATAAAATATCTACGATCCATTTGCGATTTACGATTTACGACACTTGCCCCGGAACGAAGTGAAGGGGTTTGTGATTTGCGATCTGGGTCAGAAATTTTACAAAGTGAGATCTGCAACGTGCGACCTGCCACTTGCTACCTGTAACCTGCCTAAATCTTGAAAATCCATTGGCGAGGAATCTTACCATGTTGAGGCGGCTGGACCAAATCATCGGACTCCTCCTGGTCGTTCGTTTCAGAGAGATAGACCGGACAGCCCCGGCGCTTGAACGGGCAGCTCTCACAATGGAGACCGGGCCGAGCCATCACCTCGCCGCGAGCCAGGGCTTTGACCGGTTCACGCAAATCGCTCAAATTGCGACGATATTCATCCTCACTTAGTTCGATGGTCAGACTCTCATCCAGTTGTAACCACAGTTCCTGCAGCCGGACCGGCCGTTTGAGCGGATACGAGGCGGCGACGAGGGCGTGATAAATGGTGACGGCGTGGTCCTGGCGGAAGGTAGTCTCGCTGGGGCGCGGCCCACTTTCAGTACGGAAAAGAACGGCCAGAATACCTCCATCGGAAGTTTTGTCCAGCCGGTCGACGGTGGCTTTAAGCAGCAGGGGCACCCCGGCAATAGAAATCTTCAAAGTCATTGTTTCGTTGACCGCAATGGTCTTGGACCAATCCTGCGCTAACCGATGGTAATATTTTTCCACCATCAATCGGGCGGCCGGTTCATTCCCAGCCTGTTGCAGACAGTCAGCCAGAGACATCCGGCTTGGACCGCCGGCGCTGTGCAGCAGTTGAATGATCTCTCGCACCAAAGCATCAAGTGGATCCGGTTCCGGCCTGGTCACTTGCTGCAAGAAATGGTAATGCAGCGGACAACGGGCCAGCACCCGAACTTCAATTGGGGTCAGGGGGATCGGCTGGTTGATCATACCCAAACATTAGCACAGATGAGCTAGATCGTCAAGCGGTAACTGGGGTATTTATGGTCAAGTGCTCTCCGAAGATTGAGACTTGTCTCGCTTAAACCTGGTGAGCGCCTGCCGCCAGCGCGGCTCAAGCCGGCTAAAACCGCTCCCCAGCACTTCCTCAGTTGGATTGACCATCACAAAAGCATGCTCATCGACAGCATAGACCAGTGATTTGACCCGCTGCGTCTCTGAAGGAGCCACAGCACACAGCAAAACCGAGCGACTCTGACCGGAATACATGCCTTTGCCTTCCAGGGCAGTAACGCCTCGATTGAGGACCGTCAGCAACTGTTGGCTGACCTCGTTAGGCTTGGTGGTGATAATGATGACCAACTGCTCGTGGCGATGAAAAAAGGGCATCTCTTCGGGTAAAACGGAGCTGGCCGCATCAGCCAGGCCCTGAAAAAAGCCGCCGGATAGAATTTCGTGACGTGAGAGCACCTCGCCCGGCGAATCTTGCAGGCCGAGCGTAAAGAAAGCCATCAGGAAAAGGGCCAGGTAAAAGCCAGCTACTACCAGCGTCACCAGGTGACCGGGAATATAGCCAATCGCCGCATGATCCAAAAAGGAGCGAATTGAATAAGCCGGGCTGGGATGCAAGGCCAGCTTGAAGACCCAGGCCATCCCCAGAATCAAAAACAGCCAGATATAATTGCGCCGCAGCCGCCGGCCGATAGCTTCCAGATTACTGATCGGGAATTCCGGATTCAACAAGCTATCAGCCAGGCGAGCAGCCCATTCCTGATGCGGTTTAAAGGGTGGAATGAGCATCGCCGCAAAGAAGTCTGTTTCCATTAAGCGAACCCGTAAGGCCCACAGCTCATAATAGCGGTAGCGGCGAGATTCGATGACCAGAAAGAGCGAGGCCAGGAACAACGTAATCAGGATAACCACGTGAGTATTTTGGTTAGAACTGAAGGCAAAGGTCAAAGCCGCGCCAGTGGTGACAACGGCCCAATTGGTGGTGCTGTCCAGGCGCGTCCGCCAGATATTGGAGCGGGTAATTTCGCCCCGATAAAAATGGACCATGGCCGTATTGAACTCAGCCGGCCTCATTTTGTAACCCCGGTAAGTCCAAACGTCTGCGGGGATATCCCCATTATCTCCAGAGGGTGATACTCTATCAGACATTTTACCTTGCTACTTGATCACCAGATTGTCGCGATGGATGGCCGTGGGGCCATAGTAAAAGCCCAAAATATCGCCAATTTGGTGGGATTGTTTGCCGCAGATGAGGCGGAGGTCCTCTGATTTGTAATTGGCAATGCCGCGGCCAATTTCGTGCCCATGGTAGTCCAAAATCTGAATGGTGGCCCCGCGCCGAAAGCTATCCAGCACTTCACGAACGCCAACTACAAGCAGACTCTTGCCGTTCTCCACCAGCGCCCGGGCCGCCCCTTCATCGATCCTGACTGCTCCCTGAGCCGGTTCAGCCAGAATCCAGCGTTTGCGGCTTTCAACCCGGCTGAATTGAGTGGGAAAACGGGTACCCACCGGCTCACCGGCCACCACCCGCAAAATCACATTGGTCTCACTTCCAGGGGCAATAACCACCTCGGTTCCGGAGCGAGTCGCCAGCTCGGCCGCCTCAATTTTTGTGACCATGCCGCCGGTGCCAATGTCGCCGCTGCTGCCGCTGGCCATAGCCTTGATGGCTTCGTCGATGATCGGCACCTCTTTGATCAAGGTAGCTTCGGGATTGTAGCGGGGGTCGGCCGTATATAGGCCGGGCTGATCGGTCAGAATAATGAGCAGGTCGGCGTCGACCAGATTAGCGACCATGCCGGAGAGGTTATCGTTATCCCCAAACTTGATCTCATCCACGGCCACCACGTCATTTTCGTTGATGATCGGAATGACCCGATGTTGCAACAGGCGCTGCAGGGTATTCCGGGCGTTCAGGTAACGGGTCCGGTTAGCCAAATCGGCCCGGGTTAGCAGCGCCTGGGCAACGATGAGGTCATACAATTCAAAGATCTGCTGGTACAGGGCCATCAAGCGGCCCTGGCCAACCGCGGCCAACATCTGCTTATAGGGAATATCTTTTTTCTGAGTTGCCGAACCGACTCCCAGCAACTCCCGCCCGGTAAAGATGGCCCCGGAGGAAACCAGAATCGGTTCATGCCTGTCCTGATGCAAGGCGGCCACCTGGCGGGCCAGGTCAATCAGCCGGGGACGGTTGATCCGTTCCGTACCGGCGCGCAGCACATTGGTCCCAACTTTAATGACTACTCTCATCTTCTCTCTGTCAATTAACGCCTGGTTTGGCGAAGTGAGGTGTAAGCCGGCCGCGGCGTGCCGTCTGGATTGAGGATGGCATACCAGCGCATCGGTTCAGCGGCAGCATACCAGGGGACGGTACTGAAGTCAAGATTAAACAGAAACATCGCCTGCACAAAGGGCCAATCGGATTCAGCGATGGCATAGGCCAGGGTGAGGTATTGCGCCTGTTCAACCTCACTGACCCCAATTGTAGCATGTTCACCCAAATCCCAGTGGGTTCGCAACACCCAGCCGACTTCGGTGACCCAAATGGGGGTGTCGGCATCACCGTTGGCTGCCATCAACTCGTGCTGAGCGACTACCCTATCCAGAGATAAGCCATCGGGGTGACTTTCGTTGGGCGGCAGGCCGTAGGCATAGGGATGGCTGCCCAGGGCGTCAAAATAACCTCCGGCGCCAGCATTGTACATGGCTTGCAGAAAGTCCAGGTCGCCATGGGCCGTTGGCGAACCGTGGCCGGTAGTGGCCAATCCACCGCTGATTACCAGGGCCTCAGGATCAACGTTTTTGATGGCCCTGTAGGCCACTTTCAACATATCGGTGTAAGCCGCCGGATCAGGCTGAAGATTGCCCCATTCATAATTGAGGTTTGGTTCGTTCCAGATCTCGTAAGCAGCTACCCGGCCCTGGTAACGAGTCGCCAATTGGGTGATGAAGTTGGCAAAATCGGTCAGGTCGGTTGGCGGATGGCTGAGGGTACTGCCGTCCGGGCGGGCCCAAACGGGAGTACCGTGCACCCGCAACAGAATATTCAATTGCTGGTCACTGAAGGCTGTCACCACATTATCGGGGTCGATCCAACGGAACTGGCCCGGCTCAGGCTCAACCGTGGCCCAGTTTACATACCCCTTGGCCCAATTAAAGCCCAAATCGTTGACCAGATAGGCTTTGCTGAGGTCGGCAATATTGACCCCGGCGGCAAGACCGGAGCCAGTCTGTATTTGGCTGGCCGTGGCCGCCTGAGCAATCCCGCCGGAATTGCTTGCCGTAAATCGTTGGGCCGGATTGATGACCAAAAAATCATCCCAGGCCGGGTTGATGGTTAGCCGGATGGGTGGTTCACCGGTCAATGGCAAGGCGTAAAGTTCGTGATTACCGGCTTCCCAGGAGGTGAAGGTCAACCAGCGACCATCGGCCGACCAGCTCAGTGAACCAAGCCAGCGACTACTTTGATAGAGCAGGTCTAAATCATCTACGTTTGGGCCAATGAGATAGATACCGGCCCGGTTGTTTTCACCCCAGCCAACAAAGGCAATCCGCTGACTATCGGGCGACCAGGCCGGGAAGGTGCCCTGAATAGGATGCGCGGTAACCAGTTGCTCGTCGGTGCCATCGGGGCGAATGCGATAGATTTCTTCGGCGCCATCACGGACAGCGGCAAAAGCAATGTACTTGCCGTCGGGCGACCAGGTCGGACGGTGATCCAATCCTTCATTGAAGGTGAGCTGGATGGCCGTGTCGCCTTCGATATTTTGAATAAAAATCTCGGGATCACCGTCTCGTTCTGACACAAAGACGATGCTCTGGCCGCTGGGCGACCAACTGGGACTGTAATCCCAGGCAGGCTGGTTGGTCAGGTTGCGCGGTTGGGCAGGCTGAGCCGGCTCGGCCGAGGTAGTAATCGGCAGCAACCAGATATCACTGGCCCCGGAGCGATGGCTGGTAAAAGCCAACATCCGGCCATCCGGTGACCAGGCCGGTTGCCAATCAGCTTCCGGGTGATTGGTAAGATTTTTCAGTTGCCCGCTCTGGTCCAAAACAAAGATATCACCGCTGCCCGTCCGGTCGGAGGCAAAAGCGAAGATAGGCGGCGGCGTTTCTGGGGTGGCGTAGCAGGCCGACACCCCAAAGCCAAGCAAAACCAGAAGTATGGTTACAGCAGTTGCCAAAAAAATCAGATGTTTGCGGGACATAGCGGGGTAGAGTATAGCACCAGAGGGACAGAGGAGCAATATGGCCGGGATGATCGATCCTGAAGACCGGTTACTTCCCGCCATCTGAACACCCAATTTTTGGGCAAACTATAGTTTGCGGTTAAGATATAGAGGGTACTATTTCAGGAGAAACTGTGGATAGACCAGTATCAAGCTATACGATTGCCGTGATCCCTGGCGACGGCATTGGACCGGAAATTATTGAGGCCGCCGGCATTATTTTGCAGCGACTGGCCGAACTGGACGGCTTTAACGTTGGGGTGGAATTTTACGAGGCCGGCGCCGCGGCCTATCAAAAATATGGCGACCCGCTGCCGCCGGAAACTTTGGCTCAATGTCGTCAGGCCGACGCCATTTTCAAAGGACCAACCGGCCTGCCGCATGTGCGGCTACCGGACGGCACCGAGGCCGGCGTGCTGGGCGGTCGTTTACGGAACGGCCTGGATCTGTACGTCAATTTGCGGCCAATCAAGCTCTATCCCAATGCCCCAACCGCCCTGGCCCAGCGCCAGGCCGGCGACATTGACTGGGTGATGGTCCGCGAGAATACCGAGGGGTTGTACGCCAGCCGGGGCAACGGGGTGGTGGCCACCAGCGGCCAGGCCGCCACCGATACTTTGATGATTACCCGGCTCGGTTCGGAACGGATCATTCGCTACGCCTTTGAAACGGCCCGGCGGCGCAACGGCCACAAGCGGGTCACCTGTGTGGACAAGAGCAATGTCCTGCGCTCGTTTGCCTTCTTTCGAGCTATCTTCAGGGAGATTGCCCAGGAGTATCCCGACATCGAGCCGGATTACCTGTATGTGGACGCCGCAGCCCAGGCCCTGGTGCTGGAGCCTCAACGGTTCGACGTGATTGTGACCGAAAACCTGTTCGGCGACATTTTGAGCGATCTGGGGGGAGCCACGGTCGGCGGCATTGGCGTCTGCGCCGGGGCCAACCTGGGCGACCACCACGCCTATTTTGAACCGATCCACGGCTCGGCGCCGGCGCTGGCAGGTCAGGGCCGGGCCAATCCGCTAGCGGCAATTTTGGCCGTCAAGTTGATGCTGGACTATTTGGGCCAGCCGGCTGCAGCGGCCCGGCTTGAACAGGCCGTGGAGCAAGCCTTTCGGGAAAAGGCAATTGTGCTCAAGCCAGATGGGTCAGCGGCAAGTGGGACTGAGGCGGTGGCAAGAGCAATTTATGAGCGGTTGACTGTAGTCAGTGATCAGTAGGCAGTGGTCAGTAATCAGTAATCAGTAATCAGTAATCAGTGATCAGTGATCAGTGATCAGTGATCAGTGATCAGTGATCAGTGATCAGTGATCAGT
>CAYNLK010000065.1:20752-25352 GCA_964398055.1 uncultured Caldilineaceae bacterium
ATCAGTGATCAGTGATCAGTGATCAGTGATCAGTGATCAGTGATCAGTGATCAGTTGTCAGTGATCCAGTCACTCATCCAGAAAGTAGAAACAGATGATAAACGTACTATTCGTTTGTATGGGCAACATTTGCCGCTCGCCAATGGCCGAGGCAATCTTCAGACACCTGGTTGAAGAGGCCGGACTCGGCCACCAGTTCCAGATCGACTCGGTCGGGACCACCAGCTATCATGTCGGTGAGCCAACCCATCCCGGCACCCGGCGGGTGCTGGCGGCGCACGGCATCGGCAGCAACAGCATCTCTCGCCAGATTACCCCCATCGACCTGGCCGAGGCCGATTATGTCATCGCCATGGACCACGATAATCTGCACGATCTCAAGTTGATGGCGCGGCGAAATCCCTTGAACGGCCGGGTGCACCTGCTGCTTGAATTTGCGGCTGACACCCCTACGCTTGACGTGCCCGATCCTTACTACACCAGTAACTTTGAAAAGGTCTACCGGCTGGTCGAGGCTGGCTGCCGGGGATTATTGGCGCACATTCGAGCGGAGCACAACCTCTAACCGGTGGAGTTCGAGATGAATTTGCCCGGCAATCTGGCCGCCGCCATCGCGGCTGAAATTGGGCTAGAACTGGTCGACTCGACCCCTGTCGGTGGGGGAAGCATCAGTAACTCAGCCCGGGGCAGACTGGCCGACGGCCGGACGGTGTTGGTCAAGTGGAACAGTGGGGCGTTACCCGGTCTCTTCAGGACCGAGCGGCTTGGCCTGGAGTTGCTACGGGCAACCGAGACCTTGCGGGTACCGGCAGTGTTGGCTCAGGCTGAGGCCAGCCAAGACAATCCGGCCTTTATCGTGCTGGAGTGGCTTGGCCAGGGGGTGCCGACCAGCAACGCAGCCGCGGCATTGGGCCGGGGTCTGGCCGCGCTGCACCGGGTTACGGCCAAAAGCTATGGCCTGGATCACGATAACTACATCGGAGCCAACCCGCAGCCAAATCGCCAGAGTGGGAACTGGGTTACTTTTTTCCGGGAGCAGCGGCTCGGGTTCCAGATGGAACTGGCCCGCCGCAATGGATATCTGACCCCGGCGCGGGCCAAGTGGCTGGAAAAGCTGCTGGTCCGGCTGGCGGATTGGCTGCCCCAACAACCGCCGGCGTCACTGCTGCATGGCGACCTATGGGGCGGCAACTGGTTGACCACCAGCTCAGGTGAGCCGGCGCTGATCGATCCGGCTGTTTACTACGGCCACCGTGAAGCCGAGCTGGCCTTCACCGAACTGTTCGGCGGCTTTCCGGCCGCTTTTTATCGAGCCTACCAGGGAGACTGGTCGCTCGAAGCCGGCTATGATGAACGGAAAGAGATTTACAATCTCTACCACCTGCTCAACCATCTGAACCTGTTTGGCGAAGGCTATGGCGGCCGGGTTGATGCCATCTTGCGCCGGTTCGGCGGTTAGTAAGGATAAGTGACCGGCACTTTGGAAGCGCCGGTCACCTTACCTGCCTAAAACTTGGGATGTGCTATAACTGAACTTCTTCTTGACACATCCCTAACCTGCATGTTATACTGGCAGCAAACGGTTGCGCAACCGTTTGCGTAGGGGCGATAATCTTAATACTCCTCATTTAACCAACCAAAAAAGGACAGCTCTCAATGGCTGAGTCGACCGTTTTATTGCGGATGGAGAACGTCAGCAAATCTTTTCCTGGCGTTCAGGCGCTGGACAACGTCAGCCTAGAAGTCCGGGCCGGCGAAATTCTGGGCTTGATTGGCGAAAACGGTGCGGGTAAATCAACCCTGATGAAAATTCTATCTGGCGTTTATCAGATGGACCAGGGCGAAATCTACCTGCAAGGGCAACTCATCCATATCCACGATCCTCATCAGGCCCAGGAATTGGGCATCTCCATTATCTACCAGGAATTCAATCTGATGCCGAATCTGACCGTGATGGAAAATATCTTTATCGGTCGGGAGCCAGGTCCTTTGGCCTTTGTCAGTTACCGCAAATTACAGCAGCAAACTCAGGAGCTTTTGAGTCGGTTAGGCGTGAGTCTGTCACCGACAGCGGTGGTGCGCGACCTGTCCGTGGCCGACCAGCAAATGGTTGAGATTGCCAAGGCGCTCTCGATGGAAGTGCGGGTTATCATCATGGATGAGCCAACCTCGGCCCTGAGCGAAACCGAAGTGCAAATTCTGTTTGGCGTAGTGCGTGAGCTTAAGCGGAACGGCATCGGCGTAATCTTTATCTCTCACCGCCTGGAGGAGGTGCTGACTCTGTGCGACCGCATCACGGTGCTACGCGATGGCCGTAATGTGGGCGAGCTGGCGGCCGCGACTGCAACCGAGGATCAAATCATCCGCCTGATGGTGGGCCGTCCACTCAACCAATTTTTCCACCTGGAGAGTCACAAAATTCAGGCCGACCGGGAGGCAGCCGAGGATATTGCCCTGGAAGTGCGGGGACTGACCCGCACCGGCAGTAAATTGGACCCCCACGCGACCGTGCTCAGCGATGTTAGCTTCCAACTCAAGCGTGGCGAAATCTTAGGACTGGCCGGCCTGGTAGGGGCCGGGCGTACCGAGGTGGTGCGAACGATCTTTGGGGCCGATCCGCGGGATGCCGGGGAAATATACGTTAACGGCAAACTGGCCAACATCCGCTCACCACTCGACGCCATCCGGCACGGGATCGGTTTTGTGCCGGAGGACCGTAAAGAGCAGGGTTTAATTCTTAGCCTGGCCGTGCGCGAGAACGTGGCTCTGACCAAGCTGGATCAACTCAGCCAGTTCGGTTTTGTCAAGCTGGCCCAGGAACAGGAACAGGTGGAAAAGTATGTCAATCGACTCCAGATTCGCACCCCCTCGCTGGAGCAGCGGGTGGTCAATCTGAGCGGCGGCAACCAGCAAAAGGTGGTCATCTCCAAGTGGCTGATGCTGCAGCCCAAGATTCTGATTATGGACGAACCAACCCGCGGCATCGACGTGGGGGCCAAGGCCGAAATTTACGACTTGATGAATCAACTGGCCCAGAGCGGCGTCGGCCTGATTATGATCTCCTCAGAACTGCCCGAATTACTGGCGATGAGCGACCGGGTGGTCTGCCTGGCGGCGGGACGGGTGACAGGCATACTTTTGCGCAGCGAAGCCACCCCAGAGCGGGTGATGCGTTACTGTACCTTGAAACAAGACCAAACTATTGAGGAAGGAGCAAGAGTATGACAACGAGCACGCCAACAGCGGAAGGAACAGGCAGAGCCGCGAAGACGGATATGGTGGCTATTTTAAGCCGATTTGGGGCCTTCATCTTCTTCATTGTCCTGTGCATCATCTTTGCCATCCTGGAACCGGCCTTTATCAAGCCGATCAATATTTTTAACGTCTTGCGGCAGGTCTCGATCTACGGTTTGTTGGCTCTCGGCATGACCTTTGTCATCTTGACCGGTGGGATTGACCTGTCTATTGGCTCCCTGTTGGCCCTGTCTGGGTTGGTGGCCGCGGCGGTGGAAAAAGGCGGCACCGGGTTGCTCACCGGCGCAGGGGCTGGCCAGGCCGGCGGCTATGGTCTGCCGGCGGCCATTGCCGCGGCCATTACGGTCGGTTTGTTGGGCGGCCTACTGCAGGGGCTGGGGGTCAGTAAGCTCAAAGTGCCGCCCTTTATCGTGACCCTGGGCGGTATGTCGACCTTTCGCGGCGCGGCCTTGCTCTTCTCGGGTGGCCAACCTATCAGCGCCTTCCGCGAGGAGTATCGCTTTTGGGGCCAGGGGTTGATTGGGCCGGTGCCCGTGCCGGTGATCATTTTCCTCGCGTTCGCTATCATCGCCTATATCGTCTTGCGGTACACCAAGTATGGCCGCCGCATCTATGCCGTTGGCGGCAATAAAGAGGCGGCCCGGCTGTCGGGCTTGAACGTGGACCGGCTGACGATGAGCGTTTATATCATCACCGGCTTTTTTGCCGGGCTGTCGGGCTTTTTGCTCTCCTCTCGGCTCAACTCGGCCGAACAAACGGCCGGGGTCGGTTATGAGTTGACCGTCATTGCCGGGGTGGTCATCGGCGGCACCAGCCTTTTCGGCGGCGAAGGCGGTATCTTCGGTACAGTCATCGGCATTCTACTCATTGGGGTGCTGGCCAACGGCTTAACCCTGCTCAATGTGTCCTCCTACTGGCAACAGATTCTTATAGGCTTGATTATCGTCTTTGCAGTTTACTTTGACCAGTTGGTCAAGCGTCGTCGTCGCTAATAATAGAGTCGTTATTTGATTCGAAAGGAGGTGGTGATTGGCAGATTTTCATTCACATTGGCAATGTCAACAAGAAGCAATTTAACAATGATGTAGCTGGTCAATGGAGGAGATTAAACTATGCGTAGAGTTATTGTTATCATTGGCTTGTTGGTACTGGTGACGGTGGTCTTCAGTGGCTGCGCCGGTGGGGCTACACCAGCGGCGCCGGCCGAGCAACCGGCCGCCACCGCCCCGGCGGCAGCGCCGGCCGCCGAAGAAGCTGAGGCGGTAGCGCCGGCCGCTGAAGGCAAGCCCCTGAAGATTGCCTTATCGCTGCCGCAGATGGCTTTTCCCTTCTTTGTGTTTATGGA
>CAYNLK010000065.1:25452-32924 GCA_964398055.1 uncultured Caldilineaceae bacterium
CCCCAAACTGATTACCCGGAACAACATCAACGAGGCTGAACGGATTGACGAGATCGGCGGCGCTCCGGCAGCAGCCGCGGCGGAAGCCAAACCTTTGAAGATTGCCTTATCGCTGCCGCAGATGGCTTTTCCCTTCTTTGTGTTTATGGAAAAGCAGGTCAAGGCCGAGGCCGAGGCCCTGGGCAACATCGAGATTGTCACCCTGGATGGGCAAAACCAGTTGCCCAAGCAGACGGCCGATATGGAGGCAGTGATTGCCCAGGAATATGACGGGGTCTTGATCAGCCCGATCACCGCTGAAGGTATGGCCCCGGCCGTCCAGCAGGTCGTCGATGCCGGCATCCCGGTGGTCACCATCGACCGGAGCGTCAGCGGCGTCGATGTCCTGGCCCACGTCGGCGCAGACAATGTCAAAGGTGGTGAAGAGCAGGGCAAAGCATTACTCGAGCTATTCCCCGATGGGGCCACCATCTTTGAGTTGCTGGGCACTCCCGGTTCATCCCCGGCCATTGACCGGGACAAAGGCTTGAAAAACATCATTGCCGGAGTCGAGAACATCAAGATTGCCTGTGAGCAGACCGCCGAGTTCGCCCGAGACAAGGGCTTGAGTGTGACCGAAAACTGCCTGGGCAGCACCCCCAACCCCGATGCCATCGTCGCCGCCAATGACGATATGGGCCTGGGCGCCGTCGAAGCGGCCAAGGCCGCCGGCCTGCAAATCCCGATCATCAGCTACGACGCCTTGCCCGAAGCGCTCCAGGCCGTCCAGGCCGGTGACCTGTACGGCACCGTCGAGCAGTTCCCCGGTGAGCAGTCCAAAACCGCCCTGCGGGTGTTGGTCGACAAGTTGCGCAATGACAAAGACCCCGAAAACAAGGCTATCTTCATCACCCCCAAACTGATTACCCGGAACAACATCAACGAGGCTGAACGGATTGACGAGATCCGGTAAATGAAGATAGTACCGTGAGCTGCGTAAGACCAGAGTAAGTCAATTTCAACAGTACCAAGCAGAGGGTGCAGTCAGCGCGACCGCACCCTCTGTATCTTGAGCAAAAGGAGCTAACGATGACCTATTTACCAGCCGAAACTCGCTACGATACGATGCGTTACAATCGCACCGGGCGGAGCGGGCTGTTGCTGCCGGCAGTTTCACTGGGTTTATGGTACAACTTTGGCGGGATAGACACCGTGGAAAACGCCCGGGCGATGCTGCGCCGGGCCTTTGATCTGGGCATTACCCATTTTGACCTGGCCAACAATTACGGTCCACCGCCCGGCTCGGCTGAGCAGACTTTCGGCCAGATTTTCAAACAGGACCTCGCCCCTTACCGGGATGAATTGATCATTTCCAACAAAGCCGGCTACCTCATGTGGCCCGGACCCTATGGCGAATGGGGCTCACGGAAGTATCTCATCGCCAGTTGCGATCAAAGCCTCAAACGAACCGGCCTGGACTATTTTGACATCTTCTACAGCCACCGGCCCGACCCCAACACCCCGTTGGAAGAGACGATGGGCGCGCTCGATTTCATCGTGCGCAGCGGCCGGGCGCTCTATGTGGGTATCTCCACCTACGACCCGGAGCAGACTCGCCAGGCGGCCAAAATCCTGCGGGAGCTGGGCACACCCTGCCTGATCCACCAGCCCCGCTACAATATGTTTGATCGCTGGATTGAGCATGGCCTGCTCGACACGCTGGCCGAAGAGGGCATCGGCTGTATTTGCTTTTCGCCGTTGGCGCAAGGAATTTTGACCAACAAGTATCTTGACCGGGTGCCCGAGGAGTCGCGCGCCAGCAAGTGGCCCGGCCAACTGCACTGGGGCGACAGCGTCAGCCAGGAAAGAGTCAACAAAGTTCGCCAACTGGCGGCAATTGCCACAGCCCGCGGCCAGTCGATAGCCCAACTGGCCGTGGCCTGGGTGCTGCGCCATCCAGGCATGACCTCAGCCCTGATCGGCGCCAGCAAGGTCAGCCAGATCGAAGAGATTGTGGCCGCGCTGGACAAACTCGAGTTCAGCGCCGCTGAACTGAAAAAAATCGATGAAATTTTGGCCGGCTGAACGAGCCAAAATTTTGAAAGGGAGGTATATCTAATGGCCCAGGCAGCCAACTACAAAGCCGAACTGGTCGGGGTGTTCGGCCACCCGGTGGCCGAGAATCCAACCATCGTGATGCAAGAAGCCGCCTTCAAGGCGCTCGATCTCAACTGGCGCTACCTGACCATCGAGGTCTATCCGGAAGATTTGGAGGACGCCTGCAAAGGTTTGCGCGCCTTCAATATGCAAGGCATCAACCTGACGATTCCGCATAAAGTCGAAGTGCTCAAATATCTGGACGAGGTCGCCGCAGACGCCCGGCTGATGAGCGCGGTCAATACGGTCCGCCGGGACGGCAACCGGCTGATCGGTGAGAACACCGACGGCAAGGGCTTCCTGCGCTCGCTGCGGGAGGATGCCAAAGTCGATCCGGCCGGTAAACGGGTGGTGGTGTTGGGCGCGGGCGGGGCGGCCCGGGCCATCACCGTCGAATTGGCCCTGGCCGGGGCGGCGCAGATCACGATCGTCAATCGCACCGCCGGCCGCGGCCAAGAGCTGGTCAATCTGCTCAACGATAAGACACCCACCAGCGCAGATTTTGTGCTGTGGGACAGCCCATATGCCCTGCCGGCCGATACGGACGTGCTGGTCAACGCCACCTCGATTGGCCTGTTTCCCGATGTGACCGCCCGCCCGGATCTTGACTATGACAGCATCACCGCGGCGATGACCGTGTGCGATGTCATCCCCAATCCGCCCCAAACCCCCTTTCTGCAGGTGGCCAGAGCAAGGGGCGCGACCACGCTCGACGGGTTAGGGATGTTAGTTTACCAGGGCGCCATCGGTTTTAAGATGTGGACCGGCCTGGACGCGCCGGTCGAGGTGATGCACCGCGCCCTGGCCGAAGTGTTTGGTTAATCATTTCATCTCTTTTCAAGAAAGGAAATAAATCATGACCTCTCAAACTCAACAGATCAACCAGGCTTTTGAAGCGGCCCAGGGGATTCTCAGATTGGCCCCAACCTGGGTGCCGCGCTCGTTTTGTATCCCCGGCAAACGGATCAAACTGCACCCCAGCGACTATTACGCCTTTGGGGCGCACCGCGGCGGGATCGATGAGCGGTGGTTCTCGTCAACCACCAAGGCCGACAACGGCCCGTTGACCACCCCCGACGAAGGTTTGAGCTATGTTGTCTCCGGCAACGAAAAAATCCTCTTTGCCGACTGTGTGGCAGAATTGGGGGGCAAGCTTTTGGGCGACGAAATGTGGAACAAGTACCACGCCTGGCCCATGTACTCTAAATATTTTGACAACCAGGGACCGCTGCCCCACCATCTGCATCAAATGACGGAACACGCCGCCGCAGTTGGGATGCAGCCCAAACCGGAAGCCTACTACTTCCCACCGCAGCAAAATAATCACGGCGGGGCTTTTCCGCACACCTTCTTTGGGCTGGAGCCGGGTACGACCAAGGAGCAGGTGCGGCACTGCCTGGAAATTTGGAACCAGGGCGACAACCATATCACCGATTTGTCCAAAGCCTATCGCCTGGAACTTGGCACCGGCTGGTTTGTGCCGGCCGGGGTGTTGCACGCCCCCGGCAGTCTCTGCACTTACGAACCACAGTGGGCCAGCGACGTATTTGCCATGTACCAATCGCTGGTCAATGACGCGCCCATCGGCTGGGACCTGTTGGTGAAGAATGTTCCCGCAGACAAGCAACAGGATTTCGATTACATCATCTCGATGATTGATTGGGAGGCCAACGTTATCCCCAACATTAAAGAGGCATATTTCCGCCCGCCCGTGCCGGTCAAGCCGGTGGCGGAGATGGAGGCTGAAGGCTACATCGAAAAATGGATTACCTATGGCAACGACTACGTGGCGGCCAAAGAGCTGACCGTGTTGCCCGGCCGGACCGTCACCATCAAAGATGCCGGCCCATACGGCTTTATCATGGTTCAGGGGCATGGTACCTTTGGCGGCTGGCCCATTGAAACGCCGACCCTTATCCGCTTTGGCCAGCTAACCCACGATGAGTACTTTGTGGCGGCATCAGTAGCCCAGGCAGGCGTTACGATTCACAATCCCAGCCCAACCGACCCAATTGTGATGCTCAAGCACTTTGGTCCCAATCCCGAAGCCCCGGACAAAGCTGCCTAATTGAAAACAAAAAAGGGCTGGCGATCCTATGGGAATTGCCAGCCCTCCCCAAACAACTTCCAAAATTCTTCTAAAACACCACCCCGGCCGCCAAAATAATATTGGCGTAAGGCGTGAACTCGCCGGTCCGGATGACGGCACGGGCAGAGTGAGTTTGCTGCTTGAAGGTTTCGTGAGGCACAGTCTCCAGGGGGATATCGGCCAGGAGCGTCTTGACGGACCGGTACAAATCCGGGCTAACCTGGAGCATTTCGGCGGCAACGATGGCTCGCTCCACCTGCATCTCGGTGAGAATGACCCCTAAGGTATCCAGAAAAGTGGGTATCCCCTGGGTCAAGGCCAGGTCGATGCGCTGGGGCCGGTCAGGAATGGGTAGTCCGGCATCGGCAATGACAACTGTGTCAGTGTGGCCCAGGCCGGCCATCACCGCGGCAATGGGCTGGTTAATGATCCCAATTTTCTTCACCGGTCATCTCCTTGGATTTCTTTCCCATTAACGGGCACAGAGGAACGGCGGACGATCAATTCAATTTTGAGGGTGTGCTGGCGCGGGGGCATGTCAGGATCATTGATGCGCTCCAAGAGCATAGAGGTGGCGATGCGCCCCATCTCATATTTGGGTTGGGCGATAGTGGTCAACGGTGGATTGATAAAAGAGGCCAAACGGATATCGTCAAAGCCAACTACGGCCAGATCATGTGGTATCTGATATCCCAACGCTTGGGCTGCGCTGACCAGGCCAACGGCCATCAGGTCATTGCAGGCAAAGATAGCTGTGGGTGGATCGACCATTGTCAGGAAGTACCGGGCAGCCTGATAACCGCTCTCATATTGAAAGTCGCCTTTGACAATGAGACTCTCGTCGACAGCCAGTTGCCCCTCTTGCAGAGCGCGGCGATAGCCGGTAACCCGTTCGGCGCTTAAGGTTAAATCGGATGGGCCGGTAATACAGCCAATACGCCGGTGCCCCAATTGAACCAGGTGGCGCGTTGCCGCCCAACCACCCCAGGCATTGTCAATTTGCACCGAGTCCAGGGCTATGTTTTCAGTGTAGCGATCCACTACAACCAAGGGCATCCGGCGCTTGTACAGTGTTTGAATGTGCTCGGTACTTTTGCCGCCGGCCGCCAAAAAGAGGATACCATCCACCTGCTTCTCCGTCAGGGCGTTGGTATAGAGAAGCTCTTTATCTAGATCACTGTCCGAGTTACAGAGAGTGATGGTATAGCCACGTTGAAAGCTGGCATCTTCGATCCCCCGGACGACTTCGGCAAAGAAGGGGTCGGCGCTGTCGGGGACAATCACACCCAGGCTATAGGTTTCTTTGCGGCGCAGGCTCCGGGCCAGGGCATTGGGCTGGTAGCCCAATTCATCCATCGCTGCCAGCACTCGCTGCCGCGCTTCAACACTGACCACGCGGGTCACATTGATAACGTGAGAGACGGTTGTGACCGACACACCGGCGCGTTCGGCCACGTCACGCATCGTTACGATGACACACCTCCCCGCAAACGGTTGCGCAATCGTTTTCTGGCAGAGTATATCACAACTTTGCAACACATGTCAAAGAGAAAAAGTGGAGTCAGAGGAAGGAATAGCGAATGTCCCAAACAAGTATAAAGGTGACCGCCACTTTTTAGCAATGAGTTTAGGCGCCGATGGAGAGGTTTGGCGGGGCTAACGGGTTAACGGTTCTTCGGCCAGTGTGACTGTGGCGGTAATTTCCTGGCTGTTACGCAGGAGGGTGACGACCACTGGATCGTCCACCTGGTAGTTGCTCTCTAGCAACCGGTATAGCTCTTCCAGGCTGGCAACGGCTTGCCCGTCAATAGCAATGAGCACATCACCACCGATAAAAATGCGTTGATTGCCCAGAATTGCCGCCTGCTGCGCTCCTCTGGCCCCGATTTGAGCCAGGGGGCTATCTGGAAATAGTTCAACCAACAACAAACCCTGGTTAACGGGCAACTCCAATGTGTCGGCCAAGCCAGAAGTCAGACGGTAAGCATAGCGAATCCCAAGCCAGGGGTGACGGTAACGGCCGTAAGTCAGCAGGTCGGGTAACAACCGGCGGATGGTATCGACCGGCACGGCAAAACCCACCCCGGCATTAACCCCGCTGGGACTGAATATAGCCGTATTGATCCCGATGACGCGTCCGGCGCTGTCGAGCAGCGGCCCGCCGGAATTGCCTCGATTGATAGCGGCGTCGGTTTGGATGATGCCGCTCATCTCCCGTCCTCCGTCGCTTTCAAGGGTGCGGTTCAGGGCGCTGACCACACCGACCGTGAGCGTCCCCCCGAACTGCCCAAAGGGATTGCCGATGACCACGGCCCGCTGTCCCACGGCCAGATTATCTGAGCGGCCCAACTCCACCGGTATCAAAAGTTCGGGCGGCGCGTCCACTTGCAATACGGCAATATCGTTGCGAGGGTCGGCCCCCACCAGTTTGGCGGGCAAGGTGGTCTCATCGATGAAGCTAACCTCGATCTGTTGAGCGCCGCGGATCACGTGGTAGTTGGTTAAGATATGACCTTCCCGGTCAAGCACGAAACCGGAGCCGGCCCCCTCGGCCGGAATAAGCTCAAAAAAGAAGTTACGCTGCAAAACCTGGGTGGTGATACTGACCACCGAGGGAGACACTCGCTCATAAACCTCGATGATACGTCGCTCGGCAAAATCACGCCCAAGCGCGTCGATGAGGGTAACCAGGTTGAGATCATTATCGGGACCGAGCGCAGGCGGAACAGGGGTGGGGCCAACCGTGGCAATTGGGGTCGGGGTTTCAGTTGGAGAGGTGGGAGTGGTAACCGCAAGAGGCAAGCTCAAACTCAGATTGCAGCCCAGGCTGATGACAGCCAATAAAACCAGAAAGGTCAGTTTGATGAACCAGTCAGATCGGTTTTGCGAGTAAATTTGCCGCATAATCTCACCTGAACAAAACCGAGTTATAGCAGATCACACCCACAGTATACCATGCTCCAATCCTGGATCCAACTTTGGCCGGTTTGGTCCGAATCTGTTCCGGTAGGAGTCCTCCAGCTTGATGCTAATCCCCAGGTTATCCAAAATCAACGGGCTGTTGCGCCCCAGGGCCGTACTCAGGTCATCAATGCTCTTGGCCGCGCTCTGCCCCATCGCCGCGCCCAGCGTCACCGCAATCCGGGTCAGGCTGGCCATCTCCTGCTCATTCTGCACCAGCCCAAACATCAGCGCCTTGTTATAGGCCGAATTAAAGGGCAACAAACAGCAGAAAGCTGGACAGAAC
>CAYNLK010000066.1:0-32521 GCA_964398055.1 uncultured Caldilineaceae bacterium
TCGATCTACCAGGTCCGTGAGCTATTTTATATCAGTTGCCTTTTATCATACTAGTTGCCTTTTATCATACTAGTGACATGTAGGCCGATTTTCACCCGGATTCGATTTAAGAAACACGTTCTAAGACTTGAAAATGAGTTCATTTGATGTCATTGTCATCGGTGGGGGTATGGCCGGGGCGGCCATTACCTATCATCTGGCCCGGTTGGGAGCCAAAACGTTGCTGCTGGAGAAAAATGAGCTGGGCAGCGGCAGCACCGCCGGTTGCGCCGGTCGAGTGCAGGTGTCCGAAGCGCAGCCGGGGCTGAACCTGCAACTGGTGCAATTGGGGCTGGCTCGCTGGGCTGAACTGGAAAGTGAGCTGGAGCTCGACCTGGGCTGGGGCCGGCACGGCAACCTGCTGCTGATCGATAGCGAGGCCCAATGGGCCGACTGGTCAAGGCGTTGCGACTGGTTCAGCCGTTTGGGGCTTCAGGTCGAGCTGGTTAGCCGGGCTGGTCTCAGTCGCCTTGAACCGGGTTTGGACTCGACCGGCTATCTGGGGGCGGTGTACGATCAAGAAGAGGGCCATGGCGATCCGTTTAAATTTGTGTTTGGTTATGCCCGGCAGGCCTGTCGTTATGGGGCGGTGATCCGGCAGCACTGCCCGGTGGTGGGTTTCGAGATGGCTGGCCAGCGCCTAACCGGGGTTAAAACTGCGGCCGAGACTTTTGGCGCGGCTCAAGTAGTGCTGGCGGCCGGGGCCTGGTCGCCACAGTTGGGACAACTTATGGGTGTGGATCTTCCGCTCCAGCACAGCCACGCCGAAGCCATCATCACCGAGCGAGTTGCCCCACTGGTGCGTAACCATATCGGCCTGGCCGATTTCTACGAGACCATTCACAACAGCCCGCAGGCGGTTTCGGTTGGTTTCAGGCAGTTGCCTAACGGCTCGATCCTCGTCACCGAGGCAGTCGATGCTCATTTACATTTTCAGCGCCGCAATACGGCCTGGGGACCGGCCAGTATCGCCGCTAATCTGCTCAAGCTGTTCCCGGCGCTGGACCGGGTGAGGGTGGTGCGTAGTTGGGCCAGACCCACCCCTTTTGCCGCCGACGAACAGCCGCTCATCGGCCCGTTGCCGGCCTGGGACAACCTGTATGTGGCGCTCTACTTCCACCTGTCGCTCACGACCCTGCCGGCGGTGAGCGCCCTGATTGCCGCCGAGGTGCTGGGGCAGCCGGTCGAGCCGGCGTTGACGCCGTTTGCCCCGGCCAGATTCTATCAAAACCAGAAGTCGGCTGAATTTGCCGGGGTTGGGAGATGAAGGGATCATAATGGGATCGCTGCGGATTGACCAGTCTCACCCCTTACTGCCCGCAGTTGAGCGGGGCAGAGCCATCACCGTGCTGGTGGACGGCCAGGCCGTGACCGCCTACCAGGGCGAAACCGTAGCCACGGTGCTGTTGGCCGGTGGTCGCCGAAACTACCATTACTCCACCAGACCGACGAGCAAACTACGGCCGGGCTTCTTTTGCGGCATCGGTGTGTGTTATGGCTGTACTGTTTGGGTTGACGGTTATCTGCAGCGAGCCTGCCTGACGCCGGTGGTGGAAAATATGCAAATACTCACCCGGCCGGAGGTGTCTCCATGACCGTCTCCACGGACGTGGCCGTTATCGGCGCCGGGCCGGCCGGTTTGAGCGCGGCGCTGGCTGCGGCTGAGCTGGGCGTCGAGGTCTATCTGATCGATAGCTGCCGCCAGGCGGGGGGACAATATTTCAAGCAGTTGCCCGCGGAATTCAGCGCGGCTGCGTTAACGATCCACCAACGTGAAGCCGCAGCTCTGTTAGCCCGGCTGGCCCAGCCTAATATCAAACTTCTCACCGAGACACTGGTTTGGGGCATATATGAAGATAATTTGCTGACCCTATCAGGTCCGCGAGCGCCCACTCGCCTGCAAGCCCGGGCGGTGATTCTGGCCACCGGGGCCTATGATCGGCCGGTTGCTTTTCCGGGTTGGACTCTGCCCGGTGTAATCACGGCCGGCGCGGCCCAAACCATGCTCAAACACCAGCGCCTGCTGCCCGGCCGGCGCATCTTGTTGGCCGGCACCGGCCCGTTACAACTGGCGGTCGCGGCCGGACTGGTCTGGGGGGGCGCGGACGTAGCCGCGGTGCTGGAGGGTAATCCCCACTTGCTCAAGGTGGGTTTGAGCCGGGCCTGGTTGATGTGGGGGCAGGGCGCTCGCCTGGCCGAGGGCTTTACCTACGCCCGCACCCTGTGGCAGGCGGGCGTACCCTATCGCTTGGGTTGGGGTCTGGTCAGAGCCGTGGGGACGCCTGCCGGCGGTGTAACCGGGGCGGTGATCGCCAAACTGGACTCGGCCTGGCGGCCTATCCCCGGCACTGAACAGACCGTAGCGTGTGATACTGTCTGTGTGGGTTATGGCCTGGCACCGGCCACCGAGTTGAGTCGTCTGGCCGGGGCTGAGCACAGTTACCGGCCAGAATTGGGCGGCTGGGCGCCGGTGCGTGACCCGTTCAAGCAGACCAGCGTGCCCCGGCTATACGCCGTGGGCGATGGGGCCGGCATCGGTGGGGCGCTGCTGGCGCGGCTGGAAGGTCGTTTGGCCGGTCTGGCCGCGGCCCAACGAATTAGAGACGACCACGTGACCGCCACCCAGTTGGCCGGGCGATTAAGGCCCGAGTTGAAACAGGTAGCCCGTGAGCAAAGATTTCAGCAACTATATGGCCGCCTGTTTACGCCCGGTCCGGGCCTGGCTGAGTTGGCGGATGATGAGACGGTGATCTGTCGTTGCGAGATGGTCAAATTGGCTGAGGTCAAGGCGGCCATTGCTCTGGGCGCGGACTCGGCGTCGGCGGTAAAGGGGTTAACTCGAACCGGTATGGGCGACTGCCAGGGGCGCATGTGCGGTATGTTGGTGGCGGCTGAAGTGGCCCGGCTAACCGGCCGGGATCTGGCAGCCGTGGGAACCTACACCGCCCGTCCCCCGATTCATCCTTTACCGCTGGAATTGTTGGCCAATGCCGCAAAGTGAGTAGCAGGTTTCTCTATGCTCAACTATGATGAAGTTCTTGACCACATTATCGAGCAGGTGAGTCGGGTCGTTTCGCTTGACGCAGCCTGTATTCTGCTGATCGAGGGCGATACGGCCCGCGTCGCTCGCTGGCGGGGTTACAGCCTATTGGGAGCTGAAGGCGCTATTGCTTCGGCCAGATTCAAGATATCATCGATCCCATCGTTGCTGACTGTCCTGGAAACCGGCGAGGCGGTTGTGGTTAGTGAGGTTGAGGCCACCGACCCCTGGGTGAGCCAATCAGGCCAGAGTTGGGTTAAAGCTTATGTTAATGTACCTATTGGTACGTCTGCCCTGACTTCGTCAAAACAGCCCGCCACTAAGAAAAGGAAAGTCATCGGTTATTTGCATGTGGCCAATGCCGCGATCGGGGCCTATGTTGGCGTTGAGATCGAGCTGCTGCAAGCTTTCGTCGACCAGGCCGCGGTCGCGCTCGACAATGCTCGCCTGTTCGATCAAGCCCGGTTGGAAATTGTGGAGCGGGTGCGCGCCTTGAAGATGGAACGGAATTTCATCTCGGCGATTCTGGACACGGCCGGCGCCTTAATTATCATTTTGAATTCCCAGGGCCGTATTCTGCGCTTCAACCGGGCCTGTGAAAGGATTACCGGTTACTCATTGAATGAGGTTCGAGGGAAATATTCTTGGGATTTGTTTGTCCCACCGGAGGAGAAAGAAGGGTTAATGAGCCGTTTTGAACAGCTACGGCGGGGCCAGGTGCCGAGTGAATACGAAAATTCCTGGGTGACGCAGGGGGGCGACCGGCGAATCATCTCCTGGTCAAATACGGCCCTGTTCGATAACGCCGGCGCGGTTGAATATATTATCAGTATTGGTATTGATATAACCGAACGCAAGCGGGCCGAAGAGGCGCTGCGCGAAAGTGAAGAGCGTTATGCGCTGGCCGCGTTGAGTGCCAGCGATGGTTTATGGGATTGGAACCTCAAAACTAACAAGATCTATTTTTCTTCTCGCTGGAAGGCGATGCTCGGTTGTCAGGAGGATGAAGTTGGCGATAGCCCGGTCGAATGGTTTAGCCGGGTCCATCCTGAGGATTTGCCCCAGCTCAAGGCCGATATCTGCGATTATTTGCACGGCCAGGCTTCAGCTGTAATACCCTTTAAAAACGAACAGCGTATCTTGCATCGAGACGGCCGGTATCGTTGGGTCCTTTGCCAGGGGCTGGCAGTTTGGGCAGACAATCAGCAGCCAACCCGCCTGGCCGGTTCCCAGACTGACATTACCCAACGCAAACTGGCCGAAGCCCAATTGATGCACAGCGCCTTTCACGATGCCTTGACCGGCTTACCGAACCGGACTCTTTTCCGCGAGCGGCTAGAACAGGCTATCGAGCAGGCCAAGGAAGATCAGGCCTATAAATTTGCGGTCCTTTTTCTTGACCTCGACCGCTTCAAGATCATCAATGATAGCCTGGGACACTTGATTGGGGATAGGTTGCTGGTGGCCGTTGCCCGGCGGATAAAGGCACACCTGCGGCCTGATGATATGGTGGCGCGTCTAGGGGGGGATGAGTTTGCGATCTTGCTCAATAGTGTTCCCAGAGTTGACCAGGCGGTCGCCATTGCGGAGCGTATTCAGTTGGAATTGGCCAAACCGATTATTTTGGAGGAGCAGCGGATATTTACGGCCACCAGTATCGGTATCGCTATAGGGTCAGACGAATATGATTGGCCGGACGATATCCTGCGTGACGCCGATATGGCCATGTACCAGGCTAAAGCCAAGGGGCGGGCGCGTTACGAACTGTTCAAGGCTGATATGCGGACCCGGCTTGAAGAGATGTGGCAGCTTGAGGCTGAGTTGCGCCACGCGTTGGAGCGAGAGGAATTGCAGCTTTATTACCAGCCCATTGTATCCCTGGTAGATGGGAGTTTGGCGGGAGTAGAGGCCCTGCTGCGGTGGCAGCACCCCGAACGGGGTCTGGTTGATCCGATTGAGTTTATCCCTCTGGCCGAGGAGATTGGCTTGATTCCGGTCATCGGCGCCTGGGTTCTCCAGGCCGCCTGTACTCAGATGGTGGCCTGGCGCGCCGCCGGCTTTACCTCGCTGCGAGTCTCGGTCAATGTGTCACCGTTTCAATTGAAGCAGTCGCCTCAAGCCGACACCCTGCCCATCGAGGCTGAGTTGTTGCCCGACCTGGTGAAACGGACCCTGGCAGAAACGAATTTGCCCCCGCAGGCGTTAGAGTTGGAAATCACCGAGAGCATGACCATGCTTAATCAGGAGTTTAGTCTGGCTATGGTAAAAGCTTTGAGTGAACTGGGGGTTAGAATTGCGGTTGACGATTTTGGCCTGGGTTCGGCGCTCGATTTTCTAACCTATTTTCCCATCTCCACCTTAAAGATTGACCAATCCTTTGTGCGAGGGATGACGGGTGAGTCGCGCGATGCCGCCTTTATCGCCGCTATTATTGCGATGGCTCATAGCTTGAAATTGAAGGTTGTGGCCGAAGGGGTTGAAACGGAAGCCCAATTGGCCCTGCTGAAGGCGCAACAGTGTGACGAAGTGCAGGGTTACTTGCTGAGTCGTCCCTTATCGGTCAAGGCGATAACGGAACTGTTGCAGGCAGAACAACGGCTAGGAGCTGGTAGCAGGGGAGGCTGAATCATAGTTCCTGATCGGGCTTGTCGGAGATAGATTGTACAAAAAGCCGGAGTCGAGGCTTTAGCCGGATAATGCCCAATTTCACTGGCTAAAGCCTCGACCCCTGAAATTTCTCTGACAAACTGCTAGTCGAGGGTGGTTATCTTGTATTCGTAGCTGGCCGGTTCGGTGGTGACAGGCGTGAGGCCGCTGACTACCAGGATCACCCGGTCGAGACTATCACCCAGGCCGGTTATGGTCGTGGCGGCGCGATTGGCTTCATCGAGCGGCAGGCGGCGAATGTTGACGTCTGCGCCGACTTCAATCAACTGCACCAGAAATTTCTGGCGGAGCAGGTTGTCCATCCGGACGAAGCCTTCAGCCAGCCAACCATTCAGCCCATTTTCCACATCGTCGTAAAAACCTATTTCTGGAATGCTGATATCGTCGAGGGTCCAGCCCGGGCGGTTGACGGCGTCGTCGGTAACATACTCAAAACGGATCAACACTTCCTGGCCAGTGTAATCAGAAATGTCGATATTTTCTTCCAGCCAGATTGGTTCACCGCCGCCTGAGGTCCCGGTGTAGCCGGGGCCGTAGGCGCTGCCACTGTGGTTGGCGGTGTTGCTGTGGGGCGTGGCGAGGATGGTCCAGCTCTGCCCACCATTGGTTGAAATTTCAACGTAACCATAATCCCAATCAGACTCAATGTCGTACCAGGTCCAATATTTCAGGGTGGCCTGGCTGACGCCACTCAAATCAAAGGCGCGGGTCAGGCGGCTGTTGCTGTCGTCGCCGCGGTGACTGTACCACTGGTGTTGGCCGCTGTGGGCCTGGGTATTGACCACCTTGACCTGGGTGGCGCCGCTGAAATCAAGCTTGAGATCACCGCGGCCGGTTAGCTCGATGTAATCGCTGCCATACTGGTACACCGTGGCCTGCTGCTCAACCGGATAAATGCTGTGACGTTCGGTTGGGAAAATTGGGCTCAATGGAATATCCCGGTAGCCCCACAAGCCGGCGTCATCAGTAGGGTCATTCAGGTAGTTGGCAATCAAAAAATCGGCAAAAATATCATCAAATCGCTCTGTATAACCATGTTCGGCCAGCACGGCGTTGAAACCGGCCAGGCCGTTGTGGGGATGAGCCACCACCGCCTGGGTCATTTCTTCGCCAAAGCGCTGCAAGAAATAACTCATAAAGAGAAAGCTACCGCCATAATTGGCCAGAGCCGCGTCGGGTGTGTCGGCCCAGCCGGTCAGTTGGGTGTCGGGCATTGCGGTGAACGCTCCCACAAAATTGCTGATGCCATAACCATTGATAAAGGTGGCCAGCTCACTCATGCCTTCATTGACCCAGGTGTCCTCGTTGCGGTCCTGATGCCAGTGAATCATGTGCTGAAATTCGTGGGCCAATACACTGTCAAAGTAGGCGTTACCCGGCGACATCGCTTTCAGGTTGACAAAGAACATCTCTCGTTCATTGCTGTAAGGTTCGGCCAAAGCCGAATACTGATTTGAGGCCGAGAAATAACCGGCCACGCCCGGCACGTCGCCCATAAAAATATGGACCCGCCCGTCGCTATCAATGCCGGGCGACCATTCACTGCCAAAAAAGGCCCGGTTGGTCGGATAGGTCTCATTTTCAAAGCGTTCCGCCGAGCGTTTCAGGTCGGCTTCATTAACGTTGAACCCATCTTGCACCCACCAGTAGGAGTGGGGGGTGAGATATTTCAAGGTTGCGTTGGCCTGAAATTGCCGGGGCGGCGTCTGCTGGTTGTCGGTAACCCAGAAGGTGTCGGCGTCACCGAGGGCCAGGATTCTGGTTGTTTGGTGAGCGATTTTTGGAATATCCTGGCCGTTGTTTTTGAGCCGGATGGCCAACAAGCGTTGATCACGCTCAGGGATATTGGCCTGGAGCAGGAGTTGCTCGGTCGAGAGTTGTAAAGGGCTGGCCTGACCTGCCTCGCCTCCCTCCCGTGGTTCCGGCCTTGATTCTAACTCGGCCGTAGCGGTCTCGGCGGGAGTGGCGGTGATAGCGGGCGTGGAAGTAGGGCGCGTTGGTTCTATCCGTGGAATCGGTCTAGAGGTGACCGTAGGCGCCGGCTTGTTGATCTCACTAACCGGGTGAGCCTGGTTGAATAGGGGAAGCAATTGCCGGGCAGCAATGGCCACGGCCAGACCCACACATAGCAGCAATAGGGCGGCGGTCAGTAGAACAAATTTAAGCTGTTTTATTTTTGACAAAAGCCTGTCTCCGAAAAGGGGCAGGTGTGCCGCACCCTGAGTAGCTCTGAGCCAAGCGGGGAGCGTATCGAAGGGTGCGGCTATGATTGTAACGGCAAAGCAAAAATTTTAGCGCCGGAATGCCTCGGCGTAGAGACCTTTGTTGCAATCCCAATGGCAAACCCAGTCAGCATTGATAATTGACTCCTCAGGGGTGCGGACCTCAACTTTGACATCCTCTGAGAAGCGGGTGAATTGCTTGCACTGGGCATCAAAGCCGGCGTCAAAAAAGCCTGGACAATCGTAGCGAACGACAGTGAGCCACCACCAGCCCTGCGCATCGAACAGGTTGGGCAAGACGACATCCCATTCTCCATCGCCCTTGTCGGGGTACCAGCGACTGGCCCCGGTGGGGTGGGATAGCACGCTGAAGGCGTGGTTATCAAGCAATACGCTATAGCCGTTGACCAGGTTGCCGGCTTCGTCTTTGATCCGACCTTTGAAATGCACAATGGCTGCATTTTCCGAGGCGTGCCAGCCGGTGGGAGTAAATTGATACTTAGGCGCTTCCGGGGCCGGCGGCGGGGCTTCCTCGGCTTCCTCTTGGGGTTGGGGCGGCGGCGCGGCAACAGCCACGGGCGGCGGAGCTACCTGAACTACGGCCGCCGTGCCCGGGTCACCGTTGATCTGAACCAGCGAAGCGTAAACCCAGCCGGTGCCATCAGCCGTGAGCGGGTATTCTACCTGTAGCCAGGAGCTGTCGGCATTGCGACCGACTACCCGGGTTGTTTCGCCGGCCGGGCCGGGTCCGGCAATCGGATAATTTGTGCCGGGACCGGTGCGCACGTTCATATTTTGCAGCACGGTGATCGTGACCGGCTGCTCGATTGGTTCGGGTGTGGGCAGCGGCGACTCTGGCTGGATCGGCGTGGGGGTTGGGAGGGGGGTATGGGTTGCCGTTGGCGTGGGCGTTGCCGGATCTGCCTGGACAAAGGCCAGGCCCGCCGGCGTGGCGGTGAAAGTTGGCATTGGCGTGCGGGTTGGGGTAGCCGCTGCATCTGCCCCGACTCGGCTCACCAGACCGGATAAGCCGCAGCCCAGCGAGGTCAGGGCCAGGATAATTGGCAATAGATATAGCCACATTGGCGCATTCAATTTGTTGTTACCCATCCGCATCTCCTCAGTAACTATTGCTGCTCTTGCTTAAAGAAGTCGAAATGAACGTATTGGCGTGGTTCGGCGCTGAGATTCAGTTCGATCTCGGGCGAAACCTGTAATCCGCCTTCCACCAAGAAAACTTTGTAAACTCCGGGCGTGTATGGCCGGATCTCCAGCTTTGTGTTCATCAGATGATTATCGCCGGTACCCGGCACGGTGCTATCGGTCGCGCCGGGACCGGATAGTTCGCTCAAATATTCAACCCCGTTAGGGGCCAATACTTTCATTTGAAAGTCAGCCAGAGATTTGAATCTGCCCGGTCCAAGATCCAGCCTGATCCAGCCGGTAAATCGGGTTTCGCCTGGTGAGCCGGTATCATGCTGAAAATAGACTACGTTGAAAGGAAAGGCCGGCGTTGGCGTGGCCATTGGTTCTTCAGGCGTGGGGGGAGGGGGAGGCTCAACCGGCTGAACGGGCGCAGCCGCGGCCGGCTGAGCCGCCGCCACGGGCGCGGTTGGTTCAGCCGTCTCCGTTAGGGTTGGGCTGGGTGTAGGAGTGTCAGTTGAAGTTGGGGTAAAGGTTGGGGTCGGGGTCCGGGTGGGGGTGTAGTAGGGAGTTAAGGTGAAGGTGGGTTTGGGAGTTTTGCGGGGCAAAGGCGTTGGCGTAGGCGCCTGAACCAGCAAAGCGCCAACCGAACAGCCCAGGCTGAACGTCAGGCTGACAAATCCGACCAGAAAGAGATAAAATGTCCCTGAATTCCTTCTTTTGGCGATATTTTTTCTTGATAGCTCCATCATATTTTAAGTAACACCGCCCCAATCATCAAGCATGATGGGGCGTGATTGGCTTCTCCGGCCGCCGGTGGTAGATTATTGGATCGACTGCTGATTAGTGATTCCGTGGCTGATTATTTCTGCGCCAGGATCATGAAATCATACACCCATTGCTGCGGATCAGAAGAATATGACAGTGAGATAATTTCTGACTGTTGGGTGCCGCCGCTGTCGACCAGATAAAAGTTCCAGGTGCCGTCTTCCTGCGGACCTGGCTCAAATTTTAGATTACCCTGTTTAACATAACCGCAACCGAGACAGTTGGCGACGCTCCACGACCAGTCGCTGGGCGGGCTTTCGACGTGCCGGCCAGATGGGGTATGGTCGCCCACCAATTTATAGCCGCCAATGGGGGTGTTATTGGTATCCACCACGGCCACATAAATGGTAATGACATGATAGCTGGTGTGCTGAAATTCCCGGTTGCCCTGCTCTGCTATTCTAAAGGGATAGGACGGGGTGGGCGTAGCCTCAGGGGTAAAGGTGGCGGTTGGCGGTGGTGGGGGTAACGTGTTCGCGGGCCGCGGTGTGTCGGTGGGTACCGGCGTATCGGTGGGTATTGGCGTGTCGGTCGCAACCGGTGTCGGTGTTTCGGTTGGGATTGGGGTGATGGTTGGCGTAGGTGTATTGGTGGGCGTATCGGTGTAATTTGGGGTAGGGGTAAAGGTTGGCCTGGGGGTGGGCCGGCGCTGCGTAGCTTCGTCCTCAGCCGAGTTTGAGCTTAAACTGGCCAGAGCTTTACTTGATTGAACTCGCTGAACCACCGATTGGGCCAGACTGCAATTGACAGTTACCAAAGCGAATAATAGCGACGCCACCAAAAGGTGTCGCAAATTTCCCATCATCAGTCACGCATCCTTCCTTCGTTCTTTGACCAGACGGTATTATAGCATGGCGGCAAGAGGTCGCAAAAGAGGGGGGCATTTGTGGTACTGCGTCTTTTGGATTTTTCTGGTAATAATGATTGCAGGGGCGAGGTTCTAAAAGGTCTCTTCATCCGGCGCAGCAAACTTGATCCGGATGTCTGCGCCTCGACCGGCCAGAGCGAGGTTGTTCTTGATCACCGTGACATTAGCTTTGTAAGCTGCAACTACGCCAGCCCGGTGGGTCCAGCTTTCATCCTGGATCCACAAGCGAAGGTCGGTCAGTTCGGCCAGGGGAAAGCCGGCAGGATAGTTGTGCGGGTTGAACGGGTTGGTGGTTTGGGCCGTGGTTAAGAACAAAAAAACGGGACTTGATGACCTGACAATATTTCGGAGGCGCCCGAGTAAGGCCTTCCGTAAATTGGGGGAGGCCTGGCTGAGCACCCTGCTCGTCTGTCCAAAAACCACAATGATCAAGCCTTCATTCTGAGAGGCAACTTCGAGCACTGTCAGGGCTGCAAAGACGGTCTCCGGCTGGTTAAGCAGTAAGTGTGGGGCAATCAGGCCGCATTGCTCGGCTTGCCAGGGGTCAAAATTGTGGCTCAGATCAATGATGGTCACCAGTTGTTGTTTTCGCTGAACGTTGGCGGCGATCCGAACGGCAATATTGATAGCGCCGCTACTGGCCAGGTTGCCTCCAGGCCCCATCAGCTCGGTGATTCGCCCGCAAGGCAGGCCGCCGATACCAACTGCTTTATCCAGGGACCGAAACCCTGTCGGTATGGTAACCAGATCTTTGGGGGCAATATTGGCGTCGGCTAACGCGGGTAGCTGAAACCGGCTAAAGGGGTTGATCAGGATGCCGGCCACGCTTTCAACAACTTTTTTGACTTGGCCTGAGTTTTTCGCAAACATAAAAAGCTCACCTTTAGGTAAGCTTATTATACCAGAACATATGTTCTGTTGTCAATAGTTAGAGCCGATTTGATTGGCCTTTTGCAAAAAAGAGTTAGTCTTTAGACTCACCATTCAACGACAGTTTGGCCCAAAGGGGATAATGATCGCTGGCGCTTGTATTGCGCCACACTCCAGTTGTGCCGTCAGAAGCACCTCTGGCAAATATGTGGTCCAGGGTGAAGCCAAATTTACCCCGTTCAAACGTATAACCGGCCCCCCGAGAAATCCGTTCCAGTCCAAACTGCGCAAATTGTTGTTCCAGCTCGATAATGCTATGGGCAGTAAAGGTGTTGAAATCACCAGCCACAATAATGTGAGGCTGATCCTTACCAATATTCTGGAGTAATGTTTCAACTTGCTCTTTTCTTCTTTGACCGTTTAACCAGACTGTTTCAGTGTGAATGCTGTAGACAACCAGTTCGGTGGCTCCAACCGTAATCACAGCTTTAACGGCAATGCGCATCTGCCTGTTTCTGGGATTCTGGTAGGGGAGCAGCAGTTTGGCCGGCTCAGAGATTGGCCAAACTGACAGAATGGCGTTGCCAAAATTCTTGTCGTGATGCGTATGGACTGAGGCCGGAAAGTAGACGTAATTATAGTTTAGAGCTTGGGCAATAGTCGCCACCCCGGCTTCGTCCATCTCCTGAAGTATCAGGATATCAGCATCCTGTAGTTCCTCAACTTCGGCTAACTCGGCGCTGGCTTGCTCAATCAACTTGGAGAATCTGATATTCCAGGTGATGACCTTTAGCTCACCCTGGAAATCGGGCGATGTTTGCGCGAAGTTGCCGACAAACATCGGCTCATCAGGGTGCCGATAGTTTTGCATAGGTTGGCACGCCACCAGTAAAGCCAGGGTACTCGATAGAAAGAGGGAGGTTTTGCGGATCATTCAACGCTCTATGATCAATTTAATGATTTTACCGATTTTATCGAAAGAGTTTGAAACAATCAAATCGATTGGGCCGCGCCAGCCGATTATGTTATATTTATCTCGCCGTAGAGCCTTACCCAAAAATGTGAGCCGATGACTTTTCATACCCGTAGCTATCTCAGCCGTCTTTTGCCCCTGGCCCGCCAGGTTGTGGCCCTCGAATTGGCCTGGCCCTGGCCGCTTTTAGCGATTGGGCTGTTCGGCATTACTAATCCGCTCATTAATCTTATTGTTATCGGGTTGGCGTTACTACCCTGGCCGGCTCGCTGGTTAGTGGCTGGTCGCTGCTCCCACCCCTCCGTTTTGGCCGGGCCACTCCTGTTGTTAGCCATAAGCGCTTTGCTGAGTACAGTGGTCGCTTATGATCCGGCGCTCAGTTGGCCGATGTTTTTGACCTTGCTGGGCAGTCTCAGCCTTTTTTTTACCGTGGTGAACACCACCGTTGCTGGCCGGCGAGTTGCTGAGGGTCTGGTTGTGATCGCGGCTTTAGCGGCGCTCTATTTTGTTGGGCAGTATGGCTATTTTGAATATCCCACCGAGACTGGCAGATTGGCAAGCCTGGGCCGGGCAACCGGACAGGTTCTCCCTGATTTGGCCGTGGTCACGCCCCACCCCAATGCGGTAGCCGGTTTTTTGGCCAGCGTTTTCTGGTTGAGCTTGGTTATATTCTGGTCAGCCGGGAAGTCGGGTGATTCACCGGCCGGTAGGTTGGCGGTCATTGTTTGGGGCGGCATGGTAACCCTGATCGGTTATGGACTGCTCATAACCAATTCCCGCGGGGCCTGGGTGGCCCTGATTGTTACGGCGGTGTTATGGGGATTTATGGCTCTCCCTGATAGGACAGTTCGCCGGCGGGTTGGGCTGATGGGGTTGGCGGCGGTGATTTTCGGTCTCCTGGTCACTGTTTACTTTTGGCCGGAACTGGCGCAACTGCCTTATTCGGCTTCGCTGCGACAAACTTTGCACAGCCGGTTGGCCCTCTATCGCAACAGTCTTTATCTATTCCCGGATTACCTTTTTACCGGGATTGGTCTGGGCGAAGTTTTTGCCCTGATTTATTCCCGTTATCAGTTGCTTATTCCGGTGCCATTTCTCTTCTATGCCCACCAGCTTTTTCTGGCCGTGGGTTTGAGTCTGGGGCTGCCGGGGCTGGCAGCATTGCTCTGGCTGATCCTGGCCTTTTACCGTTTTGTTTATCGGGTCGAACAGAGTGGACCGGTATCCCCTATGTTTCCTCTGTTTCGAGCCAGTTGGTTAGGGGTTACCGTTGTTTTCGGGCACGGCTTGAGCGACTCGCCCCAATGGGCAGCCCCGGGCTGGACGATGCCGCTGTTGTTTGCCTTACTGGGATTAACGATAGCTGTAGGGTGTTCGGTCTGGTTGCAGCCTGACAGGCAGGTGGTTGGGGTAAGAGACCCAGACCTGGTAGAAGGCCGTCATCGTAACATTCTCATTTCGTTTATGGTAGTTGTAATAGTTTGTTTGGGGCTGTTTTTTTGGCGGCCCTTACTGAGTCTGGGGTACGCCAATCTAAGCTCGCTTTACCAGAGCCGGGCCGATTTGGCGGCGGCGCTTGATGAAACAGAACGTCGAGTTGCGCTTGAACAGGCCACAACCTGCTTTGACCGCGCCCTCCGTTTGAATCCGACCAACCCTGTGGCTAACCGGCGTTTGGGCCTGCTGGCCCTGGATCAACGCAATTTCGGCGTGGCTATAGCGCATTTTGAGCAAGCTTACGCCCGAGAACCGCACAATCAGGCCACGTTAAAAGGGCTGGGCCTGGCTTATCTGTGGACTGGCCAGTTGGACTCAGCCGAGCGGCTGCTGCGGCAACTCGATCCTCCCGGCAACTTAATCAATGAGCTGGAAGGCTGGCGGTGGTGGTGGCGAACTCAGCAGCGACATGATCTCTCACACTATGCCGATCAGATGCTGCAACGGTTGAAGTAAACTCATAATTGCTCCGACATAGCCCAGGTGAACCGGTCAATGGCCACCGTTTGTTGACAGGCCGGGCAGCGGGTTATTATTTGTTCCCCTTCCACCGAGTCTTGACGTAGCCGACCACCACATGGGCAAACAAAACCACGCAATCGGGCCGGATTGCCCAGCACCAGTCCATAATCCGGGACGTCTCGGGTGACAACCGCCCCGGCCCCAATCATCGCCCACCGTCCAATCGTTATCCCGCAGACAATGGTCGCGTTTGCGCCGATAGCGGCCCCTTGACGAACCAGGGTGGGGCTTAGCTGCCAATCATCTCCTGATTTAAGCGAACCATCTGGATTAATGGCCCGCGGCGATTTGTCGTTGGTAAAAACGCAGTGGGGCCCACAAAAAACGCCATCCTCAATGGTTACACCGTGGTAAACTGAAACGTAATTTTGAATTTTTACATTGTTGCCAATGATGACGCCGCTGTCCACGTACACCCCCTTGGACAGGATGCAGTTGACCCCAATCCTGGCTCCTTCTCGAATTTGGGCCTGGTGCCAGATCACCGTGCCAGAACCAATCTCGGCGTGGGACGAAACATCTGCTGTGGGGTGAATTCTGGCTTGACTGGGTTGGTTCATCATCTTTCTCCTAATGTCTGGTTAACGCTTGTCTCGTTTTCCGTGATCACTTCGCTATAAACCTGTTCCAGCTTTTCAGCCGCCACGCCCCAGTCGTGATAGGTTTCCACGTAGCGCCGGCCGGCCTGGCCCATCCGCTGGCGGAGTTGGTCGTCGCGGAGCAGAGTGACGATGGCCCGGGCGATGGTCTCCGGCGAGTCGCCCACCAGCAGCTCTCGGTCCGGCTCCACTTGCAGGGCCGAAATCGCCTGGGGTGTGCTGACAACCGGAGTGGCCATAGCCAAAGCTTCCAGGACTTTGTTCTGAATTCCTACCCCGTAACGGATTGGCGACACCGCGATCGTCGCCACGGCCAGGTAGGGCCGCAGGTCGGGGACGGTGCCGGTGACGGTGAAGCGAGGGTCTCGGGCCAGGACCAGCAGTTCCGGCGCCGGGTCCTTGCCGGCAATGGTGAGTTTCGCCTGCGGAAATTCCGCCCAAACCAGGGGCATAATCCGGGTGGCCAGGTCCAGAGCTGCGGCGATGTTGGCGTGGTAGCTCATTTTGCCGCTGAAGATGATCGTGGCCGGTTCGCGTGGTAACGCCATCGGGGCAAAATAGTCAAGGTCAACGCCATTGGGCAGAACAACCAGTCGCTTATCGTCGATTGAACGGTCAGATAGTTTAGCCAGGGCTTCCTTATCGCGCGGGGAGGTTACCAAAACCCGGGGAAAGCGGGCCAACAACCGCCCCTCATAGTGGCGGGTGCGGGCCAGGTCAAGCCCGGCCAGCAGGCGACTGCGCCAGGTTGGCCCTGCCTGGCGGACCTGCTCAAACAGCAGGGTGATCGAGTCAACTGAGTCAAAGACCGTAGGGATGCTATTAACGGCATAACTCAATTCGGCGCCGCGTAGATGTTCGATATGAGCGACATCAAATTTGGCGCGGGCCTGAGTTTGCCCGATCAGCTCGGCCATCACCGGTGAACGGGAATAAGCGGCTTGCAGCGGTATCCGGCTGGGCATAGCCCGCAAAGCATTCCACATCGTGCGCCAGCGGGGCAACGGCGCTGTCTCGACCTGCTGGCACCAACGGCGTAGCGAGTCAAGCCCGGAAATATCTTCGCCGGGAGGGATCAGCGCCAGCAGGGTGAGCCGGTGGCCTCGTTCAGCCAGGTGTTTGATCAGGTTATACGGTCGGACCCGAATCAAGGATGGCAGGTAGGGAGTGATAAAAAGAATACGTAATGGCGTCACGTAACTCTCCAATCATAAGCTTGCGGGCTGTGCCCATTCATCATTAAATCCTCAATAAATCAGAAACAAGTAAGGAGAGTCCATGAAAAAAGTTAGAATAGTCATTCTGCCGCCAAATGAGCCGGTTTCCAGGTCAAATTAGTTGGCTTGTTGACCCTACATCCGGTATAATTTGGAGCAGTTTTTCAGCGAAAAGGAGCGCAACTTCAATGAGAATCTTGGTGACCGGCGGCGCCGGTTATATCGGCAGTATTGTAGTCGAGCAACTGGCAGAAGCCGGGGAGTCGGTGATTGTGTTGGACAACCTCTACCAGGGACACCGGGCGGCGGTTCATCCTGAAGCCGTGTTTGTGGAAGGAGATTTGGCCGACCGGGCGACTGTCCAAGCTATTTTTCAGCAGCACCGGCCGGAGGCAATTATGCACTTCGCCTCTCACACCCTGGTGGGCGAGTCGATGGAGAATCCCTGGCGATATCTGGGTGAAAATATCACCAACGGCTTGAATTTACTTCAGAGCGCCGTTCAGCACGGGGTGCGCCGCTTTATTCTCTCTTCTACGGCCAATCTCTTTGATGACCCGGAGCGCATGCCGATTGATGAGGCCGAAAGGATTGTGCCGGGCAGCCCCTACGGCGAATCGAAATTTATGTTGGAACGGATGCTGCACTGGCTCAACCGTATCTACGATTTTCGATACGCGGCGCTGCGCTATTTCAATGCGGCCGGGGCTTCGGCGGAGCGAGGCGAGGATCATTCTCCGGAGTATCACCTGATTCCGCTGGTGCTCCAGGTGGCCTTGGGCCAGCGAGATAAGATCAAGATTTTTGGCGATGACTATCCCAGCCGGGATGGTTCGTGTGTACGCGATTATATCCACGTGCTCGATCTGGCCCAGGCCCATATTCTGGCCCTACGGGCGCTTGACCAGGGCAGCCGGACCTATAATTTAGGCAATGGCCAGGGCTTCACGGTCAAAGAAGTCATTCAAACAGCCAGGGAGATTACCGGCCAGCCTATCCCGGCCGAAGTGGTGGCTCGCCGGCCCGGCGATCCGGCGGTTTTGATAGCTAGCAGTGAAAAAATCCGGCGGGAGCTTGGCTGGCAGCCCCAATATCCCCATTTGCGCGACATCATCCAGAGCGCCTGGAACTGGCACCGCTCCCACCCGAATGGGTATGGAGATTAGTGCGGCAAGCGTAGAGCGGGGAGCGGGGAGCGGGGAGCGTGTTTATCGCTCCACGCTCTCCGCTTCACGCTTCACGTTTTACGCCTTATGCTCCACGTTTTCCTCAAAACCAACCGCTTCATTCACAATGTACATCGGCCGGCCTTTGACCTCATCATAAATCCGGCCCAGGTACTCCCCAATGATGCCCAATGATATCAACTGCACCCCACCCAGAAATAAGACCATCACCAGGGTAGTGGCCTGGCCGAAAAAAGGCTGATTGTCCGGGTCACCGAACAATCGAGCAATGATGACCAGGATCGCCCCCAGGCCGCTCAATCCGGCAATGGTGAAACCCAGGTAAGTGGCCATTTGCAGCGGGAAAAAGCTAAAGCTGGTGATGGCGTCGAGGGCAAATTTTAACATGCGGCGGAACGGATATTTGGTTTCGCCGGCAAAACGCTCTTCCCGGGTATAATAGACGCCAGTCTGCTTGAAGCCGACCCAACTGGTCATCCCCCGAATGAAGCGATGGCGCTCCTTCATCTCCTTGAGGGCGTTGACCACTTTGCGGTCCATCAGCCGGAAATCACCGGTATCCAAAGGAATGTTGACATCGGTGATGCGGTAGATGATGCGGTAAAAAAGTTTGGCTGTAAAAAGTTTGAACCAGCTCTCGCCCTTCCTTTCCTTGCGCACCGCATAGACCACGTGATAGCCCTCTTTCCATTTCTCGATCATCTCCAGAATCATCTCAGGTGGGTCCTGCAAATCGGCGTCGATGATGATAACCGCGTCACCCTGGGCATAATCGAGGCCGGCGGTCACGGCAATCTGGTGGCCAAAATTACGGGCAAAGTCGATAAAATGAACTCGCGGGTCGGCCGCGTGCAACTGGCGCATCATCTCGGCGGTACGGTCGATGCTGCCATCGTTGATCAGCACCAGCTCCCAACTTTCGCCGGTTCGCTCCAGGATTTCCCGGCTGCGCCGGTAAAGTTCCTCCAAATTACCTTGTTCATTATAGCAAGGGGCGATGATTGAATAACGGATGTCAGTCATTTAACAAGTCTCCTCTAAAAATGGAGATTGAGAGATTAGCTAATTGGGAGATTAGACTAATCGCCTAATCTCCTGCCATTTTCATCTTTTGTGGTAAACTGTTACTCATTGGTGCTCCTGAACTGTTTTGGCTGAAAGAACCACACAAACAACAGCGCGCCGATGGCGGCGCCCAGGGTGTTAAAAATAAGATCATCCACATCGGTGGCCCGGCTGGGGATGGTCAACTGCGCCAGTTCGATGATCAGACTCAGCAGCAACCCGCCCAACACCGCCCCACCAATCGTTTGGGCCGGTCGCTCCTGATGCAGCACTCCGGCCAGCGCCAGGCCAAACGGAATGAAGACCAGGGTATTGCCGACCACATTGATCAGTAAGAACCAGAAAGAGCGACGCTGGTAGATACAATCGCTATTGAGCAAACAGGCCAGCGCCCGGCTGTGCTCGGCAAAAGGGGTCAGGTTGATGCTGTTGAGAGTGCGGTCGGGTCGCAATGTTAGCCACAGCAGCCACAGGGCAGTCAGAATCAATAAGACCCACCAGTCGCCCCGCGAATTATCCGGTTGAGACGATCCCCTTGACGATTGCATTTGAGTATTATAGCGCAAAGTTGTCCGGTTGAATATTTTGTGGCTGTGTTCCTGCCGCTGCAATTGACACCTGCCCCCCCTCCGTCTATAATCGACCCTGTTCACCCTACTGGTGAGGAAATTTTGTTGAGATGACCGAACAAACGACCAACTCAAATAGCCAAATCATCGAATTACTCAAGCGCCTCTCGCGCGCCATCGGCGTGACTGGCTACAGCGGGCCGAATGCCATTCAAGAGATCGTTATGGCTGAAATGGTCCCTTTGGTGGACCGGGTGGAGCAGGACCGGATGGGCAGCGTGGTTGGCCTTAAAGAGGGGCGACAGGTGGTTCCAGAGAGGCAGGCGCGGCGAAAAGTTATGTTGGCGGCTCATTTGGATGAAATTGGGGCAATTGTTACCAAAATCGACCAGGGTTTTCTGCGCTTCAGCAAAGTTGGCGGGCTGGATAATCGAGTACTGATGGGTCAGGAAGTGGTGGTGCACGGCCAACGTGATTTGCCCGGTCTGATTGGCTCGATCCCGCCCCATCTGCTGCCGCCCGACCAGCCGGCCGACAAGGTTGACTCTGCCGAGATGCACATCGACGTCGGGCTGCCGTCACGGCAGGTGGAAAAATTGGTGCAGGTTGGCGACCTGGTCTCCTTTGCCCGAACCCCGGTTGAGTTGTTGAACGGCCTGTTGAGCGGCAAGGCTATGGATAACCGTTCCTCCGTGGCGGCGATGATTGTTTGCTTGCAAGAGCTTAACAAAATGCAGCACGAATGGGATGTGTATGCCGTGGCCACGGCCGACGAGGAATGGGGCAATTTTGTCGGCGCAACTACCCAGGCTTACGCGATTCACCCGGATGTGGCCATCGCCATTGACGTGACCTTTGCCGACGTGGAAGAAATTGAGGTGGCGCTCGGCGCCGGGCCGGTCTTGGGGCTGGGGCCGACCAACCATCCGGTGGTGCGCCGGCGGTTGCTGGAGCTTTGTCGCCGTCTTGAGCTGAAGTACCAAAGTGAGGCTATGCCCAGTGGCGCCGGTACGGACGCTTACGCGATTGAAATCAGCCGCGAGGGAGTGCCAACGGTACTCATTTCGGTCCCCAGCCGCTATATGCATTCCCCGGTAGAGGTGATCCAGCCTAAAGATGTGGAACGAATTGGCCGCCTTATGGCCTACTTCATTGCCGGATTGAGCGAGTCTTTTGTCAGCGAGTTGACGCCGCAATAAATCGACGGAATACGCAGTACGGTATCTTTTCTACGTATTGCGTGCTGTGTAATCCGTACTACTTGTAGCCAAATCTTAAAATTCAGGAGAAATCATTTCCTATGAGCGACATAAAAATCGGTATCATCGGTGGCAGTGGTCTCTACAAAATGGATGAGCTGACCGATGTTGCGGAGGTCACTATCTCAACTCCCTTTGGCCAACCGTCCGACAACTATATCGTCGGTACCCTGGACGGACAGCGGGTTGCTTTTTTGCCCCGGCATGGGCGCGCTCACTCGATCAGCCCGACCGAGTTGAATAGTCACGCCAATATCTGGGGGATGAAGAAGTTAGGGGTGAAGTATATCATTGCCTCGAACGCCTGCGGTAGCTTGCGGGAGGATTACGCGCCTCGCCATATCGTCATCCCCGACCAACTGTTTGATCTTACCCGGGCCCGTGAGCTGAGTTATTATAAGCGGGATGTGGTCGTTCACATGGGCGTGGCTGAGCCATTTTCGCCGGAGCTATCCGAACTGCTGTACGCCGGGGTGAAAGAGGCCGGGGCAACGGTTCACAAAGGCGGCACCTTTATTGTGATTGAAGGACCGCGCTTCAGCACCAAAGGGGAGAGCAATATCTTCCGGCAGTGGGGTTGTGACATCATCGGCATGACTACCATTCCTGAGGCCTTTTTGGCTCGGGAAGCCGAAATTGCCTATGCCTCGATGGCTCACGTAACCGACTACGACGTGTGGCACGAGTCGGAAGTGCCGGTTTCGGTAGAGGCGGTGATTGCCAACCTCAACGCCAACATCGGGGTGGCCAAGCAGGCCATTCGCCAGACCGTGCGCAAATTGGCCGGTGGGCCGGATATGGAGGCGCACCATGCCCTGGCCGGAGCCATCATTAGCCGTCGCCAGCGGGCGGTGGTGCCGGCTGATACCTGGGAGAAACTGGAACTTTTCATTGGTAAGTATTATCAGTCGTAAACAGCGCCGCAAAACCGTAGAATATACCCTTTTTCTCCTGGCCTTTCTCTTTACCGGCCTGGCCTTGACCCAGCTTGGGCTGGCTAATCAGAATCTGATTCCGACCACCTTGGTCCCGTTCCTTGTGCTGGTGGTTTGTGGCGGCATAACCGCATACTTGCTCCATATCCGGCGTCGGGCCGGTGATTCAATTCTAATCCCCCTCGTTTATTTCTTGACCGGGTTGGGGCTGGCTCTGATTGCCCGGCTGGCGCCCCCTTTTGTAACTCCCCAACTTTTTTGGTTGGTCATTGCTACGGCTGCGCTTTTGGTTGTCGCTCTATTACCCCGGAATTTGAATTGGCTCAGGCGCTACAAATACGCCTGGCTGGGCGGCGGCTTGCTCCTTTTGTCGGCTACCCTGATTTTTGGGGTCAATCCAAGCGGTTACGGGCCGCGGCTGTGGCTGCACCTGGGCGGGATTTACTTCCAACCGTCGGAGCCGCTCAAGCTGCTGCTGGTCATCTTTTTGGCCGCCTACATGGCCGACCGCCATCGCCAGTTGGCGCATCGACCGGCTTATATTGGCCGGGTGCCGTTCCCCCACCCCTCCTACTTTGGCCCGATGTTTCTGATGTGGGCCTTTAGCGTGATTCTGCTCATCTGGCAGCGCGACCTGGGCGCGGCCCTGCTCTTTTTTGGCACCTTTGTGGGGATGCTGTACGGCGCGACCGGGCAGGCTCGCTACGTTTGGAGTGGCGGCTTGCTCTTGTTGGGGGCCGGTCTGATTGGTTACTATCTGTTCGACGTGGTCCAGTTGCGGGTTGAGGCCTTCTTGAATCCCTGGCTCGATCCGTCCGGGCGATCGTTTCAAATTGTGCAATCGTTGCTGGCTTTTGCCAGTGGGGGCGTCTTTGGGCAAGGTTTGGGCCAGGGTCTGCCGACGGTGATCCCGGTCGTCCACACCGATTTTGTCTTTGCGGCGATCGGCGAAGAGTACGGCTTGTTGGGCGGCCTGGGTGCCTTGACTTGCTTTGCTTTGCTGATCAATCGCGCCTTTCATATTGCTCTGCGCGCCCCGACCAACTTTGAACGATTGCTGGCAGCCGGGATCGGGACGATGATGGGGTTGCAGACCATCATCATCACGGCCGGCACCCTCAAACTTGTCCCGCTGACCGGCGTGACGTTGCCGTTTGTGAGCTATGGCGGTAGCAGCCTGGTGACCAGTTTTGTGATGATCGGACTGCTGATGTTTATTGCCAACCGGGAGCAGAACCGGACCTCCTCGGTGGTTAGCTCACATTCCCCGCTCATCGGCTATAATTTACGTTTGGCCAGGGGTTTATGGACCGGTTTCCTGATTGTGGCCGGGGGGTTGGTTTTTTGGCAGTTGGCGGCAGCGCCTTTCCTGGTTAGCCGGGCCGATAATCCCCGGCCGATCATTGCTGAACAGCGCCTGGAACGGGGGCGGATTCTGGCGGCCAACGGCGTTCCGCTGGCCGAGACGATTATGACCGAAACCGGTCTGGCCAGGCGGCATTACCCCTATCCGGGCCTGTCGACCGTGACCGGATATTACAGTCTGCGTCATGGCGTGGGCGGCACTGAAGCGGCTTTCAATCAGATCTTGCGAGGACTGGCCGGCCGGACTGAGCCGGAATTGCGGCTGGCTGAGTTGCTGCATCGCCCGCAGGTGGGGCAGGATGTGATGCTGACCATCGATTTACCGGCTCAAGTCGCGGCCGACGTGGCCTTGGGCCGCCAGGAAGGGGCGGTGGTAGTGCTGGAACTTGAAAGTGGGGCCATCCTGGTGATGTCGAGCCATCCCACCTATGACCCCAACACTCTCGATGAAAAGTGGGACGAGCTGCGGCAGGATGAGCAAGCCCCGCTGCTCAATCGGGCTACTCAGGGCCTCTTTCCGGTGGGCGACCTGGCCCGGCTGATCGGCCTGGTTGGTTTGTACGAGGCCGGTCTGACCGTTCCGGTTGAGCCGCTGACTGCCCCTTTAGAGGAGATGTTAGCCCCGTTGGGCGAGTCTGGTTATCTGGCTACCGCCCACCAGTTGGGCTTCACTCGATTGCTGGCCGGGCTGCCTTCACAGCCGGGTCGACTGCCCGATTTTGCGGCGCAGGAGACGGTCAAAGAGTTGGCCGTCTCACCCCTGCACCTGGCCAGAGCGGTGGCTGCCCTGGAGCTGGAGGGTCAATTGCCTGACCCTGTTCTGTCGTTGACCGGCGCCGGCCGCCGGACTCAAGCGCTGGCGCCCACCTCGGCCGGCCAGGTGCGCTCGGTGCTGCCTCAAGTTGACGAGCAAATTATCGGCCTATCGGGTCAGGCCACTCCCCAGGAAACCGGCCGGGCCTGGTTGAGCTGGTTTGTCGGCCTGGCGCCGGCCCAAACCTCTGCTACTCAGGTTAGCCAGCCTGTCGCGATGCTGCCGTTAGACCCCTTGCAAGCGCTGCCTGCGCCCACGCCGGCGCCCGTTCAACCGGTTCAAAAAGCCCACTATGTAGTTGTTGCTGTAGTGGTTACGGCTGAAGCGAGCGACGAGGCCGCCTTTCAGATAGCCAGAGCGCCTCTAAGAGTCCTGCTGGAACAGTGAGGTCGGGCGCGTCTTCTGTCAATGGAACGCTTTATCAGGTTTATAGTTACGAATACTGTTTTTAGGAGGTCAAGAGTGGCAGAGGGGTGGGGGTGCGGGTAGGTGTAGGGCTGGGGGTAGGTGTTGGGGTTGAGGTTGGTTGGGGCGTGCCGGGTGGTCGGCCCGCTTTATGCTCCAATTTGGTTACCATATGCCAGAGCAAAGGCAGGTGTTCGGTCAGTACGGCCCTGAGGTTGGGGTCGTCATTGCCTGACCGGCTCAACAACTCCGGTCGCTGCGTAAAGATGTCCGGCCCGGCCTCAATCAAACGCTGGCGGACCGTCTCAAAATCTGTTCGGCTAATTTCAAAAGTAGCGACGCTGCCGCGCGTGAGCTGAAGCGGGCGGATGGGGGTGGCGGTTTGAGTGAGCAGAGCCGCGAGCGAGAACTTATAGCGGTCGGGTAAAACCAGAACATTGGCCAACAGGTAATAAACCTCGCCATTTTGAGTGACCACCTTCATCGGCTGGAGGACATCGAGCGGTACACCGCTCCGAGCGGCCTTGAATTGGCTTTCGATTTCCTCGTTGTCGGTGATGAACGTACTGGCTCGGTGGCGGGCCGCAAAATTGGTTGCCAGCGGCGATAAATCAACCACGGCTTCGCTGCCATCCATAAATCTAACCCAGGCGGCGTAATGAGTGACGCTGTTGGGCAACTCTTCCCCAGGCACAGCCACCTCAAACTTGCCCACCATCACTCGTCCCACTTGCGGCGAAGCTGACAGTGAGTTACGCAGGGCATAGGCCAGGACAAAACTGTCCACTGATAGCCACTCTGATGGCTCAGCCGGTTGGGGTGGATAGGCGAGTCCGGCATACTCTCCGGCGGGACTGATTTCAATTACCAACCGTGTCTCTTCTGCCTGCAAGAGGGGTGCAAAGCCAAAGTGGAACTCGTTAAAGGCAGCCTGGACGGCCTCCAATACCTGCACGTTTTCGTTACTTCTGGGAATCAGGCGGCTGCTAACCGTTGGCGTAGGAGTTGGAGTAACCGTCGGGGTAGGGGCGCAGGCAGTCAATAACGTTGCGATGAGCAAAATAATACTTTTAACAGCAGTTGACTGTATTCCTGCCGGCATTGAGTCCGTACGTTTGACTAAACTTTTGCGCTCCAATTCGTTGGATATAGTACATGCAGGCAACCGATTCGTCAAGGGGTACAGCGATTTTTCCTGAGCAATCAAGATCTGGCGGTTATTGGTAACCCGCCAGCTCTCTGACTCGAAGAGGGGGTGGTTCCCCCTTTCATTGGGATGAAGGGAAGGGCCAACCCCCTTAATTTAATGCCATTGAATCTAATCTAACCGTTACGGTTTGACCCTGAAAGGTCACCTGATCGCCCGCTTTGAGTTTTTTTTTGCGGCGGGTTTCGACCAGTCCGTTCAACTGCACTTCACCGCCTTGAATGGCCAGCTTGGCCTGTCCCCCGGTACTGACCAGCCCGGTCAGCTTCATAAACTGATCAAGTTGGATTGTTGCTTCAGCTTTGCCCACCGTCTTATTTACCGTTGGAATGGATTTCTTTCTTTAAGGCTGGCTCTTGTGTCTCAGTTTGAGCCGGGAGAATTGGAGTAATTTCCGCCGGGTGAGGCTTGGAACCGTTACTGCCGGTTGTCTGGCTCAGGTGGACCTCATTCTTTTCTTTCTTCGGTTTTTCTTCGGGTTTAGTCTCAGTGACTCTGTCTCGATCCAGCCGGGTTTCCAATTGGCGTGAAATGCGAGCAGTTATGGAGCGGACTCTAGCCCAACGATAGACGAACCAGCGCCAGGCCCGGTACCACCATTGCCGGCGTTTGAGCGGCAGTGGGATACCCCATTCTATGACCGTGGCGCCCCAGGTTAGGCCGGCGCCAAAGCCAACCATAACAATTTTATCTTTGGTATTGACCCGCCCTTGCTCTATGGCTTCGCACAGGGCAATGGGGATAGAGGCGGCCGAAGTATTGCCATATTTATCAAGATTAGTAAAAACCTTATCCTCGCTAACTTTTAACTGCTTGCTGGCGCTTTCAATGATGCGAATGTTGGCCTGGTGGGGCACAAACAGGTTTATATTTTCGACGCTAATTTCGGCCTTGTCACAGGCCTCTTTGGCTGCTTTACCCATAACCCGGGTGGCAAATCGATACACTTCGCGGCCGTTCATTTGCATAAAGTGGAGCCGCTTATCCAGGGTTTCCTGTGAGGTCGGTAACTTGCTGCCCCCGGCCGGCACAATGAGGTGCTCGGCCCCGGAGCCATCGGCCCCCAGTACGGTGGATAAAATTCCGCCCGGGGTTGGGTCTGCTTTCAAAACTACGGCCCCAGCCCCATCGCCAAAGAGGGGATATGTGCTGCGATCCTGTACATCCAAAATTCGCGACAGCGTCTCAGCCCCAATCACAATGACCACTTTGGCCGCACCCGCTTGAATCATTGAGGTCGCCATCGACACCCCATAGATGAAACCGGCGCAGGCGGCATTCAAATCGTACGCGGCGGCATTGGTTGCGCCGAGGGCATCCTGCACCAGCGCCGCCGTCGAGGGAAAGAAATGGTCCGGGGTAATGGTAGCCACAATGATCATGTCGACCGCCGACGGGGTAATGCGGGCCCGATCGAGGGCCAACTTGGCCGCGGCAATCGACATCGTCGAGGTCGATTCGTCTTCGGCTGCAAAGCGTCGCTCGGAAATACCGGTTCGGGATCTGATCCAATCGTCCGAGGTATCCATAATTTTTGCCAGGTCGTGGTTAGTCACGACCTTTTGGGGTATATATTTGCCCCAGCCTACAATATGAGCGTAAAGAGCCACTGAGTCACTCCTTTAAGTATGGACCTGGCCAGAGGAGTGAAACAAAGCTACCCGGCCGAACGCCGCTTGACCCTCTTGAGCCGATCAGTCCACGAATTTTAGTTTTCAGTATATTTTTTGAGAATAAGGGTGGCGTTATGTCCCCCCAACCCAAATGAGTTCGACGCCGCCATATTTACCTGGGCTGGTCTGGCCTCATTGGGCGTATAATTCAAATCACATTGCGGATCGGGCGTTTCATAATTGATGGTGGGCGTGATAATACCATCGGTTAAGGTTTTGATGCAAACTATTGCCTCAAACGCCCCGGCCGCGCCCATCAGATGACCCGTCATCGATTTGGACGAGGTGATGTGGACATTATAGGCATGTTCCCCCAGTATTTGTTTGATAACGTGGGTTTCGCTCTTATCGTTCAATTGGGTGGCGGTGCCGTGGGTGTTGATATAATCGATCTCTTCCGGCTTGATACCGGCTCGCTCAATAGCCCGGCGCATTGCCAAAATCGCGCCACCGCCATCCTCTGGCGAGGCGGCCATATGATAGGCGTCTACCGAGGTGCCGTAGCCCACCAGTTCGGCCAGAATAGTAGCCCCCCGTTTCTGGGCGTGTTTCAGTTCTTCCAGCACCACCACGGCTGCTCCTTCGCTCAGAGCAAAACCATCCCGATTCAGGTCAAAGGGGCGACATGCTCCGGCCGGGTTGTCATTGTTGGTCGATAGCACGCCCATCACGTTGAAGCCGCCAATGATCATACGGCAATTCCCGGCTTCGGCCCCACCGGCAATCATTACCTCAGTTGCGCCCCGGGCAATCATTTCAAACGCCTCGCCGATGGCGTTGTTACCGGTGGCGCAGGCCGACACAATAGCTATATTGGGGCCGCGAAAGCCGTACTCAATGGCGATACGCGCCCCGGCTGTGTCGGAAATCATCATCGGAATGCCAAATGGGTTCAATCGACTGGGTCCCCGCTCGCGCAGCACGTCGTGCTGCCCGGTGATGGTATCAAGCCCCCCGATGGCCGAACCAATCACCATCCCCACCTGGTCCCGATCCAGCCCATTCTCCATCAATTTGGCCTGGCTAATGGCCTGCTGCACCGCCACAAAGGCATATTGGGTAAAGCGATCCATTCGCCGCGCTTCTTTGCGGCCAATCAAGGCATCGGCGTCAAAATCCCTGATCTCACCGGCAAATTTGGTGGCGAGATCCGAGGTATCGAAGCGGGTGATGAGTGAAATGCCGCTCCTACCGGCTTTTAGATTGGCCCAAGCATCGTCAACCGTGTTGCCAACCGGTGAAACAGTCCCCAACCCTGTTACTACAACTCTTCTGGACACGATCATTCCTCCACAAAATAGGGATTAGCAGCAACATGGACGCTACTGCCATCCCCTAAATTATAACACTGCCGCCGCTAAAAAGTGACGAGATTCGGCAGCATATGGGTTAATTGAACTCCAATTCAAGTCCTGTTGATATTTTTTGGGGCTTTTGGGAGTTTGTCCGGTTTGCCTTGCCTATTGGCTCGCGCTATACTTAAAAGTTGTATTTTGAACCGGCCTTTTTGCCAATCCCAAGAGGGGATTTTTAGAATTATGAAGCAGCAAGAATATGATGTCATTGTGGTGGGGGGCGGACATGCCGGAATCGAAGCTGCGCTGGCCGCGGCCACCATGGGCGCCCGAACGCTCCTGCTAACGATGTATTTGGATACGATTGGTTGGATGAGCTGCAATCCCAGCGTGGGCGGGCCGGCTAAAGGCCATCTGGTCCGCGAAATCGACGCCCTGGGTGGGGCGATGGCCAGGCTCATCGATCACTCCTTTATTCAGGTGCGCCTGCTCAATTATAGTAAGGGTCCGGCCGTGCATGCCTTGCGCGCCCAGGCCGACAAAAAGCGTTACGCCTGGTATGCCCAACGTACGCTGGAAAATACCCCTAATTTGTATGTAAAACAGGGGACAGTCGAAGGTTTGTTGGTTAAGGATCATCAAATTCAGGGCGTCCAGAACCAGTTTGGGATGCGTTTTCTGGCCAGGGCGGTGGTTTTAACGACCGGGACCTTCCTGGGCGGGCGACTCATCACCGGCGACAGTATTGTCCAGGGCGGCCGGGCCGGCGAGGGCGCGGCCATGCGCCTGTCGACCTCGCTGGCTGATTTGGGCCTGCACCTGGGTCGATTGAAGACCGGCACCCCGCCTCGCCTGGATGCCCGGACCATTGATTTCGGCCAAACCGAGTTTCAATACGGCAGCGACGAGCCGCTCTTCTTTAGTTTTGAGCATGCTCAAAGTGATGATCCGGCGGCCATTACGCCCCCCTGGTTGAACGAACCGCCCCACCCGGTCTATCCGTTGGGCTGGCAGTCAGATTGGCGGCCCCAACTGCCCTGCTATATGGTTTATACCCAACCGGAAACTCACGACCTCATCCGGGCCAATCTGGATCGGGCGCCCCTGTTTAGCGGGATCATCGAAAGTGTGGGGCCGCGCTACTGCCCCAGTATCGAGGATAAGATCGTCCGTTTTGCCCACAAAGAGAGTCACCAGCTCTTCTTGGAGCCGGAAGGTTGGCAGACCACGGAGGTTTATCTGCAAGGGGCTAATACCAGCCTGCCGGAAGATGTTCAGTGGGAGCTGGTTCGCTCCATTCCGGCGTTGCGTAAGGCCGAGTTGATGCGAATTGGGTATGCCGTGGAATATGATTACGTCCCGCCGAACCAGCTCCACGCCTGGCTGGAAACCAGGCCGATTGAAGGTTTGTTCCACGCCGGCCAGATCAACGGCACTACCGGCTACGAGGAGGCCGCGGCCCAGGGATTGATGGCCGGGATCAATGCTGCCCTCAAAGTGCAGGGTAAGCCGCCGTTCACCTTAGGGCGAGATCAGGCTTATATTGGTGTGTTGATTGACGATTTGGTCACCCGCGAGCACACCGAACCCTACCGCCAGATGACCTCCCGGGCCGAGTACCGGCTGCTGTTGCGCCAGGATAATGCCGATTTGCGCCTGTCGCCGTTGGGCTATGCGGTGGGCTTGTTGCCCAGGGCTCGCTACGAGGCTGTCGAAGCCAAACGGCGAGCAGTGCAGGCGGAGCTTGAGCGGCTGAAGGAGAGCAACCTCTCTTCTCGTAATGGCACCGGCCAGATTCTGGCCGAATTTGGTCTGGAGCCTATCCCTAACGGAATTAACGCTCAGCAGTTTCTGCGCCGGCCTGAAGTAAGTTACGAGGTCATTAACGCCCTGGCCCCGGCTCCGACCCCGCTAGACCGGCCGGTCATCGAGCAGGTCAGTATCGAGATCAAGTACGAGGGCTATATTGCCAAACAGCAGCAGCAGGTGGAGCGGCTCCGGCGGCTGGAGAGCAAAGCCATCCCCCTTGATTTCGATTATGGCCAGATTCCCGGCCTGCGTAACGAGGCCCGGCAGAAGCTCAACCATTTTCGCCCGGCCACGGTTGGCCAGGCCGGCCGTATTGCCGGGGTTAACCCGGCGGATATCAGCGTGTTGCTGGTTCATTTGGAAAAGAAATCGTTGGGCAGGTGAGGGCCTAACGTGGGTTAACAAGCGCAGTTCAGACTTTCGCCTCCGGTCAGTTGTGGTATAATCGGAATGGCGTGAAGCGAACTCTTCCTCGGGCTGATCTCCTCACGTTTCACGTTTTGGTTTTGGAGTTTGGCCGAAAAATTCTTGGGGTGTGGTTGGCCCTTTTCAAGGAGTAAGCTATTATGCCTGAAATTCAAATACCCGCGGCCGTAATTACGGGGCTGCAAATTATCCTTGCCTTTAGCGGCGCCTTTTTGGTGGCGCTGTGGCTCAGCATGATTATCTGGACTTTCAAGGATGTCCGGTCTCGGTCGCGGGATGTTTTTGCTATCCTGCTGGCTACTTTAATGGTGGTGATTTTTGGTCCGTTGGGTTTGCTGCTCTATTTTTTGCTGCGCCCCAACACTACCCTGGCTGAGCAATATGAGCGGGCATTGGAAGAGGAGGCGCTGCTGCAAGATTTGGAGGAGCGACCGCGCTGCCCCGGCTGTTCCCGGCAGGTCAGCGAAGCCTGGATTATCTGCCCGGATTGCCATACCACCTTGAAGAAGATTTGTCCCAAGTGCGAGAACAGCCTGAAACTGCAATGGAATATCTGCCCGTTCTGCGGTACCCACGTCTCCACGGCAGCCGTTGGGCATGATGACCATCAGGACCGTTCCGGGCGCTCCATTATTGCCCAGCAGCAGACCCGACCGATGACTGCACCCCTCCCGCCCGTAGAGGAAGAGCTGAGGGTTACCACCCCACCCACCACCCGAACCGACGAAACCCGACCTCAACTCCCGCAGGTCGACCCGGCCTGACGTTACCGCGGCCGGCAGTAGATCGTTAAATCAAAAAGTCACCCCGACACGAACTGTGTCGAAGGGTGACTTTTCATTTGCAGCGGATAAAAGTTTATACCACCCTCGGTGCCACATTGCCGGCCTCCTGGATGGCCCGCCTGACGTCGGTCAGGTAGAGAACGATGATGCCAAAGATGAAAAAGACGATCACCGGTAACATGGCCACCCGGGCGCTGCCGGTTAGCTGCACGGCCAAACCAAAAACCACCGGTCCAATCCACGACGTCCCCCGCTCGCTGATTTCATACAGGCCAAAATAGGCCGACTCCCGATTCTGCGGAATCATCTGGGAGAAGAGCGAGCGACTGAGAGCTTGCGAACTGCCCAGCACCAGGGCAATCAACCCGGCTAAGACCCAAAATTGAAGTTCTGAGTAGAGAATGGTGTAAGCATAGATCAATATGCCGCACCAGATGACCAGATTGATCAGCAGGGTCAATTTGGCCCCAATCCGGGTGGCAATTTGATTGAATAGAATGGCGCCGAGCGCGGCCACAAATTGAATCATCAACACCACCTGAACCAGGGTGCCCGGCTCGATGCCGAGTTCGCTGGCGGCAAAGATGGTCGAAACGATGATCACCGTTTGGATGCCATCGTTGTAAACCAGATAAGCAATCAGATATTGCAGCGTTTTGGGGTAGCGATAGAACATCTCTTTGAGTGACGCGATGAATTCTTTGAAACCGTGGGTAATGAAGTTTGCCCCGGCCGGTAAGCTGATTGCCGGTTGACGCTGGACGAGACGCTGCTGCGGAAAAAAGATCGTAAAAACCAGCCACCATAACCCGGCGCTGGCCAGCGCAATTCTGACTGCCAGGCCGCTATCTCGCATAAAATAGAACAGAATCATATTGAGCAGCAGTAACACTCCCCCGCCAACATAGCCAAAAGCGAAACCTTTGGAACTCACCGCGTCCCGTTGGTCCGGGCTGGCGATATCGGGCAGAAAGGCATTATAAAAGACAATGGCTGCTCCAAAGGAAAGGTTAGCCAGGATAAAGAGCAGTCCACCCAGGACAATGAGATTACCTTGCACCAGGAAGAGCAGGATCGTGGCCGAGGCGCCAATATAGGCAAACAGGAGCATTAATCGCTTTTTGAGATGGGTGTAATCCGCTATTGCTCCCAGAATGGGCAGAAAGATGACTTGCAGCACCACAGAAATGGAGACACAAAAAGGGAAAAAGGCTTCACCCTGTACCGGATAGCCCAGCACGT
>CAYNLK010000067.1:0-7019 GCA_964398055.1 uncultured Caldilineaceae bacterium
CGACTCCAGTGGTATAAATTTTTCCCCGGTGTTCAAAATGTTATTGACCCTTACAACTCCGGTAACTTTTCTCCCATTCGCAAGTTTAAGCCACATCAAGCCGGAAAGCAAATGAAAATATTCGGGTGGTAAATTGAAGGTTGCGTGTTATAATAAGGGCAGGTTGCCGATCGCAAAGTCGCAGGGGAGCAAGTCGCAAGTGGCAGGTCGCAAGTGGCAAGTCGCACCCGGTGTAACTCTGTAACCTGCTACTTGCTACCTGCAACCTGTAACCTGCAACTTACCGTAAGAGTAAAACAGGATGATGGAGCCTGGTTTCACCCCGTTGGGGTTATATTTGCATATCCCGTGGTGCCTTAGCCGCTGCATTTATTGCGATTTCAATACGTATGTGGCTGAGGATACCGCGTTAAAGCAGCGTTACCAGGCTGCCTTGCAGCGAGAGATTCGTGAAGCCGGGGCCGCTCTGGGCCGGCCCGGCCTGGCGACGGTGTTCATCGGTGGGGGCACGCCGACCACCTTACCGGCAGAGGCGCTGGTAGAACTGGTGGAAACGGTGAAATCGGCCTTTGCCCTGGAGGTCGGGGCCGAAGTAACCGTTGAGGCCAACCCCGGCGACCTGACGGTGGCCCACCTGCGGGAAATTCGGCAGGGTGGGGTGAACCGCCTATCGCTGGGGGTGCAGAGTTTCAATGAAGCGGAATTGCGCTTTTTGAGCCGGCGGCACCGGGCCAAGACGGCCCGGCAGGCGGTGGCGCAGGCGCGCCAGGCCGGCTTTGACAACGTCAGCCTTGATTTAATGTTCAACTTGCCGGAACAGGCCGTGGCGCAGTGGCAGGATACTCTGCAGGCGGCCATCAAACTGGCGCCGGAGCATCTGTCGCTGTACTCGCTGATTATCGAGCCGGGCACCCCGCTGGCAAGTCAGGTTGGCCGGGGACAAACGCCGCGGCCGGATGACGATGTGGCCGCGGCGATGTATGGTTGCGCCATTGACATCCTGGGGGCAGCCGGATATGTTCAGTACGAAATTTCCAATTGGGTCAAAGATGGGGCGGCGGCGGAATGGCAGACGCCGTCGTTGGCGGCGGCCCACAATCTGATTTATTGGCGCAACCAACCCTATCTGGGTTTGGGTGCCGGCGCATTCAGCACGTTCAACGGCGAGCGCTGGATGAATGTTAAGCGTCCGGCAACTTATATCGCCCGGGTGGAGGCTGGGGGTGGTCTGGGGATAGCCCGGGCGGAGCGTAGCCGGGAGCAGCTGGATCGGGCGACGATGATCCAGGAGCACATGCTGCTGGGCCTGCGGCTGGTGCGGGAAGGGGTGAGCCTGGCCGGGTTTGCCGCCCGCTTTGGCCAGCCTTTGCTGGAGGTCTATCCGGCGGCGGTAGCGGCCGGGCTGCGCCGCGGCCTGGCTGAGTGGGTGCAGACCCCCGACGGGCCGCATCTGCGGCTGACCCGGACGGGTCGTTTTGTGGCAAATCAGGTCATCATTGAATTTATGTAAAATCAGGAGGGAAACATGGCCGAGCAGCAAAGTTATCAGGATTGGCTGAAACAGGAATTTGGCGAGTTGATCGACAGCCTGGCGTTGGCAGAGTTACAGAAACGATTTATGCGGTCGCGTTGGTTGGATCAGGTCCTCTGGATGGAAGGTAAGGCCAATCACGCCCGCAACTGGTACTATATCTTTCGGCTGACCGCCATCATTGGCGGGGTGATTGTGCCGGCCCTGGTCAGTTTGAATGTACAGGGCCAGGCCGCGGCCTGGGCCCGCTGGGGGGTCTTTGTCATCAGCTTGCTGGTCGCCATTAGCGTAGCCGTGGAGGAGTTTTTTCATTACGGGGAACGCTGGCGACATTATCGGCAAACAGTCGAAACCTTAAAAAGTGAAGGCTGGGCCTTTTTCCAGTTGGCCGGACCGTACCAACGCTACCAGAACCAGGCCGAGGCTTTTGCCCGCTTTGCAGCCCGGGTGGAACAGATCAACCAGCAGGAAGTCCAACTCTATATCAGCCAAATCGTGGAAGAGAAGGAGAAAGGCAAGGGGGAATAACGTGAATGTTAAACCAGTCGCGAGTTTTTGATGAGGCGCGCTACGTGGAAAAGCTGCGCCGGCTGAAAGCCTCACCCCAAAAATCAAAGTGGTCGTTGAGAAAACGAGCGTAACTGAGCAGAATCTGGTACACGCGTCCGGCTGGCAACTGTTGCACGATGAAATTGTGAATTGCCGGGCCTGCCCGCGGCTGGTGGCGTGGCGAGAGGAAGTCGCCCGGAGCAAGCGGCGGGCTTATCGGGAGTGGGATTATTGGGGCCGGCCGGTGCCGGGCTTTGGCGACCCGCGGGCCAGGCTGCTGATTGTAGGGCTGGCCCCGGGCGCGCACGGGGCCAATCGGACCGGGCGCATGTTCAGCGGTGACAGCTCCGGCCAGACGCTGTACGGCTCGCTCTACCGGACCGGCTTTGCCAACCAACCCCAGGCCAGCCACCGGGACGACGGCCTCAAATTGACGGATGCCTTCATTACGGCGGTGGCTCGCTGTGCCCCGCCGGGTAACCGGCCTACCCCGGCCGAGTTGGCGGCCTGCCGGCCCTTTCTGGAACGGGAGTGGGCGTTGCTCGACGGGGTCGAGGTGGTGACGGCGTTGGGCCAACTGGCCTTTGAGGGCTGCCTGCGGCTGTTGCGTGATCACGGTTACAAGTTTCCCCCGCTCAAATTTGGACACGGGGCGCATTACCCCCTCGACGACCTGCACCTGCTGGCGGCGTATCACCCCAGCCGGCAGAACACCCAGACCGGCCGGCTGACCCCGGCAATGCTGGACGATGTTTTCTTGTTGGCCCGGTCGCTGCTGGGCGGGATAGCCAGTCAATGAGTCGAGGTCAGCTTTGATTGTATGAATTTAGGTAAATTGTGTCTCGTCTCATTTTCCTCTCAGAAAAGCGTGCTATAATTTCCTCTGTTTCGTAACACCTTAATCTATTTGGTAGATTGGTTTCCTCACGGGGGGGAAAATGAGCGAACCTTCTACGTTTTCATCAAAGTTACAGCATCTCCGTCCGTATATTCGGAGCGGGACGCTCTTCCTCTCGGGTGTGCTGACCGTAGTCACGGCGCTCCTGCTTTATAATGTTCTCTTTCCTGCTCCACCTCAACTGACAACCAATGAGGTCAATGATTCGATTGTCCAGGCCATGGCCTCGGCTACCCCGCCGCCAGCCTTTTCGGCGCGCGTGTACCAGATAATCCGGCCCTCGCTGGTTTTCATCCGCGCCCAAACCGCCGGCGCGAACGGTGAGCTAGAAGATGGTATTGGGAGTGGGGTTGTTATCAATGATCGGGGCGATATCCTCACCAGTTTGCACGTGGTTGCCGACGCCTCTGAAATCCAGCTAACGTTTGCGGATGGCACTGAGTCGAGGGCGCAGGTGATTGCCTCACAGCCGGAGAATGATATCGCCGTTCTGTCTGCCCGCCGGCCTCCGGCGCAGCTTGTGCCGGCTACGCTGGGGAACCCGTATGCGATGCGCGTTGGGGACGAAGCCTTCGTTGTCGGCCATCCTCTTGGCCTGTATGGGTCGATGAGCGTGGGCGTTATCTCCGGTTTCGACCGCTCCTTCCGCTCCCAGAACAGTGGTCGAAGATTACAAGGCTTGATTCAAATCGACGCCGCGGTTAATCCCGGCAATTCAGGCGGCCCGTTGCTTAACCGCCACGGCCAGGTAGTCGGTATTGTGGCCGCGTTGGCAAACCCAACTGAGCAAGATTTCTTTATCGGCATCGGTTTCGCCGTGCCCATCACGGTTGCGGGTGGGGCAGCCGGCTTGCCGCCGTATTAGAGACTCTGGAAAAAGACGCTATTCCAGTATTCCAGTCCGTGATGCGTGATCCGTAAGCACAATTCACGTATCACGAATCACGTTCATGGTTTCGCCGAACAGTAAACATCAAAGGAGTATGCCCATGAATCAATACATGAAGCCCGAGAACAGAAAGCCGATGGAACGCGTCTTGTACGAAGTAAAAAAGATCATCGTCGGCCAGGACAATCTATTGGAACGGTTGGTCGTTGCCCTGCTGGCCCGCGGCCACATCCTGGTCGAGGGCGTGCCGGGGTTAGCCAAGACGATGGCCATCAAGACCCTGGCCGAAACGATTGGCGGGGAGTTCAAGCGCATCCAATTCACCCCTGATCTTGTCCCGGCCGATTTGATCGGTACCCGCATCTACAATCAAAAGACGGGTGAATTCAATACCTCGCTTGGCCCGGTCTTTACCAACCTCCTGCTGGCGGATGAAATCAACCGCGCTCCGGCCAAGGTGCAAAGCGCCCTGCTCGAAGTGATGCAGGAGCGGCAGGTGACCATCGGGCCTGAAACCTTCCAGGTGCCGAATCCTTTTCTGGTGCTGGCCACGCAGAACCCCATCGAGGCCGAAGGCACCTATCCTTTGCCTGAAGCGCAGGTGGACCGATTTATGCTCAAAGTGCTGGTCGGTTACCCCGGCGCCACCGAAGAATTTGTCATCGTTGAACGGATGACGGGCTTGCTTCAGGCGGTGCAAAAGGTATTGACCACCGAGCAGTTGTTAGAGTTACAGCAACAAGTAGCCAACGTGTACGTAGACCCGGCCCTCATCGAGTATGCTGTACGCCTTGTTACTGCCACCCGGAAACCGAAAGAGGTTGGCCTGCCGGAACTGGAGCCTTATATCATGTTCGGGGCCAGTCCGCGGGCCTCGATCAATCTCATCCTGGCCGCCCGAGCGCTGGCTTTTGTTCGCGGCCGTACCTATGCCTTGCCGCAGGAAGTTTTGGATATGGCGCTTGACGTAATCCGGCACCGGCTGGTGCTGTCGTACGAGGCCCTCTCCGATAATGTAACCAGCGATGATCTATTGGAACGGATTCTTGACCGTATTCCGGTTCCAGAGGTACCTTTACATGAACCTGGCAACGTCCGCGTCTACGCCTGAGCGCATTCTGCTCCGGCTCGACTGGCAGGTCATTCGCCGGCTGGATGGGCTGTTGCAGGGCAACTATCGCAGCCTGTTTTATGGCTACGGGGTCGATTTTGCCGATTTGCGCGAATACCAACCGGGCGATGATATTCGTTATATTGATTGGAATGTTACCGCCCGGATGAATGCGCCCTACGTTCGCCAGTACGTCGAAGATCGGGAAATCACGGCCTGGTTTCTGCTCGACCTGAGTCCCTCGATGGACTTTGGCACGGTCCCGACGCAGAGCTTGAAGCGGACGGTGCTGATCGATTTCGTCGCTACCCTGGCCCGGCTGCTGACGCGCCACGGTAATCGCGTCGGGGCGATGTTTGCCAGCGGCGGCAGCCGCGTTGAGCGAACGATCCCTGCTCGGGGCGGGCGTATCCAGGTTCTACGCCTGGTCAACGACTTGCTCAAGCAGCCGCGCTTGCCGCAGGCTCCGTTCACCAACCTGACCCCGTTGCTGGAAGCCGGGCTGCACGCCATTAAACAACGCTCGTTGATCTTTATCATCTCGGATTTCATCAGCGAGCCGGGCTGGGAGCGGCCGCTAAAGCTGCTCAACCGGCGGCACGAAGTGGTGGCTATCCGTTTGTGGGACCCGCGTGAGCTGGAATTGCCGGACATCGGCCCGATTATTATGGAGGACGCGGAGACGGGCGAGCAGCTCTACGTGGATACGCGTGACCGGAAATTCCGCCAGCGCTTTCAAGAAGCGGCGCGGCAGCGCGAAGTCGAATTACAGGAAACGTTCAAACGCGGCGGGGTAGACGCGCTGTCCCTCTCGACCGAAGAGGACCTGGTCCGTGCCATTGTGTGTTTTGCTTCGCTGCGGCAGCAGCGGCGGAGGTAATGGATTTGCCAATGTCATTTATCTGGCCGGTGATGCTTTTGACGCTGTTTTTGATGCCCTTGTTCGTGGGGCTGTATTTGTGGCTGCAACAGCGGCGGCGGCGACTGGTCGCGAATTACGGTATGTTTGGATTTCTGCAAGAGCCTATAGGACGCCGGCTCGGCTTGCGCCGCCACATTCCGCCGACGCTCTTTCTGACCGGGCTGGCCCTCCTGTCGGTGGCGATGGCGCGGCCCGAGATGGTCGTCCACCTGCCCCGGGTTGAAGGCACCGTTATCCTTGCCTTTGATGTTTCCGGCAGCATGGCCGCCGACGATTTGGAGCCGACCCGCATGGAAGCGGCCAAAGTCGCGGCCCGGAAGTTTGTGGAGCAGCAGCCGCCCAGCGTGCTGGTTGGAGTGGTTGCTTTTAGCGATAGCGGTTTTGCCGTGCAAGCGCCAACGGATGATCAGGAGGCCATCCTCAGTACCATCGACCGCCTGGCGCCCCAGCTTGGCACGTCGCTGGCCAACGGAATTTTCGCTTCGCTCAATACACTTGCGGCAGAAACAAAGCCAACCTCGCGCCTCTACAGTAACCTGACCCCGACGCCCACGCCGCCGCCGACAGCCGTGCCGCCAGGGACATTCATGCCGGCCGTCATTGTACTGCTCACCGACGGTGAGAATAATGAGACCCCCGACCCACTGGCCGCGGCGCAGGCCGCTGCCGACCGAGGCGTGCGTATCCACACGGTCGGCGTCGGCAGCGCCGCGGGGAGCACCCTGAGTATCGACGGTTTTATCATTCACACCCAGCTCAATGAAGCGCTGTTACAGCGTATTTCGGAGCTTACCGGCGGTAGCTACTACAACGCCGAAAATGAGGAAGAACTGGTTACAATTTACCAAAACTTCGATACGCAATTGGTGATTAAACCGGAGAAAATGGAAATCACCTCGATTTTTGCTGGGGCCAGCATCCTGGTCTTGATGATGGGGGGAACATTTTCGCTCCTGTGGTTCAGCCGCTGGCCGTAAGGTTGCCGGCTCATGGAGAAGGAGATTGGAGGTAGTCAATGACCTTGCTGTGGCCCGGGTTCTTGTTGTTGCTAGGGTTAATCCCGCTGATCGTGGCGCTCTATATTTGGATGCTGCGTCGACGACGGCGTTTTGCGGTGCG
>CAYNLK010000067.1:7029-32325 GCA_964398055.1 uncultured Caldilineaceae bacterium
AGCCTGGCTTTAGTCCGCCAGGCGCTGCCGAACTATTCCCGTTGGCGGCGTCATCTTCCCTTTGCCCTGTTCCTCCTGGCTCTGGCCGGCCTGGTGATTGCCCTGGCCCGGCCGGCCGCGATCGTGAGCGTGCCCACCGGCCGGGCAACCATCATTCTGGCGATGGATGTCTCCAGGAGTATGTGCTCGACCGATATTGCCCCCACCCGGCTGGAGGTTGCCCAGGCTGCCGCCCTGTCGTTCATTCGTCGCCAGGAGGCCAGCACTCAGATTGGCATCGTCGCTTTCGCCGGTTACGCCGAGCTGATCCAGCCGCCCACCACTGATCAGGAAGTCCTGGAAGACGTCGTCATGAGCCTGACCACAGGGCGTAGGACGGCCATTGGCAGCGCTATACTTAAATCGCTCGATGCCATTGCCGAAATAGACCCAAATGTTGCGCCGAGTGTAACCGGTACAGCGACCGGGGTCACCCCAACGCCGGTGCCGAAAGGGATGTATGCGCCGTCCATCATCGTCTTACTCACCGATGGGGCCAGCAATCAGGGCCCGTGGCCCCTGGACGCGGCCCAGCAAGCCGTTGACCGGGGAGTGCGGGTCTATACCATCGGGTTTGGCACCGAGCACGGGGGTAGTATGGATTGCAGCGGCTTCTTTCTGGGGGGCAGCGATCCATTTGGCGGCGGCCAGCAATTTGGCGGCGGCGCCTTTCGCCGGGGGATCGATGAGGAAACGCTCCAGGAAATTGCGGATATGACCGGTGGAACCTATTACTCGGCTGAGAGCGCCGGTGAGCTGCAAGACGTTTTTCGGAGTCTCCCAACATACTTGATGACCAGGCACGAGACTATGGAAATCAGCGTTCTATTTGCGGCCATCGGCGCGCTGCTGGCCGCCCTGGCCATTGGCCTGTCGTTGCTCTGGCACCCCTTGCCCTAGCCGCAGCGCCAAGCGGTCTTACGTTTGCCATCCATTCAAGTCATCGGCAAAGTAATCTGGACCCGCGTGCCCGGCCCGTTTTTGTTCGGGCCGATGAAGAACTTCCCTCGCATATCCTCGGTCACAGTGGTGCGGACGATATCCAGCCCCAGGCCCAGATCGGTCTCAGGATTGAAGTTCGGTGGCAAACCCCGGCCATCGTCTTGCACCCGCAAGCGCAGTTGCCTGTATTTGTGAATCAGGGTGATCGTAATTTGCCCCTGCGCCCGTCCGGCCAGGCCATGCTCCAACGCATTTTGCAGTAACTCGTTGGTAATCAAGGCCAGGCTGGTAGCTCGCTGCGAGGCCAATTCCACGTTGTCCCCGCTCACCGAAACTGTAATATTTGCCTCCGGGTTGATCATGTTGCCGCTCACGGTGGCGGTGACGCGCCGGATCAAATCCAGCGTCCCAACCCGATCCACCCCGGCTTCGGAGAGAATCTCGTGGACGGTGGCAATACTCAAGACCCGGTTGATCGTCTCTCGTAAGATATCCTGCGGCGACAGCTTTTTGTTTTCGGCCATTTGCAGCCGCAGCAGCATGGCGATGGTCTGCAGATTATTCTTAACCCGGTGGTGCATCTCCTGAACCAGGGCCGAGTGAACCAGTTGGGCCTTCTCCAGGGCAATGGCGGCCAGCTCGACAATGAAGCCGAACAGTTCGATCTCATCCTCGCTAAACTCGTGCCGGGTGGCGGTCTGGACGTTGGCGGCCCCAATCACCTTACCCCGATTCATCAACGGCATAGCCATTAGCGAGGCAAACTTGCTCTCGCCGGAGCCCAGCACCCGGTAGAAGCGGACATCGGCCAGGGCGTCGGCTACGGCCACAGTTTGCCGGTGTTCGGCCGCCCAGCCGGTCAGGCCGGCCCCGTGCGGCAGATACACCTCGCCGATGCCGGTCTGGTTCAAGCCGGTCGAGGCCGCCAGCAGCAATTTATCGCCCTTTTGGTTGTAAAGGTAGATGGAGCAGGAGTCGACCCGCATCACCTCGGTGGTGCGGCGGGTGATCAGGTCCAGGGTATCGTTCAGATCCAGGGCCTGGACAATGGCCCGGCTGATTTCCCGGACTGCGGCCAATTGGCTGCTCTGCTGTTGCAGTTTGGCTTCCAGGCTACTCATCGGTTGGGGAGGGGTTCTTCGCCGTTGCCGCAGCAGCCGTCGCTGATGAACACGGCGCCGTTGGCCGTAGTGAGCAGGCGCATATGGCCGCGGTAGGCCCGGTTCAAGAGTTCCGGCACAAAGATTTCGTCGGCCTGGCCCAAGCCGATGAGTTGGCGATTGAGCAGCATCAACCGGTCGAACCGTTCCGAGGCCAGATTGAGGTCATGGGTGGACAGGATTATGGTAACCTGGCGCTGGCGCAGTTTCTCCAGAATATCAAAAATGGCTTCCTGGGAATGGACGTCGAGGCCGGTGAGCGGTTCGTCCATCAGCATCAGCTCGGCTTCCTGGGCCAGGGCCCGGGCAATGAAGACTCGCTGTTGCTGCCCGCCGGATAGCTCGCCAATTTGACGTTTGTGCAGGTCGGCCAGTCCCACCAGTTCCAGAGCTTCGTGCACTAACTGCCAATCCTTACGTTTGGGCCAATGGAATAGCCCCAGGCGGCCAATACGCCCCATCATCACCACGTCGGCCACGTTGACCGGGAAGCGCCAATCAACCTGGCTGCGCTGGGGCACGTAAGCAATACAAATATGCTCGCCGGGCTGATTGCCGTAAATGTTGACCTGGCCCCGGTTGGGCGAGATCACGCCGGAGATAACATTGAAGAGGGTGCTCTTGCCGGCGCCGTTAGGCCCAATCAGAGCCACTCGTTCACCCGGATGCAGCTCAAAGGTGATCTCCTCCAGGGCTACAGTGCCGTTAAACCGAACGGAGACCCCTTGCAGCGCCAGGATGGGCTGGCTGAGATCGTGTTTTTCAAAGGTGGGGTGGCGTAGCGAGCCGATTTGGTGTTTGAGTTCGTCCATTTGATTCTGTCAATTCTGGCACGTTCGACAAATGCCTTGAAATTCCAGCAAATGACTATGAATCTCGAAGCCATATTTTTGGGTCAGTTCCTGGGCAAGCTGGTCGGCGGTGCAGTGGTCAAATTCAATGATGATTCCACAGCTAGAGCAAACCAGGTGATGATGGCCGCCGGTGGCCGAGACGAAGCGCTGGGTCGGATCGTTCAGGTAGAGGGGCCGGACCAGGTTCAGGTCGACCAGCAGCTCCAGGGTGCGATAAACCGTGGCCCGGCTGACTTTGGAGTAGATTTTCTGGGCTTCGGCCAGAATTTGGTTGTGGTTCAGATGCTCCGGCTGCGACTCCAGCACTTCGATGACGGCTAAACGGGGCAGCGTCAACTTGTAGCCGGCTGACTTCATTTTTTGGGCTAAACCGCAAATTGTCGACATTCTGTATTGCCTGTTTATTAGTTGAGATATAATCTCAATTATTTTAGATCAAAAGATGACGATGTCAAATTTCACCATTGCAGCAGGCATAATTCGATGGTCAGGCCGGGGCCAAAACCTTGCAGCAAGGCGTAATCGCCCGGTTGGGGCTGGCCATGGCGTAGGATCTCAGCGAGCACAAAGAAGATGGTCACGGAGGACATATTGCCGTATTGGCGCAGCACCCGGCGGGAGTATTGCAGGTCGTCCGGTTGGAGCTCCAGGGCTTCGGCCAGATAATCGACAATTTTGGTTCCGCCCGGATGGATGGCCCAAAAGCGGATATCGGCCGCGGTCAAACCGGACTGGGCCAGGAAGTCATACACCAGGTCCGGCACTACGGCCCGCAAGGCCTCAGGCACACGGGTGGCCAGGCGAATCTGGAAACCTTTGTCGGAGAGCTGAAAGGCCATCATCGCCTGGCTGGCGTGGTCGGTGTAGGTCAGCGTGTTAAGGAGACGGGGTCCGGCCGGGTCAGCCGAGGCTGGCCCGACGACCACGGCGGCCAGGCCATCGCCAAACAAGGCTCCGGCGATCATGTTGTCGAGGGCTTTGCCATGCTGAAAGTGGAGCGTGCCGAACTCTACGGCCAGAAGCAGGGCGTGATTCTGCGGGCGAGCCGCCAATTCCAGCATCGCCCGGTCGAGGCCGGTGAGGCCGGCGTGGCAACCCATCCCGATCAGGGCGCTGCGGCGCAGGTTGGGCCGCATGTGCAGTTCGCTGGCCAGCAGCACGTCGAGGCCGGGGCAGTCGAAGCCGGTGCAGGAAACCACGATGAAATGGTCGATATCGGCGGCGGTCAGGCCGGCCTGGGCCAGGGCTTGCCGGATGACCTCCGCGGCCAGCGGTTGGGCGGCAGCCATAAAAAGGTCGTTGCGGGCTTTGGTGCCGGGTTCGTCGGCCAGAAAAGTAGAGTCGGGTAGCACGCTAAAGCGGCTGTCGATTTCGGCCGCGGCAAAGATGGCGCGGGCGCGCGGGCTGTTGATGTAGGGCAAGAGCCAGCGGTCGTGGATGTCCATCTGGTTGTGGCGGTGCGGCGGGACGCCGGTAGCCAGACTAATGATTTTTGGCGACATCACCTTATCTCTCTGCTGAGTGGTCACGATCTTAACATTGAACCATTGTACCCGCCGAGGTGGTTGTTTCAAAAAAGCGTGACAAATTTTCTTGCCTGCCGGCGGCCTCGGTGATAGACTCTGCTGACGGGCGCTTGTAAAGAGTTGTGAAGTGTGGGGCGGGGAGGGGAGAGCGTGAAGCAGAGAGGGTGGGGCGTGATATGGGTGATTCTTTATCTCGTTTCACGCATTAGGTTTTATGGAGGCTTCCAGGTATTTTCTTGAAACTGCCTACAGGAGCGTGATAATGAGCATCACTACCCCGGAGTGGGTCAAACACGCCATTTTCTACCAGATTTTCCCGGATCGATTTGCCCGCAGTCCCCGCACGCAGCACCCCCGCGGCCTTACCTTCAAGCCGTGGGGCAGCCCGCCGGCGCAGCAGGGCTTTCAGGGAGGTGACCTGCGGGGTATCGTCGACAAGTTGGATTATTTGCAGGCATTGGGGGTGACGGCGCTCTATCTCAACCCGATTTTTGCCTCGGCAGCCAACCACCGCTACCATACCTTTGATTATTTTCAGGTCGATCCTCTGTTGGGCGGCAACGAAGCTCTGCGGGAACTACTCGACGAGGCCCACAGCCGGAATATGCGAGTAGTGTTGGATGGCGTGTTCAACCACGCCAGCCGGGGCTTCTGGCCGTTTCACCACATTCTGGAAAATGGGGTCGACTCGCCCTACCTGGACTGGTTTATCATCCACAATTGGCCGTTGCGGCCCTACTCCAGCGACCGGGATAATCCGCCCAACTACGAGGCCTGGTGGAATTTGCCGGCCCTGCCCAAGTTCAACACCACCAATCCGGGCGTGAGAGAGTATATTTTTGAGGTGGCTCGCTACTGGCTGGAGTTTGGCATCGACGGCTGGCGGCTGGACGTGCCGCAAGAGATCGCTGATGACGAATTCTGGCGGCAGTTCCGGCGGGTGGTCAAATCGGTCAATCCGGAGGCATACCTGTGCGGCGAAATCTGGACGGAAGCGCAATGCTGGTTGCAGGGAGACCGGTTCGACGCGGTGATGAATTACATTTTTATGTGGTCGATCCTGAGTTTCTGTGGGGCCAAGAGTTTGCGTCGCGATTATAAAAAGCAACATCTCAAGCTAAAGCCGCTCGCTGGGCCGACCTTTGGGCGGGTGATCGACCGGATGCACGGCCTATACGATTGGGAGGTCAACTTTGCCCAACTAAACCTGCTCGATAGCCACGACACCGCCCGGGCCTTGTGGATTGTGGGTGAAGACAAAAGCGCCCTGCGGTTGAGCGTGCTGTTTCAGATGACTATGCCGGGCGCGCCCTGTATCTATTACGGGGATGAGATTGGCCTGTCGAGCGGCGACGATCCGGATTGTCGCCAGGCGTTTCCCTGGGAGGCTGAAGGGTGTTGGGATCACGAGTTGTTGGCCTTTTACCGGCAGGCGACGGCGCTGCGCCAGCGTTACCCGGTGCTGCGGACCGGCTCGTACCAACAACTCCAGGCGGTTGGCAGGATTTATGCGTTTCACCGTCAACTGGATGAGCAGCAGGCAGTGGTCATCTTCAACACCGCCGCTCGCGCCCGGCGAGTCGAGCTGGCGCTGCCGGCCGGACCGTTGACTGCTTTTACCCAGGTCTGGCCCAATGACACTCAACGATTTGAACCGGCCAGCTCAGGCCAGCTAAAGGTAACCGTACCGCCGCGTGAGGCCGTGATTTTGATGGGCGAAAAATCGGAGGAATGATGAAATATTTTGTCGAAGTTGAAGCGATTCGCCAGGCCCGCTGGTCTGATCCGTTAGCAAGCTGGGGCCTGGTGCCGACGATGGGCTTTCTGCACGAAGGCCATCTCAGCCTGGTGCGGCAGGCCCGGCAGGAGAATGAGCGGGTGGGCGTCAGCATCTTTGTCAACCCTATCCAGTTCAACAACCCGGCCGACCTGGCCGCCTATCCCCACGATCTTGAGCGGGATTTGGCCCTACTGGCTGAGGAAGGCGTTGATCTGGTCTGGACGCCCAGACCGGACATAGTCTATCCGTCCGGTTTCCAAACCTACGTTACCGTTGAAGAGGTTAGCCAATATCTGGAAGGCCCCGCTCGCCCCGGCCACTTTCGGGGGGTGGCCACGGTTGTGGCCAAGCTGTTCAACGTTTTCCAGCCGCAGCGGGCCTATTTTGGCCAGAAAGACGCCCAGCAGGTGGTCGTCATCAAACGGATGGTCCAGGATTTGAACTTTAATCTGGAGATCGTCGTCTGTCCGATTGTGCGGGAAGCGGACGGCCTGGCCATGAGTTCGCGCAATGTCAATCTTTCGCCGGCGGCGCGCCGGCAGGCCACCTGTCTTTACCAAGCCTTATCGGCCGCCCGGCAAGCTTTGGCCGGGAGCGAACGGAACGCCGCCAACTTACGTGGTCTGATGCTGGAGATCATTGGCGCCGCCGACCTGGCCCGGGTTGATTATGTCAGCGTGGCCGATCCCGAAACGCTGCAAGAGTTGGAACTGGTCCGGGACCGGGCACTGCTGTCGCTGGCCGTTTTTGTTGGCGGTGTGCGCTTGATTGATAATATGGTGATTGAAAATTAACTATTTTAGAGTAACAATTCTTCGGTGTCCGTATAGCGTAGTGCGTATTTCGTTTCAAAATCCTCACGCAATACGAAATACGCAATAAAATAACAGGTGCAGCTATGTTGCTAACCATTGATATCGGCAATACCAATATTACCTTTGGGTTGTATGATGAGACTCAAACTTTGAAACACCATTGGCGTATCAAAACCGACCACGACCGCCTGGCCGATGAGTACGGCATTCTGATGCTGGGGTTGATGCGCCATGCCGGGCTAAAGTTTGACCGGATCAAGGGCGTGGCCCTGGCCAGCGTGGTGCCGCCACTAACTTCGGTCTTTGTGAAGATGGCGGAACGGTATATCAAAGTGACCCCGTTGGTGGTTGAAGCCGGCATCAAAACCGGGGTCAAGATTCGCTACGATAGCCCGCGCGATGTGGGCGCCGACCGGATTGTGGACGCGGTGGCGGCTTATAGACTGTATGGTGGACCGGCCTGCGTGGTCGATTTTGGCACTGCGACTACTTTCGACGCTATTTCGGCTAAAGGTGATTATCTGGGGGGGGCCATTGCCCCCGGCATCGGTATTGCCGCCGAGGCTTTGTTCAGCCGCACCTCAAAACTGCCCCGGATCGAACTGGTGCGGCCACCCCAGGCCATCGGCGCCAACACGCCGCATGCGTTGCAGAGCGGGCTGATCTTTGGCTATGTGGGCTTGGTGGAAGGGATGGTTGCCCGCTTTCGAGCCGAGCTGGGGCCGGAGATGCGGGTCATCGGCACCGGCGGCCTGGTCAGCACCATTGCCCAGGAAACAGAGGTGATCCAGATTGTCAACCCCTGGTTAACTCTGGAGGGTCTGCGGTTGGTTTGGGAGATGAATCAGTGAATGGCTTGCAGTTTATGTTTATATCGAGTAGAATTGGGGAGGAATCTTAACCAAGAACAGCCCCTGCCGTGAGCCGGAAAGCGGATATTCAGGAGAAAGCGTCATGAAACTAAAATATGCCGTTCTGCTGAGCCTGATTGTGCTCTTCCTGATCTCAGCCTGTGAGGTCCCTCGGCCGGGTGGTGAGACAGAGGACATTTCTCAGGTGACGCCTGGCGTTATAACTACGCCGGCGCCGGTACTATCCCCAACGATACCGCCGGATGTTTCTCCCACATCGGTGGCGCCGCCGGCGATTGCCGACATTTCACCTGAAGGCGTTCCGGCAGCAGTGGCGCCCCCGGCCGACGCGGTTGTCCCTGGTACCGTGCTGGTCAAACTAACTCAACAGGCGGCGATTCAAGCCCGGCAACTGGAACTGCCGGAGGATGAAGTTGTCACCTCGGGTCTGCCCAGCCTGGATCAGAAACTCCGGCAAATCGGCGCGACCGAACTGAAGCCGATTACCGCCGATGTGACCGAAGCGACCGGCAGCGAGGTTGAAATTCAGGCTACCGGGGTGGATCGCCTTTTTAGCGTTAGTTTCCCGCCGGAAACCAATCCGGTCGAAGTGGCCGCGGCCCTGGCCGAAGACCCGGCCGTGGAGTTTGCCGAACCCAATTATATCGCCGGCATTGCCGCCGAACCGAAATTACGCCCAGTTTTGTTCACCCCGAATGATCCCCACTACCGCTTTCAATGGCACTTAGATCAGATTCAAATGCCGGCCGCCTGGGATAGAAGCAGCGGCGCCAACGTGGCCGTGGCAATTGTGGATACCGGCATCGCCTTTAATGCCCCTGATCTGGCCGCAGCCAACCGGCTGCCCGGCTACGATTTTCACAATAACGATAACGACCCCACCGATGACCACGGCCACGGCACTCACGTGGCCGGTACCGTGGCTCAAAATACCAATAATAACCTGGGTGTGGCCGGAGTTGCCTTTAATGCCCGGCTGCTGCCGGTGAAGGTCCTGGGGGCCAACGGTGAGGGCAGCTACGATAATATCATCAAAGGCATCACCTATGCGGTTGAGCAAGGCGCCCAGGTTATCAATCTGAGCCTGACCGGTCGCAGCGGTTCTCAGGCCCTGCGCGATGCGGTTGCCTATGCCTACAATCGCGGCGTCATTGTAGTGGCGGCTGCCGGCAATAGCAGCGGCGCGGTCGAGTATCCGGCCGCGTATGATGAATACGTCATCGGCGTGGGCGCCACTCGCTATGACGGTACTCTGGCTGCTTACAGCAATTTTGGCGCCCAGATTGACCTGGTAGCTCCGGGCGGGGATGTTGATGTTGACCAGAATGGCGACGGTTTTGGCGATGGCGTGCTACAAAATACCATCAGTTCCAGCGGCACCGGCTTTAGTTACCGCTTTTTTGAAGGCACCTCGATGGCCTCACCGCACGTGGCCGGAGTGGTGGCTTTGCTGCGGTCGGTCAAACCTGGCGCCTCACCGGCTGAAATCGAGGCGATTATGGTCCAAACTGCCCGTAATCTTGGCCCGGCCGATCGTTATGGGGCCGGCCTGGTTCAGGCCGCCGATGCGCTGGTGGCCATTGCCGGGCCAATTGTCCAGCCTACAACCGCTACCCCCACCGCTACTGCTACCCCTACCCCAACGCCCACCTCGACCGCGCCCGCGCCGGGGCCAACAGCCACGCCCACCCCCACCTTCACTCCGACCGCGCCCAGCCCCAGCGCCACGCCAACCTCTACCCCAACGTCTACTCCTACCCCTACATCGACCTTTACACCCACTTCCATGCCAATACCGCCGGTTACGATCACCCCGGTTCCACCTTTGCCGGGTGAACTCTTGCTTAACGGCGGCTTTGAAACTGACGAAGGTTGGATTTTTGGCGATACGCCGATCCGCGGCGGCTACGATGCTATTGTGGTCCGCAGCGGCAACCGGTCGGCGCGGCTGGGTACTGTTGTCGGCCCGGTCCGGTTCAGCTATAGTTCCGTCTGGCAGCGGGTGACCATCCCGGCCGAAGCCAGCCAGGTCAGGCTGAACGCTTATGTTTACCCGGTTAGCCCAATCCCCAACAGTTGCGACGAACAAACCATCGCTGTTTTGAATGATCGCTTCCAGGTTAGCCGGTTTTTATCGAGAGATTTGAGCAACAGCCAGAGTTGGGAGCCGCGCAGCTATGACCTCTCCGAGTTCCGTGGGCGGACGATCTTTATTTACTTCAGCGTTTTGAATCGAGGTTGCACCGGTCAACCCACGGCGATGTACGTCGACGATGTGTCGCTAACCTGGTCGCCTTGATAATACTCATCCTGATGTGGCGTGATTTATAGTTTTGGCCAGCCAACAAGTTGTAGCCCAGTGGTTGCAAGAAGGTATTATTGCTGCCAAAGCCGGGCAGCGTGAACAGGCCCGATTTCGGTTGCTGGATGTGGTTGAGCAAGATCAAACCAATGAAGCGGCCTGGTTTTGGCTCTACCAAGTTTTTGACCGGCTTGACGACAAGCGAGTCTGTTTGGAAAATCTGCTCACCATCAATCCGTACAATCATTGGGCCAGAGAAGAACTGCTCAAGTATGGCGCCCCGGCCTCGGGCCAGCAGGCCAACGCCTGGTCAGGCCAGCTTAGCCATCGACCGGCTCAATCGACTGCCCCACCTGCCGTAGCCAGGCTAAAAAAGCAAGAGGCGGCCAGTTCTGCTCGCCCGGTTACACTCAAATTAGTGGTTGCCTTCTGGTTTGGCATTTCGTTGGTTTTTCTGATTGGCGGCATCATCGCCATCGGCGATTGGTTTGTCTCTAGCCTCCGGACTCGCTCTTTTCCATATTATATCACCGGCTTCCAGGTAATTGAGTTGCTGCTGGCTGTCATTTTTGTTATCGCCGGAATTATGGGTTTTTATATTGCCATGCTGCTTTTTTCCCGCTCAATAGCCGGTTTCTACGGCAGCATCATCCTGGCATTGGCTTTGCTGCTGGTTGGCCCAACCATCAGCTTGATTGTGACCCCGCCGAGTTATCTAACCTTGATTTGCACCGGCGGTATCTCCGGCATGATTGTGTTGCTGACTCTGGCCAGCCAACCTGGGTTTGAGGAGACGCCCTAGGCTGAACTTGAATCATGGTTCAACCGTTGCTCTGCACTCTCGACGAAATAGAAGGCGCCGATCTGGGGTTGGTCGGCGGTAAAGCTTTTCGCCTGGCCCTACTCCGGCAACACCGGCTCAACGTTCCGCCGGGGCTGGTGCTGACCACCGCCTTTTTTGAGAGCCAACTGCGTTACTGCCAGTTGGTCCCTCTCTGGGCCGGTTCGCCCGATGTGGTGGTGACCACGGAGTCGTTAGCCTGGCTGGCCAGCACTTTGAAAACCAGGCCGCTGGCCCCGGATCTGTTGAAGGCGTTTAACCAAAAGTTGACGGCTGCCTTTGGCCCGGAGGCGGCTGCTTTTGCTGTCCGCTCCTCGGCCATTGATGAAGACCAGCGAGATCACACCTTTGCCGGCGTTCATTTAACCGAGCTTGGCGTACCCCGCAGTGCTCTGCCGATTGCGATCACCCGCTGCTGGGCCTCGGCCTTGAGTGAGCCGGCCCTCCAATACCGCCAAACCCACGGGATGTCGATCCAAAATATTCGCCTGGCCGTGCTGATTCAGCCGATGCTGAAACCGGTTAGCTCCGGCGTTGCCTTTACCATCAACCCTCTCAGCGGCGCCCGTGATGAAATGGTGATCGAGGCGACCTGGGGTCTGGGCGAAGCCGTGGTGCGGGGGGCAGTCCAGCCCTACTTTTATCGATTGGCGGCCCGGCCGCCGGATTACCCCCTGCTGGAGCGGCGGGCCGGCCAGGCGTCACCTCCGGCCGAATCGGTTGAGCCTGAGCCGCTCTCCAGTTCGACCCTGACCGAGCTGGCCCTCGAACTGGAGCAAATTCAGGCGATGATGGGTGAACCGCAGGATATCGAGTGGGCCTGGCAGTCTGACACCCTGTACATTCTGCAAACCCGGCCGGTGGCGTTGCCGTCCCCTGCAACCCCGGTCATCGACCAGGAATGGAGCCGCGGCAGCCATCCCGAGTTTCTACCGGAGCTGCCTTCGCCGCTGTTTGGGTCGTTGCTGGAACGCACCCGGGGCCGCGCGATCAACTTCTTCAACGAAATTGGCCTGAACATTGACGGGTTCGGTCCATATGTCAGGCTGATTTTGGGTCGTCCCTATCTCAACCTGAGCCTGCTCAAACGAGTCATCGCCCAGGTGGGGGTTAATCCGGGCGGCGTCCTCCACACCATCAGCCACACCGAGCCGGGCGCTCGGGGCAACCGTCTCTCGATCGATTGGGGTACGGTTTGGACCCAGCGCCGGATTTATGGGCTGGTGTTGAGACGAATTTTGCACGCTGGTAGTGATCTTAAAAAGTATGAGGCGCTGGTCGATGAGATCAGCCACGCCCTGGCCAAACCCAACTTCGACGCGCCGCCAACAACGCTGCTGAACCAATTTCGCCAGCATGAGCGGGCTTACAGTGAGTTGTTCAAGACCAATTTGGGCATTGCCGCCGGTATTTCGGCCGTTACCGCGGTTGGCAGCAGTTTGCTGGCCCCACTCACCCAAAATCCGGCCACCTTACTCAGCAGCCTGGCCTTACGAGACGTTCAAATTGGCGACTGGGAGCTAAATCAGAGCCTCCTTCAGTTGGCCTACCAGGCCCGCCAGGATGAGTTGAGCCGGCGATATCTTAACGATGCGCCCAACGATTTTAAGGATTATCAGACTAACCCGGCCGCGCCGCCTGAATTACGGGCCGCTTTTGCCGAACTGCTGGCCAAATACGGCGACCAGGCCGTCTATACCGCCGACGTGGGTTATCCGCGCTACGAAGATGATCCCACCCCTCTCTGGCGCATCATCCGCCAGTATGCCCAGAGCGAGCACCTGGCTGAACTGATGCCGGGCGGCTCGGCCAGGCGAAGCAATCTGACCTGGGCCGACTTCACCGGTCAGGTCACCGGCTGGCCACGCCTTTTTCCATGGCGGCGCTGGTTAGCATCCCCCCTGATCAACTATTTGCGTCAACTGTTGCTGCGGCGGGATGCGTTGAATAAGGCCCGGGCCAAAGCGATGACCGCCTGCCATCGTTGGGATCTAGCCCTGGGTCGAGTCTGGGTGGAGCAGGGTTGGCTGGTTCAGCCAGATGACATTTTCTGGCTGACTCTTGAGGAAATCGAGCGGGTTTTGATGGTCGGCCCGGCTGCCGGTATCACCCTGCCGGCCACCATCCAAGCCCGCCAAGAAACCTACCAGACCTACGCCCAAACGGAAATGCCCTTTTCTTTACTGGAATCTGAAATCCCCTACATCCAATTGGGCGTTGGCCTGTCAACTGAGTCGCCCTCAGATGTGCTGGTGGGTCTACCGATCAGCCCGGGCCAGGTCCGTGGGACGGTGCTGGTGCTGCACGACCCGGCTGAATTTGAGCCGCGATCCGATGATCTCATCCTGGTGATGCCTTCGACCGACCCGGCCTGGCTGCCGCTGCTACACCTGGCCGCGGGTCTGGTGGTGGAGAAAGGGGGGCTGCTATCGCACGGTTCGGTCATTGCCCGCGAGTACGGCCTGCCGGCCGTGGCCAATATTCCCCAGGCCACCAGGCGTTTCCGCACCGGCGACCGGGTGCTGGTCGATGGCAGTACCGGGGTGGTGCAACTCCTGGAGTCCATGGCCACAATCGAGCAGAGTTAGTACCTCACTAAAAGTCCTTGTTCCTTGAGCTTGATCTGTCGCAACAGAAATTCATTCACCGGAGTCGGTACGCCCAGCCGCCGGCCGTAGCTGACGACGGCGCCGGAAATAACGTCGATCTCGGTGGGCGCGGCCCGGCTGATATCCTGCCACATCGACGAGCGATTACTGGCGGTAGCCCGGGCTACTTCCATCGTCTGGCGGGCGGCGTCGGGATAGGGTAGTTGGATGCCCTGGGCCGCGGCTACCGCCGCCACCTCCTGAGCGGCCGTTGTCATTAACCGCCGCAGGGTTTCATTGTCATTGAGCCGGCCGTTGGGCAGTTCGAACAGCGCCGTCAGCGGGTTGATCCCGGCATTGACAGCCAGTTTGCCCCACACCAGGCTATCGGCGTTGTCGACCAGGCTGGTTTCCAGACCGGCCCGGTTGAACAACTCGGCCACCTGGGTCAATTGCGGCTCTCGTCCGGGCAACCGGGCCAGGTAGGTTGGTCCGTTACCGGCGTGGCGTACGTGCCCCGGCCCCACCACTGTAGCCCCTTGCGCGGTGATACCGAGGGCGGCCCGTTTCGGCCCGACCGCCTCGGCCAGTTTGGCCTGGTTGCCTAAACCGTTTTGGAGGGTGATGGCCAGGCCGTCGGGCCGCAGAATGTTGGCTGCTTGCCGGGCGGCGCGAGCAGTCTGGTGACTTTTAACCAGGATCAGGGCCACATCCGCAGTGGGCATCTCGTTCAAATTATCGGTAACTTGCACCTGTTGGCGAGTCTGGCGGCCGTCGGGATGGGTTATCGTCAATCCCTCCCGCCGCAGGGTTTGGATTTGTTCGGGCCAGTTGCCAAAGAGCGTCACCTTAGCCAGAGGGCTCAATTTGCTGCCAAATAGAGTCCCCATTGCCCCCACCCCGAAAATCGCTACCGTTAAATCACTTTTTTCACTCATCCGTACACCTCCCAGGTAAATTGTGAATGGTGGATGGAGAATTGTGAATTGTGAATTGTGAACTGTCTTCCTTTTTCATTTGCTATTTGCTATTCGCTATTCGCTATTCATCGTTCATCATTTCTTCTTTGATCCGCTGCCATTCCATCTCATCGAGTCCGTAGCTATGTCCTTCGGTTGGAAAGGCCCGTTGTTCAACTTCCTCTCGAAAAGCTTGCAGCGCAGCCAGCATGGGTTGGCGCAGGTCGGTATACCGCTTGACGAATTTGGGGGTGAAGCGGTCGAACAGCCCCAGCACGTCGTGAAAAACCAGCACCTGGCCGTTGCAACCCGGCCCGGCGCCGATACCGATGGTCGGAATGGGCAGTTTGTGGCTGACCAGCTCACCCACCGGCGCCGGTATTGCTTCCAGCACAATCGCAAAGCAGCCGGCTTCGGCCAGAGCCTGGGCATCGGCCAGCAGACGTTGAGCTGTGGCAACCGTTTTGGCCTGGACCTTGTAGCCGCCCAGTTTGGAGATGGATTGCGGCGTTAGGCCCAGGTGCCCCATCACCGGAATACCGGCCTCGACAATGGCCCGCACCGTCTCAACCAGTTCCCGGCCGCCTTCCAGTTTGACCGCTTCCATCCGGCCTTCTTTCATAAAGCGGCCGGCATTGCGGACGGCCTCGGTTCGATCAATTTGGTAAGACATAAAGGGCATATCACCGACCAGGAAGGCTCGTTTGGCCCCGCGGGCCACGGCCCGGCAGTGATGCAGCATCTCCTCCATCGTCACCGAAATCGTATCCGGGTAACCCAACACGGTCATCGCCAGCGAGTCGCCCACCAAAATCAGGTCGATACCGGCCTGGTCGACCAGCATCGCGCCTGGATAGTCATACGCGGTGAGCATCGTTATCGGCTGTCCGGTTTCTTTTTTCTGTTGCAGGTCCAAAATAGTGATCTTGCCTTGTGACGACATCTAATTTCCTCCCAAAAAAATTAAAAGCCTCGCAGCCAGGCCGCGAGGCTCACAGACATAAGCATGAACGTCCTGCTCTTGATGCTTTGAGCGCCGTCTCGGCCCACTCACGGGTCCAAGCGACTGTACACCGAAGTGCATAAGTCCGATTGAATTATGGTGTTCGGTTCACCGCCAGCCTGAGCCGGTCAGTGACCGAGAGAAATTATAGCATGCCGGTGTGGTTCAAACAAGTTGACAATTCAACCTGGTTGCTTCCAGAATTTTAGCCAGGTAAGGTGACCGGCACTTGGATGGTAATTCCAAGTCAAGATTAATCGTAAGTGCCGGTCACCTAAACCACCGGCTGCCGGATGGTCGATGACGCTTCCTCATGAATCGACAGCATTTTATTCAGGGCGCTCATATAGGCCCGGGCGCTGGCGACGATAATATCGGTGCTGGCTCCGTGACCGCTGAAAGTGCGAGCCACCTGGGCCCCGGTTTGGGGGTTGGTGGTATAAGCCTGGCCGTCTTCCGGCTGGATGCGGATGGTGACCTCACCAATAGCGTCGATCCCTTCAGTAACGGCCTGCACGATAAATTCGGTCAGGATATTGGGCGCGCCGACGATCCGGTTGATGGCTTTGTAGACCGCGTCGACCGGCCCGGTGCCGATCGCCGCATCGATCAGCACGGCGCCGTTGGGATCGGTCAGGCTGACCGTGGCGGTGGCATTGACATGGTCGCCGCAGGTAACATGGACGCTGTTCAGCTTCCAAATCTCCTGGGGTTGGTAAAATTCGTCGGTGATGATCGCCTCGATGTCGGCGTCGGTGACCACTTTCTTCTTGTCGGCAATGCGCTTGAAGCGGTCAAAAGCCTGGTTGACGTCATCTTTGGACAGATCGCCATACCCCAGCTCTTCCAGCCGTTTGCGGAAGGCGTGCCGGCCGGAATGTTTGCCCAACACCAGCGAACTGGCGCTCAGCCCCACGGTTTCAGGCCGCATAATTTCGTAGGTAGACTGGTGCTTCAACATGCCATCCTGATGGATGCCGGCTTCGTGGGCAAAGGCGTTGGCCCCCACAATGGCTTTGTTGGGCTGCACCGACATGCCGGTGTAGGCGCTGACCATCCGGCTGGTGCGGATGATTTGGGTCGTATCGATGTCGGAAAGAACCGGGAAGTTTTGGGGTCGGGTGTGTACCGCCATCACCACCTCTTCCAGGCTGGTATTGCCGGCTCGCTCGCCGATGCCGTTGATGGTAACTTCTACCTGGCGGGCGCCATTTTTTACGCCGGCCAGGGTATTGGCTGTGGCCAGCCCCAGGTCGTTGTGGCAATGGGTTGACCAGATCACTTTATCGGCCCCAGGCGTATTTTCGATGAGATATTTGATGAGCCAACCGAACTCTTCCGGGGTGGTGTAGCCTACGGTATCGGGAATGTTGAGGGTGGTGGCGCCGGCTTTGATGGCCTCGCCCAGCACCACGGTCAGAAATTCGGGGTCACTACGACCGGCATCCTCCGGCGAAAATTCCACATCGTCGCACTTGCTTTTGGCGTAACTGACGGCCTTGATGACCTGGTCGATACATTCTTCCCGGTCGATTTTGAGTTTGTATTTTAAGTGGATATCGCTGGTAGCCAGGAAAGTGTGGATGCGGTGGCGGGGCGCAGCTTTGACCGCGTCGTAAGCCCGGTCGATATCTTGCTCATTGGCCCGAGCCAGGCCGGCGATGACCATCGGTTGGCCGCTTTTGCGCCCTTCGGTCAGCGGACCAACCTCTTCGGCAATGCGGCGGACGGCCTCAAAGTCGCCAGGTGAGGCAATCGGGAAGCCGGCCTCGCAAATATCCACGCCTAACCGGGAGAGCTGGCGGGCAATTTCTAGCTTTTCCTGGATGTTCAGGGTTGCGCCGGGGGATTGTTCGCCGTCGCGCAGGGTGGTATCAAAAATAATCAGTTTGTCTTTTACGGGGACATCGCTTGCAGAACTCATAGTTTCCCTCCACGTGGTAATGGGGGACCGGCAAGTGGTAAGCAGGGAACTGTTCCATGACTACCACCTGCCGGCCCCTCGTGAATTTGCTAAGATTTTTGGTTGAAAACAGCGCATTTGGCTACAAAGATCAGCCAGATCACTAAGGTCGGCCAACGAATCGTCAGACACAGGCTATCACCTCCTTTTAAAATTGGCAATTTTTTGCCGGAGCTATTTTGATTTTTGTCGAGGACGGTCGATTGGAATAGGAACTGGGCGGAGGGCCGGACGCTGCTTGTTCAGCCAGGAGTCCAGGGCCTCTTCTAACGCCTGGCCCAACTGTTCCAGAGCTTGCCGGATTTTTTCTTCAACTTGTTTCGCTTTGTTATTATCTGCCATTGACTTGTCCTTTTATTCTTTCCCTCCTTCCAGAATTGTACCGACCTCGTCTTAGAATCGTATTAATGGCTGAGTTTTACCGAACTCTATATGTTACAGCATGGCCTTTCTCGTTCCCAAACCCGGTTTGGGAACGAGAAAGGTTCACTACACCGCTGTATTTAGACTTCTTTAGGTTTTAACCAGGGCATCATCTGGCGGAGCTGCTTACCAACCTGCTCGATCTGGCTGTTGCGGTGGGCCTCGCGCTGGGCATTGAACCAGGCTCGCCCGGTTTCATTTTCTTCGATCCACTCCTCGGCGTAGGCGCCGGATTGGATGTCGGCCAGCATTTTCTTCATCATCGCCCGGGTTTCGGCGGTGATGATTTTGGGGCCGCCGGTATAGTCGCCGTGTTCGGCCGTATCGCTAACGCTGTAGCGCATATAGTTCAGGCCGCCCTGGTACATCAGGTCGACGATCAGCTTCAGCTCATGCAAACACTCAAAGTAGGCAATCTCCGGCTGGTAACCGGCTTCCACCAGGGTGTTGAAACCGGCTTCTACCAGCGCAGACACGCCGCCGCACAGCACTACTTGTTCCCCAAAAAGATCGGTTTCGGTTTCTTCGGCAAAGGTCGTTTCAATGACGCCGGCCCGGGTGCAGCCCAGGCCCTTGGCATAAGCCAGAGTCATGGCTTTGGCCTGGCCGGTAGCATCCTGCTCGATGGCCAGCAAGCCCGGCGTGCCGACTCCTTCCACAAATAGTTCGCGCACCCGGTGACCAGGCGATTTGGGAGCCACCATCGTCACATCGACATTTTTGGGGGGGATAATCTGCCCAAAACGGATGTTGAAGCCGTGGGCAAACATCAGCATATTGCCCGGCTTCAGGTTGGGGCCGATATGTTCCTCGTAGATGGCTCGCTGAGCCGTATCGGGCGTCAGGATCATGACGATATCGGCTTCTTTGGCTGCTTCGGCTACCGTCATTACCGGCAGGCCATCTTCTTTGACCTTATGCCAGCTTTTGCTACCTTCGTGCAGGCCAACCCGGACATCCAGGCCGCTATCCTTCAGGTTTAGGGCATGGGCGTGTCCCTGGCTGCCATAACCGATGACGGCGATTTTCTTACCCTTCAGCAAAGAAAGATCAGCGTCCTTGTCATAGTAAATATTTGCCACAATTTTTTCTCCTATCAGGTTTGAATTTTGGTGGTAGGCTGAATTATAGTTTACTGGGTAACAGGTTGCAAGGTAGCTGGTTGCAGGTTGCAGTATACAGGTCACAGATCACAAGCGCTTGCTACCTGCGATTTGCTACCTGCCACTTGAGACTTGCCACCTGCCACTTGCCTCCTGCTACTTGTTCCCGTTCCTGGCTATGGTTGAGCCGCCATTGCGTGGGACCACTTCGCCCCGGGTCATGGCAATTTTGCCGGTGCGCATGATCTCCAGGATACCAAAAGGTTCCAGAACCGCCCGCATCGCCTCGATTTTTTCAGACTCGCCGGTGACTTCCACAATCAAGGTAGTGGTCCCGACGTCCACAATCCTGGCCCGGTACATTTCGGCCACGTCCATCACTTGACCGCGTTGGGTGGCGTCGGCCTTTACTTTGACCAACGCCGTTTCCCGGACGACACAGGGCATATCGGTGACATCCTGCACATCGATCACATTGATCAGTTTGAGCAGGTTGGTGCGGATAACGTTGCGGCGCAATAGTTCTTCCTCATCGGTCACGATGGTCATCCGGCTGACGCCCGGGATTTCGCTGTGACCCACCGCCAAACTCTCGATGTTAAAATTCCGCCGGCGAAACAGGCTGGCTACCCGGTTGAGCACGCCGGGTTTGTCTTCCACTTGAGCCACCAAAGTTTGTTTCATGTTCTCTTCTCCCTACATTTCCATTTTTTCAAAGCGAGGGTGAGGCCGGCGAATCATCGCGTTCAAATCTGCCCCGGCCGGCACCATTGGATAAACCATATCGTGCTGTTCTACCACAAATTCGATCAGCACCGGGCCGTGGTAGGCCTGGGCTTTGCGTATTGTTGGGATAATATCTTCCAACTTGTCAACCCGATAACCGGGCATCCCGTAAGCCTCGGCCAATTTGACGTAATCCGGCCCGGAAATAGGGGTTTCGATATACCGGGACTCGTGGAAAAGCTGCTGCCATTGGCGGACCATACCCAGGTAGCCGTTGTTGATGATGGCAATCTTAATGTTGGAATTTTCCTGTACGGCTGTAGCCAATTCTTGAATATTCATCTGAATACCGCCGTCGCCGGCAATCGCCCAGACTTCCCGGTCTTTGATGTGAAAACTGGCCCCAATGGCCGCCGGCAAACTGAAGCCCATCGTCCCCAACCCGCCGGAGGTAAGCAGCGTATAAGGTTCGTCATGGTCATAATATTGGGCTTCTAACATCTGGTTTTGGCCGACATCACTCACGACAACGGCTTTGCCCTCGGTACCTTCCCAGATGGCCCGGACAGCCTGAGCCCCCAGCAGCGTCGGCGTCTGGAATTGCAGAATGTCCCGCTCGCTGCTGTCTTCTTGCCAATCTCTGATCTTGCCCCACCAGTCGGCTCGATTGCGGGGTTTGACCCCGGGATTGATCTGCCGCAGCACCGTGCCCAGGTCGGCGTTGATCCCGACATCAACTTTAACGTTCTTATTGATTTCGGAAGCATCGATTTCAATGTGGATTTTCTTGGAGTGGGGCGAATAAGTTTTGAGATTGCCGGTAACCCGGTCGTCAAAGCGCATCCCGCAGGCAATCAGCAGGTCGGCTTCCTGGATGGCCTGGTTGGTGCAGGCTTCGCCGTGCATACCCATCATACCGAGGTTGAGGGGATGGCTATCCGGCAGAGAGCCAATGCCTAACAGGGTGGTCGTCACCGGAATGGAACCTTTTTCGGCCAATTCGCGCAGCTCTTTCATTGCGCCCGACATCAAGACGCCGTGACCGGCCAGGATCACCGGGCGGTCGGCCTGGTTGATGAGTTCCAGCGCCGCCGTCACTTCCGCATCGGTAGCTTGCTCCGGGGGATGATACCCCGGCAAATCGATGGGGTCGGTGGGGTATTCAAATTCGATTTTAGCGTTTTGTATATTCTTGGGGATATCGATCAAAACCGGGCCGGGTCGCCCGGTGCGAGCGATGTAAAAGGCTTCGCGAATAGTTTGGGCCAGCTCGGCGATATCCATCACCAGGTAGTTGTGTTTGGTGACGGGCAGGGTTACGCCGGTTACGTCTGTTTCCTGGAAAGCGTCGCCGCCGATGAGCGAGGTGGCGACCTGACCGGTAATGCAGACCATCGGGACCGAGTCCATCATCGCTGTGGCCAGGCCGGTGACCATATTGGTCGCGCCGGGGCCGGAAGTGGCCATAGCCACCCCCACTTTGCCGCTGACCCGGGCGTAGCCATCGGCCATATGGGTCGCGCCTTGCTCGTGTCGCACCAGGACATGATGAATTTTATCCCGGTATTTGTCCAGAGCGTCGTAGATGGGCAAGGTGGCGCCGCCGGGGTAACCAAAGAGTACTTCAACCCCCTCGCGCAGCAGACATTCCCAAAATATTTCAGCGCCGGTTTTAAGTTCTGCCATAATTTATCACACATTAAATTTAAAATAATTTGTATAAATAAAAAACGCCCCCTCGATTGAGGAGGCGTTTGTTCACACTTCAAGTGCTTGTGGTCTAGGTAGTAGCCCGGCCAACACCAAACGCCTCCTTAAGCCCAATAAGGAGGTCTACCAGTACTACTACTACGGCCACAGAACGATTGATCATTGACTTGAATAACCTTCTGTCTTGTCTACAGAATAATGGGCGCTATGTTAGCACATGTGTTGGTATCTGTCAAACCCGGTGAGCCAAATTGTTGTGTTCAATCAATTAACTTATCGTTCTGCAATCGGCGTCCATTTTAGCCCTTTGGGGCCAACATAATCGGCGCGGGGGCGAATGAGCCGGTTGTCCTCGTATTGATCCATAATGTGCGCGGCCCAGCCGGCAATGCGACTCAAGGCAAACATCGGCGTAAACATATCCGGGTCGAGGTTCAGCATATACAGCAGCGGCGCTGAATAATAATCCACGTTGGGATAGAGTTTCCGTTCTTTGAAATAGGGATGTTCCGCGGCCACTTCTTCTAGCTTGAGGGCAATATCAAACCATTTGCGATGTTCCGATTGGCCGGCCAGGGCTTCCACTTTGGCTCGCAAGTGCGGCGCGCGCGGGTCGAGTGCCTTGTAAACACGGTGGCCAATGCCCATAATCCGCTTTTTGCTGTCCAGGCAGCCCTGAAACCAGGGTTCCACGTTGTCAACATTGCCGATTTCCTGAAATTGTTCCATCGCCTCTTGCACCGCGCCGCCGTGAGCATGGCCACTTAAAGTGCTGATGCCGCTGACCACGGACGAATAAAGACCGGCCCAGGTAGAGGCCGTTACCCGGCAGGCGAAAGTCGAGGCATTATAGTCGTGCTCGGCCAGCAAGACCAGGTAAAGGTCCAGGGCTTTCTCAGCTTCCGGGCTGGGGTCTTTGCCATTCAACATCCACAAAAAATTGGCGGCATGGCCCAGATCTTCCCGCGGCGGGATTGGTTTCAAACCGCGGCGATAGCGATCAAAGGTGGCCATAATCGTTGGCATTTTGGCCAGGATATCATCAGATTTTAGCAAACTGGTTTCTTTGTCGAAGGTCAGTTTCTCCGGGTCGTACAGGCCAATCTGCGATACCCCGGTGCGGCAGACCGACATAGGTCGGGCGTTTCTGGGGATGGATTGAATGAGCCGGAGATGATCGTTGTTGAGAGGGCGGCGAGTTACCAATCTTTCGTTCAAGATGGCCAACTCTTTTTTGTTAGGCAGCTTGCCGTGCCACAACAAATAGACAACTTCTTCAAAGGTGGCATACGGGGCCAGTTCATCAATGTGGTAGCCGCGATAGACCAAGTCGCCTTTCTCCCCATCGATAAAACAGATGTCTTGTTTGCCAACTACAACATCATCTAAGCCAGCTTTTATCTGGGCCATCGGAAGATCTCCTTAAGTTAATATGGTTAGTAATTTGGTCATTTTCAAAAGGGGGGAGATAGAAAAAACCCCTCTACGGACAATAGAGAGGCATTGGTTATTTTAAGTGATTTGCGTCAAGCTGGCAACTGGCGAGGGGCTGTCCCAGATTTTAGGACAGACCGGGGGATTTCGGGGGGTGTCCCCCTGTGCTTCCCAAAATTTGGGATGCACCCACTGGCGAACTAACGACTCTCAATTGGCACGTAGTCTCGTTCTTGGGGGCCAAGATAGACCTGGCGCGGCCGGGCAATTTTTTGTTCCGGATCGTCAACCATTTCACACCATTGGGCCAACCAGCCGGCGGCCCGGGGCAGGGCAAAGAGCACCGGGAACATATCGACTGGAAAGCTCATAGCCTGATAAATGATGCCGCTGTAGAAGTCTACATTAGGATAGAGTTTACGCGAGGCAAAATATTCGTCTTCCAGAGCGATGCGCTCCAATTCCAGAGCGATGTCGAGTAGGGGGTTGGTGCCGGTCACTTCAAAGACTTCGTGGGCAATCCGTTTGATGATGCTGGCGCGCGGATCGTAATTCTTATAAATTCGGTGGCCAAAGCCCATTAAGCGCATTTCACCTTTCTTGACCCGGTCGATGTAGGGCTTAACGTTTGTCACGTTGCCGATTTCGGTCAGCATACGCAGGACTGCTTCATTGGCCCCACCGTGGAGCGGGCCGTACAGAGCCGCTGCCGCCGCGGCCATGGCACTGTAGGGATCAACCAAGCTGGAGCCGACCGCTCGCATGGTCGAAGTGGAGCAGTTCTGTTCGTGATCGGCATGGAGGATGAACAGGACATCTAGCGCCCGGGCCAACACCGGATTGACTTGGTAATCGTGCTCGCCCAAGAAATCCAACATATACAAGAAGTTGCCGGTGTAACCCAGCGTGGCGTCGGGGTAATTGAAGGGGCGGCCAATGCGAATACGGTAGGCAAAGGCGGCGATGGTGGGCAATTTTCCCAGAATACGCCAAACCTGTTTTCTCCGAATCTCCATGTCTGCAAATTGGTTGGCTTCCGGGTGGAAAGTGGATAGCGCTGCAATCGAACTAATCAACATCCCCATCGGATGGGCGTCGTAGCGAAAGGATTTCATCAACTGGGCCAGGTTTTCATGAATGTAAGTATGACGCATAATCCGAGTAGTCCACTGCTCAAGTTCCTCTTTGGTGGGAAGTTCACCCCGGATTAGGAGGAAGGCCACCTCCAAAAAGGAGCTTCGTTCAGCCAACTGCTCAATGGGATAGCCGCGATAATGGAGAATACCTTTATCCCCGTCAATATAAGTAATCTGACTTTTACACGAGGCTGTGTTCAGGTAGGCCGGATCGTATGTCATAAGCCCAAAGTCATCAGAGTCAACTTTGATCTGCCGCAGGTCCAACGCCCGGATGGTCCCATATTCGATGGGGATTTCGTAACTCTTCCCGGTCCGATTATCGGTAATAGTTAAAGTCTCTTTAGTCATGTTTCCTCCTGTTTCAATAGTTTTTGAGGTGCCGCAACCCCATCATAGGTAGAACCAGGCTAAAGGTTGAATATGGTTGGTTACAACGTGGTGGAGAATTGAGTGTGGTAAATTGTAGCATGAAGTATTCAAAGGCTCAAGTAAAATTTAGCTTTGCCTGAGCTTTGGATTGTAACTCATTTGACAGCGACCTTAGACATGATATAATCTACCCCGTATCACATTTGGTTTGTCTTACGCCACCCTAGCTCAATCGGCAGAGCAGCTCATTCGTAATGAGCAGGTTGTCGGTTCAATTCCGACGGGTGGCTTTCAGGGTTTCGGTCTTTTTTTATTTCAGTACGGCCATTTTGTGGCCAAGCTGCCCTGCTGAAACCCGGCAGGGTTTTTTATTTGGGGTGATGGCAAACGCGGAAGTTTTTCGTCGCTGGTTGTTGCAGTAGTTCAATTACTCAAAGGTTTGCTTTTGGTGAGGATAGTAGCTAGCAATTCTTGGTCAAGGGGCTGACCGGAAAGGCAAATCTGTTTTCACTGAGGTAAGCCAGGTTCTTAGGGAAGAGGTCTGCAAAACCTCTGTCCTTCCGGAAGCCTAAAAACAACAGCCGGGGTAGGTTTTTTTGTTGCCCTAAGTTTTGGTAGAGCATTTGACTGAAAATAAAAGAGCCTGCCAAAGCTAAATCGGATATAAAAACAGAGCTAAATTAGCAAAAATCGACTAGTAGTCTGTCAATGTTAAACTGAAGGGTAAAGCCGTTTAAGTTTAATTCGA
>CAYNLK010000068.1:0-32312 GCA_964398055.1 uncultured Caldilineaceae bacterium
GACCCTCAACTTCCAGACCTTTGAAAAATCACAAATTATGACCTTATGAAGTATACCACTGGAGTTGAGGCTTTAGCCGGTTCCAGGGCTGAATTACCGGCTAAAGCCTCGACTCCAACTGTTCAATATCATTCTGACCCCGACAAATCTTGCCTTAAAATTGAGGTTTGGCCCTGGCCAGCGCCAGACAGCCGCCTCACTTTAGCTCAAAAATGGCGATAGTGGCCCGCAAGTTCTTGTCACGCCGCACCGGGATGCGGTGGGGTCCTTGCAGGTAAATCTGCCTGGCAATGCGAATGCCACGTTGCTGGCAATATTCGCCAAAATCACGCACGGTCAGCGGGCGAGCGCGGGGATTGGTGGCCCAGGGTTGGGGCAGGCCGGGGGCAATGGGCACCCGGCCGGTGAGCAGTAAACTCAGCCGGCAGCGCCAGTGGCCCCAGTTGGGAAAGCTGACAATAGCCCGGTGACCGACCCGCAGCATCTCCCGCGAAATCAAATCGATGTCGTCCAGAAAGGGCAGGGTCTGGCTGAGAATGACCGTGTCAAAGGATTTATCCGGGTAATCGCCCAAGCCTTCATCCAGGTTGCCCTGGCGCACACTCAGGCCACGCTTGACGCAGGTCAACACCCCTGCTTCTGAAAGTTCGATACCCCGCCCCTTGATTTGATACCTGTCGATCAGGTAACGCAGTAACGCGCCGTCGCCGCAACCCAGGTCGAGCACCTTTTCACCGGGTTGGATCAATTCAGCAATAGCCAACAGGTCGGGCCGGAGCGACGGGGTATTGTCTGGAGTAATGGTCTCGTCCTGTGCCATAGTTTGACCTTCTTGAGGGGGTAAGGAGGGGAGTAGGAAGTAAGGAGTAGGGAGTAAGTAAATCTTTCTTAATTCCTACTCCCTACTCCTTACTCCCTACTCCCTACTCCCTACTCCCTGGGAATCTCCACAGGTAACAACAACGGCATCTCGGCCACCAGGGGCAGGGAGATTTTATGTTCGCCGACAATCCGCTCGAGGAAGTCGGAAATCAGCCGGGTCATCGTTTCCACTTCCAGCAAAAACGCATCGTGGCCCCAGGATGATTGCAGGTTGCAGTAGGTCACGTCGGCGCCCACCGCGGTCAGGGCGCTAACCAGCTCTTTGGAGTGGTAAGCCGGATAGAGCCAGTCGGAGGTGAAGGAAACGACCAGGTAAGTGATGTGGGCGCTGTTTCTAAAAGCTTCGGCCAGGCTGCCCCGGCCATTAGCCAGGTCAAAATAGTCCATGGCCTTGGTCACGTAGAGATAAGTGTTGGCGTCAAATCTCTCGGTGAAGCGACTGCCCTTGTAGCGTAGATAACTCTCAATGGCAAAGTCGGTCTCAAAATCGTAGCCATACCGTTCCCGACTCTGCAAGCGGCGGCTGAATTTCTGATGCATCGACTCTTCGCTCAGGTAGGTGATATGGCCCACCATGCGGGCCACCGCCAACCCGGCGTTGGGCGGGGTGCGGCCGTAGTAATCGCCGCCGTTCCAGTTGGGATCTGCGTAGATGGCCTGCCGCCCCACCTCGCTAAAGGCAATGAGCATGGGCGAGTGGCGAGCCGTGGTGGCCAGCGGCAGGACCGACCGGACCCGGTCAGGGTAGCTGACCGCCCATTGCAACACCTGCATCCCGCCCATACTACCCCCGGCTACGGCCAGCAGTTGGTCGATACCCAGGTGGTCGATCAGGTAGCGCTGGGCCCGCACCATATCGGCAATGGTGATGACCGGGAATTTCAGGCCGTAAGGCTGGCCGGTTTTGGGATTGACTGAGCTGGGTCCGGTGGAACCCTGACAACCGCCGATAACGTTAGAGCAGATCACAAAATACTTATTGGTGTCAAAGGCCTTGCCCGGTCCAATGCAGTCATCCCACCAGCCCGGTTCCTGGTCGTTTTCAGAGCGATAGCCCGCGGCGTGAGCATCACCGGAGAGAGCGTGGACAATGAGAATCGCATTGGTGCGCTCGGCGTTGAGCTGGCCGTAGGTCTCATAAGCCAGAGTGATCGGGCCTAACGTTTCGCCGCTGTCAAGAGGCATCGGTTCATCTTCGGCAAAAGTGAAGTATTGGCGTTTGACAATTCCAACGGAGCCGGTGTTAGACATAACTCTACCCCTTCTCACAATGAGCCAGGAATTAAAGTCCACAGATAGTCACTGATCTACACAGATTTTTTGATTTTATCTGTGTCTACCTGTGAAAATCTGTGGACTGACTTGCATTAAATGTAACCAAACCGGAATTATACCGCAGCCAAAGCCTGGTCCAAATCCCATAGAATGTCTTCAATATCCTCGATGCCGACGCTCAGGCGGATGAAGTCGGCGGTAACGCCGGCGCTCTCCTGCTCGGCCGGGGAAAGCTGGCTGTGGGTGGTGCTGGCCGGATGAATGGCCAGGCTCTTCGAGTCGCCTACGTTGGCCAGGTGGCTGAATAGTTTGAGATTATTGATGAACGTGCGCCCGGCTTCCAGGCCGCCTTTAATGCCGAAACCTAAAATGGCGCCGGGGCCTTTCGGCAGATATTTTCGGGCGGCCTCGTAGTCGGGATGGCTCTTGAGGCCAGGGTAAGTTACCCAGTTGACCCTGGCATGGCCCTCCAGAAATTCGGCCACTTTTTGGGCATTGCTAACGTGGCGTTCCATGCGCAAGCTGAGCGTTTCCAACCCCTGCAAAAACAGCCAGGAATTTAAGGGGGCCTGGCAGGCGCCAATATCCCGTAGAATTTGAACACGAGTTTTGAGAATAAAAGCCGGCGCGCCCAGGTCGGCGTAAACTAAACCGTGGTAGCTCTCATCCGGTTCGGTAAAGTTGGCAAAGCGACCGCTACCGGCCCAATCGAAGTTGCCGCCATCGACGATCATGCCGCCGATGCTGGTGCCGTGCCCACCGATAAATTTGGTGGTGGAGTGGACGACAATGTTGGCCCCCCACTCGAACGGGCGGCACAGATACGGGGTGGCAAACGTATTGTCGATCATCAACGGCAGGCCGTACTCCTGGCCAATCGCGGCCACCTCGGCAAAGGGAAAAATGTTGATGCGCGGATTGCCCAGCGTTTCACCAAAAAGAATCTTGGTATTCGGCTTGATGGCCCGGCGGAAATTCTCCGGATCGCTTGGATCGACAAAGGTCACCTCGATGCCGATACGAGGAAAAGTGTAGTTGAACTGGTTGAACGTCCCCCCGTACAGCGTTGAGGCCGAGACGATGTGGTCGCCGGCGCCGCACAAAGCCAAAATGGCCATAGTTTGCGCGCCGTGGCCGGAACTGGCCGCCAGCGCCCCAACGCCACCCTCCAGGTCGGCCATACGTTGCTCAAACACGTCACTGGTGGGATTCATAATCCGGGTGTAGATGTTGCCGAACTCCTGCAAGGCAAACAGGCGAGCGGCATGCTCGGTGTCCTTGAAAACATAGGAAGTGGTCTGGTAGATGGGTACTGCCCGCGACCCCGTCGTCGGATCGGGCTGCTGGCCGGCGTGAAGCTGGCGGGTGGTAAAGCCAAAGTGATGATTATTCGTTTGATTGTTTACCATTATGTAATTCCCCCTGTTAAAATTTTAGATTGAAAAATCTTGCCCCCGCCAGATGCCATGATCCGGCGTATGAGGTAACGGATGGGCGTCGGTGTGGCTATTGAGCCGGTTCTCCAACTCCTCGATGTGGTACATCAGCGAGGTCAGCGTCTCGCTGATCACATCGGGCAGCAGACCGTGGTCCAGGTCAGGCAAGGTCTTGGTAGGGCGAGGTTTGCTGCGAACTACAATCCGGCCGGGAATACCGACCACCACCGAGTCGGGCGGCACCGACTTGATGACTACGGCATTGGCGCCAATGCGGCTGTCCTCACCAATCGTAATATCGCCCAGCACTTTGGCCCCGGCGCCCACCACCACCCGGTCGCCCAGGGTAGGGTGGCGTTTACCCTTGGTCAGGCTGGTCCCGCCCAGGGTGACGCCGTGGTAGAGGGTTACATCGGCTCCTACCTCGGCCGTTTCACCGATCACCACACCCATGCCGTGGTCGATGAACAGGCGGGGGCCGATGGTAGCGCCGGGGTGGATTTCGATCCCGGTCAGAAAACGGACCACATGGGAGAGCCAGCGGGCCAATACTCTGAAGTTGCGGCCCCAAAGCCAGTGGGTCAACCGGTGGCCCCAGACGGCGTGCAGGCCGGGATAGCAGAGCAAAATTTCCAGAGTGCTACGCGCCGCCGGGTCTCGCTCAAACACCGACTCGATATCACTGCGTAATTGTTTGAACATCGTTGCATACCTCCTGTCCGGCTAACCGCATCGACCGCCGACCGCTGACCGCCGACAACTGACCACTGATCACTGACCACTGATCACTGATCACTGATCACTGACCACTGGCCTCTAATCGGCCAGGTCGGCAAACAGGGCTGTACTCAAATACCGTTCCCCAAAGGAGGGAATGATGACGACCACCAACTTGCCGGCGTTTTCCGGGCGACGGGCGACCTGCAAGGCAGCCCAGGTGGCCGCGCCAGACGAAATGCCGACCAGCAGTCCTTCTTCGCGGGCCATCTGCCGGGCGATGGTAAAGGCGTCTTCATTTTTTACCCGGATGATCTCATCGTAAATTTGGGTATTGAGTACGGCGGGTACAAAACCGGCGCCGATGCCCTGGATTGGGTGCGGCCCTTTTTGCCCCCCCGACAGCACCGGCGAAGCATCCGGCTCAACCGCAATGGCCTGGAAAGAAGGCTTGCGCGGTTTGATAACTTCACCCACCCCGGTAATGGTGCCGCCGGTGCCAATACCCGCCACCAGGAAATCGACCTGACCGTCGGTATCCCGCCAGATCTCCTCAGCGGTGGTGCGGCGGTGAATCTCCGGGTTGGCCGGATTTTTAAACTGCTGCGGGATGAAATAGCGTGGATCGGCTGCCGCCAGCTCCTCGGCTTTGTTGATGGCCCCGGCCATGCCCTCGCTGCCGGGGGTGAGGATTAGCTCAGCCCCATAGGCCCGTAATAACATGTGCCGCTCCTTGCTCATCGTGTCGGGCATCACCAGGGCGCAGCGATAGCCCCGGGCGGCGCAGACAAAAGCCAGGGCGATGCCAGTGTTGCCGCTGGTCGGCTCCAGAACGATGGTATCGGGTTTGATCAGCCCGGCTTGCTCGGCCGCGTCGATCATCGACACGCCGATCCGGTCCTTAACACTGTGAGCCGGGTTGTAGAACTCCAGCTTGGCAACTACGGTCGCCACGCAGCCCTCGGTAACGCGGCGGAGGCGGACCAGCGGCGTATTCCCCACTAATTCGGTCACATCATTTGCAATTTTCATAGCTCTCCATCCTCAAAATTGAATTTTTTGTAAAACAAACAGCGCCACCGGACTCTGGTCCAATGGCGCTGATCATCTGCGCTGATTATCCGCTCCAGCCGACCATCCGTGACCGACACACGGAGGACAGTGGGCTTTTTTCTGGCTAACAGGCGGGTTCCTGCGCCGGAGAGCTATCCCACTGCCTCCGCTTCAAACAGGAACAGCTGCACATCAAATGCACCGCCAGCGATGAAACCATATTACGATAACCTCTAAACCGACCGCTCAAGGTTGCCCCAAGTGGAAATAGGAATAGTTACAATGGCTGCCAATTCTACACAACTCCCAGTTTATTGTCAAATCATTCGTGAACCCACACCCAGGTACCGGGATTTTCGGCCGTGGCCAGGATCCAGCCGGTTTCACCAGTGGGGGTGGTCCAGTCGTACAGCCAGCGGGCGTCGGCCAGCGAGAGATTGATGCAGCCGCGCGAATGGCGAATGCCAAAACGGTCGTGCCAGTAGGCTCCATGCAGAGCAAAACCGCCATTGAAATACATGGTCCAGGGTACATCTTCCAGAAAGTAGTAATCCGGATAGCCTTCCCGGCCACTCATCTTGGCCTGCTTAATCTTGATCCAAATTTGAAACAGACCGGGTTCGGTTTGCCACCAGGGTAAACCTGAGGAAACCAACGTGGCGTAAACCATCTGATCACCTTCGTAGGCGGCCAACGTCTGCTCATACAGGTCAACTTCGATCCACTTGTCGGCGGGGCCAACACCTTCCGGCCGGGATTTGGGAGTCACAATGGCCACCATGCCCTGCTCAACCCACTGGTTGTACCCTACCCGGTACCAGTTCCGGTCTTCGACTAACCGGGTCTCTTCAATCGGTACGATTGTGTAGCGGGTCAACAGCACAGTATTGTCCCCCGGCAGCTCACCAGGTCCGGCGGCGGTGTAAACGTCAAAAACAACCCAGGCAAATGTTGTGGGCGTCGACACGACTACACCGCGAAATTTTGACGGTTGGTACAGCTCCAGGTAATCGGCCTGGATATATTCATTGGCATTGACGGCATACCATACTTGCTCATCGTAGAGGATAGGGTCAACCGCCGCCAGCGTTACCCACACGTAACCGCTGTCCACCAGCCGGGTTGGCGGGAGACCTTGCGCCGGATCGAGCGGGTGCTGGTAGACCGGCACGCTGCCGGTAAGCACGCGGGCGTAAATCAATGAGGGTAAATTTTCATGGTCAGGAGGAGGGGACAGATGATTGGGCGGCAGCACGCTGGACGGCGGATTAGAGTGGGCCGAAGCTACCCCACCGAGGGTGATGAGCGCCAGACTAACCGTCCCAACAAAGGCCAAAAGGAGGCGACCCCATAACCTGGTCAACTGTTGTCCCATTGTTTTCCCCCAATTAAGTTATTTTACGGCTGTTCGTGACAATATCTTATTTTATTTGTACGGATAAGAACAGTTCATCCTTCACTGTTTGGCTGATTTTTTACCATCAAATTGAATGGATATCCCTCATTGCCGAAAATCAATACATGCGGTATCCTTCATCATAGGATATCACAACTCAACAATCTGTTAAGATCAAATTTTTGTTTCAAGCAACGCCGATGAAACGTCTTCGGATCGATTTGCGTAGTTTACAGGCCCAGTTGATTTTAAGCTTTATCGGCCTCGTCCTGCTGACGGCGGTTGCAGTTGGTTTACCGGCCATCTGGTTGATCCGCAGCCAGTTGGAGCGTCAGGCCTGGACCCAGGTGGAGCAGGGCAGCCGGGCGGCGCAGGCGTTGTACACCGCCCAACAAAACGAAACAATCAATCTGGCTAGGCTGACCGCCCAACGGCCCACCCTGCGCCAACTCTTGGGGCAGGGGAAAAAAGAGCCTCTGTTAACTTATCTGGACACGCTCCAACTTGGCGCCGGACTCGACCTGCTCCTTATTTGCGACTTGAACCGGCGCCAGGTGGCCCAGGTTGGTGAACCATTCCCCAGCGACTTGTGTCCGGCTGAGGCGGCAAGCTGGTTTCAGGTTGTGGACCGGGCAGGGGCGCCGCAGGTGTGGCTGTTAGCCGCCCAATCCATTGACGGTGACACAACCGCCTGGCCGGAACAGGTTATGGTTGGTCTCAAGCTGGATCATGAGTTCACCGCCCAAATGCATGCCCAAACCGGTTTGGACCACACCCTGCTGGTGAATGGTCAGGCCGTGGCGACCAGCCTGGGTGAGAATCTGGCCGGCGTTCAAATAGAGCAGCTCATCACGGTGGATGAGCACGGCCAACGTACGTTCACTCTGAATGGCCGGCCCTATTATGCCCGCCAATTTACCTTGCTCCCTGCTCCTCCGGCAGCAGCCGCCGAAGAAATAAAGCTAAAAGCTGAGGTGGCGCTGGCTGTAGCCGAGCTGACCGCTTCACAGACCAATTTGGCCTGGCTGCTGGTCGGCGGGATCGTGGGGATAGCCGCGGTTGGTTCGACTCTGGGCGCCTTGTTGGCCCGCGAGATCAACCGGCCACTGGCTCGCTTAACGGAAGCGGCTACCGCCCTCAGCCAGGGTAACCTTGACTCGTCGCTGGCCCTTCAGTCCAAAGTCCGGGAGATCACCCTCGTATCCCAAGCCCTAGAGCAAGCCCGGCTGGACCTGTTGCACACCCTGGCCGAATTGCAGCAAGAAAAAGCCTGGACCGATCACCTGCTGGAAGCCATCGTGGAAGGGATTATGATCCTGGATCAGCAGAACCGTATCACCTTCTTCAGTCGCGGGGCCGAACGCATTACCGGCTGGTCCAGAGATGAGGTACTCGGTCGCGGTTGCGATGAGGTATTTAAGCTGGTTGAAACAGACCAACCATTCAGCCAGCTCATTCCGCCGCTCGACCGGCGGCACAAGCTTACGGTAGAAATGGCCGACGGGCGCCAGGCTATTCTGGCTGTAACCGGGGCCCGGCTGCTGCCACCGGAATGGGGCAATACCAGCATGGCCATAGTCTTTCGCGATGTGAGCGAAGAGGAGGCAGTCCATCGGCTGATGGGTCACTTCCTGGCCAACGTTGCCCACGAATTCCGCACGCCTCTTTCGGCCGCGGTGGCCTCGATTGAGCTGCTGCTGGACCAGGCCCCTGATCTCAGCCAGGCCGAGCTCCAGGAGTTGTTGACCTCGCTTCACCTCGGTTTGCTCGGTTTGCAAGCCCTGGTTGACAATCTACTGGAGAGCGCCAGCATCGAGGCCGGGCGTTTCCGGGTGAGTCCACGGCCGGCTCAATTGAGCCAGATCATTGCCGAGGCTATTCGCACCATGCAGCCCTTGCTGGACAAGCACAGCCAGCAATTGGTGGTAGAGTTGCCGGCGGCGATGCCGGTGGTCCGGGCCGATCCCCGCCGAACCGGGCAGGTGGTGGTCAACTTATTATCCAACGCCAGCCGCTATGGTCCCGACGACGCCGAAATTATGCTGAGAGCAACGGTTGATGAAGGTTGGGTGCGGGTAACTGTGGCCGACCAGGGACCGGGCGTGCCGCCGGCCTTTCGCAACGACATCTTTCGCCGCTTTGTCTATCCTACGGCCGACAACGATAAAGCCAAATATGGGGCCGGCCTGGGGCTGTCGGTGGTTAAGGCTGTGGTTGAGGCGCACGGCGGCCAGGTGGGGATTGAAGACCGGCCGGGTGGTGGTTCGGTTTTTTGGTTCACTTTACCGGTGGAGGCTGAGGAAGAATGAAAGCCCTGGTGGTGGACGATGATCGGGTTCTGCTCGACGTGCTAACTTTTACCTTGCGCCGCGAAGGGTTTCAAGTAGTGCGGGCGTCTGACGGCGAAATGGCTCTGGCCGTATGGGCTGCGGAACAGCCGGAGCTAATTGTGCTGGATGTCAACCTGCCTAAGCTGGATGGCTTTACCGTTTGCCAGCGCATCCGGGAACAGGCCAACACCCCTATCATCCTGCTGACAGTGCGGGACGAAGAGGACGACATTGTGCATGGGCTGGAACTGGGCGCCGACGACTACATTGCCAAGCCCTTTAGCCCGCGCCAACTCATTGCCCGGGCCCAGGCCGTGCTGCGTCGAGCCGGCAAAATTGCGGCTCCGGCCATCCGGCAAATTGGCCCGTTACGGCTTGACCCCGACCGGCGTGAGCTGCAACTTAGCCAGGGTGAGCCTATCTTACTGACCCCCCTGGAGAACCGGCTGCTTGACTACCTGATGCTCAACGTTGGTCACGTGCTCACCGCCGAGAGCATCATCCAGCACGTTTGGGGCGCTGAAGGCGGCGACCGGGATATGTTGCGCCAACTGGTCCATCGTTTGCGTAGCAAAATCAGCCAGGCGACTACGGCTGAGGATGCCGCCGCAACCGGTGAAACCGGACTACCCCGCATCGAAACAATACCCGGCCTCGGGTATGGCCTGGTGGCCGAGTCTGCGCCTACCACAGACTGAATCATATTCCCCTTATTTTCTCGATTTTGTCACAGCTTTGTCACAACTTCGTCACAGCCGCTGTGATATAGCCTCTTTATACTGTAAATACAATGATCCAAGGGGAGGTACCGATGACGGTATTGAATCTTCACGCCGCGCAACACCTAACCCTCGACGACCTGATCTTGAACCGCAAGGTGGCGCAGCGGCTTCCAGCCAGCCTGGCTTTTCGCTACCATGCCATCCCGGTGGGTAAAGCCAACGGCAGCATCACCGTGGCTATGGCCGACCCGGATGATGAAGCCGCGTGCGAGGCCATTGCCACAGCGTTGCAGGCAGAACTGTACGTGGTGCAAGGCGATCAAGCTACTATCGATCAAAAGCTGGCCGAATTGTGGCCGGAGCAGGTTAAGCACAAGGTACGCCTGTTGGTTTACCACCACGCCAGCCCGATTGCCGAGGAAGTAGAGAATTATGGACGGTACCTGAGCGACTTGTTGAACGGACAATTCATTGAGTCGGGTCGAAGCGGCGGCCAGGAGACAACTTTTGATGAATTGGTTGAGCAAGCGACCCAGGATTGTGATCTGGTTATCTTTGGTGAGCCGTGCCAGTCCCTTTTTGGACGATTGTTGACCGGCTCGATGGGCGGTAAAGCCGTAGAACGTTTGCCGGCTTCGGTGCTAATTGCTCGTTGCCCGCGCTGGCCTTTGCAACGATTACTGCTGGTCACTCGCGGTCAGGGTATGGACAATGTGGCGGTTGATTGGGTAATTCGACTGGCCCAGGCCAGCGGCGCGGCAGTGACGGTGTTGGCGGTGCAGCCACCCCTCTCCGGCGCCGATAGCCAGGCCCTGGCCGGCGGCGGCCTGAGCGACTGGCTGGTCACCGACACGCCGTTGGGGCAACAACTACGCCGAATTGCCCAACAATTGGTTACCTGGGAAATTGAAGGCAAACTACGCTTCCGCCAGGGTTTGCCGGAATGGCAGATCAAGGCTGAGGTGACCGAAGGTGAGCCGGATCTGATTGTGCTGGCGGCCGATCCGGATGATTGGTGGCTACGCCGCATTTTGGGCCGGTTAGTCGGTCCCCTGCTGGATTGGGTTGACCGGCCAGTTCTTATTGCTAAACCAACAATGTTTTAAGAATCAGGAGGACAACGCCGTACCGGTGGAGATACCAAAGGAGGTATAACAATGGCGCATCTTCACGTAATCGCAGATCCAACTCTAAACCTTAGTAAATCAGCTGACGAGATCATAGTCTCGATCTCAAATATCAAAATTCCGTTCAAAGCCGCAGTAGCCCTAATCTTCAACAAGCATATTCAGGAGACCATCGAATTAGAAACGCCGGTGATAGCCACTCCGGCCGAAAGAGAGGAGTTGCGGAGAGTCCTGAACCAGGCCGCCGCAGACAGCGACTTCATCACCCAGTTGACTTTTCAGGGCGCCAAGGCGCTCCAGGAATATGATCTTTCGCTGGAGGAAAAGGCGGCTATCCTGAACGGAGATGTTGGCTGGATCGAAGCCCAGGTCGGTAAGCTGAACGACCGGCTGAAGACCTGGCTGTGGTGCCGTCTCCAGCAAGAAATCTGGTAGCTGAAGAACACAACTGTACAAAATCAACTGTCGCCTAATCGACTCCACCAGTCCCAAAGGTGTGACATAGGTGTTCGAGCGGGGGAACCACTATTCCGGGGTGTATCTTGCCTGGGCAAGAAGGGGACCTTTCCACCCTAACCCGTCAGCTAACCTCGTCGGCATCGGAAAGGACAGCTCTGCCGGAAATAAAAAGACCGCAGAACTGTCTGTGGTCTTTTTGTCTACCCAAAAATCTTAGTGAAGGAAGGTAACTTAAACTATGAAAGCACACAATATCCTGCTCGTTTTCTCCCTGGCGTTCATCCTGTTGCTGACAGCTACCGGCTGCGGCCAATCCGCCAGCAGCGCGGCCGGTGACGGCCCGGCCGGCACAATTACCATCTCCGGCGCCTGGGCGCTTTACCCGTTGGTAGTGCGTTGGGGTGAAGAGTATCAGGCGCTCTATCCCGGGGTAAAGTTCGATATCTCCGCCGGCGGCGCCGGCAAAGGGATGGCCGATGCGCTGTCGAATGCGGTCGATATCGGCATGGTATCGCGTGAAATCCACCCGGTGGAAGTCGAAAAAGGCGCCTTTGGGGTGCCGGTGGCCAAAGATGCCGTGTTTGCCACGGTTAGTGAAAAAAATCCGGTTTTAACTGAGTTGTTGCAGCGGGGCGTGCCCCGGCAAACCTTCATCGACATTTTCATCACCGGGCAAGTGACCACCTGGGGCCAGGTGATCGGCCAACCCCAAGAAACCAGCCCCATCCACGTGTTTACCCGTTCCGATGCCGCCGGCGCGCCGGCCACCTGGGCCGAGTACCTGGGCGGCCAGCAGGAAGATCTGCGGGGCGTTGGCGTCTACGGCGACCCTGGCCTGTTGGGAGCCGTGATCAAGGATTCGCTGGGCATTGGCTTCAATAACCTGAACTACGTTTTTGATATGGAAACGGAACAGTTCGTCCCCGGCATTCGGATCATCCCCATCGACGTGAATGAGAACGGCCAGGCCGACCCCGAAGAGGTGTATACGACCAAAGTCGAAGCGGTTGCAGGGGTGGGCAACGGCTATTACCCGTCGCCGCCGGCCCGGGACCTCTATTTGGTCACAGCGGGCCAGCCGACCGGTCTGACCAAAGATTTTATCAGTTGGGTTCTAACCGAGGGACAAAAATATGTTGATGAAGCGGGTTACGTAGAGTTACCTCAGGCCAAGTTAGATGCGGCCCTGGCCACGCTTGAGTAACCTGGAAGAAGTCAGGCGGATGTGTGTCCGTCCCAACAAAAACTATTCTAAATAGGGGGAAAAAGAAATGGAAGAAATTCTAGTTCCGCTGCCGCGATCTAAACAACAGCGCGAGTGGCGAGGGATCGTCCTCGGGCTGAGTCGCCGGCAGCAAGACCGTCTGATTGCCAGATTGACCGGTTTGTTGGCGATCAGCGCGGTGTTGTTAGTGCCGCTCATTGCTGTGGCGCTCTATCTGCGTACTCGCCCGATTCTGCTGGCCAAGCCGCTAACAGAGTTGCTGTTCTCTACCAGTTGGCGACCCCTGGCGGGGGAGTTTGGCTTTTTGCCGTTCATTCTGGGCACGCTGTGGGTCACCATTGGGGCTATGCTGTTGGCCGTGCCCCTGTCGCTGCTGACCGCTTTTTACCTGGCCGAGTATGCCTCTGACCGCGTTCGCGCTCTGACCAAACCACTGATCGACCTGCTGGCCGGGATTCCTTCCGTAATTTACGGCATCTGGGGTATCCTCATCATCGTTCCGGTAATAGAAGAGTACGTTTCCCCCAGCTTGAACCGCTGGCTGGGCTTCATCCCGTTATTCCGCAGCGATAACCCCACTGGCTATGGGGTTTTGGCCGGTAGTGTTGTGCTGGCCGTGATGGTCTTCCCGGTAATTATTGCCGTAACCGATGAGGTGCTGCGGGCTGTGCCGCAAGGTCTGCGCGAGGCTTCTTTGGCCCTGGGCGCGACTCGCTGGCAAACCATTAAACATGTGGTTTTGCGACACGCTTTAGTCGGCGTGATTGCGGCGATGGTGTTGGGCTTTTCGCGGGCCTTTGGTGAAACCATGGCTGTGATGATGGTGGTGGGCAACGTGGCCCAGGTCCCTAAATCTATTTTTGACGCCGCCTATCCCTTACCGGCGCTCATTGCCAATAACTACGGCGAAATGATGTCGATACCCTTGTACGATGCCGCCTTGTTGGGGGCTGCGCTGATCTTATTGTTAGTGGTGCTCATCTTCAACATCGGCTCACGGCTGTTGCTGATGCGGCTGGTGCGCCACAATTAGGAGAAGCTCAGATGAACAGATACAAGCTTGAAGAAAAGATTTTTAAAATCCTGATGATTGGCTCAACGACCATCGTCTTGGGCAGTTTGGTGCTGATTATGGGCGCGATTATCTGGCGCGGTTTGCCGGCGTTAAGCCTGGAAATGCTGACCCAGACGCCTAAAGGCGGTTATTACCTGGGCAAAGAAGGCGGCATCCTCAACGCCATTGTCGGGTCACTGTACCTGGCTGGAGGTGCGACCCTGCTGGCGTTGCTGCTCAGCCTGCCGATTGCCATCTACCTGCACATGTACGCCACCCGTTCCCGCTATGCCGAGCTGGTCCGCCTGAGTCTGGATGTGTTATGGGGCGTACCCAGCATCGTTTATGGCGCCTTTGGTTTTACCATTATGATCTGGTTGGGTATGCGCGCCTCGCTGCTGGGCGGGATCATCGCCCTGGCTTTGTTGGAACTGCCCATCATGGTCCGGGGGATGGACGAGGCGATTGCCCTGATGCCGCGGGCGCTCAGGGAAGCCTCCTATGCCCTGGGCGCGACCCGCTTTGAAACCGCGCTCAAAGTGATCGTGCGCCAAACCTTGCCGGGCTTGTTGACGGCTGTGCTGCTGGCTTTTGGCCGGGGTATCGGCGACGCCGCCTCAGTTCTGTTTACCGCCGGCTACACCGACCGGCTGCCGGACTCGCTCTTTAGCCCGGCTGCCTCCCTGCCGTTGGCCGTCTTCTTCCAGTTGGGCACGCCCTTTCCGGCGGTGCAGGAGCGGGCTTATGCCTCGGCGCTGGTTTTGACCGCCATGGTATTGATCATCAGTTTGGTCACGCGGCGGCTATCTAAAGGTCTAACCAAAAATATCATCCAATAACAGGGGGTGAAAGATGTGTCAGTCTCATCTTAAATTTCACAATCTCAATATCTGGTATGGCGCTCGCCAGGCCCTAAAAAATGTCTCAGCCGAGATTCCGGCCAGAGGGATTACGGCCATCATTGGCCCATCGGGCTGCGGCAAAACCACGCTGCTGAAGAGCCTGAATCGCCTGTTAGAGGAAACCGACGGGGTGCGCATAACCGGTGAAGTATTGTTAGATGGCACCGACATCTATGACAGCAAAGTGGACGTTACCGAAGTGCGCAGCCGGGTGGGCTTGTTAGCTTCAAAACCGTACCCTCTGCCTATGTCCATCTACGATAATGTGGCTTACGGACCCCGCATCCACGGCCAGAAAAATGGCAAAACCATGGACCAATTGGTCGAGCGCCATCTGCAGGCGGCCGGTTTGTGGGAGGAAGTCAAAGATCGGCTGCGGACGCCAGCCTCCCAGTTGTCAACCGGGCAGCAACAGCGGTTGTGCCTGGCCCGGGCCCTGGCGGTGGAGCCGGATGTTCTGCTGGGGGATGAGCCGACCTCGGCCCTGGACCCGATCTCAGCCCAGCGTATCGAAACCCAGTTGCAGGGCTTGAAAGATCGGATGACGATTGTGGTGGTCACCCACTTGTTGCGGCAGGCTCGCCGCCTGGCCGATTATGTCATCTTCCTTTGGATGGGTGAGTTGGTTGAAGCGGGTCCGGCCAGGCAGATCTTCAACGCGCCGCGGGATGAGCGCACCCGGGCTTATCTGACCGGCAATATCGGTTAATCACTAAAAGGAGGCCAAAGATGACCCCTTCAACATTAAACCCTAACAAGCTGGATTGGCGCCGCCTGGGGAGCTGGGGGTTGGGGGTTGTTCTCCTCGCTATCGTTATCTTCTACAGCGGCCAGGCGCTTCTGGCCGATTCCGGCGGTCCGGTCAAGTTAGTGGTGTATGCCTACAGCACCCAAGAAGAGGTGCTGTCGCAGGCGATTTTGCCGGCCTTTGAGCAAGTCTGGGAAGCCGAGACCGGTCGCGACCTGACCATCGAGGCCGTATTCGGTCCGTCAGGTACGCTGGCTGGCCAGATCAACCTGGGCGCGCCGGCCGATGTGGCCCTGCTGAGCAACGAGCAGCATGTCAACTGGCTCAAAGTGGGGCGGCGGGTGAAATGGGCAACCCAGCCGGTTGTGGTCAGCCAGACACCGATGGTCATTGTCACTCGGCCGGGTAACCCGGCCGGCATCACCGATTTTGGCGATCTGGCCCAACCTGGCCTATGCTTGCTCCATGCCGACCCGCGCAGTTCCGGGGCGGGCGATTGGGCGCTACTGGCGGAATACGGCAGCGCCTGGCTGGAGTTGGGCAGCCAGAGTGAGGCGCAGGCCCAACTTGAGGCAATTTGGCGCAATGTCCGGCTGCTGGCCCCGTCTGCGCGAGCCACCCTGACTCTTTTTGAATTAGGCGCCGGTGATGCTATGATTACCTATGAACAAGACGCTCGCCTGGCCCTGGCTCGGGGTGTTCCCCTGGAAACTGTAATACCACCGCGGACTATTGTAGCTCAGCACCTGGCCGTCATTGTCGATGACAACGTAACCCTGGCGGAGCAGCCGGTTGCCCAAGCCCTGGTGAACTATTTGGTCAGTGAGGCCGGCCAAAACGCCTTCAGCCAATACCATTTGCGGCCGGCCCAGGGCGACAATGAAGCCTTTCCACCGTTGAACGAACCTTTTACAGTAGCCGCGCTGGGGGGCTGGTCACAAGCTTATCCTGAGTTGGTCGAGAAATTGTGGCAGGGGAAAATTGAGCCGCGTCTCAATTTGAAATCCGCAATTCATTTATTGAATGCGGGAGGAGAGTAACATGACCGATTCGGCGGATGTCGATGCCGCGGCGTCAGTTCAGAGTCAAGGTACGCCAACCTCATTAACGTATCAACGCATCAATTTTGGCTACCTCCTCCGGACTGCCTGGAAAAGATTATCGCTTGTCAAGCTGGCCCTGTTTGTGACCAGCTTGTTCTTATTTATCCTGGCGATTATCTTGATGAAAGAGGGGGCGCGTGGAGTGGCTCCGCTGCTGCGAGATGGCTTTATTGTGTCGAACCCCTTCAACAGTTTGGGCTTTGGCTGGCTCTTTGCCTACGTCATTATGAGCGGGTCGCCGGTTGCGGCTGCGGCCTTAACTTTTTTCGATGCCGGGGTCATCGATCAACTGGAAGCATTTGCGATGATCACCGGCAGTCGCCTGGGGGCCAGTTTCATTGTCCTGTTTATTGGCTTTATTTACGTTCTGCGAGGGCGTGACCGGGCCACCAGTTTAGGCATGGGGCTGCTGTCGCTGACGGTGACCGGAACAACGTACACGGTTGGCCTGTTCATCGGGATTGCGATTCTATACGCCGGTTTGCTCGACTGGGTCCAACTCCATTCCGGGATGCTGGTCAATTCGGTGGTCGACCTGATCTTTGATCCAATCGTTGGACTTTTGACGGCCGTTTTACCCCGTTGGTTGCTTTTTCCGGTTGGCCTGGGCATTATTATTGTGAGTTTCAATCTCTTTGATCGCTGCCTGCCGGAAATGACGGTCAAAGAAAGCCAGGTTGGGCGGATGTCGCGGTTAGTCTACAAGCCGTGGGTGATGTTTGGGCTGGGCGCGGCCATCACCTTGATTTCTATGTCGGTGAGCGTGTCGCTCAGTATTCTGGTGCCTTTGAGCAACCGGGGCTTTGTGCGGCGGGAGAATGTTATCCCTTATATTATGGGGGCCAACATCACCACATTTATCGATACCTTGTTGGCGGCGGTTTTGTTGGGCAACCCGCCGGCCTTTACCATCGTCCTGGTCGAGATGTTCAGCATCACCATCGTTTCGATCATTATCCTGGCGACAACCTATTATCGCTATGAACATGCCATCCTCAGACACGTGGCCTGGATAACCAGCAGAAATCGGAATCTGGCCATGTTTATGCTGGCCATCTTTGTGATTCCTATAATTTTGATGTTGGTGTAGAATTGGCCCTGATTCAGCCTATCTTACCAAAAAGTGACTGCCACATCACCCTAGCTCTGGAGGTTATTGGTTATGCACATCTTGATGGCGACCGGCGGCTCTCCTCACTCTGAAACGGCGCTTGGTTTTGGAGCGTGTCTTCTACAAAGTATTCGGGCAGAGATCAAGGTTACGGTCTTGACCGTCATCAAGCACAAGGCAGAGTATGAAAAAGCCAACCTCATCTTAACCCACGCCAGGCATTTGTTAGCGCCGGAGATCAAAACCTTACAGACCAAGACTCGGGTAGGGCATTCGGCGGAAGAGATTGTCCGGGAAGCCGAAGAGGGCAAGTACGACCTGGTGATTGTGGGGGAACGGCGGTACCATAAACTGATGACCCGTTTTTGGTTGGGTTCCACTGCCGTCCGGGTGGTGGAGCAGTCCCCCTGTCCGGTGGTCATTGGCAAGGGCAGGTGCGGCCCGGTCCACCGGATTTTGCTGTGTGACAGCGGGGCCGATAATCCTTCTCTACTCAGCCGGTTCACCCGCCAGTTAGCCGATTTGATCAGGCCAGATCAAAAAATCACGGTGCTGCACGTGATGTCACAAATCGGCGCGGGACCGGCGGTGAACGGTGAGCAGTTGTGGGCCCAAGCCGAGGAACTGATGGCGGAACGCACGCCTGAGGGGGAGTTATTGGAACGAGATATTGAGCTCTTGCAACAACTGGGGGTTCACCCCATCCCCAAGGTCCGCCACGGATTGGTGGTGGACGAAATCCTGGCCGAAGCCAGGGAAGGTGAGCATGACCTGGTCGTGATTGGGGCCAGCCCTGGCCAGGACTGGCGGCGGATTCTACTGGACGATCTGGCCCACCAGATCATCACCAAAATCGATCGACCGATTTTGGTGGTCAGATAAATTTCTGCGCCGTTGGGTTCAAAATCCTCCTTTTGGGTCCAAACTCAGCCTGCCGTTGCCTGGGTTAATATCCGGCGTAAAATCGCCACCGCCGCGGCATAGGTCGAATCCATCCCAAAATAAAGTAAGCTCTTAGACAGTAGCGACTGCCGCCGGCTGTAGGGGGTGTCGGAAGCGTAGTGCAGGATACCGACCTCATAGTTCAGATTCAAAAATAGATTGACAATCTCATTGACCGGGTATCGCTTGGGATACACGTTCTCATAAATGGCGCTCAGATAGGGGCCAGCCTCCATTTCGATATCGGTATAACCCTCCTGGTAAAAAACGTGCATAAATTCCCGGTTCTGCAAAAAAGTGCCTCGGACGGTGACGGCCTTCTGGTTATCAAACACCGTGCCGTAGTTCAAAAATGGGGCAACGTCGCCGGCCTCAAAGCAGTTGCGGAAGAGAAAGCTGTTGCGCGAATGCTCATCGTAAACCACGTTGGGTACCATGATATCCCCCACCCGCCCATTGAGCGTGGCTGCTTTGCCCATAACATAGACCCCCCGCAGCTCCGACACGCTGGCCGAAATCTGCGATAGAAGCTGATAGGCGGCCATCCCCAATGGGTAGTCCACATTGATAATCAAAGCCGGACTGTACTTGAGTTTAGCCCAGTCAACCCCAGGCACACGTAAGCGAGAGTCAAAACGGTCAGGATCAAGTTTGTTCAACTCGATGACCTGTACACCCACATCCAGATTCAGCGGGCGGCGGATGTTGTGAATGCCCAGACTGACCTCATACGCCAGGCGACGCTCATAGTGGTGCCGGCCGGCCGGGCTGCGAAAATATAAACGCATAACGTAATAAAACAGGTTTTCCAGGGCGCCCGGTAGCGGTTCCTGCTGCAGGCGTTCGTAATCGGCCAGCAGACCCTCGGGGTTGGTCTCGGTCAAGAAGGCCCCAATCTCCGCTTCGATCAAACCGGCGTAATTGGAGAGTAGATTGGTCAATACGTGCATATTTGAAGAGACAAAGTAAACCGGACGCTGCTCCAGATCCGGGATCGAGCATTGGCCCATCACGCTGCGCCACCAGCCCTGGGTCGCCCGGCGGTAGTCGGTTAGTGAACCGGCCAGCAGTCGCACGGCCAGGCGCCGTTCCTCAGCAGCCACCTCATGTAAGGTCGGCAATAATCGATCCCCCCAAACCTGGTGCAATTTTTGAAAATCTTGATCACTCAAGCCGAGGGCAGCCTGGTAATTGGCCAGTGAGGGCAGCGGTTCGGCCTGACTTTTTAGCCCCCGGTGGGCTAATCTGGCGTGCATCTTGTTCCACTCGATTTGATAGGTGGTCAACATCGGGATCAAATCGTCGATGTCGGAGATGCTGTTGATAAAAACTGCCAGCGTTTCCTGGCCGTCAAAAAACATCTTCCGCCGTCGCGCCGGCGCCTTGGATAGGGTCCAGCTCTCCACATTGGGGAACCCTCCCCGGCTAAAGACTTCAGCCGATTGGCCGAATAGCACCAACCGAACATCATTCATACAGCGCGGCAAGCGCATAGCGCAGTAAACAAAGGCAGCCAGGTCCAGTTCAGGGCTGTCGGCGCCCTGGTGCAGGCTGGCGTTCAGCCCGGAATGAGTTTCTTCCAGTGAGCGCACCTCAACCTCACCGCTGGAGCGCAGCAGCGAGTAATAGGTTCGCATGTAAAGTTCAATCTCTTCGTTGCCCGGATTGGGGGTGGTGCGGTCCATTTTCATTTCCTCCGCAGTTAGATGATGGTCAGTTTCAGTATAGCACATTTACCGCCCCCCAACAATGAAATTTTCAGGTGACCGGCACTTCCAAATAGTTTTGGCCTGGAATTGTCGCCCACGTGCCCAAAATTTAACTGGCAAGTAGTGGTGCAAGTGCCGGCCACCTCTCAAGCCGCTCCAGTGAAAAAATATCGAGCAATCGTGACATTTATCACTGGCGTTAATTGCCCCGTAGGACTATAATTTGCCCTCAGTTCAGCGCAAACTACTCTCAGTTTTTCGAATGGAGAAAACAATGAATCAATCAACCCGCTTCTACTTCCTGGACAACTTACGGGCTTTTGTCATCCTCCTGGTTGTAATCCTCCACGGCTCGATGACCTACATGGCCTATGCCCCATCCTGGTGGTATGTGCTCGACACCCAGAATAGTCTGTTCTTTACCATCCTGGTGCTGTTGATCGACATTCCGATCATGCTGGTTATGTTTTTTATTGCCGGCTATTTTGCCCTGCCTTCCCTGATCAAGCGAGGCCCGGCCAAATTCATCAAGGACAAATTTGCCAGGATCGGCGCGCCCTGGCTCATCGGCGCCCTATTCCTGGCCCCCCCGACCGCCTACATGATCTACTTCAGCCGCGGCGCCCCGCTAACATTTCTTCAATTCTGGACCACCGCCTTTTGGGGCGAAGGTTACCAGCAGTCGGTTTATTGGTTCCTGGGAGTCCTCTTCTTGTTCTTTATCGTGCTCAGCCTGGCCTATGCTGCCAGTGATCGACTGCGCTCGGCCGCCCGGCGTATTGCCGCGCCATCCTGGCAACTGTTTGTCGTTTTCTGGGCCATCATGAGCGGCGGAATGTTGTTGCTGAACCAATTCTTCCCGGTCGACACCTGGTTTCGGGATTGGTATATTCTGGTTTTTCAGCCGGAACGCGTCCCGCTGTATATTGGCTATTTTGTCCTGGGTATCTATGCTCACCTGAACGGCTGGTTTACCGACCCGGGCTACCGGCCGCGCCTGCTGCCCTGGACCGTGGTCTGGATTTTTTCCGGCCTGCTTTACCTGGGCAACCGGCTGTTTGTGCTGCCCACTGCCCCCGAACCAACCTTGCTCATCCAGGCTGCCCACGCGATGCTCTTTAATGCCTTCTGCCTCTCGTCATTGCTGGCCGGCGCAGCTTTATTCCAACGTAAGGCCAACGAAACCGGTCCCATTTGGACCAGTCTGGCGGCCAGTTCTTATGGCATTTACTATATTCACCCCCTCATTCTCTATCCGCTGGCCTACCTCTTCATACCAGTTTCGCTGCCTCTATTCATCAAGGCGCCGCTGGTCATTCTACTGGCGATTGGCCTCTCATGGGCGGTCAGCTCTCTGGTTTTGACCAAAGCGCCGGTCGTGCGGCGGGCCTTTGCCTGACCCATTCCCGGTAACCACAATTCTGTCAAGCGCTACCGGAGGTAACCGGCGCTTACCACTAAATGCGCCGGTCGCCAAAAAATTCGGACCAACCTCAGTTGACTTGCACCCTCAGTCCGTCTACCATGATCTTCAATATCCAATCAGAGTCTGGTTATGGAAACAATCATTAGAACCCTCATGGCAACCAAATACCTCAGCCCCCTTCGAGAGGGCGGCTCCCTGCCAGCCATTGTCGAAGCGGACGACGGCGAGCTATACGTGATGAAATTCGTCGGGGCCGGCCAGGGGGCCAAGGCCCTGATCGCGGAACTGGTGGCCGGCGAGATCGCCCGGACGTTAGGGCTGGCTGTGCCGGAGATTGTGTTACTGAAGCTGGATCCGATCATGGGTCGCTCCGAGCCGGACGCCGAAATTCAAGACCTGCTGCGGGCCAGCGCCGGTTTGAATCTGGGTCTGCGCTTTCTACCCAATGCCTTCCCCTTTAATATCTTGCTCCAGCCGCCGCCTCCGGCCGAACTGGCCTCGGCCATCGTCTGGTTTGATGCCTACGTGACCAATGTCGACCGGACCACCCGCAACGTCAATTTGCTCATTGCCCAAGACAGATTGTGGCTAATCGATCACGGCGCGGCGCTCTACTTCCATCACGATTGGCAAGATTATCTAACGCGCAGCCGCAGCCCGTTTCCGCTGATCAAAGATCACACCCTCCTGCCCTTTGCCGCCAATCTGGTTGAGGCCGATGCCGCTCTGCGTCGCCAACTCAGCCCGGATATCCTCGGCCAGATTATTCATCTCATTCCCGACGAATGGCTTGACCACGACCCCGACTTTGCCAGTCAAGGCGAACAGCGGCAGGCATATGTCGATTATCTTCTGAACCGGCTGGAGTCTTCGGCCATTTTCGTCGAGGAGGCTGGGCGTGCCCGCGCAAAGCTCGTTTGATTATGCCATTATCCGGCTGGTGCCCCAGGTTGAGCGCGAGGAGTTTATCAATGTCGGGGTCATCTTATTCTGCCGCACCCGGCGCTGCTTGATCTCTCGCCTCAGGCTGGACCCCCAACGTCTGGCCGTTCTGGCCCCTGATATTGACCTGGCCACGGTTCAAGCCCACCTTGAGCTCATTACCCGCATTTGCACCGGGGGGCCGCCGGCCGGTCCCTTTAGTGAAATGAGCCAGGCCGAGCGTTTTCACTGGCTGGTGTCGCCGCGCAGCACCGCCATCCAGGTTTCGCCCGTTCATTCCGGCCTCTGCACCGATCCGGAAGCGGCCCTGGCGGATTTGTTTGACCGCCTGGTGGACTGCCCTGCCGCCGCTGGAAAATCAACTGAAACCTGATTGGCGGCGATTTTGGTCAAGGAAAAGGTTGGTGACGGCGTAAAAACAGTAAAATGAAGTTGCCCAAAAGGGGAGAGAAGAGACGATGAGAAAAGCTGCCCTGTGGGGCTCAGTTATCATTGTGGCCGTAGTACTTTATCTTGGCTTTACCGTACTCTTTACCTGGCTCTTTCGCGAAGTAGCCAACAGCGACCTCTTAACGACCCGCACTCCGGCGCCCACTTTCACTCCTGTTCCGGTTGATCCCGCCCTACCGGTTGCCCTGGCCCCAACTGAAACGCCCACCCCCAGCCCGACCATCACCCCGCTGCCCAGCCCAACTGATACGCCCACCGCCCTACCGGCTACCCCAACCGAGCCGCCTCCGGCCGCGCCAACACCCACGCCGCTCCCGGTTCAGCCCCAGGTTATGTCGGCAGTAACCGTTAATGTTCGCTCCGGGCCAGGCACAAATTACCCGGTCATCAGCGCCTTGCCGCCGGGCGTAGGCGTGCCTGCAGTGGGCCGCAATGAAGCCGGTAGCTGGTGGCAAATCCGGGGACCGGATGGTTCGACCGGCTGGGTAGCCAACTCAGTGGTCCAGGCCAGCAATACTGGCAACCTGCCCATCGTCGTGGTCTCCCCGCCGCCCCAACCACCCACGCCCACCGCCCCCCCACCGCCCCCCCAGCCGCAATACCAGTATGAACCAACCGGCTGGTACGGCGACAGGAATTATGGCCTAACTCGCTTTTTGGGCACCATCACCGATGCCAACGGCAACCCGGTGGACGGCGTCTTTGTTGAAGCGCAGTGCGGCAGTTTTAGAGTAATCTCTAACCCGTCCGGTCCGGTAGGCTGGGGGCCCTTCAACGAGAGCCACACCTGGGCGCCGGGTTTTTACGACATCACCCTTGATACCAAACCGATCGTTTGCAGCTGGACTCTGGCCGTTGTTCAAACGGCAGATAAGGAAAATGTTGCGGCCTACTTATCAGAAAAAGTCCAGGTAGAAACCACCGTCGAGCAGTCCATTATTGTGGCCAACTGGCGTAAGAACTGGTAAGGACCGGTCAAAAACAAAAGTCTCCCCGCCTTCAAGATTGCAAAAAGGCGGGGAGACTTTTTTAAGCTATAGCCCAATCAAACAGGCTTGACTAAAAAGCTAACTCACGCTAGTACGTCCGGGCAAAAATAACCTCAAATGAGATGTGGAACAGCGAGTTAGCCACGGCGTTTTCACCACAAGCCTCGTTAACGCCGTAGTCGGGCGTGATGCCGCTGGCAATTTCACTGGTTGCCCCCTGAACCTCAACCGAGTAAGTCCCTTTGAACATCGCAAAATCTAGCCGGCCCGGTTCAAGCTGGCCCTGCAAGTTCGTTTTGGTCTCAGTCTTGGCGATCACAAAGCCGTCGGCGGTAGGCGACCATTGGACTTTGACCGGGACGCCGTTGATCCCCTGGCCCGATGGATCCTGCACCTTTATAAAAATATGGTGTTTACTCTCATTTTCACACGGCGTCAACTGGCGCACGCTGACCAGCCTGAAGTCGACATTGGGGGTGGGCGTCGGTTCCGGAGTGGGCGTATCGGTCGGCGCCGCCGGTGCTCTGGTAAAGGATCGAGTTGGGGTGTCGGTCGGCGTCGGCGTGAAGATTGGGGTTGGCGTTTCGGTTGGGGTCGCCGTGTTCGTGGGGGTATGGGTTGAGGTTGGAATAGGCGTTTCAGTTGGCGTGGGGGTTTGGGTTGGCGTAATGGTTGGGGTCGGCGTTTCAGTTGGCGTTGGCGTGGCTGTTTCCACAAAGGGTAAAGCAGCCATAGCCCCAATGGCCCCATCTTCACGCACCTGCATCACCACGCTGCGTTGGTCGCCGGGTAGGGCGCCATTATCTTCAAAAGTGGCGGCCAGCGCCTGAATCAACCAGGATGGCACCATAATGCCACACAGCCAAATGATGATGAGCAAGAAAGCCAAAATCCGGAGTTTTGCCCCCAGGCTGCGTTTGGCAAACCAGACCGATAGGCTATTGGCCTGGCGAGTCAGCCTCCGGTTAGAAACTGCCCGCGGCTGGACTCCCGAAGGAGTGTGACCGGGCTTTCTGTCCTCTCCAGAGACCGGCCCACTAACAGACGCCGGTAACATGGGTCGAACGGGTGGTTTGGCTTGAGCTACCGCCGGGACACTCTGCGCCTGTGTTTTGGTCCGCTTTGATTTTGACCGTTTGCGCTTGGGTTTGGCCTCAGCCGGAGCAGGCCGGGGTGGCGCAGCCGGCGCCGGTCGAGCGGGAACCGGAGATTGGACCGGTACCGCCTGGGTATGCTGAGAATGAATGGATGGACCTTGGGGCGGGCGCGACACCGGCGCTACCGGCTGGGTAAACTGGGCATGGAGGGGTGAACCCTGCGGCGGGCGCGACACCGGCGCTACCGGCTGGGTAAACTGGGCATGGAGGGGTGAACCCTGCGGCGGGCGCGATATTGGCGCTACCGGCTGGGTAAACTGGGCATGGATTGACGGCCCTCGCGGCGTCGGTGGTACGGCTGGCGGCAGAGCTTGAACGGGGCGCACCGGCCGCGAACCAGGCGGGATCACCGGCCGGACCGGGACAGGCGGCAGCGTGGCCGGCGCCGGTCGGGCTGGACCGGCTGGCGTAATTGGATAGACTGAAGGCGGCGCACCGTAAGTTGGTGGCTGGCTATAACCGGGCGCCGGGCTTGGGCCGGTGGTCGCCGGTAGACTGCGCGGCGCTCCTCCTCCCCGCAAACGGCTCATAGTTTCTTCTAGCCGCTGACTCAGAACTCGACTCAAGGTCACCCCCAGATTAGGATAGCGGCTCAAGAAATCATCAAAATCGGCTTTGGTCAACGCCCAGATATTGGCGTCAACCAGAGCGTAGGCCGTGGTCGGATGGCCTTTACCTGAGAGCAGAGCAATCTCGCCAAAAAAATCGCCCTGTTCCAGGGTTTCCAACAGCACTGGCCCGCGCATCGAGGTGGCCCAATGCTCCACCTGGCCGCTTTCGATGAAATACATCTCATCGCTGGCCCGGCCTTCGTAGTAAATGGTGCTGCCGCCCTGATAGCGCCGCGGCTGCAAGCGGGCCGATAGTTCATCGAGCTGCATACGCGACAGGCCGCCCAACCGGGCAATCTTCTTGAGGTGAGGTTCGGTGGCATAATCTCCAAAAGAGCCTAGACGTTCCCGCAAAGCCCGGCTCAGGGCCACACTGAGTTGCGGATATTTGACCAGCAGGTGATCAAAATCGGTGCGATAGAGGCACCACAGATTGGTATCGCTTTTGGCGTAACTGGTAAACGAACGGGTTTTGCCGATTAGCAGCGCGGTTTCGCCAAAGAAATCACCCTCGACAAAGCGGGCGACCAGTTCGCGGGGCCTATCGGGCAACTCCGAAATAGCCTCCACCGAACCGGTGTCGACAATGTACATAGCATCACCGGGGTCGCCCTGGCTGAAGACGATCTCGCCGGCCGGAACGTGTCGCAGCAGCAGCAAACGAGCCACATTTTCCAGAGCCTCTCGGGGTAAGTCGGCAAACAAATGGATGCGCTTGAGAATAGACAGGGCGTGACTCTTGTCGGCCTCGCTTAAGCTGGCCCGCAAATTGCGGCTGAGCGTAGTTTTGATCGAGGGATAGGATTCGGCCAGTTTGTTGAAATCGACCGGGCTAAGCTGCCACAGCACTGCTTCTGTGGCGGCCTGGGCTGTGTTGGAGTGGGGTTTGCCGGAGATAACGGCCATTTCGCCAAAGGCTTCACCATCATCCAGTTCGGAATAGTCGTCCTCACTATCGCCCAGTACCCGCACAATACCCCGGCCAATGAAAAAGATACCGGCCGGGGGGTCGCCGCTGCGATAGATGGTATCATTAAGCCCAAAGCGTTGGGGCGACAGGTGGCGGGCAATCAGGCTGCGTTCCCGCTCAGACAAATTTTTCAACAGGGGATTGTGGGCCAACTGGCTAACCAGGTAGGGCTGGAATTGAACGATGCCGCTGCCAAAAGCCAGCCCCAAATTCACCCCGAAGTCAGGCCGTTCGGCAATGATCTCGGTCAGGGCGTTGTTGTCGAGCGCCCAAACGGTGACCTGACCGGAGGCGTGGGCCGTGAGCGTATGGGGACGGCCCAGAAAGAAATCGGCTTCGCCTAGCAGACTACCGGGGCCAAGGTTAGCAATAATGGCTGCCTGGTCGTCGGCCGAGAGTTTGACCCACCCTTCTTTGATGAGATAAAGGGTGTCACTTTCGCCATCTTTGACAAAAAGCGCCTCACCCGGCTTGTAAGTTTCAAGGCGCATCCGTTTGCCGATGGCTCGCTGTTCATCCTCGCTCAACTCGGCAAAGAGGGGTGAGTTCTTCAAAAACTCCTCTTTCAAAACAATCCTTCCTTCTGTACTGCCACACCGGGTAAGCCGGCCAATTTGGATTCTGGCTCCAATTCAGCCGGTTCCCGCTTACCAACGGCTGGCTCTTACTAATAATAAATTTTCACCGACTGACCCCCTGCTGAAAGACCAGTTGCCACGATGGGGCCACGCCGTCAGGCAGGTCAGGGCACAAAGTTTCGGGCTCAATGTTAACTTCCGGCACCGGACCGGCCAACTCCAGGGTCAGAAGTTCTATCCGGTATCGTTCATTCAGTTTGAGTTGAAAATCGGCATAACCGGGATCAATTTCCGGTTTGAAGCCGGTAAAAAACTCATCCTTGCCGCCCGGCCAGGTAACCGAGATCTTGACTCCTGGCATACCTGCTCCGAGTCTATCACGAACGTAGATTCTCAGCAATCCTCCGTTAGTATTATCACACAACGGTACGGATTGAGCCACGCCGTAGGGGGCGTCGGGACCGGGCGTAGGGGTTCGGGTTGGCGTGAGGGTCCGAGTAGCGGTAGGAGTACCGGTTGCCGTCGGCGATGGGGTGGCAGAAGGCGTGGCCGTTTGGCTTGGGGACGGGGTGGGTGTTGGGCTGGGTGTAACCGATGTTGGCGTCTGAGTTGGGCGAGGGGTAGGCGTTGGAGCCGGGGTAAAGGTTGACGTAGGGGGGGGAGTTGGTGTTGCCATAAATGGTAACATAGCCCTAGAGGTTTGTCCTACAGCCTCGGCCAGGGCGATCAGGGCGGTAATATCGCGAATGTCTCTTTCTTCGTTGATATAGCTTTCAGTCAACTCAACCAGGCGCTGTTCAACATCAGGTTCGGCCAAAACAACCAATCTGGCTCGCGCTCTGGCCTCATCTTTATCGTGGGCGTAAGCCACCGCAATGAGTCGCAGATAAAGCGCCTTGTCACCCGAAGCCAAATCAGCCGGTCTGACCGGTAAAGGCCGGGGATCGAGCACCCAACCGTAGGTTAACGACAGGGTTAGACCAACCGCAAAACCAAAAAGAAAACCACCAAGCCACCACCATTTTTCACTCGACTTCTTGGTCGAAACTCTAATTATTCTTTGGGGCGGATCTGGTGGTGCAGTTGGTGGCGATGACAAGGCCCTGATTTCCTCCACTATCTATTTTGTTTGGGCTGTCTTCTGCCGTTTTTTAATCTACGTTACATTCCCACAAGCTAATTAAGTCTTTTTGCTTAGGCCAAATATCTTACGTCTAATGATAAATAAAGTCAAATATTGTTAGGAGTATCTTCCCTCTTCAGTTTTAAGGAAAAGGTATGCTATAATTAAATGAGATGGGGAGCCTCAAGAGTCATTACCATATCTAATAGTTACGCTATGGCTATAGAGGATAGGATTCGCTTACCGGCGCTCAATCTGATTCACCGCCGGTCTCGCCTGCTGAACAAGTTGACAGAATTTGTCGAGACAAATAAGCGGTTAATCACTATTTACGCGCCCGGCGGCTATGGGAAGTCGATTTTGTTGGCAGATTTTGCCCAAACTACCGATCTGCCGGTCTGTTGGTGCGCCCTGGAACCAACCGATCGCGACCCCACCGCTTTCTTGAACTTACTGGCTTTCAGTATTGTCGATCGTTTTCACGGGATCGAACCTAATGACCTGTTGGAACTGGTACGGCGCGGCGACACCCAGGCCAGCGTTCGCCGGATTGCCGAAGTGCTGTCAGACGTGGGGCCGCATCTGATCATCATTGACGACTATCACAAAGCGGTGAGCGCCGGGATGACCCTGGCCTTGAATAGACTCCTCCAGCAGTTGCCCGAAATGAGCAGCGTGATTGTAGCGGCCCGGGGAGATATGCACCTGGAAACCGGTCCAATCATCGACCTGCTGATTGCGGAGCGAGCTACTGGTCTGTCTGAAGAAGAGCTGCGCTTTACCAGCGCCGAGATTCAGCGGGTTATGCTCAAACGCTTTGGTCGCCAAATCGACCTGGCTCAGGCCGAACAGATTGCTCAGGCCACCGACGGCAATATTGCCCAAATCTTGCTGACCGGCCACATCACCCACACCGAGCGAATGATTCATCATTTGTCGGAGCGGCTGGGGGATGACCGGGAAATCATCTATCGTTACCTAGCCGAGGAAGTGGTTGACAAGCAGCCGCCGGAGTTGCGACGTTTTATGCTTTACACCTCCATATTGCCCGATATGACCGCTGAGTTGTGCAACGATCTCTTGGAGATAACCGAGGCTCAAACTTACCTGGAAGCGCTAATCCACAATGATTTATTTATTGCCCAAATTGGCGCAGGCTACCGATATCACGATCTTTTTGCTGAGTTCTTGCGCAGCAAATTGGCCCAGAATCAAACCACCTACCGGCAGGTTGTCACCAAAGCCGCCGGCCTATTGGCAGCTCAATCTCGCCCGGAGGAGGCGGTTAACCTTTATCTCTCGGTTCAGGCTTGGGCTGACGCGGCCGCCTTACTTGAGACCCAGGGCAAATTCTTCTACGATACCGGCCGGGCCTTGACCTTAAATCACTGGTTGAGTCTGATATCCGAGCAGGAGTTGGCCCAGCACCCCCGTTTACTGTTATTGCGCGGTCAAATTTTGATCAACGACCTGGCTGAACCTGAGGCAGCCAAGAGTTATTTTCAGCGCGCTGAGGAACATTTTCGCCAGCAGGATAATCTGATTGCAGTCGCAGAGGCCCAGGTTTGGCAATCGCATAGCTTGCGTAGGATGGGGCAATTAAAAGAAGCTTTAGCACTAGTCAATCGGGCAATTGAGCAACTGGAAGCATTCGGGACCCATGAACGGCTGATCGCCTGGGCTATGAGAAGACGCGGCGGAGTGCGCATGAGGATTGGTGACGTGTCGGGAGCCCTGGTAGATCTCCGTCGAGCTTTGGAGTTGTTTGAAAAGTTGGGTGATAGCTACAATGTAGGCCAGTGTCATCACGAGATAGGGGTTAGCTTAGAACAACAAGGAAATATCAGCGGTGCTGAACACCACTATCGGGAGGCGTTTCACATTTGGGAGACTTTGGGCAACTCGCTTGATTTGGTTAACGCCTTAAACAGTATAGCCGTCTGTTCCTTCTTGAGAGGAAATTACGACGAAGCCCTAGCTTGGTTTAATGAGTGCCTTAATCTTGCGTTCCAAATCGGAGCGACTCGCTACATTGCTTTTGCCCAGGCCGGTATCGGCGATGTTTATCTAAGCCGTAAAGAATATGACCAAGCTCTGAAAGCATATGCTGTCTCGACCGAATTCGCTCACCGGGCGGAGGTTCGGTGGTTGGAAGTTTACATCCTGGTCAAAGAAGGGGAATGCTTTTTTCAGCAGCAAAATCTAAGCCAGGCCCTTAAGTTGGCCAGTCAAGCTAAGGAAATGGCAACCCAAAGCGGCTCTGAATCTTTAAGGGGAGTGGCGCTTTCGCTCCAGGCCAAAATCTTTGTGCGTCAAGGAGAATACGTCGCCAGTTTTGATCTCTTTGCCGAAGCCATATCCTGTCTATCCGAGAATGATCGGTTGGAGGAAGCCAAAGCCAGGTTTTGGTGGGGTTACAGCTTGCTGCTAGATCAAAGATCTTCAGCAGCTTATGATCAACTGCAAGAAGCAATCCGGTTGGCCCTTGACCTCGGCCAAATTGTCCACGGTTTGGGACTGACTATTCTGGAAACGCATCAGTTACTGTTGCACTTCATGCACCGGGCTGATACCCCAGCTGGGGTACGAGACAGTCTCCGGTTACTGCTAGGGCAAAGCCCTGAGAGGATAGAAGTTTTTCAGCCCAGCCTGCAAATATTCGCTCTCGGCGTGCCGAATTTAATTGTGGCTGGAGAACGCCGGCAATTCAGCCAGCGTGGCAAGGTGCGCAAACTGCCCGAATTCTTGCTTTATCTCACCCTTGAGGGAAAAAACACGGGATGCCGGTGGAGTGAAGTAAGTGCCGCCCTCTGGCCCGAACTGGACTCGACTAAAGCCTCCATCACCTTTCACCAAAGTTTGAAACGGTTGCGCGACGTTATCTTTGAAATTCCCGATTACATCATCGTTCGGGATGACTACTACCAGGTTAATCCTGAATACCTCCACTGGTGCGATGCCCTCGCCTTTGATCAACTTTATGAGCGGTTGGCGACGGCCACTTCCGGCGAAGCCGTGGCCCTGCAATATGAACTTATCTCGTTGTACCGGGACGAGTTTTTGGCCGGTTTTGAGTTAGAGGAATGGGGCACTCTTTACCGCACCAGGTATGAAGTTAGATTTTTACAAGTGGTTAGTCTGGCAGCCGAACAGTTGCTTAGACAAAATGAAGCCGGTGAGGCGTTGACTATCATTGACAAAGGGCTGGCGCAGGACTATTTTCGGGAAGATTTGCACCGCCTTGCCCTCAGAGCCTACGCTCAATTAGGCTTGTATGATCATCTGGCGGCCCATCAGGCCGAGTTAAGTCAGGCCTTCGAGCGGGAATTTGGGGCGCCGCTGGAGCCGGCCACAGAAAAGCTATATGAGCAATTATTAGCCAAAAGATAGTCGTTACTCAGTTACCCGGTTTTTGGTCGAATTTGCTCGCAATTTGATCGTCAGGCAACGATTTTTTGCCCAAACTCAAACAATAGCTGGCCAAAAGAAAGGGGATAGGCCCATTTCTAGAGTAGGTAACATCACCAAGTCAGAAATGGGCTTTTTGATTCCAGTTCCACGGATTTGCTCGAAAATGAACGAAGTCCTATCATTAACAATGTTAAATATTTTAATATTATTAAAATACCATTTGCCGGCGGCTCGTTACAGTAGTTAACGTTAACGACACCGTCCACGATAGCGTCACGGATATCCAGCTTAAGCAACCCCCATCGCTATCTTCCCCATAGTTCATTCATTCCACTCCCTCACAATATTTGAGCCAAGCCAAGGTAGGCCGGATTCGTTCAATTGGTTTCTGCTGCAAAATTCGGCAGAGGCGACTCCCTTGAAAATAGCCCTCACCCCGTCGCTGAGCGACTCCCCTCTCCCAA
>CAYNLK010000069.1:0-19986 GCA_964398055.1 uncultured Caldilineaceae bacterium
GCTATCAGCTACCGGCTACCGGCTACCAGCTACCGGCTACCGGCTACCGGCTACCGGCTATCGGCTAACTGCTACCAACTACCGGCTACCGGCTAACTGCTAGCAGCCTTCATTAAACCGCGCAGCATCTTCATAATCTCAATCAATTCTGCGACCAAAGTCTGATATATCTCTAATTTCAGATAGCCGACATCCAGGGCGATCTCTAATTCAGTATCCAGTTCAGCCGCAGAACCAAGCACAATATCCAAATAATGAGCAAAAACTTTATCAGATTGCCGGATGTGTCCTTCAGCAATGTTAGCAGGTATGGAAACAGCGGCTCGCCGAATCTGGTCGGTCAAGCTATACTGCTCACGGCGAGGAAATTCATCGGTAACCTGATAAATCCGCACCACCAGTTGCTTAGCCCGCTGCCACACCCTCAAATCTCGATAACTCTTAATTTTAGTTGATGTCATTATCCCTCCTAATTACCAAATAGATGTTAACTACTAACAACATCTATCTATACTATCTGCTACCTGCTAATGGCTATCTGCTATCTGCTAATGGCTATCTGCTACCTGCTAATGGCTATCTGCTACCTGCTAATGGCTATCTGCTATCTGCTAATGGCTATCTGCTACCTGCTAATGGCTATCTGCTACCTGCTAATGGCTATCCGCTAACCGCTATCATCCCATCCCCCTTGACCGCATTCTTGCCTATATGAATCACCTGACCCCACAACACAAAAGGCAGCAACCCGGCCCAGACCTGGCGCGAGGCGCGGTAGGTCGCCGATCCGACCAGGCCGCTAATCGGTGTTTTGCGGCTCTGCCGGGCCGAATAACTCCAAACCTCCTGCCAATGAGTCTGGTTAGTCACCAGCCTGACCTGATCGGCCAGGGCCAGCAGCCCGTTCTTGTCAATGCTGGCCTCGCCGCGGCCGCCAAAGGCGCGCTCCAAAGCCAGCAGCCGGTCCAGCAGCCGGTGAAACAGCGGCCCAAAGTGCGGCGTTTTCAGCAGCTTCTTGTCAACTATCAACCGGACCGGCGTCTGAAAAATCAGAGTGAAATCGAGTAAGCTATCATCGCTTTCCGGCGGTTGACCAGGCGCTGTTGCCAGCAGCAACCGGCTGGTCTCTAAAATCTGAGCGTGAGTCACCGGCAGCGCCGGCTGCTGCACCAAGCGGCTGTTCGGCTCCAAAATATCCTGAACCTCGCCGGTTAGCAAGTTAATCGCCGCGGCGGCTTCTACCGTAAAGCGGCCGCGGCGGTAAGGGCCGCCATTCCCGGCCGGCGGCAACCGCTTACCCAATCCGGCCGGCCCGGCCTGGCGCATGGCCATCACCACGTAGGGAAACAGGGCCAGCGCCTGGCCAAAAAGAGTCAGGCCAAAGTTAAAGAGTTCACCCGGCTCATAGCGCATTTGGCCGGAGAGCGGCGGCGTAATGGCGTAAGGCCGGGGAATATCCCGGCCCCGCTCGGCCTCGGGATTGAGGGTAGCCACCAAACCGGCCACCGGGCAGACGGCCAGCAGAGCGCACTCGGCGCAAGTAGGCAGGTGGCGTTGGGTGCAAAAACCCAGGGCCGGATTATGCTTAGGCCCGCGCAGAGCGTTGAATAGCATCCCCCGCAAGGCTGCGCCCTGATGCTGCTCCAGCTCAATAGCTGTTTCTACCCTTAGCTTAAAACGCAGGTGATGGGCTGTCAGACTGAGCATGGTTGGTTCCTTTCTATCCTGTCATTGTCCAGATATCCGTCGCTTTAGCTTTAGCTCCCACTGAACTAAAGGGCGACCAAGGTCGCGCCTCGAGAGCTAAAGCTGGTCGCCCACCCTTCGGCTGGCTCAGGACAGGCCTGCGTGGGCGGATTCCGCGTCCCCGCAGGCTGCGCCCTGAGGTCCCTCGAAGGGGGGACGCCCGGCGCAGCCCTGCAGGAGCGATTTCAATCGCACCTCTCTTGATTGCGCGACCGAGGCTTCGTCGTGAGCTCAGCCGAACGGTCGCCCCTGTTGAGCTAAAGCTGGCCGCCCACCCTTTGGCTGGCTCAGGACAGGCCTGCACGGGCGAGATACCGCGTCCCCGCAGGCTGCGCCCTGAGGTCCCTCGAAGGGGGGACGCCCGGCACGGCCCTTCAGGAGCGATTTCAATCGCACCTTTCTTAAATGCGCGACCGAGGTCGCTCCTATTGAGCTAAAGCTAAAGCTGGCCGCCCGCCTGCGTGGGCGATATACCGCGTCCCCGTAGGAACGATTTCAATCGCGCCTACAAATTATGCGAATAATTGAAATCAAGCTACTATTTTCTCCACATAAAAATCAGGTAAAGCTAAAGGAATATCAAGACCCGGTACACTCAGGCCAAATTCAAAGTAATGGGTGTCAGCTTGGGTGATGCCGCGAGCAATGAGATAGCGCATCGTGCCAACCAGCACCTCAAACGCCGTAAAATATCTCATCTCGTCAGGCCGAAGTTGTAAATATCCGGTCTGGCATGTCCCTGTAGCTTCCTTGCCCATCACTACCTCGGATAACTCTACTACTTGCATCATAGTGCGCTTTTTACCCACCAAAAAGGTTTGTCCAACTACAAAAGCTTCTAATAAAGCCGGGTCTTGGCTCAGGCCAAACGTCATCACTCTACGGTCAGGCAGAATGCTCTGCCACATTCCGTAAGTGGGGACGTGCGCCGGACGATCTGAGCGTACTAGTTCTTCTTGCTTGAACCCATATTTTCCACTGGTAGTGGGATAGAACTCCTGCACCACGTTAAAGTAACCGGCATCCAGGTCGCTATCCGGCAGTCTGGCGTTTCCTTCAGAACCAAACAATCCCGGCGTAAACCACAGAGGCCAGGCTGACCAATCATAATCAGCCTTAAAGTCATAGCGATCAGCTTTTACGTTTATTAAGGGATAGACAGTTTGCCCGGCTACTGCGCCGCCCGCCCGCCACGTGACGCCTCGGCTCAAGCCGGCGTAAAGCGCCTCGCTGGTTACGTGAGTATGGGTGCGATAATCAGCGCCAAAATCTGAGGCAATCATGGTAAACCGCCCACAATTGCGTAAAGTAATGGCGCGGGCGTAGAACGTCATAACCCACCTCCTATTTTAACGCGGTCACATACTCGTCAAAGGCTTCTTGCAATTTGCCGGCCAGTTGTTCAATCGCCTCGCCGGTAAGAACGGTAGCCTCGCCTAAAGCGTCAAACTTGACTTGCCCATTGGTAAATTTGGCTGCCAACTCACCCCCTTCGGCCCATTGCAACAGATCAAGCACACTGAAGCGCGGATAGCCCGTAGCCACGGCCAAAAAATGGGTATCGAACTTGCCGTGATTGGCCGAATACTTGCCGTAACCGTGAGCGTCGGCCCGGCGCACAGCATGCAGATAACCGGCCACGTCCAATAAGGTAGGCGACTCGATGATGGTGATAAAGGGAAAATGAGTATCCGCTTTAACGTACTCATAGAGATGGTAGGTTTCGGCCCCTCGGCCACGCCCTGTTCCTGTTTTATCGGCCACCATATCTTCATAAATTTGATTGCCAATCCCCATACCCTCTTCACTCTCCATCATCGCGACCGCCTCCAATGTATCTTCAACGGAATAAGTATCGAAATAACGGAGACGGGCAAAGGTAGCGGCCTGACCTTTAGCATCCAATCCCCCAAAGAGGGCGCAGTTCCAACAGGCAATACACAAACCGTCAGGAATGATACAAGGCGTTCCAAACTTATCGTTAAAAAAGGCTTTCCAGTCGCCGTTGCCGGCAGATTTGGCCGCCAGTTCGCGGAACAGGGCCATATGCGCTCGTCGTTCAATCCCTTTTAGCTTGCGCCCAATGAATTCAGCCCGTTGCTTGCCCAACACTTCTACTTTATCCACATAAGTTTCATTCGAGTGTCCTTCGTGAGAGACCGGCAAAAAACGGCTGGTTGTCGTTTTGAGGCCGACGATGGTGACCACCTGCCGGGTAAAGATAGCCTGGGCTACTTTACGTTTGCTAACATCACGAGGGACGATAGACCCTATCCCGGCCATCTGGCTCATAAAAGTATTCAAGGTTGTCATTGGAATTTCCTCCTGAATAAATTAGATATTAACCTGATTAGTTGCCTGGGAACGCTCCTTCCAGGCATATCTTCTTCGATTGGCTACTAAAAAATCCTCTGCCTCAGCCACGATTTGCTCCAGGCGCTCGCCGTTACCATAGACTTCTCGCAGTTGGGCAATCTGGGCAGCGACGGCCTGACGAAAATCAGACCGAATAGTCGACTCGTCCAGAGCATCAACGTTGCCTCGATGCGCTTCCGCATAGGCAGTCGCCAGCAAGCGGCGAGGGTAGAGATAGGCATAAGCCCGGCCATATAAGCTGCGTTTGAGATGAGCCAGATGATTCTTATCAAATATGCCTGCGTTGGCATGTTCTAGCATCCAGGCCTGCAGCGTCTCCAATTCGGGATATTCTTCGGCCTTGCGATAGTCGCTGGCGTCTCGTAGCACTTTAGTGCTCCACTCTCGAAATCCTGCCTCGACGCCGTGACGCTGCACCAGCGCCACCAACATTCTGGGATACTTTTCAAAGGCTGAAGGGCGTTCGTTCAGAAAAAGCGGCAATAAATCACCTCCCAGCCGGTCCAGTGTGCGAAAAAGCTGTTCACTGAACACTTCCAATCTGTCTGTTTGCAATTGAGCCATCACTTTTACCTCCTATGATTGAATTTCAGTTTGCAGTTGCCGTAACTGCTCAAATAACTTTAAATATTCGATAGAATTGACTACAGCCATACCAGACACAAATTCGTTGGATAGACGTTTGTAACTGGCTTTGTTCAAATCGTCACCACCCCGGATTGGTGAATCTCGCAATACCTCCGAAAAAATCCCTAGCGGGTCTTGTTCCAATTGCTCGGCCAGTAGAATCCAGTCGGCCAGAATGGAATGGCCCTGGCGATAGTTAACGACCCGCCGGGCAAAGTTAGTAATTGCCCCATAGCGACGCAGCGCGGCATCGGCGTTTTCGGCCCGCCCGTTAACATAAAAGGTGTCGGGGTTGAACCCATCAGGAGCCAAGGTGGGCAGCGATTGGAAGTAATATGGCCCATGACAACCGCACAGCTTGCGCAGCAGGCCCAGCAGGGTGTAAACGGCCAACCGGCTGCGTGAGAAGCGCTTCTGGACAAAATCTAACCCCTCTTTAGAGCCGGGCCGTAGTTGGGGCAGGATAAAGACCAGCAGCCGGTAATAGCCGCTCCCCAGGGGAATTACTTCGGCTTGAACATCCTTTTCCATCGAGCTAATAACTTCCATCGCCGGGTCTACCCAATTTTCCCAATCTATTTCTGCCTGGCCCAATTCTTGGCGTATCTCCTGTAAATCTTGCAGCAGCTCTTGCGGCCCTTTTTCACCCCTCGTTTGGGCCAGCACGTAATCTATTTGTCGCTGGATGGCTTCCAACTCTCTATCTTGGTGATGGCCGTAGTGAAAGATAATGTTGTATAGGCGAGGCATTCTTGCCGTTTTTCTTGGTTGTTGTTGCCAGACAATATCATCAGTTCCAACCACGCGAGCTAAAGTATAAATCGCAAGGGCACAGCGAGCGCATATCACGTGACCCTGATTATTAAGACAGTGCTTTGAACTACGAGTTGTAAAGCGCGACTTGTTTATCCCAACTATGACGTAACTTTCACGTACAGCGGGCAAATGACTTCCACATAATGGGCAAGCAGGTAGCTCAGTTGATTGGGTATACGACTCGCAAGCGGGGAAATAACCAATCTGAACCTGACTCAAAACCTCATTTAGAAAATCCTTGTCGTCAATCTGAATCAATTTTTCGTCCTTCCGAATGAAACCAAGAAACCAATCTTCATTTCCTTGCTCAATTTGGTCTGAAAACCATTCACCTAATTCTAAAAGTAGGTCTTTGAGTTGCTGAGGTTCAAAACGTCCCTCATCAATCGCACTTTTTATAGCTGGTTTAGAAATCTCATCTAATCCGAAAACTTGATTTACCCTCTGGCTTGATAGAACTCGGTAATGAGTAACGAGGCGATCCAAGAATGTAGCAAAACTTTGTGCATCGCCTGTGCCACCACTCGTCTGACCGTAGAAAAAGGCAATTGACGCCATCACAGTTCTTAGATTTTGCCCAAAGTCTTCTTTCGCTAACAGCTGTTTGATTTGTCTTCGAACCATGTGTTCTAATTCAAATGATAAAAACGCAGGTACAGCATAAATAGGAAAAGGTTCAAAGTCACTCTTGGTAAACGTAAACAGCTTTGATAGATCGCCGTGAATCCCGCGCGCCGGGTCTTCAGAGCCAAAATACAAGTCGGGCAGAGCGGCTAACACCTCAGCCCGGTAGGCTGCTCGCAGCGCCGCCAGGTCGCCGTTGCCGCGCCAGAGGATATAAGCATTTTCCAGGTCGTTAAGCAGCAGTACGGCCTCACCCAATCCGGACTGCCCTGCAGCCCGAGGCAGCGCCTTGAACAGAAAATCGTTCAACAGGACATTGCCCAAAAAGACTTCCTGGCGCTGCACGACCGGCGCATAGAGTCGCACCAGGGCCAGGGTAGCGCCATCGGGCAACGTCGTCGCCCAGAAGCCGGTTCGGTCGAGCACGCGCCGGCTAATCTCCCCGGCTTTAACCTGGGGCGCAAGTCCCCATCCGGCCAGCGTTTGGCCGATAGTCTCATCCAAAAGCGATTGTTGGTATTGGGTCATAAAGGTCTCCTTTCATCGTGCGCCTTACGCGACTGAAGTCGCTTTTGCAGGGCTACGCCGGGCGTCCACCAACGTGGACGCCATATTACGCGACCGCGCAGGCGGTCGCTTGGCTTTAGCCTACCAGGAGCGATTTCAATCGCTCAATCAAAAATTCGTCATTTCAACACCCCGCCGCCAACAGGTTTAAAGTTTCCCTTAAGGCATAATTGCGCGGGTCATAAACAGCAATACTTTCCTCCAAATCCTCTGCCTGACTGAGCAGCTTATCAAACGCCTGCGGCAGTGTTTCTACTCCCCTAAAGGCCCATGCTAAATCACGCTTCTGCTCAAAGGCGTAGCTGGCCATCAAATCGCCGATGATAACCAGCCCGCCGATAGGATGATACGTCACCAGCAAATCCACCAGTGTAACGCGGCGAGTTTCATTGGGGTAAAAGCTGGTCCAGTTGCGCCGGATAAGGGGGCGCTCGCCCTGGCCCCAATCCTCAAAGGAGAGATAAAACAGGCCGTGATGCGTTACCGCGCAGGCCCAAATATCGTCCATACGAGCCGTGATGTGATCTAGGTTGATAGTATAACCTTCACGGGCGCGAACTTCCTCACGGAGGTTAGCTAGGTTGTTTTCAACCAGGCTGACGTGGTCGTAATCAAAGGTGCTGGCTTCGTGTTTGACCTTTTTGGCCGGTAACTCCCGTTTATCACGGGCAGCGGTAATCATCGCCTGAAAAGCGGGGTCCAACTTGCCAACATCGTGGATGCACAGCCCCATCAGCATTACGTCAAGCGGCAGACCATCTTTGATCCCGGCCAGCCGGGCCGCCCGCAATCCGGCCTCCACTGCCCAAAAGGTGTGATCATACAGGAATTGTCCGTTGTGGTTGGATTTACCCAAAGTTTCTCTAAAACGTTCAACCAGCATGCTGTACCAGCGTTTCGTAAACGTAGAAACATCCTCCGGCAACCCCGTCTAATAAAATCACGTCTTTTTCTTCGGATTGTGGGTAATGAACTTCATCCAGGTTATCTAAATTGATTACTCGAAGCTGTTTTCGGATTTTGTCAGTTTCTCCTAAGAAGTAGAGCCACACTTGATTGGATAAAATCAGCGGATTACTCAGGCGGTCCACAATTGGGATTGACACCCCGCTTTCCCGCTCTACTCGTTCAAGAAATACATCACCTTGTCCCAAAATCAGATTTGCACAGGGGGTACGATGCAAATCGAGGGCATCTCCCAGGCGTAAGATAGCCTGGATACGTGGATTTTGGACATTACCGAGCCGTTGCCGGGCCACCGTTGGATTGTTACCAAGCTGGCGCATAATACTAAAGCTGCTCAAGTAATCTCTGGCTACCCCATAACCCGTGACCATTTGCCAGCGCCCATCTAACCAATAGAACATGGCCCGGCTGGCCGATAGGGTACGCGGCCAATCCACCTGGATATGCCACCGATTTTTCAGGTAGAGAAAGCGGGTATAACCTATTTGGGCCTGGGCTGCTTCAAAAGGCGATGACGAGGGGACCAAGTCGTTGTCGTGAACTTTACTTAAAATGTAAAACGGACTGCCGCCTCCGCCGCCTAATAACGATACCTGCGGCAGGGTCCCCCGTAAGCCATAGGCAAAAGGAACGTCGGCTTGTTCTATCTGCTGGGCCAGGTCAGCTACGTTAGGATCAGGGAACATGGCCGCGTTTAGCTGCTGTCCAATACGCCCCACTTGTTGGTTGATTAACCAGTGGGTGGCATCCAGGTAAACAGCCCCGGCGGCATAGGTTCGGTCGGGAAATAAGCTGCGTTCCGGGTCGGCGGGCGCTTCCGGGTCAATCATCATCTTTGAAAAATCTTCCCGGCTCATTTGGGCCTGAGCGCGTTGCAGCAGGCGTCCCCAGGTCTCGCCGGTTCGCAGCAGGACAATCACTTGGGCCAGGCCATGCCCCATTCGTCCCACCCGGCCAAAACGCTGTAAGAAGCCGTTGCCGTCACACTCTTCGGTAATCATCACCTCGGCTTTAAAGTCTACACCTACTTCAACCGCCGGGGTCGAGACGAGGATAGCTTGCTCCATCTGGTGGTCAAAAGTCTCAATGAGTCCTTCCCGGTCACGGCGCGACATCTGGCCGGTATAAATAACCGCCGGTATTCCGGTCTCGCCCCAGGTGGCGATGTGGCGCGTTTCAACTTCTAATTGGCCCCCTTGCAAGGCGCTTTCCAAATGTTCTCTTAACATCCGACGCAGCCCGGCGTCTTTAATTAACCAGCTTTCTCCCAACCAGCGCAAAGAAATGGCCCGTTTGTCCAGGGCGGCCTGGGATTTACGCAAGGGCCGGGCCGTCTCCTCATCTAACTCGATGCTGTACTGCAAGCGGCGGGTCAACGTGTCTACCAGGGCAGCAGGTAAAGCAGCGGCTTTAAGGCTATCTCTCAATTCAGAAAATTGAGGCGCGGTTACCGTCAGTGTCTCATTGCTCCAAACCCGGCTCAAACTGTCGCTAAGGCCGGTCAAACGCTTATTGAGCGTCTCTTTGACCATCGCCGGATCAGCCCCGGCGGTTAAATCGGCGCGGATTGTCTGCCATAGAGCTTGCACCGCCTTGCCTTGCTGATTCAACTGGCTTTCCGTTTGACGAATAAAATCGTCGCCGCTGGCTTCTCGGCTGGCGGCATAAGCGGCGTCTTTGATCCTGCGCCCTATTTGTTGTAAAAATTGGCTAGTCTTAGCCATCAACGCTTCGCTTGAAATTGAAGCCGAACTGTTCTCTTTCAAATCATCCAGGTAAAATGGCCCTTCACTTTCAACCCAGGCGGCAATGATTAAAATAATCTCCTCGGCAATCTGCTCGGCAGCCAGCCAGCGGCGTAATTTGCCCCACGGTACAGTTCCAAAGCGCAATTGTAAATCTATGCTCAGGGTTGGCTGCTTACCGCGTACCTGTTCAAACAAGCGATGCGCACCAGCCGCCGAATTGAGCACCACCAGCGCCTTACGCGCCCCACCCTGTAATGCTTCGTCCACCGCCTGGGTGAGCGTATCATGACGCTTTTGAGGCTCTACAACATTCAGCGGCGGCAGGAAAGTAACCTGAACCTCACCACATTTAGACCGTCCTTTGACCTCTTTGGCCTGGCCAGCCAACTCCTTCAATTCCCTGGTCGGTGTAGCCGTCAAGATATGCCAGCGCGGTCTCCGGCCCAATTCACCCGCCAGGGTCATAATTCGCTGTTTAAGATGAAGCAAATTTCGCAGCGTCAGACCGTTAAAGAGATGAGCCTCATCCAACACAAACTCGTCTATCAACGCCAGCCCATAAATCAAAAGACCCGCATACTTGACGTTTTTCTGAAAGAACCAATAAATCGCGTCCGGCGTCGCCACAATCACCGGCTTGTTAAGCGCCGCTACTAAAGCCGAGCGCTCCATGCCTCCCTGAATATGTCCTACTTGCAGGTTGGTCAATTCGGCCAGTTTATCCATTACCCGGCGTTGGTCATTCATCAAGGCAATGGTAGGATACATTAACAGGATGCGCTTTATTTGTCCTGCTTGTAGTTTTTGAAACAGGGGTATACCAATAGCCAGGGTTTTTCCGGCGGCTGTTCCGGCAACCAGCATGACCGCTTGATTTTGGTTGCCAACAAGAGTGAATACTTCGGCTTGATGGATAAATGGGTCGTAGGGCTGGCCGTATTCTGCCTGGGTGTACCGGCGAAACAGATCAAGCATTGATTGAGGAGCCTGGGTTGTAGTTATTGGCTCGTTATTGGTAACTTTAATAGAATATGACATTTTTTTCAGTCTCCGATATTCCCGATGTTCCTTAGCCACACGCACCCGCAGGTGATGCGGTTCCACAATCTCCATCTGGCCGCCGTAGTAGAGCGGCCAGCGCACAAACTTTACTATACCTTTCGTTTCATCGCCTCCCTCTTGCCGCATTACGCACATCCTGCAAATTTAACACCTCTGCTACCTCATAGCGCGGCGGCACGCTGCCCTCAACCGGGCGCAGTCGCAGGCAGGCCGGGAAATAACCCATTCGCCCATGCAGCTCGGCCAGCAGAGCAATCGCCACAAAATTGAGCGAAGGTGGATTGACCAGGATGGCCTGGCCCGACCACGCCTCGCCATTCAAGCCGGCCGCGTCCGCCAGAGCCACAACCTGCGGCAGCAGCGGTTCGGCCTGGTTGAGATGGACTTTGATCTGTTTCACTTCGGTAATTTTTTGGCTCACCAGTTGTTCGATCTGGTTGAGTTGGTCGGCGGTCAAGGAGTGGGCGTAGTTGAGGATGAGCATTAGGATACCTCCTCGAAGACCTGGGCCAATTCCAGAGGAATGGGCAGGGCTTCCTTGTAGATCAAAGCGCGTATCAAAGTATCGTTGATTAAATCCAAAAACTGCTTTCCGGCTGGCTGCAACAATCGATTCCGGTTCCCCTGTCGCTCCACAAGCCAGCCATCTAATTTGTTCAGATAGGTGGAAGTAAATGTTTCTTTAGAAGCCGGAATCTGCCAACGTTGCTGCCGCACGCGCTCAAACAGCTCATTGCTTTCCAGCCAATCGCCTTGCGCGTTCAATACTTGGAGGATAGCCTCGTAATCCCGGTCAAAGTTAACCTTGAGCACCGGAACGTCGTACCAGAAATCATCCTCGTTAGCCGGGCGTAACAAGCGAATGTCTTGCGTGTAAGTGTAGTACGCGCGTCCAGTAATGCCGCTCAGGGCTGTAACCAACAGGGTAGCCAGATTCATTACATTTGAACCACCTGTCAGGTTTACCCATACCTCTCTACCCGTTTTTCCTGGTGGGCTGAGGACATAGAAAGCTCGGACTAACTGTCGGAGATTAAAATCCAGATTATGGTGATTGGCTTTCAGCCAATATACTTTGCCCTTTTCCTCCTGTAGCATTGTCTCAAACTCGTTAGCAATGAAATTTTGCACAATCTTGAAGGCGATCAATTTCCCTTTATCATCCCCCAAAGTATATTCTTGCCCCTTATCCAAGCCATAGAGATTGTCCACATATTTTTTATTACGAGCGGGCAACTTTTGATAACGCACTTCTGGCGTGGTGAAAATGACAATACCACTAACCTTTTTGACTTTATGACGTTCGCTGTCACGGCCAAAAAAAGCTACATCATTTTGGGTGAAACGTTGCTTGATATAGGCTAAGGCCGCAGTAACCGCGCCTGGCGATTCACCAAGAGACATAAAAAGCCATACACCCATTTCTTCACCTCTATCATTCTATTAGTTGTATCTTCACCCAACCTAATGGCAACGCCGGCTGGCCGTTACGCAATACCAACCGGCGGCTGGTGGGGAAGGGCTCGCCCGGTTTACGACGAGTGTTACCACGAAGCATCCGGTATTTTTTATTATTTAAGACTCGCTGTTCAAAGGCTTGTCCATTTTTCTTGAGCAGACTGCCCAGAGTCTTACTCTCCCAACCGCCACCCCAGCCGAGTTGCAGGATGAACTCGTTTTCCGTTAGCGCGTCCCAGGCGTGAATTAACTCATCGTAAAAGCGCAGCGCGCCCACCGGCCCTTTTTTTGCCTTAAAGTATTCGGCTTCAGTGACCATCCGTTGGCGTGCGTGTTCGCGGCCCAGGCGGGCCAAGTCGGTTAACCAACGGCGTTTGCCTTGCCAGCGCAGGCGGTGAGCCGCTTCATCCTGAAAACCATACTCTTCAACGGTCAGCAAGACGGTGAAGGTGGTGTTGGTCTGAATGGTCTCTACATCCAAGTCCAGGCCGGGGCCGCCTGTGCGCCGGGCAGTGGGGTAAACCTGCACCCCTTCCAACCGCAAGCTATCCGGCAGCAGGGATGGGCCATCGGCCACGCGTAGGGCGCGCAGCCAATCCTGGTTAGGGTTGCGGCCAAAAATGTCGCGCTCTAAGGGTTGGGCGGCCCAGGAACGGCTGGGATTCAGTTGGCGCAGGTCGGGCGTCCGGTTGCTTTCGGCATACCCGCTCCAGGCCAAAACAGTCCGCAACGCCCCCTTTAACGATGAACCAGGCAGGTAGGGCCGACCGTAAATATCCTTGATTTGCTCGCTGATTTGGCTCATGTGGGGCTGACCGGCCAGTGTATAGCGTAACACTGGGTTGCCGAGTCGAAAATCGGCCTTTTCCAGCCAGCCGGCCTCTTCTAACCGGCGCAGGTTCATTGCCATCAGTCGGCTGGTCAGCGCGGCGACATCCGGGCTCTGGTCAGCCTCGGCTCGTTGCAGCACAATTTCAAACAGGGTGGTGTGGTCAAACACAAAAACCTGCCCGTCACGCGCCAGCCAGTCAAAATCTCGTTCCAACTTAACCCCGCTGCTAATATGCAGGGGAGAAAGCAGGGTAATCTTTGCTTCAATTTGGGTGTGTAAATCAGGCATCGTTCACTCCTATAAGAAAAGCCAGCCCGTAGCGGTAAACCGGATGTTCTTTGAAAACGTCAGGCCCCACCTCCACCAAATCCCCGTAAAAAGAGCTGCCATTGGCCTGAAAAACCGACCCTTCGACCAACATCCGCACCGCGCGGTGGCGCAAGCCACCCCCCTCCGGCGATCCTAACCAGCCCCGCCGCAAGAGAAGTTGGTTGCTGACCTGCTCACTTTTTAGGGTCTCAAATTCTGTTGGGGTGGGGTGATAAGGCGATAAAGTGAGGCGCAGTGGGCCACTTGTATCGGGTAACTGCACCTCTTCCGGGCCGCGCAGATCAAACTGGCCATGTCCCGCGCTGCGCTCCCCGCCGAGGCCGGTATCACCCAATATTTCCAGCACGGCCTGTATATCTTCCCGCCACGTTTCATCCAACCAGCAAATCCCAAACCATAGGCCGCATCCTGGAGAAAAATAGACCCGCCCTACGTTATACACCTGCGAGGCGTGAGTGGCCCGGTCCAGGGCTACACGGGTGATGGGTTGGAATTGCCACCAGCGTAGCACCTCATCCTTCTTTTCAACAGTCAACTCATCCTGCTCCTCTTTTGATACCCAAAGCTCTTTATCCTGTAACAGGTAAGGCTTCCCATCCTCATCATTACAATATTCGGATAAATCGGCTCGCTCCAGCCGGGATTTGAAGATGGTCTCGGAGATGAAAGCGATTTTTTTGTAGGCTTTGCGCTGCTTGATATCTTTGCCGGTAAAGCCGGACAGGGCCGGTTTGGGATAAAGGCGCAGCCGTTTTCCCTCATTGAGTGGAATAAAGGGAAAAGCCGATGACAGGAGCAGCGGGGGAGTCTGGCCGGGTTGCTTGACGGTGGGAAAGGTGACCAAAAATTCTTCCAGACGTTTGATGCCCCGCAACTCGCGCAGGCCCAGGCACAGCGCGGCAAAGAGGGTGTCGGCGTGCAGCACTACCCCGCTTGACTCCACTCCCACGCCGGCTTCGCCCAGATGAAAAGGGCTGCGCGCCTGCAGGTAATAGGCTTCAAATTTCATCTGTCGCTCCTGTGGGTGTGATAGGGGGTCAGGGGGATGTTCTTTTTTAGCCAGCTTTGCACCGCCACCGACTGTTTGAGCAGGTCCGAGACGGATTTGGCTTCACCCGGCCATTTAATTTCCTCCCCATAACCATTATCTGAACGGGTGGCGCGGAGCCAGAGCTGTATCTCCTCAAATTTAATCTTGCCGCTGCCCCGCGAGCCGGCCCCGCCCAGGTAATCGTCTTCCAACAGTTGCATGGCCTCGATGATGTGGGTAAAGCGGGCAAGGTCGCCAGGGTCGTAGATGGAGTAGACCAGTTCCAGACCGCTAAAGCAGGCAGCGGCGGGGACGCGCTCAAGCTGGCGGGGGGTGGCCGCCGAGGTCACTCGGTCAATAGCTGCTTCCCATTTTACCTCCGTGTAGGGTAAATCGGTTTTGCCTTGCTCCTGGATTCGTTTTGCGCTGGCATCGTCCAGAAAAACATCCCGCGCCACCAGCCGAGTGGGAAATGACGCCTCTGATTGGCCTGGCACGCCGTATATCTGGCAGACCGGGCATTGTTGGTAGTCGGCTTTTGTGTTGCACAGGTGAATTCTGACATCCTTGCCAATTGGCCAATTCTGACGTACCCCCGTCACCTTTTCCCACAACGAGCGCATCTTGCCCCGTAGCGAGGAGCCAGGAATATAAGGCCGTCCGGTTAACGGGTCACGGATGACCGGATTATCAACACTGCCAATGGCCATGGCCGCTGGCGCGCCGCCGATATGTAAGCCGGTCACAGTGCGAATATTGCCTCGAATGAAAACACGTCCAAATAAATCAACTTTTTCTGTGGTCATCTTTTGTCTCCTTCATTAATAGCCGCCAGATGCAGTGTGATACGCTAGAATAGCTTCAAAGAAATCTACAAAATTCTGAAAGTGCTTGCGATCTTCGTTCACCATATCAATGGCCGGAACAAAAATATCGGCCAATTGCTGTACGCCTTGCCCTTTCTCTCGTTTGGCTTGATAGGCCAGCTTGGGTTTGAGTAACATCAAGTGGCGCATGGCCAATTGCTTCTCATCTTCGCTTGCCTGGGCCGACCAACTCATCTCAATTTGCCGCACCGTGCCAAAGATGTTACGAATTTGCGAGGTTGTTAGCTGGCGGGCCAGATTTTGGCCGATTTCTTTGGCTTGATTTACCAATAGTTTTGTATCGCCGTCTTGAATAATTTTTTTCAGGTCTGCCTCACTTACCATGTTAGAGGGTAAAGGAGGGTTGCTACGAGGATTAAATTTAGCCATTTTCTGCTCCTTCCAATGTTAGAAATTTTTGCCTAAGCGAGGAAATATCTTTTTCCGGCGACAGGTCACTCAGCAGATTGAGACATCTATGCCAGAACTCAGGATCGCCGGAAATTTTTTTTAAGATTTTTGTCAGGCCATCATCTTCCTCCTTCAATATTCGGTCAATTTCCAAAGCAGCGAAAAAAGCCAATGCCAACAGGTTAGAAAAACGCAACGAGTTTCTTCTGTCTCGTTGCAGGATGCCTAAATTCAAAACCGCCTGTAATTCCGTCCCCAAAAATTCCTGACCTTTTCTTAGACTGGCAGATTTGTTAGGCCGCCCATCTATCCAGAAGGCCAATTGACCAAGTGACAGATACCAGACCATTCTTTTTTGCCAGCGGTCATACGATAACACCTTTTCCTCCTCGTGATCCAGCAAGCCTTCAAAGATCTTGTATATAAAATCGCCTACGGTAACTCCTGCAAGAGGATCATTTGCTTCTGGGAAAAAATCATCCTCTTCCAATTCCTCAAATGTTGACCCATCCGGTTTAAAAATATCCACTGTTTTTTTCAGTAGCAGTGGAATACGTATTAACTCAAACAACTCAGTCTCACTATACAGAAATTCGTAGATTCCTTCAGAGTTTTCCAATTTGCCGTTCATATAATCAAAAACCTGATCCTCTGAAAAGGGCGCTATATGTAACACGCCATAGTCTCGTTGCCATTGAGGAGGCAATGCTTCGGGGCGGCTGGTTATAATTACCTTTAAGTTTGAACCCTTACTTTCTTTCAAAGTTCTATCAATAGCTCTTGAATTTCTCTCCTGGATATCCATTTCGTCAAATCCATCCAGGCATATTAGAAACTGGATATTACGGTCCAATAAGATACGTTCAGGGGTTTTACGTGCCTTGAGTTGAAATATCGAGAAACAGCCTAAAGCTATTTGTTTGTCTAAAGGCTCATCTGTGAAGCCTTTAAGGTTGAACACAACGGGCACATATCCTTGCGGCTGTTCGTCGGTTTTCAAACTAATTGAGGTTTGTCTGGCCAGAGTAGCGACAAGCCGTCTCACAAAGGTGGTTTTGCCAATACCGGGACGCCCCTCTATCAAAAGAACTTGCTGTTCTTGAGAGGTTAGGAATTTTTCTACCTCTTCATCCAGAAGATTGCCCTCGTTTTCTATAGTCATCAGCGGAAAGTAAATTTCATCTTCATCAGGCTGCATCTCACGCGCCAACTGTTCCAGGTAATTTAACCACTGCTGGCGAGGAATGTAAGGATATTCACGACAATTGTATAAAAACTCCTTCTCATTCTCAGGGACTTTAACATTGCTTTCACCTTCTCGTTTCCAACAATCCCCTCGGCACAGTAATTTTCTTCCTGTGGTTCGCTCTGTTAACTCCTGCTTGACTTCAAAAGGGCGGGACGTGTAACCTGGTCGAATTTGGATATAACCGACCAATAAACCGTTTTCCAATTGCCCCGCCAGGTAATCAAATTCAATACCCCCACGAACATAGTGCTCAACAGCCTGATGAAGCTGTCTGCCAATAGTTTCATTTTGTTGGTGGTCAAACTTTTCTGGGTCATCATCATCCCAATCTTCAGGCAGAGGACTCTGGGTGCATTGACCGCGGATACCCATAATCTCGCCATCATTTTTGACTCCATAAAGAATATAAGCCGGTTCGTCGCGCCGGCGGGTTGTGTTGGCAAAGGCAATCATATCTTTAATAAAATCACGCAAAGACTCTAAATAGCGACCCCTGCCGGTGATAATCGGCAATTCTGCTTTCAGGTCTCTAAGAGGGCCTTCTCGAAATCGCCAGGCTTGTTGTAAGTTCTCAAATAGTCGCGGATCAAATTCATCCATTCTTTTCTTTCTCTCTGGATAAATACTCCGCCCAACGGGCAGCCAACCCGCTGTAAGGGGTTACTTCTGGCTTACAAACAAGCTGATGGATATTTTCCAAGTCTGTGGCAATATGCTTATATTGTTCCTTCATCCTCGCTAACTGGTAAGCTGCCAGCCACATCCAGCGTCCGTGGAACATAGGGTAGTTGCGGATTTCAGTTTCTCTCTTGCCCTGTTGTCGCTGCTTATCTTCATATTCTTTGCGTCCCCGCTCATATAGGGCGTGGATATTGCGGATAAGTTGGATTAAGCTGCGCGGTGTTTTTTGTCTGACTGCCAGGTCAACCAACATTTCTTGCAACTCCTTCACTTTCGGCCAACGCTCCCAGCCCACCACCGTATCCAGAAAGCAAATGGCGTTTTTACACTCCTTAAGTTTCTCACGAATAGCACCATTTTTGTCATCGTGCTCCACCTCCCAGCGATTGGCTTTGGCTTTATCGTCCAAGGCTTTTTTGGCCTGTTTGGCCGCCAAGTAGAGAGGGAACTTAGGGCGGTCTAGCAGGCTGATGCCGGCGGAGATGGTTAGGTTGGGGTTGCCGGTGTATTCTCGAAATTCTTGTTGAATCCGTTCAGCCAGGTCAACCATCTTGTCCCACGCACCGATGATGAACAAATCATCTCCTCCAGCGTAAATGAGGTAAGCGGTCAGGCGTTCTTCTGATGTGCCTTTCTCCACGGTTGCCACATCCCGTACAATCCTGTTCAGCCTACCGCTGAAAAAGCGGTCCATCGCGCTGCTCAGAGCCGATGTTCCGGCCAGGGCGCGTCCCGGCCCCCACTGGCTAAAAACCGCCCCTAGGTTATCCACATCCATGCGCAGTACACCAACCCATTCCACACCTTTACCATCGCGGGCTATTACATCCAAATCGCGCACGTGGCCTTTTTGGGGCGACTTTCCCTCATAACAGATTTCGTTGTCCTTGGCATAGATCACATCACCATCAGTCATCCGCGGGGTGACATTGGCCAGCAGTCGGAAGTCATACGCGCCGTTCTTCAAGAAATCTGGTTCGTTCATAGCATAAATCAGCCCAGCACTATTGGCGGGTAAATTCTTCTGGTTGCTGATAAACTCATAACGATGCTCTGACAGCTTTACTAGCAGGTTCGACCAATTACTTTTTTGTTTTTCTTTGGCAGTTTCCGGCTTAACCACCAGCCATAACTTATCTTCGCGGATGGCATCGGCCAGATTGCCAAAGCTGAAGCAAAGATCACAAGCCCATTCTGTTTTGTTTCCTTCTATTTTCAGCTCTTTGCCTTCATTTGACTGCAATCCTCGATGGCAGATAGCGCAGTAACGCTCGCCGCCTTCGTCTATCACCTGGAAAATTTCATCCCATCCTGCGCTACCAAAGGGTTGTCTTTTAGCCTTGCTGCGCTCTTTGTGCATTGCTTGAACGCCATCCCGCCAAATTTCTGGCTCGCCCATTGCTTGTTTTCCAACTGGCACCCAGCCAATCGCCACCCGAAATTGACCCTGGGTTTCGGTGAGCAGGATTTGGTTAAAATTCTTTTGCAACGTTTTGAGCTTTTCTACACTTTTATCCCCATTCGGGGCCAGAATTAAAAAAGTGCCCCCAGCGGTATAAACCACATTGGTCCAGCGCAATCCTAATTGCTGCAAAATTCTCCGCACAAGAGCGTCACTCACCAGTTGCAGAAAGAAAGAGCGCCCGCGCAAGCCGCGGGCCGCCATTTTGTGGCTAACGGTATAGATAAAGTTCTGGATGCCGGAGATATCGCCGCCGACCAATAAGAATTTTTCCGCCGGCTCTGCACTTCCGTTTGAAGCGTAAACCAATGCGGCCAGGGCCTTAAACTCTTCATAAAGCGAAATGCCCCGCTCTCCATAAGTACAGGGCACAGCCCAGACATATTTGTAAAAAAGGTTGCTGAAGGCTTCAAAACGCCATTCATTATCGGGCAATTTTTCGAATTCGCCTTTAAACTTTGTCCACAACTGGCCATCCTTGTCACTTGAGCCAGATAAGGTTGCCAAATCCAAGCTCAACGGTCGAGCAGCCAAAGATTTGGGAATTACCACTTTGGTTGCTTCTTCTGGCGCAAGCAACGAAAGCAAAGCTGTGAATTCTCCCCCCTTTTCTTTCCGACTCGAATCTTGGCCCTGCAAAAGCGTTAGATAACTTGTTAGATCCAATTCGACGGTTCCATCTTGTTTAATTTTCTGCAAGACCGGTGTTGCGTCTTCCCTGGCCCAATTAGCTAATGCTTCCACTGCGTAAGCTATTAACGTTGTCTGGATGCTTTTTTCGTTTAGATTTTGGCTCATCGTTTCATCGCTCCTGATATTTAGATTGCTTCCCCCAAAAACTCGCCCATGCCCTTTAAGGGCGAGTTTAACATCCATTTCCAGCTTTGTCAGCCTATTTGATTACCATCTTGCATAGCAAAGTTTTGCTATAGACGCCTCTCCTCGTGCGACCGAGGTCGCCCCTATAGAGCTAAAGCTGGTCGCCCGCCTGCGCGGGCGGGGTTGCATCCCCGCAGGCTGCGCCCTGAGACCCTCGAAGGGGGGACGCCCGGCGCAGCCCTCCAGGAGCGATTTCAATCGCGCCCGCCTGCGCGGGCGGGGTTGCATCCCCGCAGGCTGCGCCCTGAGACCCTCG
>CAYNLK010000069.1:20086-31748 GCA_964398055.1 uncultured Caldilineaceae bacterium
AAGGGGAGACGCCCGGCGCAGCCCTCCAGGAGCGATTTCAATCGCGCCCCTCTCACCTCATTGTTGCCGCGCAAAATACCCCGCCAATTCCGCCACCACCTGATCCCGCACCGAGGCCCCCTCCGGCAGCCCCAAGAAAGTTCGCCACTCCTCGTAAATGGCCGAAACCTGTTTCGTCACCGTATTCACCGAAGCGCCCCGGCGGACGGCAATCGTCTTGTTATCCAGACCTGCGGCTAACAAGCGGGCTACCTGACGTTGGGCCTCAGTCAAACCGCGCAGAAAAGCCCGTAATCGCTGGTCGTGTTCCCGTTGCTGCAATTCTTGTTGGCGGTTGATAACTTGCCAGGGGTCATTCGTCAAAACCAGGTCGGTGACAATGCTCGTCATCGGCGTCCAACGCAGTACTGGAACCGGCACCAAAATAGCATAATCGCCCGGTTCAACGTGCATCTTGCAATCTCTGTTCTCTTGCCAAAAGTCGGAAAAGAGATGCCAGACCCGGTCGGTCTCGTCAAACAGCAGTTGAGCCACAACCAGGGCATAGGCGCTCATTACCCGCCGTCCCCCGGCAATCATAAAATGGATGCGCCAGCCGGCCTGTTTGTAAGCTTTAACTTCCCGGTACAAGGTTTGCAGCAAAGCAGTCGCGTCTGCTTCAGTCAAAAAATCTCGGATTGAGCCCGTTTCGCTGGAGATTAGTACCGGACGGTGTGACAACCCTCCCAAACGTTGTAGCTCCGTGTCCAACTGAGCCAGAGCTTCTTTGACAAATTCATTGTCGGTGTAAATGCTGACTACCTCATCTATTTGACAGCCCTGCTTTGCCAATAAATCCAGACTGATCGTAATGATTTGCGGATTAACCCCCAAAGTAGCCATTAGAATTTCTTTCTTTTTCACCGATACCGCTCCCCCGCCGCCCGTAACTCCTCGGCCACCTGCTGTCGCAGTTCCGGCGGGGCCAGCACCTCGGCATGGCGGCCATACTGCATCACCCACAGTTTTACCCCTTCCAGGCCGCCGGTTTCAAAGCGCAAGATCAGCTCACCGCCGTCAAGCTCATCAACCTCATACGCTTCCGGCCAGTCCTGCTCCCGGATCCAGCGAGCCTGGTACTCGTCAAACCAGATCTCGACCAAAGCTTCCTCTTCCCCCCGGATGCCTTGAAATGAGTGAGCCATCCATGCCTCAGCCGAAAAGTCGGCGTCTCGCTCAAAAGACTCTTTCAACACCTGCCACCGCTCGATCCGGCCCAGATGAAAGTTACGCATCTGCTGCCGCAGGTGGTCAAAGCCAAATACGTACCACGCCCCCCGCTCGTGGTACAGGTGGTGCGGGTTGATCGTCCGCTCATTCCACTCACCCCGTTTGGCCGTATAGTAATGGATGCGCACCTGTTTTTGGTTTTGAATGGCCCGGTGCAGGGCAAACAGCAGTTGCTCATTGGTTTTGGCTGCGGTAGACTCGGCCACGCTATAGTGGGCGCGCAGCATTTCCAAATCAACCGGCGCGGCCACGCCCTTGATACTCTGGGCTATCTTTTCCACCGCCGTGCGCAGCGGCTTCTCCAAAGCCGTGCCCACATAGCGCTGGGCCACCTCCACGCTCAAGAAAAAAGCCAGCAACTCCCCCTCCTCCATCATCACGCTGGGGAGCATCCAAGTAGGGTTGGTGTAAATCCAGCCGCCGCCCTCGTGGTCGTACTCAATCGGCGCGCCCAGCCGGTCGATCATATAGCGCCGGTCTTCAAAGAATACCCGGCGGCTGTAGCCCATTTGGGCGGCCAGCTTGTCGGCGTTGGGGTAGCAGCCCGCCCGGATTTGTTGATCAATTGCCATAATCCGCTCTAATTGCTGTCGTTGAGACATATTTGTCTTACCTCACCTTTTAGCCTTAATTATATCATAAGTCAGTGCAGCCATTATGCACTCCAGAACTAATTTATCAGGTTTTTCCAAAATTCGCCAAACTTCTAAACCAGCCACTCGCCATCCCAGGCCAGATAGAGATACGCCTCAGGCGTGGCGACCAGGCCGGCCCGCACCGGATTGAAGAGCACGTACCTGACCGCCTGCCGGATAGCCCCCGGCGTCCGCAGGCCATCATCCCGAAAGCCGTCCTGCCAGAGCCTGGCTCCCCTGGATGCCTGCATCTGGTGGACCGCAAAACTAACGTGCCGTTTGTAATCCTCGATGATCTTGCTCAGATAGAACCGGGCCGGGTCGCCGGCATACTTGCCGGAGCGGGCCGGTTCTTCGAAAAATTTTGGTTCTTTGGGATTTTCCGTGGTGTACCCCAATATGTAGGGGCGATCCCTTGTGGTCGCCCTGGGCAGGCACAAGACCTGCCCCTACACCACGGAAATTCTGGAAGAACCAGATTTTGTTACGGCTAAAAAAGTTGGCAATTTCCGGGCGCTTCGGTTAGAATGAAGCACGCTCACCAAAAGGAATTCAATGCAACTGTTGCAGCAGTTCATCAAAAAAGTTACCTTTGCCCTGATCGGGCGGGGCGCGCCTGTGCCCGAAATCGTGCTGAGCCGGCTGCAGGAATACGCCCAGATCAAGCGCCTGCTCGATAGCCTGGCCATCAACTGCGTTATCGACGCCGGGGCCAATCAGGGCCAAACGGGGCAACTTCTCAGAGGGTTGGGGTATACGGGCTATATTTACTCGTTTGAACCGCAAAGCCGCATCTACGCCGCGCTTGCACAGCGCTGCCGGCATGATCCAAAGTGGCAGGGTTTCCAGGTGGCCCTGGGCGAAGCGGCCGCGAGCTTGCAACTGCAGGTGAACGCCCAAGCAAACGAGATGAGTTCGCTGCTCAACTTTCACCGGCCCGTTCAAGGGATAACCGAGGAAACAGTGCCGGTCATTCCCCTCGATGCCATCTTCGCCTCACTCATCGAACCCATCGCCGCGCCCCGCGTTTTTTTGAAGATCGATACAGAAGGCTATGATCTGCATGTTTTTCGAGGCGCGGCCAACGCCTGGCCGCACATTTTTGCGCTACAGGCAGAAGTTTTCGTCCACCCTGTTTACAAAGAAGCCCCCCACTATTTGGAGGCTCTCAGCGAATATGAGCAGGCCGGCTTCAAGCTGGTCAATCTGGCCCTGGTCTCCCGGCTGGAATCGGGTGATTTGATGTGCCTGAATGCCCTGATGAAACGGGCGACGTAACTACAATGTCCGCGTAGGCGGACATTATGGCTGAAAGCCCTGCAAAAGCGACTTGAGTCGCACTGGCTGAGTATTGCAAAATTTGAACGAATTACAAGCATCAGGGGAGTAGAAAGGCAATAGTTTATCATGAAGCCAACCGGCCAGCACGCGGCCAGAAATCCGTTGATCCAGCCTCACCGTTACCGGCCAGGGTGCGGTTGTTTGGCCGTGGTGGGGCTGCTGGTGGCGCTCTACTACGGCAGTTACTTTGCCTTGAACAAACAGCCAGCCGCCTCCGTCCAACTGATTGCCCACCGCGGGGCGCATCAAGGCCGGTCCGGGAATTTGCCGGAAAATACCCTGGCCGCCTTTCGCAACGCCGTCGAGTTGGGCGCCGACTGGCTGGAGTTCGATGTCCAGATGAGCCGGGATGGGCAGTTGGTGGTCATCCACGATGAAACCGTCGACCGGACCACCAACGGCTCGGGCCGGGTGGCCGAGCTGACCCTGGCCGAGCTGCGGGCGCTCGACGCCGGCAACGGTGAGCAAATCCCAACCTTCACCGAAGTGATCGGGTTGGCCAGAGCGGCCGGCGTCCCGATTATGCCGGAGGCCAAGTCGCCCCAGCTTTATCCGGGCCTTGAAGCCAGGATGGTCGAGGCCATAACGGCCGCCGGTTATGCCGATCAGACCGTGATCCAGTCGTTTGATGCCGTTGCCCTGGCCCGCATCCGGGCGCTCGACCCGGCGATCTCGATCTGCGCCTTGCACGGCCTTGGCGGCTTCAGGCTGGGCGACCCTCAATCGGCAGATGCGGATATCGTCGCCCCCATGGCCGAAATGGTCATCCTCTATCCCTGGATGATCAAACAGGCTCACCGGTCCGGCCGGCCGGTCTATGTCTGGTTTGGGGTCGCCGAGCACCCGCTGACGCTGCGGCTGTTGCTGGCGTTGGGCGTGGATGGGCTAATGGTTGACGATCTGGCCTCAGCCGTCCATATTTCGGGTCGCAGTTATGGTAGAGCGAATTGAGCGACAAGCGCCAGGTGATCGAAACTGTGCCGGGTAACCAAACCTCGGCTTTGGTATGGTGAAAAAGCGGTGTATAATCTAAAAAGTAGGCGTCGCTGTTGAGTCAGAATGAGAATTCTCAAAAAGTCTTTTAAATGTTCCGTTTACATTGAACGGAACACGCAGCACGCAGCACGCAACACACAACACACAACACACAACACGCAACACGCAACACGCAACACGTTTCGTAGTGCGTATTGCGTGTTCCGTTGGCTTTTAGCTCCTCGTACCATTTTCCGAGAACTCTCAGAATGTGAATGGAGGTGACTGATGCCACTTTTTGGCGGAATCGAAGCCGGCGGCACCAAGTTCGTGTGCGCCGTCGGCAGCGGGCCGGATGATTTGCGCAACGAGATTCGCTTTTCAACCACCAGCCCGGCTGAAACCATGAACCGGGCGATTGATTATTTTCAGGAGCAACACCGGCAGGCGCCGCTGGCTGCAATTGGCATCGCCTCGTTTGGGCCGGTTGATCCCAACCCCGCCTCGCCCACCTTTGGCTACATTACCACCACGCCCAAGCCGGGCTGGGCCAATACCGATTTCGGCGGGGCCGTCGGCCGGGCGCTGGGCTTGCCGGTGGGATTCGATACCGATGTCAACGGGGCGGCCCTGGCTGAGTTTCGCTGGGGCGCGGCCCGTGGCCTGGACAATTTCATCTATCTGACCATCGGCACCGGCGTGGGCGGCGGCGGCATGAGCAACGGCCGGCTCATGCACGGCCTGGTTCATCCGGAGATGGGCCACATTTACCTGCCGCCCCACCCGGACGATCCCCAGCCCGCCGGTTTCTGTCCCTTCCACGGCAACTGCCTGGAAGGGATGACCTGCGGCCCGGCTATGGAGCAGCGCTGGGGCCGGCCGGCTGAAACGCTGCCGCCCAATCACCCGGCCTGGGAGCTTGAGGCCCACTACCTGGCTTTGGGTCTGGTCAATTTTATCTGCACCCTCTCGCCCCAGCGCATCATTATGGGCGGCGGGGTGATGGCCCAAAGCCGCCTCTTCCCGCTGATTCGCCGGAAGGTTCTAACCCTGCTCAATGGTTACGTGCAATCCCCAACCATTTTGGAGCAGATCGATGAATATATCGTTCCGCCGGCTTTGGGTAGCCGGGCCGGTGTAGCCGGAGCCATTGCCCTGGCAGAACTAATCACCAATCAATACGGAGCTAATGATGAACTATAAAACTTTACCCCTGGGTGAGAAAAAACGAATTGCCCTGATTGCCCACGATAACAAGAAGCAGGACCTGGTGGAATGGGCCAAGTTCAACCGCAATGTTTTGGCCGATCATATCGTGCTGGCCACCGGTACAACCGGTAAGTTATTGGAAGATATCCTGAATATCGAGGTCATCAAACTGCAAAGCGGTCCCCTGGGCGGGGACCAGCAAATCGGGGCCAAGATTGCCGAAGGCGAAGTGGATTTTGTGATCTTCTTCTGGGACCCGCTTGAACCGCAGCCCCACGATCCCGACGTGAAAGCGCTGCTGCGGCTGGCCGTGGTCTGGAACATTCCGATTGCCTGCAATCGCGCCTCGGCCGATTTTATGTTCTCGTCGCAGTTGATGAACGAACCCTATGAACGGATCCTGCCGGATTATGAAACCTATCGCAAACGGATGATTACCGGCGTCGAACAAGACGAATCGAAAGCAAGCCTGGTTAGAAGCGTCGCCGACGAGTAATCGAAACTATTTAGCTTGACCCGGAATTACCAGGGCAAAGGGGCGTTCCACCAACTGCTTGACCCGCTGCAAAAAGCGCGCCGCCGGTCCGCCGTCGACCAGGCGGTGGTCGAAGCTGAGGCTGAGGGTCATCATCTGGCGCACGGCTACCTTGTCCTCAATCGCTGCCGGTTTCGCTTGAATTCGCCCGCAGCCCAGGATGGCGGCCTGGGGTTGGTTGATAATCGGCGTAAAGCCATCGACCTCATACATCCCCAGATTGGTCAGGGTGAAAGTGCCGCCGCTCAACTCATCAGGCGAACTCTGCCCGGCTAAAGCTCGCTCGACCAAGCCGTCGAGGGTGTGCTGGATCTCAATCAGATTCAGCTTATCCACCTGCCTAACCACCGGGGCCAGCAGCCCTCGCTCTGTATCGACGGCCAGGGCCAGGTGAATCTCCCGGTAGCGGTGGATCTCCTCGCCTACCAGGCAGCCGTTCAAAGCCGGATGCTCAACTAAGGCTCTGGCAACAATGGCCAGCAAAAGAGCGTTGTAAGAGATTTTGATCACCCCACCCAATTCGGCGTTGAGTTGGCGGCGCGCCCACACCAGGTTGGTGGCGTCGACCTCGGTGAACAGAGTCACGTGAGGGGCCGTAAAGGCGCTCTGGCTCATCCGCCGGGCAATGACCCCGCGCACGCCGGCCAGCGGTTGCACCTCCACCGGCACAGCCGGCGCAACTTCCGGCGGCGGCTCACTTTGGGCCGCCTGCAGCACATCCTCCCTGACCACTCGCCCGCCCGGCCCGCTGCCCTGCAGCCGGGTCCAATCCAGCCCCAACTCCCCGGCCAGCCGCTTGGCCAGCGGGGTGCCGGTTTTGGGCGCAATCGGCGCGGCGGCCGCGATCGCTTGTTCCACATCGGCCAACTGAATCCGGCCCTGCGGCCCGCGACCGCTCAGCGTCGCCAGATCGATGCCGGATTCGCGGGCCAACCGCTTGGCCGCGGGCGTGGCCAGGATGGGGTGATCGGTTGGTTGGAAGAATGGTTGGCTGGTTGGTTGGGCTGGGGCGGCCACAGGCTGAGAAACAGCGGCCGATGGCGGCTCTATCTCGAGGGGACGGTCGGCGGCGGTGGTTAGCACGGCCACCGGGGCGCCGCAGGGCACGGTTTCCCCGGCTGAGATTAGAATCTCGGTCACTACTCCACCGGCGGGGGCCTCGTATTCCAGCAGCGACTTGTCACTCTCGAACTCAAACAGGATATCGCCCTGCTGAACCGTCTCGCCGGCCGCTTTGAGCCAGCGCACCAGCGTCCCTTCGGTCATCGTCAAGCCGAGTTTGGGCATCACAATTTGCATAGATTATCTCCGAGGGTGTTGGATGGATGGATGGTTAACCAACTAACCAGCTAGATACTTCTTCAAATCCACAGCCGGATAATTGACCCGCTCGCCGTACTCTCGCCGCTCCCGCTTGTAGGTGGCGTCGATGCCGATTTTGGTGTGAATCCCGCGATTGTCGGCGGTGGGGTCCATCTCGTGGCCCTGGGCCAGCGGCACGGTGAAAACATCCTGTCGCCAATCGACCCGGTTGGTCAGCGCCCAGAAAACATCGGCCGGATCGTAGATGTTGATATCCTCATCCACCACGATCACCTGCTTGATGTTGACGTGGGCGGTCATCGCCGCCAGGGCCAAGTTCTTGGGCTGGCCGGGGTTGTCCCGTCTCACCTGGACGATGGCGGCAAAGCCGTTGCCGTAGGGTGGAATGTGGACTACCACGTCGCGGTTGACGTGCCGCAGAAACTTCAGCAGCAGCGGCTCCCGCGGCAGCACGTTGCCGATGTAGATGTGCTCGTACCAGCCAGGGATAATCGTCTGGAAGATTGGCTTATCCCGCCAGCAAACCGCGCTGACTTCAAAGGTAGGGCTGTCCCACAGCTCGCCGTGGTAACCGTGGAACTCGGCCAGCGGCCCTTCCGGTTTGAGCCGGTCCGGCCTCACGTAGCCCTCGATGACGATTTCGGCCCAGGCCGGAATATCGACCGGCACGGTCACGCCTCGACAAACCGGCACTCCCTCGCCCCGGATAGCCCCGGCGATGGTCAGCTCGTCGGCCTCGGTGCGTACGCCGGCGGCGATCATAATGGCCGGGTCCAGGCCAATGGCCACCGCCGCCGGGAAGGGCGCCGCCGGCTCCGGGCGGTTGTCCATAAAGACGCGCACGTGCCGCCACTCGTTCAGGTTGAAGCCAAACTCACGCGGTCCCAGGCGCAGCATCCGGTTGTACGACAGATTGCCTCGCCCGGTCAGCGGATCGTGACAAATAATCACCCCGCCGGTGATGAACGCGCCGCCGTCGCCGCGGGAGTGGGTGGGAATCGGCAGTTGGCCCACGTCGATATCGTCGCCGGTGCGCACGTTGGCTTGCCAGTCAGCCTGCGCCACCTGCGCCGGCGGAATGCCGTTGGCCGGTTCCAGCACCCGGCCCATCACCTCGGTCACCTGATCCACCCGGCACTCCAGGGCAATGGCTGCCCGTTTTTGATTGGCCACACCGCCGGCAAAGATCGGCCAGGCGCTGCCGGTTACCTGCTCAAACAACGCCGCGCCCCCGCCGGAGCGGGCCAGCGTCGCGGCCACATCGGCCAGTTCGTGGGTCAAACTGACCGGCCGGATGATCCGGGCCAACTGGCCGGCCTGCTCCAGCGCGGCGATGAATGAACGCAAATCGTAAATTTTAGCCACGGCCTTGCTCCTTCGCTAGCTTATCGTGATAGCGGATACCCCGTGAAGCGTCCGTATTGCGTGATGCGTATTTCGTATCAAAACCCTTACGCAACACGTAACACGCCATACGTTACAGACACTCTTCAAGACCCAGCCGGCGGAGCGTGGCCTCGGTCGGGACTCCGTTACGGGACCAGCCGCGCAAATCGTAATAGCGGTCGAGCATTGCATCAAAGTTCTCCAGCCGGCCATAACGCAGCGGCTCGTCCGAACGGCGCATCTGGCCACTGGCCGGATCAGGCTCAAATTCATACAGCGGGGCCGTCTCCTCGGTGAAGCGGCGGGGCAGGGCGTCGTCGGCCCGGGATAACCCCTGGCGAACGTTGTACATCCGCTCCAGGTTGACGATCCGCTCGCCCATGGTCAGCAGGTCGGCCCCGGTCAGCGGCCGGCCCCACAGCGCGGCCAGGCCCGGGGCCAGGTCTTCGGGGAAGAGGCTGTATACTTCCACGGTGCTGAACTTGCAGATGCCCAGGGCATCGGTGACGGCGCAAAAATGCTCGCCGTAAACGACCATATCCGGCTTGTACTTCTCGTTGGCCGGGTCCATCAACTCCGGCACAATCTGGGCCGGGAAGAGGCGGCGGGCGGTATCCCAGGCCCCGCCCAGGTCGATGGCCGGCATGGCGTAGAGGTGATCGGCCCCCCGGTTGCTGGTGGCGTGGCCCAGGCCAAAGCCCTTGGCAAAGCGCGGTTCCTGGCGAGGCAGCTCCAGCCCTTTGACCTGCATGGCATACCGTTCCGCCTCCCCGCCGATGATCTGGGCAGCGCGGCGGCTGCCTTCGGCCAGGGTGTCGCCCACGCCCTGCCGGTGAGCAATGCGCTCGATCAGGCCCAGAACCGTGGCGGCGTCGCCCCACTCCAGGGATAGTTCGGCGTCGTTGAGCAGCCCTTTCTCGTGCAGCTCCATGGCAAAGGCAATGACCACGCCGGTAGAGATGGTGTCGAGGCCATACTGGTTGCAGAGGTGGTTGGCGTAGATAATCGCCTCCGGATCGTCGAGCCAACACATCGGCCCCAGGGCATTGGTGGTTTCATACTCCGGCCCGCCAATTTCCACGGCATAGTCGCCCTCGGCCACCCGCGAGCGCCGGCCGCACTTAATGGGGCAGGCAAAGCAGCCCTTGTGCTCCAGCAGGTAGGCGTCGAAAGCGGCGGCGTTGACCCGGTTGATAAAGGGCACCTGGGCCACCTGGTGATTCTTAGCCGGCTGGTCGCCGCTGGCGTTCTTGGGGTCCATCAGCACCAGGGTGCCGTAAGCCCGCAGCCCTTCCAGGTGGGGGTCAACTTTCAAATGTTTGGCCGTGGTTGTGGCCGCCTGGCGGAAATCGGCGGGCAGCAGCGGGCGACGGCCGGCTTTGACGTGGATAGCCTTGAGATTCTTGCTGCCCATCACCGCGCCGGGACCGCCACGGGCTGCGGCCCGGCTGTAATCATTGATGATGGCGGCGATCTTGACCAGCTTCTCGCCGGCCGGACCGATACAGAGCACACGCCCGGCCCCCGCGCCAGGATCGGGACCCCCTAACAGGGCATCGTGGACCGCGGCGGTGGTCTGGCCCCACAACTCGCCGGCCGGTTCGATGGTAATCCCAGCATCGGTGATGCGGAGGATGACCGGCCGGTCGGCCCGGCCGGTGATCAGCAAAACGTCGTAGCCGGCGTGGGCCAGCTCTGCCACAAAGAAGCCGCCGCTGTTGGCATAGCCGTACGCGCCGGTCAGCGGCGATTTGAAGGTGACGTGCAGCCGGGCCGAGGTGGGCCAGGGTGTGCCGGCCAGCGGGGCGGCGGTAAAGATCAGGTAATTCTCCGGCGAGACGGGGTCGACCGCCGGCCCGACCCGGTCATACAACAGTTTGGCCCCAATCCCCCGCCCGCCGATGAAACGCTTACTTAGCTCCGGCGGCGTCTCGGAAATGGTTATGGTTGCAGTTGAAAGATCAATGAAAGCTGTTTTTGGCATGGTTCTATTTTCCTCAATATCAAGTCCAATATCATTAAAGTTAAGACTGGAGTCGAGCCTTTAGGCGGTTACGCCCCACCGTCCGGCTGAAGCCTCGACTCCGATACGTTAACTTAATGACATTAATATCAATCCAGGGGAAACAGTTCCCCGGTCCGGGCCAGGGCTTCTGCCTCCGTGGTCGAGGGGTAGAACTCCAGCCCCACAAAACCATCGAAGCCCAGTTCGCGCAGTTTGGCCCGGATGTTGGGGAAGTTGATCTCGCCGGTGCCCGGCTCCTGGCGGGTGGGGCAATCGCCAATGTGGACGGTGGGGTACAACCCGGCATACGCTTCGAGGCCCCAAATCAAATTGCCGGAGCCGCGCTGCTGGTGGTAACAGTCAAAGGCCAGCCGGAACTGGGAGTGGTCGATGCGGCGAACCCAGTCGGCGGCCAGCTCGTGGTTGTCCACCAGCACCCCGCCTTTGATGTGGAATTGGTTGAGTCCTTCCACCCAAACTTCGATACTGGTCTGCTCGACCAGCCGCATTATTTTTTCGGTCTGGGCGAGCAGGTTGGCGTACTGCTCGGCCTCGGTAAAATTGGACGACAGGCGGCGGGTCCACTCTTTGCCGTTGACAATATCGACCTGGTTGGAGAAGATGAAAAGATGCTCGATGCCGTACTGCGCGGCCATTTCCAGGCTTTCAGCCCAGGAACGCAGGGTTTGCTCATTGTCACCGGGGTCGGCCAGCGAACCCATAGCCTCGTCAAAGGTCGAGTTGATGACTGCGCCCAGGCGCCGGCACTCGGCGGCCAGTTCGGCCATCGGCCGGCTGCGCCAGCACCACACGTCGAAGCGTTTGAGGCCCAATTCCACAAACGGCGCCACCCGTTCGACGATGGGCCGGTCGGTGAACCAGAAATCGAGATAGCCGGTGTATTCCATAATGCAGTCGCTTTCTCAGTTATCAGTGGTCAGTTATCAGTGGTCAGTTATCAGTGGTCAGTTATCAGTGGTCAGT